>NZ_FOZZ01000003.1 GCF_900116225.1 Sphingobacterium wenxiniae
CCAAACTCTTTCGCTGACACACCAAACTCTTTCGCTGACACACCAAACTCTTTCGCTGACACACCAAACTCTTTCGCTGACACGAATAGCTTTCCTTAGCGAGCATTTTACAATCATCTAATTTCCCATAATAATTCCCCATTTATTAGCAATAAACCAACAGAATAGCGTATTTTTGTGTCGCTTAACAAAGAAGCTGATTATTAGAATGGAACATACACGTATTAAAGCATTATTATCCTCTGAAGAGTTTGGCAAGGAAGTTATTGTCAAAGGTTGGGTGAGGACTTTCCGCAATAACCAATTTATCGCTATCAACGATGGGTCGACCATCAATAATATACAAGCTGTTGTAGATTTTGAAAACACCGATGAAGCACTGCTAAAAAGAGTAACAACTGGTGCTGCTATCCGCGTAAAGGGGATATTGGTAGAGTCCTTGGGCAAAGGTCAGCGCGTAGAAATCAAAGTAACGGAATTATCTATTTTAGGAGATTCAGACCCAGAGAAATTTCCGCTGCAACCGAAAAAACACAGCTTGGAATTCTTACGTGAAATCGCCCATCTACGTTTCCGTACAGGTACATTCAACGCTATATTCAAAGTGCGTAACGCTTTAGCTTTTGCGGTACACAAATTCTTCAATGAAAGAGATTTTGTTTATATGCATACACCTATCATTACCGGTTCGGATGCTGAGGGTGCAGGCGAAATGTTCCGTGTGACCACTCTGGATTTCGACAATCCCCCACGTACAGAATCCGGTGAAATAGATTTCAAAGAAGATTTCTTTGGCAAATCGACCAACCTCACCGTTTCAGGTCAGTTGGAGGGTGAGCTTGCTGCGATGGCTTTTGGTAATATTTATACTTTTGGACCTACATTCCGTGCTGAAAACTCCAACACAACACGCCACTTGGCTGAGTTCTGGATGATTGAACCGGAAATGGCTTTTTATGAGTTGGAAGACAATATGGACTTGGCCGAAGATTTATTAAAATATGTCATCAAATATGCTTTGGATAACTGTTCTGAAGAAATCGAGTTTTTGAAAAACAGATTATTGGAAGAAGAGAAATCCAAACCACAAAACGAGCGTTCGGAGTTAAATCTTGTGGAGAAACTGAACTTTGTGTTAGAGAACAAGTTCGAACGTGTAACCTATACGGATGCTATCGAAATCTTGAAACGCAGCAAACCCAACCAGAAGAAACAATTCAAGTACCTCATCGAAGATTGGGGCGCTGATCTACAATCTGAACACGAACGTTACCTGGTGGAAAAACATTTCAAAAAACCGGTTATCTTAACCGATTATCCACGTGAAATCAAGTCGTTCTACATGAAGCAGAACGAACCAGATGCACAAGGACGTCATACGGTACGTGCCATGGACATCTTATTCCCTGGTATCGGTGAAATGGTCGGCGGTTCACAACGTGAAGAGAGCCTCGACAAGCTTCTAACCCGTATGGCGGAAGTGGGGATTCCTGAAGAGGAAATGGACTGGTTCTTGGATACCCGTCGTTTCGGTACAGCGCCACATTCGGGATTTGGCGTAGGTTTTGAACGCTTGGTATTATTTACTACAGGCATGACAAATATTCGTGACGTTATTCCGTTCCCAAGAACACCGAAAAACGCAGAATTTTAATTTTATTTAGGAGTGTCCGAAATGCAATGATAAGTGCTTATTTGTCATGCTGACGATAGGAAGCATCTGTTAATTATATAGCGCGTCTATAGTACTAATAGATCCCTCCTATCGTCGGGATGACATACAAAAAGAATACTTACCTTTTTCGAACATCTCCATTAATACAATCGCTATGTTAATCAAGATATACGAAGACAATCCGAATCCCAAAGCCATTCAACAGGCTGTGGATATCCTCAAAAAAGGTGGGGTGATCATCTACCCAACGGATACGGTGTACGGTATCGGTTGTGACATTACCCAGCAGAAGGCGATTGAGCGCGTCTGTCAAATCCGTGGATTGAAACCGGAGAAGTCCAATCTTTCGTTTATCTGCTATGATTTAACGGATATTTCCCAGTACACAAAACCTTTTGACACACCTGTTTTCCGTGTGTTGAAAAAAGCCTTACCCGGTCCTTTTACCTTTATCTTCAATGCCAGTGGTCAAGTCCCTAAGCTTTTAAGCTCTAAGAAGAAGACTGTTGGTATCCGTATTCCGGACAATAATATTGTACGTGAAATCGTCAAGGAATTAGGCAATCCTATTGTTACGGCTTCCATCCGTGATGAAGATGAAATTATCGAATATTCAACCGATCCCGAACTCATCCACGAAAAGTACGAAGATAAAGTGGACTTAGTGATAGACGGTGGTTATGGTGACAATGTGGCTTCTACAATAGTTGATGTCACGACAGGCGATTTTGAGATTATCCGGGAAGGAAAAGGAAATCTGGACGATTATTTATAGGCCTCTGCGCGTTCCTTTAAAGCGTTATTGAACAGTTTAAAACCTTTGCTAGTATTCCCTTCTATCATGTTCCTAAAGAAGGGAACTAAAAGTCCACTAAAATATTCGCCTTGAATAAAACGTGTTTGGCCTTTACCTAAAGGTTCAAGTAGGAAATAGTGCTCACCATCGAAAAGCCCTTTTATCCCAAGAATTCCTCTCCATCGAATTTCCGATAAAGGTTCCAGTTTCAAAATCTTTGGTTTCATTGTTATCCCCATTCCTCCGGGTTGCTCTAATCTGACCTTCACAGATTGCCCTACTTGAGGTTGCTCAGAGAAACGTTTCACCGTTGGACTCCATTCTGGATAACAGTCAAAATCAGACAATACTGTCCATACTTGCTCTACAGAAGCCTCAATAATTGTCTCAAATGCTATATGTACCTTTTTCATATACCAAAGGTACCTGGTAAAAACAGCGTAAAGCTTGATATAAATCAAGAATTTATTTTTACCAATCTCTTGAAAAAATACAATTAAGTACTTATTAAATATAAAGAATATGCAAATAGCAAATTATTCAGAATTTCGTAAGCACATGAAAACTTATCTCGACAAGGTAGCTGAGGACAAAGATCAATTAATCATTCACCGAAATAATGGTAAAAGTGTTGTCATCATGAGTGTGGACACATTCAACCAAATGGATGAAACAGAATATCTTGTAAGCACCAAAGCAAATAAAGCAAGTTTGGACAAGGCAATGGAAGAATACAATCTCGGCAAGTTTGAAGAGAAGAAACTTATTGCCGCAGAGGACGAAACACCCTATGAATAGTATTTCCTTTCTTCCTGAGGCTTGGAAGCAATACAAATAGTGGGTCAACACCGATAAACAGATGCTCAAACGCCTTAATAAACTGATAGATGAGTGTACACGATCCCCCTTTGAAGGAATCGGGAAGCCTGAACCCTTAATGGGAAATTATACAGGTTGGTGGTCACGACGAATTGACCATGAGCATCGTTTAGTCTATCGGGTAAAGGATGATATTCTTATTATAGCACAATGTCGTTTTCATTACGATGATTGAACAGTACCATCACATTTTAGCCCTTATACGGCTCAACGTTTCGGGTGTCATCCCAAGCATAGAGGCTATATATTGAAGAGGTACCTGGTTGAATAGCTCCTTGTTAGTCTTAAAATAATGTTGATACCGTTCCTCTGCCGATAAGGCTATAAAAGAAAATATACGGTCTTCCAGCATCGAAAAACACTTGGCTATAAATCGTTTTTCTACAACATTCCAACTTGGTAGGTTTTGTTCAAATTGACGGTAGTCGATCAGTTCCAAAGTCAGAATTTTTGCATCGGTCAGCGCACGAATATTCCATCTTGAAGGCTGGTCAAAAAGAAACGAATTGAGATCTGTTATAAAGTAATTTTCTCCTCCTATCCACTGTGTAATTTCCTTATTTGCTGTCTCGGCAAACACTCTGAATATTCCGTTTTCAATAAAGCTTAACTTCGTACAGCGCTTATGTTGCTGAACAAAGAAATCACCTTTATTTAGATATTCTATCTGAAATTTGGATTGGATAAATTTGGCGTCTTCAAGGGTTGTGCCAAACAAATCGGTAAGCACATGTTGTAATTCCATAACTATAGGATTACAAACTCTTCCACCACCACATGACCCACGTACTCATTAACGCGACCGATAATCTGTCTGCGCATCATCGCCAGCTCATTTTTAATCACAGCAGATTCAACCTTGACAAATAGTTTTTTATCTCGAATATAAATCTTTTGGGTACGGTTGGCAATAGCTTTACCAATGATTTCCGGCCAGGCATTGATAATAAAAGATTCGTCAAACTTAGAGCGTAGCCGATAAGTCTCTATCCATTTTTCGACCGCTTCTTTTATCCCGATATCATCCCGAGTCGGAATCTCATCAAATTTCTTCTTATACATCGACCGTACCTCCTTCTACTTCAAAAATACGAATAGGTTGGGCTATTTCATCAAAAATATGTTTGATTCTATACGCATCTGTATCACTGAGGAAAATCTGACCAAATTCATCGTCTGAAACCAACTGCATCAGTTTCTTAGTACGCTTTTCGTCCAGTTTGTCAAAGATGTCATCCAGCAACAGCAAAGGTTTATACTTCTTTTTCTCCCGCAAAAAACTGTATTGCGCCAGTTTCAATGCAATCAAGAAGGATTTCTGTTGACCTTGAGAGCCAAATTTCTTCAACGGCATCCCTTCATGTATACTGAACAGCAAATCGTCTTTATGCACTCCCTGAGACGTCCGTTCCAAGATTCGATCCTTTTCTAAGTTGGACGACAGTAATTCCATAAAATCCTGTTCCATCAACGGCGACTCATAGATCAAAGAAACGGATTCTGCTTCATCAGTAAGGAAACGGTAATAACGCTCAAATTCAGGTAAGAATTCCTCCATGAATTGTTGCCTGCGCTGAAATATACGTTCCCCCACCTCAACCAGTTGCATATTCAACACCTCCAAAAGCCCCAAATCCAAAACTCCGGTTTGTTTAATCTGCTTAAGCAGACTGTTCCGTTGCAGGAGCACTTTGTTGTAGTTAATAAGTGTATCGAGGTAGTGGTTGTCCGTTTGAGAAATCACATTATCCATAAACTTACGCCGCTCCTCACTGCCATCGGTTACGATAATGGAATCATTGGGTGAAATCATCACTAACGGAAACTGTCCGATATGGTCGGCCAAACGTGGATAATCCTTTTTGTTCTTCTTAAATTGCTTTTTCTGATTCTTCTTTACGCTACAGGAGACCACATCCGAGATCTGTTCTCGCTCGAACTCCCCCTGCACCATAAACCAATCCATCCCTTTCTTGATATGTTGCGAATCAATGGGGTTGAAATAAGACTTACAGAGTGCCAGATAGTGTATGGCGTCCAACATGTTCGTCTTTCCTGCTCCGTTTGGCCCTGCAAAAGCATTGACCTGCGGGAGAAAATCCAAGGAAGACTCCGTGTAGTTTTTAAAGTTGAGAACAGAAAGTTGTTTGAGCCACATGATGAAAGGAAAAACCAAAATTAAAAATTAAAAAGGAGGGGCAAAAATTTTTGCCCCTCCTTTTTAATTTTTAATTTCTTCAAAGTCTACAAACTCTCCTGCGGTTTCAGTACCCTTTCGGGATCTGGATTCTTCCTGCGGAACATAATCCACACGAACCTCCCCTCCTTGCCCGGCACTTGTTTTTTGTTGTCTAAATTGAGCGAAGGGATCTCCCTGACCGTTATATTGATACTGGTATGACTGCTGACCATTATATGGTGATTGCTGTGCTTTTTTCATTATACGCTCTGTCATTTTGCGCAACGCAAAAGGCATCAGCAAACGAAAGGTATATTTAAGCGCATAGTATACGATAACAAATATTGCGATAATTTTAAGTAATTCCATTCTCTTTTCTCTAACGTTTGTACCAAAGTTACAAAAAACCGAATAAATCTTCCGTCAACAAAATGTCAGCATCAGAAAGCCTTAACATTATTTAAGCTTTCAATCCTGTAATTGTTTTTTAGCCTCGGTAACAGCTCTTGCCAGTTCTTCAGCTTTATGTGAGCCGATAATATAGACCAAACCTTCTCGATCTGTCAACCATACCGCATCTTTTCCTCCAGAATAGAAACGTATTTTTCCGTTCTTATGAAGATTATAGACCGGGTTGTTAAAAACAAAAGTACTGTAGGGCTTCAGTTCCACCTTTACAATATTGTTCAGATCTATCTTAACCAGTTTCGAAGACCATAACCCACTTAAAGTAAGGTTACGCGTATCCACTACGGTTTTGTAATGCACCATATAAATCATCAATACCGAAACGATGATAACACCCACTCCAACAATAAAGAACAGCTGCTGCGAAATCAATTGATCCCAATTGAGGTAAGAGGCAATAAAACAAAACAAAGCCAATATCAACCGAACGCTGATCCACGTCGCATCACGCCCCAAATATTGCTTTTCCTGGAAGAGATAATGTCCGCCCATATTTTTTAATTACAGACTAATGTAAATACTTTTTTTGTACTTTCCGTTATCTTATAGCGATTATCCAACTGATAGTTCACGATCCACAACACATCACCATTGCCATTGACCAGAATAGGGATCTGCTTTTTCTTAAAAACAGGAACTTTTTGCTGGATAAAGAAATCACTTAACTTCTTCTTGCCTTGCATACCTAACGGACAAAACGTATCTGCTTCTTCCCAATAACGCAGAGTTAACGGAAAAATAAGTCTGTCATAATCCAGCTTGGCAACTTTTTTATCCCGAACAATCGTCAAATCTGTCGAAACAGCACAAGAGATAGTCATTTCACCAAGATGTATATCAGTATCCGTTTCAGCAATATCTTTTCGCTGCCCGTCAGTTTCTCTCCATTTATCTCTTTTTTGTAGAAAAAGTTTATCGCGATCTACCCACAAACGGTGCGTAGCTGAATCGAATACCGTTCCAACTCCTTTCGCCTTTTGGGCTGCCAAATCTCCCAAAACCGCTTTAGAAAATCCGTATGGTCTAAATAAAGCATAAAGCAGAGGCATATCAGACAGATAAGGCATTAATGTATTCTTATTGATCGCCATCGTTCCATCGGCTTTAACATCAAAAATACGTGTACGTATGGGTTCAATAAAAGATTCCAAAAGTTGATACGATTCCTGAAAGTGGACTATATTCTCGGCTAATACTGTTTCAAAATCAGCTGTTATCTCCTTGAATTTCGGTATAATTTCCAAACGAATCTTATTGCGGGCATATCTTGTCGAAAAATTAGACTGATCGTCACGATAAGGAATACTTTCGGACAGGACAAATTGAGCAATCTCATCAGCAGTCAAAAACAACAAAGGACGGATAATTGTACCGCGCTTGGGCAATATCCCTTGAAGTCCCTGCAATCCCGTTCCTCGAGTCAGATTCAACAAAACGGTCTCCAAATGGTCATTCCGATGCTGCGCAACAGCAATCCAAGAAATGTTGTTTGATTGACGGAGTTCCTCAAACCAAGCGTAACGCAAGTCCCTTGCTGCCATCTGTATGGAAATACCTTCCTGCCGTGCATAACTTTCCGTATCGAACCGTTTTTTCATCAATGGAAAACCCAACTGTTCAGCATAAGATTCTACCAACTGCTCATCCTTATCTGACTCCTCGCCTCGAAGCTGAAAATTACAATGTGCAACATAGCCCTTGTAGCCCAACTGCTTAAACAAAAAAGCCATCAACATAGAATCCTTCCCCCCACTTACGGTCAGCAAAATTGTGTCCGTAGGCTTAATTTGAAGCGTTCCTTCCACGTATCTTTTGAATCTATGCAGCAAATCCATGAACCAAAGTTAATAGAAGTTTTTCAATTGTCCTCTATACCGGCCGGGTATAGTCAGGACAAACGTATCTTATTTTTATTTTAAAGTTTCTATTAAACCTATAAGGTTTTATTTCAAAAAACTACATAAATAAAAATTAAAGCCATTCCCTCTTCATTAAAAATTTTCCTTTAACAAAAATTTGCTGTTTTATTATCTATTTTTGCGCTTGTGAAATATTACTTTGTCTTCATCGTATGGTTATTTAGCATCGCTACTGGTCTCTCCCAAACTCAAGACCGGTTAAATCTGGTTTCTTCTCGGTATAGTACCGTCATAGATCAGAAAGGCTTTAGCAGTATCCAGCCCGTTTATTCCCACAAAGGAAATACTCTTTCTGCGGATAGCGGTATTTTATATGAAGATGAAATCGGTCGCCAATTCTTCGAGGCTTTCGGTAATGTCGTAATTACCCAGCCATCCGGAACAGTTATCCATGCGGATAAGCTACATTATGATGCTGCTCCTCAGGTTGCTACCTTGACCAACAATGTACGTATGGTGGATGCAAATTCTGTATTGACAACCAATTTTTTGGTCTACAAGATGCGGGACAAGGTCGGAACCTATACCGGAGGAGGGAGAATTATTTCACGAGGCGATACCATTACTTCCAAAAACGCGTATTATTTTGAGAATACGCAGGATGCTTATTTCCGAAATCAGGTCGTTGTCAGAACGCCTGAAACCAAGATTTACACAGACACTATGCGGTACAACTCCGCACAACGTATGACTTATTTCTTTGGCCCCACCAATATCAAAGGAAATAAGGGAGAAAATCTTTATACCGAAAAAGGAGACTATAATACGGAGTTTGGCATAGCCCGCTTCTCCAAGAACAACCTTTACACCGAAGAAACACGTTTTCTTAAAGGTGACAGCCTTTATTACGAACGCAATGCGGGTATAGGAAAAGCTTTCCGAAATGTGGTCTTTGTGGATACATTGGATAAATTTTATGCCTATGGTGGTTACGGTCTATACAACCAAGCCGATGGTTCTATCACCATGACAGAAAACCCCTTGGTTGTGACTGTCGTACAGAATGACTCGACAGAAACTGCAACAGCCACAGTCCCCGATAGCACCTCCAATTCGGAAATAAGCCTACAAGAAACTGAAACAAAACAAGCGGCAAAAACTGTGGAAACACGCTCCGCAGAGACAGAATTATCCGATGATAAGCTTGTTACTTCTGACTCTACCGTTGCCGTTCTTCCAAAAGAGAAAGCCCGTGTAGATTCTGTCTACCTAACAGCTGACACGTTATTTTCTAAGCTTATTCCGCTCAAAGACTACAAGGCATTGGACTTTAAGCTCGACAGAGATGGAGGAGAATTGCAAGTGGATGAAGATGTCGATTATGGGGATGACGATACTTTATTCGAGGAGCTCGTTGAGCTACAGGATTCGGTCATTACAACCGTAGATAGCCTAAAAACAACCATTGCGTTAGAAGAGAAAGAGCTTATCGAAACGGAAGATCCAAAGTCTATCACATTAACGGAGAAAAAGCCTATTTCACCAAGGAACAGGCCGCGGAGTATACCTGTACAGGAAACCGAAATCGAGAAAACACTTAGACAAGATTCACTCCTTCGTCAACAAGCGGTCATACCGATCGGAGGAGAAGTTGATAGCCTAATGAGCCAGGCCATGACGGTTGCGCAAACTCCCGATACCACATTCAACTTGCCAAAAGACTCCGTCCATCTGGATACCGCACAAACACGGATTGTAAAGGCTTATTACAATGTACGAATGTTCAAATCGGATTTGCAGGCTGTTGCAGATTCTGTCTATTATGGCATGGCAGATTCCATGTTTCGATTTATGGGCAATCCGATGATATGGGCCGAAGGTTCACAAATCTCTTCGGACACGATATATATGCAACTTGTACAACAGAGACTGGACAATGCCTTGTTAGTAGGCAATGCATTTATGGTCAATGCCGTACAGGATTCTGTCAAGTTCAACCAATTGAAAGGACGTAAGATTACCGCTTTCTTTGCCAACAACAATATCGATCGCTTATTTGTAGACGGAAATGCCGAAAACCTTGTATTCTCCGTCAACGAAAAGACCAATAGAATTACGGAAATGTTCCATGACCGGGGTGCCCGTATCAAAATCAAGATGGAGGGAAAACAGATTATCGACTACATCACTATACGCAAAGTGGACCAAAAAGTTTACCCGTTCAAATTAGTCACCCAAGAAAATGAGATATTGCCGGGGTTTATCTGGCGACCACAAGATCGACCAAAATCCAAGGAAGACATGCTAACCCGGAAACGAGGCAATAGTGAACAGACACCTCCGGAGACGGAAAAAGTAACTCCTCCTTCTGAAAAGGATGTAAATCCTCCTGAAGAGACCGTAGTTAAAGAAGAGATAGAGGGCTAAATTAACCTCTCCCCTAGGTGCTGTCTAAAAAGCTCAACAAATTGTCATCTTGAGTCTCGCCCAAGGCGAGAAAAGACACAATTTGTTGCCAAAACGTGCTGCTTATCCTTCCATCGCCAAAGGCGAGACACAGCGACAGACTCAGGTTGACAGAGCGCTGAGGCTTTTCAGACAACCTTTTCCTTTAAGAACGCAACCAACTTTGCGACAGCAATGGAGCGATGGCTGATAGCATTTTTCTCCTCAGCAGACATTTCTGCAAACGTCTGTGTATAGCCATCCGGAATGAAAATCGGGTCATAACCAAACCCATCTGTTCCTCGTCGTTCGAGTATAATTTTTCCTTCAATTGCTCCTTCAAAGAAATGTTGTTCTCCCTGTAGATACAATGATATGACGGTTTTGAATCGTGCTGAGCGATCAGGATTATCACCCAATTTGCTCAACACCAAGTCGATATTTTTTTCCATATCACGCGAACCTGAATAACGTGCAGAATACACGCCCGGTTCTTTACCCAAAGCATCAACTTCTAGTCCCGAATCATCACCAAAACAGGATACATTGTATTTTTTGACAAGGTAATCGGTTTTTTGTTGTGCATTTTCGTGGAAAGTATCTCCTGTCTCGGGTATATCATCCTCACAACCAATGTCCGACAGTGATTTAATCACAAATTTATCTCCTACCACCGCCTGCACTTCACGTTGTTTATGTACATTATTGGTGGCAAATACTAATTCTATCATGTTACAGGTTTTATAAATTGTTCCAAACTTAGCCAAAATCGGGTTTAAATACAATTTAATATCAGTATACACTTAACGAAAAAAATACCTCCTATTAGGTATTGAATGCCAACATTTGTTTCCCTAATTTTGAAATAGCCTTGTGATAACCAAATTGTTTCAAATCTTTCACCAAAATGAAAAGATCCTTCTTTCTATGTTTAATAGCGATCTTCGTATTTATAGTAGGGAAAGCACAAACTTTCCCTACCGATACACTCGCTGTGTTACAAATTGCACAAGAAGAGGGGCTGTCTCAATTAGGTGCTTCTTCCCTTCAATTTGACAAGCAGGGTTACCTATGGGCGGGCACACAGAATGGTTTAAACCGTTTTAATGGTTATCAAATGAAGGTGTGGTTAAGTGACATAAACAATTCGGGATTTCCCGACGACCATATCCGTGGAATGCACTATCAACAGGATACACTATGGATGACCACCAATACACATTCACTATGCGCATATCTGCTAAAGGAAAATAGGTTTATACACTTCTCCAAAGAGCTGGATTTTGAAAAGAATCCCTTTGTCAAATACAGTTATGCTATATCGGCCACACCCAACAACCAAATTATCATTGGTACGGCGGGGCATTGTATCCTCTACGACCGCAACCAGCGGATCTTTGATATCCTGCCTGTTCCTCAAATATTAGAAAACGATTTTGTAACTGATATACAGCACTTCAAGAAGAACCATTACCTCATCGGCACGAATGCAAGCGGTTTATATATATTGGACATACAACATAAAACGATTGAACAGACTCCAATCCTGCGGAGCTTTCAGAACAACCTGGTTGATGCTTTATATAAGTTAGACAATGGAGATATACTTGTAGGCACAGCAAATGGAATGTACCTGCTTGCTGACAATCTCAAAACCTTGCACAAAATAGGGCAAAGAAATGTTAGAAGCATACATCGTTGGGATGAGGAACACCTACTAATCGGCGGTAAAAATGAGAATTTCTTACTCGCCGAGGATTTTACCTGGAGAAAGCTTGTTTTTGTGAACCATGACGGCAAAGAATTGACCTCCGATATATTGGCTTACCAAGAGGATGTACAGGGTGGGAAATGGTTAGGCACCGAAACCCGAGGAATACTGTATTATCATCCGAACCAGATGAAGTTTACCTCAAAGCGCATACAGGCTGCCAATGCTCCTAAACAAGATTTCATCAGCACATTCAATTTTCTCCGAGATGGCAACGACTTATGGATGGCCACGGAATTTGGTTTTGTAAAACACCCATTAACATCCGACCGCTACAAACTCTATAGAACCGACCTACTCGAATACACCTTGACCAAAGATGCCCGAGGCACAATATGGGCAGGAGGATTTGAACAGGGATTGCTTAGGTATGATCGTCAAAAAGATAAATTCGCTTCCATACCATTACCGTTCTTAGATAAAGATATCATCCAAATAACACCAATCTCTTCAGATAGCATTTGGATACACACTTGGTCCAGCGGTATATACAGTATGCACACAGGAACACTAAAGATGCAGCCTGTAAAACTCTTGGGGAAAGAGTTAGTGCGTTCAAGGACAAGCCTCGTCGACCGCCAAGGCAACATTTGGATAGGTAGCGACGAAGGTCTCTATCAAGTTAAAAAAAACCGAAATGTAAAGTATTATGATTCATTATCCAACGAACGGGTATTCGCCATTGCCGAAGACCTTCGAGGAAAGATTTGGATAGGCACTGCCAAGGGTGTAAACCAGGTTGATCCGAAGACTGGGATCACTACACATTATACGCAACAGACCGGTCTCCCAAATGATTTTATATATGGACTACTCGTAGATCAGAAAAATAATGTATGGATGTCAACCAACTATGGAATCTCTATGTTCAACCAGTACACAGCCATATTTAAGAACTACACAGAAGACGATGGGTTACAAAATAACGAATTCAATGGTAAGGCGGCTTATCAAGACAGTTTAGGATATTTCTACTTTGGGGGAATGAACGGTTTCAACGTCTTCCATCCCGACAGTATTCCAATGAATACCCATACGGGCAAAACACATATTGAAAATGTCCTGCTCTTTGGTCGCCCCATTCAGGAAAATATTCTTTATACGGATACATTAACTTTCTCCCATGACCAGAATGTCATTACCTTCGATTTCGTAAATCTTAATTATCTATGGAGCAAAAAAAATCGCTATCAGTTCATATTGGAAGGTTTTGATAAAGAATGGCGCCCAATAACAAGGGACCGTTCGACAACTTATACCAACTTGGCTCCAGGAACATACACCTTCAAAGTGCGCGGAAGCAACAATGAGCTAATATGGGGCGATATTGATGAGATGACCATCATTATCAGGTCACCTTGGTATGCTACACTACCTTTCCGGGTTGGGTTGATTCTCCTGATCTCTGCATTGGTAGTAGGTGGCTTCTCTTATAAGACCTACCAACAGAAACTGACCAATCGCCGTCTGCTACAGATGGTCAACGAACGTACGGAAGAACTGTCTGAAACGAACAAAGTTCTTCACGAATCTCTATCCTTGACCCAACAACAGAAAGATAACATCACTTTTTTGATGCAAGAGCTTAACCACCGTGTCAAGAACAACCTACAGCTCATCACCAGCCTAATCGACATACAGAGCTTCCAAATCGACAACCAACTCATACAAAAGAAGCTGCGCACCCTGCAGGCACGTGTCTTTACAGTATCGCGCATTCATGACCTACTCAATTTGAGCGATAACGACAAGGGTGTATCCATCAAAAGCTTTATCAATAATTTAACCGCAGACTTGATTACCTTTTCTGGTCAGAAAATATATTTTCATTCTAATATCAGCGATCTGGTATTACCTTCTAATAAACTGACCTATTTAGGCCTTATCCTCAATGAGCTTATTATCAACTCTATAAAACATGCCTTTAAACAAGAACAAGAACATAAAGAAATCCATGTCTCATTGGCTGAAAGTGGAAACAATATCACTATACAATACAGCGACAATGGTGTAGGCTTCGATAAAAGCAGACCTTTCACCGATGACCACAAAGGCATGGGGTTAATGCGTCTATTGATTAAAGAGCTCAAAGGGACAATGGATATTGAAGTCTCAAATGGCAGTATTTTCACCATCAAACTACCCAAAACCTAGGAGAATCATGAACAAGCAGATATTAATAGTAGAGGACGAAATCATTATTGCCAACAGCATCAAGCTGCATTTGGAATCCAGCGGTCTGCAGGCCGAAATCGCCACAACACCCGAGGAAGCATCTATTTTGTTGGCAGACAAAACATTTGACCTTGTATTGAGCGACATTAACCTGCGCCATGAGATAGACGGAATAACCCTGGTTCAAGAATTTGTACCTAAGCATGTACCCATTATTTTCTTGACCGCCTACTCCGATACAGAGACCTTACGCAAGGCCGAACTTTCTATGCCCTATGCCTATCTTTTAAAACCTTTCCATAAAGATCAACTACTGCTTACTATAAACTTGTCAATAGCGCGTGCACATAAGAGAAGTATACTTTCTTCCTTAGCAACCAAAAGAACTACTGAGGATATTGTCCTCAGCATCAGAGAAATCGAGATCGTGCAATGTGTCGCTCAAGGTAAGACTACTGCAGAAATCGCCGACGAACTCTTTATCAGCCCACAAACTGTAGCCACCCATAGAAAGAATATCCTACAGAAATGTGGGTGCAGAAATGTCATTGAACTCATTGCCCTTGCCATAGAAAAGGATTGGCTATAGCCATCCCCCACCATCGTTAACACGTAGATTAAAGAAAATGATTAATCACAATTTCGACAACGCAAGACATATATGGAGCCGCATCATCAAATCTGAAGATGACAAGCCTTATAGTTTCGATATAGAAATACAAAACCAACTACTCAATCTGTTCCATGTGGGCCCATACTATTATTATATATTTAATTGTGGCACTGCTGACTTCGAACTTGTGGACACTAAAGCTGAAGAAGTGATGGGATACCCATTGGATTGTATATCACCAGGTTTTTTGTTTGTTTAAAACGAGGACGAGTTATGGGGACAAAAAAACAGGCCGCTACTTTAGTAACCGCCTGTTTGCTTTTTTATAAATGTAAGAAAATGAAATGCTTACTTCGCAGCCTGATAGCGTTCCGCTACAGCATCCCAGTTAACTACATTGAAAATAGCCTCAAGGTATGCTGGGCGCTTATTTTGATATTTTAAGTAGTAAGCGTGTTCCCAAACATCGATACCCAAGATTGGTGTACCTTGTACGTCAGCTACATCCATCAACGGGTTATCCTGGTTTGGTGTAGAAGTTACAGCCAACTCTCCATCAGCCTTCACGATCAACCAAGCCCAACCCGAACCAAAACGTGTAGCACCTGCATTTTGCAACTGTGTTTTTAATTCTGCGAAAGAACCAAAAGTTTTGTTAATTGCTTCTGCCAAGTCACCTGTAGGCTCTCCACCTGCATTCGGACCTAAGATAGACCAGAAAAGACCGTGGTTAAAGTGGCCACCGCCATTGTTACGCACTGCCGCTGGATATTTAGAAATATTTTTGTTGATTTCTTCTAACGATAGATTTTCAGCATCCGTGCCGGCAATTGCCTTGTTCAAGTTGTCCACATAAGCCTGATGATGGCGATCATGGTGGATTTCCATTGTCTCTTGGTCAATGTGTGGTTCCAATGCATTGCTTGCATATGGTAATGCTTCTAATTCAAATGCCATAATATTTTAATTTTTTATAGTACACAATTAATTGTACGAATATAACAATTTAAAGCTATTTTATGTTTCCTGTTTCCTTTAAAAACGCTAATTTCCTATCTTTTATTACGAAAAAATGATGTTATCAGATCGGCACATTCTTTCTGTAACATACCACTGACTATAGTTGTTTTCGGATGATAAAGTTGTCCAAATTTGGAGGCCCCTCGTTTCTCATCTGTCGCTCCGTACACAATCCGTGAAACCTGTGTCCAATAGGATGCTCCTGCACACATCACGCAAGGCTCAACCGTGACATACAGTGTACAGTCTTTAAGATATTTGCCTCCCATATAATTGGATGCTGCCGTAAAAGCCTGCATCTCGGCATGGGCAGTCACATCATTCAGCCGTTCAGTAAGGTTATAACCTTTGCCTATAATTTTTCCATGACTAACGATGATAGCTCCTATCGGGATTTCATCTTCCTGATAGGCTTGCTTAGCAAGCTTCAACGCCTCACGCATATAGGTTTCATCAACCGTGATCGGATCTTCATCCGTTGGTTCAAAATTGTATATTTTCAAAAAATAGAAATTAAAAATTAAAAAAAACGCCTCCCTCATGGAAGGATGCAACACAGATTGCTATTTTGACAGAAATCTTATCTCTAAACGACATTGTCATATTGACGAAAGGAGATATCTATGTCTAAGCTGGAGTTATATCCAGAGATTTCTCCTCCTAACGTCGTCGAAATGACAAAAAGGGACTACATCAACCTCGCACCATTTGGCACTGGACGTTCAACGGCACTCAACACAATATCCCCATTTTCATCGGGAAGTCCCGTAACCAAGCATTCCGACATAAAATCGGCAATCTGTTTTTTGGGAAAGTTGACCACTGCAATAACCTGCCGACCTATAAGATCCTCCTTCGCATAATGCGCAGTAATCTGTGCACTAGATTTCAAAATGCCCAATTCACCAAAGTCAATACGTAATTGATAGGCGGGCTTTCGCGCTTTTGGAAAGTCGTCTACCTCTAACACTGTACCCACACGCAGATCTACGCACTCAAAGTCTTCCCAACTTATTGTTGCCATAACTACAGACGATTGGACTCCAAATCTGTCAGTTCTTTAGATAAGGTAAACAGCACATATTCTTTATTTCGTCGCAACCGTTTGGTCAAACGCTCGACTAAAACTTCTTCCCCTCCTTCTTGATAAGCGAGATCCTCGTCGCTAAGGTGATTATACTTTCTGCGCAGCTTGATTTTCAATATATCCCAATCGGAATTAGATATTTTTAACGAACTCATGTATCAGATTCTTAAAAAAATGCGTTAATATTGTCAGAAAATAAAATTAAATAAAAAAATCGCATGAAAAAATCTTTACTTACATTAATTTGTTTTATTGCTGCAATTACTTTTGCTCAAGCACAATTATTACCTTCTTTTAAATTAGGTGTAAAGGGGGCGTTGGGCTTTTCAAGCTTGAGTTCAGAGGGTAAATTATTCAATTCAGATACCAAAACAGGCTTCCAATTGGGCGCTTGGGGACGTGTAGGTCTTGCCGGATTCCATGTACAGCCAGAGGTTTACTATGCCAGCAAAAAAGCCGGTATCAAGACAGCTAATAACGAGGAAGGAGATGCAACTTTCAAAAGTATGGATGTTCCTATTTTATTAGGTACTAAAATCGGTCTAGGCCCTGTAGGTTTCCGTATTCAAGCTGGCCCCGTATTCTCTTTTGCTCAGGATGGCAAAGTCGTGAACATTTCAGAAGCAACCAATTGGGACGCGTATAAAAAGAATTCAACAGGTATTATCGGTGGTATCGGTGCTGACATCAGCAAATTAACCATTGACGTACGTTATGAGCACGGTTTAACGAACCTAAGCTCAACAGGAGATCAAAAAATCAGAATGTGGACAGTTGGTTTAGGCTTCGCTATCTTATAGTCGCCTTTAGCCTTTAATTAAACAACATCATTACCGAACAGTTTTGTTCGGAAAAATATAGAAAAGCGATATTGGAGATTTCCGATATCGCTTTTCTATTGATTAGAAACATTCTAAATTGATTGTTTTTCTACTTTATTTGTCATAATTATGTTAGCAATTAGATAGATTTGCGGGTAAAATCAAATATCACGAATAATGAGTAATTCAAAGCCAGTTTTAAGTTCTTCTCTGGGAAGAAAACTAATCATGAGCTTGACAGGAATTTTTCTATGTACTTTCCTTATCGTTCACTTGATTGGTAACTTGCAGTTATTTAAGGATGACGCGGGGTATGCATTCAACCAATATGCTTACTTCATGACGCATTTCACGCCTATTAAGGTTGTTTCTTATTTACTTTATGCTTCCATCATCTTGCATGCTATCTATGCTTTAGTTCTGACCTTGAAGAATAGAGCTGCTCGCCCTATCGGCTACGCACAGTATGACGGTAAAGCAAACAGTACGTGGAACTCGCGCAACATGGGTATCTTGGGTACAATTGTACTTGTTTTCTTGGCTACGCACATGCAAAACTTCTGGTGGAAATACCATAACGATCAGGTTCCTTATGTGGAATACCGCACAGATCTGGCCACAGGTGCAAGATCCATCACCGAATTGCAAGCCAGTGAATTCACTGATTACCAAGTGACCATTGAAAACAATGTCGAAATCGTGAAAGCACGCGACCTTTATAAGCAAGTTGCTTATGCTTTTAAAAACATTGGTCTGGTTATTTTCTATGTCATCGCTATGGCAGCATTAGCCTTCCACTTAATCCACGGTTTCCAATCGGCATTCCGCACATTGGGTGTTTCGCACAAGAAATATTTACCACTGATTCAAGCGATCGGCGTTTGGCTTTTTGGCGTTATTGTCCCTATTGGGTTCGCCTTGATGCCTTTATATTTTTATTTTGTTAAATAATATTTAGGATATAGTTCAAATATCCATATAATACAAATTATTTAAAGATATGTTAGATTCTAAAGTACCTGCAGGCCCATTAGCCGAGAAATGGTCAAAACATAAATTCAACATGAAGCTGGTTAACCCAGCCAACAAACGTAAATTTACGATTATCGTTGTTGGTACAGGTTTGGCCGGAGCTTCTGCTGCTGCATCATTGGCAGAACTTGGTTACAATGTAAAAACTTTCTGCTATCAGGATTCGCCTCGCCGTGCACACTCTATCGCTGCACAAGGAGGTATCAACGCAGCGAAAAACTACCAAAATGACGGCGACTCCGTTTTCCGTTTATTCTATGACACTATCAAAGGTGGCGACTACCGTGCTCGTGAAGCAAACGTTCACCGCCTAGCAGAGGTATCGGTCAATATTATCGACCAATGTGTGGCACAAGGTGTGCCTTTCGCTCGTGAATACGGAGGTTTGTTAGATAACCGTTCTTTCGGTGGAGCACAAGTATCCCGTACATTCTATGCTCGTGGACAAACGGGACAACAATTATTATTAGGTGCATATTCGGCACTTAACCGCCAAATCCGGAAAGGTAAAGTTCAATCTTACACACGTCATGAGATGTTGGATTTGGTAAAAATCGATGGTCATGCACGTGGTATCATCACTCGTGATATGGTGACTGGTAAGATTGAAGCGCACGAAGGTCATGCTGTATTGTTATGTACAGGTGGTTATGGTAACGTATTTTTCTTATCAACGAATGCAATGGGCTGTAACGTAACAGCAGCATGGAGAGCACACAAACGTGGAGCTTTCTTCGCGAACCCGTGTTATACGCAGATTCACCCGACCTGTATACCTGTAACAGGTGATCACCAATCGAAATTGACTTTGATGTCTGAATCATTGCGTAATGACGGTCGTGTATGGGTTCCTAAAACTGTAGAATTAGCTGAAAAACTAAGAAAAGGCGAATTGAAACCTTCAGACATCAAAGAAGGCGATCGCGATTACTTCTTGGAAAGAAAATATCCTTCATTCGGTAACTTGGTACCTCGTGACGTAGCTTCACGTAATGCTAAAGAAATGGTTGATGAAGGTCGTGGTGTGGGTAAATCAGGTGTTGCTGTATTCTTGGACTTTGCCGATGCCATTAAGCGTCTAGGTAAAGACACCGTAGAAGCTAAATATGGCAACTTGTTTGACATGTACTACCAGATTACGGATGAAAATCCTTACGAACAGCCAATGCGTATCTATCCTGCTGTTCACTATACGATGGGTGGTATCTGGGTTGATTATAACTTGATGACAACTGTTCCTGGTTTATATGCTCTGGGTGAAGCGAACTTCTCTGACCACGGTGCTAACCGTTTGGGTGCTTCAGCTTTGATGCAAGGTTTGTCAGATGGTTACTTTGTTATCCCTTTCACTGTAGGTGATTACTTAGCTAACTTGGGAAGTTTTGCTCCTGTGGATAAAAACCACCCTGCGTTCGAAGAAACCCGTAAAGAAGTAGAATCAAAAATCACTACACTTCTTAGCTTAAAAGGTGAGAAAACGGTTGACGATATCCACAAACAATTAGGCCACATTATGTGGGAATACTGTGGTATGGCGCGTACGGAAGAAGGCTTGATTAAAGCGAAACGTTTAATTCAGGAATTGAGAAAAGAGTTCTGGTCGAATGCACGTGTTTTGGGAGAAAACGACGAATTGAACATGTCTTTGGAAAAAGCTGGACGCGTGGCCGATTTCTTGGAATTGGGCGAACTGATGGTTGACGATGCGTTAAACCGTAGAGAGTCTTGTGGTGGTCACTTCCGCTTAGAGTCCCAAACCGAAGAAGGAGAAGCTAAACGTATAGATGAAGAATTTACTTACGTAGCTGCTTGGGAGTATAAAGGTGACAACCAACCGGAAGTTCTTCACAAAGAGGAATTGGTGTTTGAAAACGTTAAATTAACACAAAGAAGTTATAAATAAGATATGCGACGTGCGATATGCGATATATGACCCTCTAGATGTCAAAAAATCGCAATACGCAATACGCAATTCTCAAATCGTATACAGATATGAGTAATCACATGAATTTAACGCTGAAAGTTTGGCGTCAAAAAAATGATAAATCCAAAGGTCAGTTTGTAACAATCCAAGCAAACGATATCGCTGATGATATGTCCTTTTTGGAAATGCTTGATATTGTCAACGAAGACTTGACACGTAAAGGAGAAGATCCAATATACTTTGACCACGATTGTCGTGAAGGTATTTGCGGGATGTGTTCATTGGTTATCAATGGTCGCCCACACGGCCCTAAATATGGAATTACGACCTGTCAATTGCACATGCGTTCGTTCCATGACGGGCAAACTATCGTTATCGAACCTTGGAGAGCTGCTGCTTTTCCGGTGTTGAAAGACTTGGCTGTTGACCGTACAGCATTTGATCGTATTCAGCAAGCGGGTGGATATGTAAACGTAAACACAGGTGGTGTACCGGATGCAAATACTATCGCAATCCCTAAGCGTATCGCTGATGAGGCTTTCGAGTCAGCTACCTGCATCGGTTGTGGTGCGTGTGTAGCTGCGTGTAAGAATGCTTCGGCAATGTTGTTCGTTTCGGCAAAAATCTCACAATTCGCTTTGTTACCACAAGGTCAAACAGAGCGCTACGAAAGGGCACAAGCCATGGTAGATCAGATGGATGCTGAAGGCTTTGGTAGCTGTACAAACACAGGTGCTTGTGAAGCAGAGTGCCCTAAAGGCATCAAACTTTCAAATATTGCACGTATGAACCGCGAGTACTTTACGGCTAAATTCTTCCGTGAAGAAGATGTGCATACGCATAACTAAAGAAACAAAATACTTGTTTATATTGCAGAACCCACGTTACTATATCAGTTAACGTGGGTTCTTTTTTAATTCCTTCATCCGCATTGCTAAATTTCATTTCGGTTTTTTGTTATATTTACACTTTAGGAAAAACAGAAATAGATGCTTACCAAAATTCGGATTCTCCTTCTGGTCTTAACACTAACCTTAATTGGTACAGGTTTAACCATTCATTTTACCACGACTGAAGAGGATATATTGGAGCTGGATCAAAAGGAACTTACTGAAACGATTCATAAATACGAAACACGTATTGACGAATTGTGGCAAGATAGTCTTCTTGTAAAGACTTTTCAAAATGCAGAGAAATACCCACTTCAAGTAGCCGAGATAACCGATAAAACAGCTAAAGAATATATTTTTTTCTTTATTTACAAGCACCATGAGCTGGTACATTGGTCATCGAACGTCTATGTGCCAGTAACAGATTTAGGAGTACGGGAAGGTACCTCCTTTATACAGTCAGAAAACCGTTCTTTTCTATTCAAGAAAAAAGAGCTTGCAAATAATGTTACCGTATTGGCAATGATCCCTCTAAAGCGAGATTTTGATCGCCCCAATACTTATCTCCAAAATTCCTTCCAACCGGTCGTAAATGTTAATAATATCGAAATCGCAAAATACGATGACAACAAAAATATTCGGAATATATATAGCAAAGACAAAAATTATTTGTTCTCTGTAAAGCTTATAGACGGAAAGAAGGATAATATTTTCATTAATCTACAGCTTTTCTGTTGGATGGCTGCCTTCATCTGTATCTTTATCTTGTCTTATAGTCTTTGCCTGCAGATTGCCAAAAAGGGGAATGGATGGATTTCGGTATTAATCTTTGCAGCAATATTACTCTCTATAAGATACATTGATCTCCGCTCTAACTGGTTGTCAATACATTCGAGCTTTCAGATATTCGACGCTAAACTCTACGCTTATAACGAATTTTTACCCAATATGTGGGCATTCGTAATGACCTCAATCAGTATTTTTGGACTGATTGTCTTCATTAAAGTCGTCCAAAAAAAGCTAACTCTTCCCTCTTTCTTTCGCCATAAAATAGTAGCAATATTCTTATCCTTTCTCGCCGTCCTGTCGATCCACTATATAGGATATAACATGTACTACTATATGGGGACATTACTAACCCATTCTCCTTTGCATCAGTATGATTTCACTAGACTACTGAACCTTGGGACCTATGGCTGGTTATGTGCGTTAATTGGGTGCATCAATATTACAGCATTCATCTTGTACATTGACAATATCGTATTGTTTATCAAAAATCTTCTAAGTAACATCACACTTACCCTCAATATTGAGTTAATCTGTATCGTTATCGCCCTAGTATCAGCGGCATTATTAGGGGTCAATATATTGTTATTTATTTTCTTCGGTTTTTTGATTTTTATTCGCTCTTATCTCACCTACAATTTTTCACAACCCTATCGTTTATCCATTTTTATAGCCTCAATTCTCCTGCTCTCTGCCATATCGGTCATCATCTATAACAGCTCTACAAAAACGAAGAAAATAGAGCATATGAAGCAATCGATATCCCATTTATTAGCAGAAGATGATACCAATGCCATCTCTTTGTTCATCGACATAGAAAACAACATAAAAGATGATATCCGATTAAATAAACTCTTAAATCTCCACTCCCGTTCACAGGATATGGATTATTTAATGGACTATCTGAAGACACGTTACGCAGGAGGATATCTTTCCCGCTTTGATTTCAGAGCATATTTCTACGATAACGAGGGTGAGTCCTTGAGTGACGATTCTTCAAACAAAGCAACTGAATATCGAGAAAAGGTTATTAAAGGCGCTATAAAAATTCCTGCTACTAAAGGCTTTTATCGTCTGAGAAGCTCCTTAGGAGCATACGAATATTTCACACATATCGCAATCCCCTATGAAAACGATCCAGAAAGATTTTACCACGTCTATCTGGATTTTAAGAATGTATCATATAGCACAGCTTTACCTTACCCTGAATTACTTACAGATAATACAAGCAGTGTCTGGCAACAGAACACATTCTTAAGCCACTCTTATGCACTATATAGGGACGGGGTACTAATCACACAATATGGAACTTACAACTATCCTGAGCGAAGTATTCCAATGGCGGGTGACCTGCAGAAATATTTGGAACTAAACCTTCACGACGAATATTACCATTTGGCCTTCAAACCAGATGAATATACTTCGATCATCTTGAGCACCAATAAACCTAGTATCTGGGAAATACTCGCCCTAGGGTCAACCTTCTTCATTCTGTTATTGGTCTTCTTTTCCCTTTACAACATGATACATTATCTGTTGAAAACGATTTCTGACAAATCTTTTCATTGGATTCGGATTAAATATCACTTCAGGCAGTTTTTCAATAATATTCAATACAGTACGCGGATTCAATCTTTAGTGATTATTTCCGTCCTATTGGGTGTACTTATTTCTGGAGCTATTGCATTTCTAAGCATCAACCGACAGTTGGAATCCAATCAGGCGGACACACGACTAAAAGAAATTGCGGAAATAACCAAGAAAATCGAGATCAGCATTGGAGATGTAGAGGGCAATTTAAATGAAAAAATCAAGGATATACTCACGGGTATCGCAGCTACGACAGTGAGCAACTTCAATCTTTACGACAAATCCGGAAAGTTACTTTACTCCTCCCAACCGCGAATATTTGACTTAAAGTTATTATCCGAATACATGAATCCTAAAGCATTGACAAAGCTGGCTGTTCTGCACCGTTCTGAGGCATACGAACGGGAACGTATTTCGGATTTTTGGTATACTGCGGCTTATTCTTCCATCAAGGATGAAGAATACCGAACAGTTGCCTACCTCAGCACACCTCATTACTCTTCAATAAAAGATACAGCAGAAAGCAAGAACCTATTACTGAACACCATTCTGAATATCTACACCGTCATTATTATTTTGTTCGGTTTTATTGCCGTTGCTGTCTCCAGTAAAATAACAGAGCCTTTGAACATTGTCCGCGAAAAGCTGGCGGCTACACAGCTGTCCGATAAGATCAACGAACCTCTTTATTGGGAAAGAAACGATGAGATTGGTATGCTCATCAAAGAATACAACTACATGTTGGTAAAACTGGAGGAAAGTGCGAAACAGCTACGCGATGTTGAGCGAGAAACAGCATGGCGGGAAATGGCAAAACAGGTCGCACACGAAATAAAAAATCCGCTGACACCAATGAAGCTTGGCATACAGCAACTCATCCGATCCTATAATGAAAACGATAGTCGTTTTAAAGAACGATTTGATCGCATCTCACATTCCATTATTGAGCAAATTGATAGCTTATCAAAAATAGCCACTGAATTTTCTGCCTTCGCCAAATTGCCTGAAACCAATATGGTAAAGATCAATCTGATAGAAAAAATACAGAAAGTCATCAACTTATTCAGTGGGACATCCAATGTTACAGTTGTTTTTATTAATAATACAGGGAAAAATGAGGTCTATATACTTGGGGATAGAGACCAAACTCTACGCTCCTTCAACAACTTAATAAAAAATGCCATTGAAGCCAGTGTTGGAAGGAAGAAAATAAAAATCCATGTGACCTTGGAATTAACAGACAACAATTGGGTGAAGGTATTTGTAACAGATAATGGTTATGGCATTTCTCCAGAGGCTTTACCAAATCTGTTCAAGCCAAACTTTACAACCAAAAGTTCTGGAACAGGATTGGGACTGGCATTTGTCAAGCAAACGGTAACCGCGATTGGTGGCAAAATAGAATTCGTTACGAAAACAAATGTAGGGACATCCTTTATCATCAGCCTCCCTCCTTACGAGGAAGAAGAAAACAAGATAAAGACCTTATCTTAAGACAACATTCGCACGTCCCATAACTGCATTATCGCTATAAAGCAAAACAGTATACGCACCTTTCTTGAATTTATCTAACGACCACAAGAATTGATATTCTTCTCCATTGTTCGTAAAGTTAATCACTTCCTTAAAGGTATACTGCAATTTTTCTCCATGTACATAGAACAGGTTACTTGCATCACCAAATAGATTACCAGATGGGTCAATAACCCGAACGAACACTTCCTTATCTCCCGCCCTAGCCAAATCATTGTCGGCAACAGAAAATAATATCTGCAATTTGTCTACACGTCTCGCACGGGTCTCCGTGTGCATATCACCTTTCTTAGTCTCGTTAATACCATTAATCTGTATATTGGAAACTTTCAATGCTGAAGCTGTAACAACTTTATCTTTCAAGGAGTTATTTTCTTCTGCTAAATTGGTGATTTCTTTGCCAGATTGAATAACTTTTTGCGTAAGGTTGCTATTCTCCTTCTGCAATACCTCATTCCGTACCTTTAATTCAGCTAAGCCGTTTCGCAATATGGATACATCATCTTTCAATCGAATAACTTCTTGTCTCGCCTTAAGAATATCGGATTCTACAATAGAATTGTCGTCTAACTTATGACGCAAATTTTCGATAACCTCGCGTGCTCTTTCTTCAGAGGCTTGTAATAATGGATCTACAACATCCATTTTCAATCCGACCAAATTATCCAACTCAGCTTCTATACGGTCTATTTCTATCTGCAAATCTTGCTTTTGCAGCGTCATCGTATAAAGCTTCTCTCCTGAGGATTTGAATTTCACATAAAAATAAACATTCGTCGCCAATAGCGCAGCAATAGCTATGATAAAGAAATAAATTCTCGAATTGTTATTATGTTTTGGAAGGGTGTGATTGGCCTCTTCTTGATCCGAAGCCGACATTCGCTCTATATTATCTACCTTACTCATTCTCAACAAAAAATACCAAAAGTGTTCTCTCTAATCTACAGTAAATCAATATCAAAAACTATTCCAATACAAATACTCGAAATTGAATTTAACATCTACTCAAAATAATTCATGGTGTAGAAGCCTCCTTTTCGCAGATATTCTTCTTTCCTCATCAATTGTAAATCACTGTCCATCATATCTTTGACAAGCATCGGCAGAGTGAACTTGGGTTTCCAACCTAGCCTTTCCTGGGCTTTAGAAGAATCACCGATCAAAAGTTCCACTTCAGTAGGTCGGTAGTAGGCCGGGTCAACTTTGACTACAGTTTGTCCCAATTTTATATTCTCAACAGGAATATTTAATCTGTTCAATATTTCCTCATCCCGATCAATGATAACACCCTTTTCCGATTCATTCTTTCCACTAAACTCGATCTCTACACCAATTTCAGCAAAAGCCATACGTACAAAATCACGCACAGGAGTAGTTACTCCTGTAGCAATCACGAAATCTTCTGGCTTATCTTGCTGCAACATAAGCCACATCGCCTCCACATAGTCTTTCGCATGTCCCCAATCCCGCTGTGCAGATAGGTTGCCCAAGAACAATTTGTCCTGCAATCCTAAAGCAATCTTTGCCACAGCCCTGGTAATCTTACGGGTTACAAAAGTTTCTCCTCTCACTGGGCTTTCATGATTAAAAAGTATCCCATTACATGCGTACATATTGTAAGCTTCCCGATAATTGACCGTTATCCAATAGCCATACAATTTCGCTACGGCATAAGGACTTCTTGGATAAAATGGTGTTGTCTCGCTTTGTGGCACAGCCTGCACTAAGCCGTATAATTCCGAAGTAGAAGCTTGATACACACGTGTTTTTTGTGTCAACCCTAATAAACGCACCGCGTCCAAAATCCGTAACGTTCCAATACCATCGGCATTAGCTGTATATTCAGGTGTATCAAAACTTACCTTAACATGCGACTGAGCCGCAAGATTATAAATTTCATCCGGCTGAACTTCCTGAATAATACGAATCAAGTTAGAAGAATCAGTCAGATCACCATAATGTAGGATAAAATTACGTTGACTTAAATGAGGATCTTGGTAGATATGGTCTATCCTATCTGTATTAAACAGTGAGGAGCGTCTCTTAAGGCCGTGTACTATATATCCTTTTTTTAAAAGAAATTCTGCTAAATATGCCCCATCCTGACCAGTAATACCGGTAATGAAAGCTACTTTGGGTTTATTTGTATCCATTATTTGCGAGTAATAAGCAAAATTAAGAATATTTCGAAGTGTTTACGATTATTATGGCTTTTTTCGCATCTTCAATCAAATTCTAATTAAGTAAAGTCCCAAAAAAGATAATAGCTATCTCCTTCATGACATTGGGTCGAGAAATAAAAATGAGGTTGCTCCTTACATTTGGAAGCAACCTCATTTTCATTTATTTTATCAGATTGGATACTTTTTACTCTACACGTGAGAAATTAAGCACCAAGTTTCCACTGCCATTTTCTAATGAGACAGGCATACGCATTACAAGTGATTGTCCGTCAGAATAGGACAAGTTTAAACGGTAACCACTGGTCACATTAGACGCTTTCTCGCCAGAGTATACTTTCTTAAATTGGAATTGCGGATATGCGCCCTCTTTTGCTCCGTCATAAACAGACCATACAATGGTACGAACCGCACCATCAGCACATAAATTACCGGCAGCATTAAAAGCAATGCTTCCACGATAATTACCCCCTGGCAAAGTCCAAACACTTCCAATGAAACAATCAACCGGTGCTTCATCAAAAATATTCTTGATTGTATATGTTGAAGGAATATCTTCTCTATTCACAGAATTGAGCACCCATTTTCCTTTCAACCCATTTCTCCACTGCGAAGCAGACGGGCCATCGGCCTGCGAAACGCCTGAAGAAACTCCACCGCCTGTAGAAGTTTTCTTTTGTGCCCCACAAGAAGTCAACAATAAAATAACGGCAAACAAAGCCGCAAATGACAAGAAATGTTTATGTTTCTGCATGATATAAAAATTAATTTTCCTATTTGAGTATATTCGCAAACTTAGATAAATTCATGTTTATATGCAATACAACTACGAATGCATATATACTGAATCTCCTCTCCCTCACAGATACATTATTTATAGAGGAAATATATAACTTTGCGTCATATGACTGTATCCAAAAATCATACCATAAGCAAGATTATTGCGAAAGCAATTTTGCGCATTACGATTATTCTATTGGCTATTCCAATTATTGTCTATTTCACGAATAGGGAATTACTGCCCGCAAACCTTAATTTTCAAAGTATTTGGTCAATTGCTGCGCCTATTTTACTTTTTTTATTATTCACAGCATTATTGATTGTCGTGCTTCGAAATAAGTTTACACAAGTGGATTTCAATTGGATGTTTTCACTTTGTGGAGCATTTTTGTGTGCCTATTTGTTGCTTTTATATATCCAAAGCAGTCCATTGACATAATGCAGGCTATTCCAATCACATCATCATGAAAAATAAATACTGGTCCATCTTAAAAAATATATTCAAAGTTCTGGTGACTCTCGGAGCTTTGTATTTTGTGATGCGCAAAATCTCATTTCCAGACGTCAAGCAAGCCCTAACAGATTGTAATCCCTTATTCTTATTTTTAGCTTTATTAAGTTATATCATATCGATAGTCATCGCCTCCTCACGACTGAACAGCTTTTTTAAAACCATCGGACTGAAATTGAGTGAGCGTTATAATATGCGGTTATACCAATTGGGCCTATTGTATAACTTTTTTCTTCCTGGAGGTATCGGAGGGGATGGTTATAAAATTTATTTTCTGAAGAAAAATCATCACATCAAAGGTAGAAAAGTCCTCAGTGCCGTATTTTTTGATCGATTAAGCGGCCTTTGGGCACTTTGTATCATTATCGGAGCATTGGTTATTTTCATGCCTCGACTAGCAATTCCCAACAGCATTACCATTGCCACACTGGCTATAGGAACCACAACATACGTTTATTTTCTTCACCTTTTCTTTCGGGATTTCTTTAATCGCTTTATCCAGACACATATCAAAGCACTCGCTGTACAAGGATTTCAGACGCTGAGTGCTATATGCATACTTTATGCGATGAACTTCGATGGTAAGTTTTCTCCGTATCTGCTTATCTTTATGGTTTCTTCACTTGTCGCAGTTGTTCCGACGATTGGCGGAGGCGTAGGTCTACGAGAATTAGCTATCATCTATGGTGCAAACTATTTTAAATTGGACCCTCACTTAGCAGTATTAATTAGTCTGATTTTCTATATCATTTCCCTGCTCGTTGCTTCTTCGGGTATATATTATATCTTTAGACCCCAGCGTTTAGGTGCAGACAGACTTCCCTCTGCAAGTGAAGTGGAGAAAGAACTTGAAAAGGAATAAATACATATTATGGCAAATATCATTATCACAGGTGCCAGTCATGGCATAGGATTCGAAGCAGTTTTGGACTTAACACGAAACAGAGACAACCAAGTCATTGCCTTGGCGCGTTCGGCAGATAGACTGAGAAAACTACACGAGATATCCACATCTTTAAATCCTGAAGGCGGAAAGCTTTATCCTGCACAGTTTGATATTGTTTATGACAATTATCCCGATTCACTAATTCCATTCATACAATCCAAATTCGAACACGTAGATATTCTGATAAACAATGCTGGAATATTAATCAATAAACCATTTTTGGAAACTTCTTTGGACGATTTCGCACAGGTTTTCCAGACCAATCTATTGGGACACGTGAATATGATAAAGCACATTGCTCCTTTAATGACAAACGGCGGGCATATCGTCAATATCGGAAGCATGGGCGGTTTTCAGGGCTCTGCAAAATTTGCAGGATTATCGGCTTATTCTGCAAGCAAAGGCGCCTTAGCAACATTAACAGAATGTTTAGCAGAAGAGTTTAAAGAATTAGGTATAAAAGTGAACTGTTTAGCGTTAGGCTCTTCGCAGACAGAAATGTTCGAAGAAGCGTTTCCGGGAGTAGAAGCTGGAACCTTGGCATTCGAAATGGGAAGATATGTAGCAGAGTTTGCACAAAATGGTCATCAATTTTACAATGGAAAGGTGCTTCCTGTTGCAAATACAACACCATAAAAGATTCGTGATTATCTTACACCATTATCGAAGATAATCACGAATATCTCTATAAAGAGTTTATCCACCCAGCTAAATCACTTAATACAACCTCATTAAAGGTTTCCTCAATCTCGACATATTCAGATACGGCTCCTGTCTCTGCTTTTTGAAACAGATGGTTCAGTCCATCATATACTTTTAAGAGATGACGATCGTTTTTAGGCAAATTATCCGACAAGCTTTCCATATTAGGAGCAAAAGGCACTTGAATATCTTTACCCCCAAAAGCTGCATACACAGGGATTTTGATTTGTTGAATGAACGGCACCGGATCTATACGCATGAAATAACGATAAGCGGGTCGCATCATCATTTTTATCTCATCCTTTTGGGATTGTGTAGGATCTGGAATAATAACTTCCGTGTTCTCTAGAATCTGCAAATAAGCATGTTCTGCAGATAAATCACTTTTCACCAAAGCATAATTTTTCCGGTTAATGTTACGCACTTGTTCCAAATAATTTTCTGACATTCCCGCATTCTTACCTATCTCATAGGCCTGCAAAACCATCAATGAGTCAATAGAGATTGCCGGACCGGCCAGTACACCTATAAAATCGATATCGGCAGAATGCTGGCCTGCGATTAGCGTAGCAATTAGCCCTCCCTCGCTGTGCCCAATAATGCCGACCCTATTCACATCGACTTTCTCCTGGCTCTTTAAAAAATCCACGGCACTGATTACGTCTTTGCTAAACTCATTGATTGTACTCGTGGTATAATTTCCTTTGGATTGACCTATCCCGCGCTCATCATAACGCAAGACAATAATATTATTTCGCGTTAAATAATCGGCAACTACTTTGAATATCTGATGCCCAAAGATTTCTGAATTTCTGTCCTGTGGGCCGCTCCCGGTCACTAATACAACAGCAGGAAATTTACCTTCACTGCGAGGCATGGTGATTGTCCCAGCCAATTCTTCAGCATCAAAGGTATTCTTAAAACGCACATCCAAGGTGTCGTAAGGATAAGGAGCTGTCGGCGTCTGCGGACGTAAACGTTTATTGGAAACATTTTCCGGTCTGGACATCACTATCGGTAGTTTCATTCCATTTTGCAATACTTGCCCCTCCAACTTTTCATTATCCAGCAATCTGCCTTGAAAACGCAAACCAATAGCTGCAACCTCAATAAAGATCGAATCTTGTTCTACACGAACAGAACTTAACGGAATCTGAGCCTTGCTCTGTGCCGGACTCTCCATACTCCCTTTCCATTCTTTAGTCTCTCCTTGCAAATGGAAAACCAAAGGGAGTGCCATTCCTTGTATCTTCAAATCACCTCGCCATGTACCTTCAAAAGATTGAGAATATCCTAAACAGGACTGTACCAACAAAAGAATGAAAACCAGATAATTTCTCATATAAATAAGCTTCTATAAATCAACTATGCAATCACGTATAAAATAAATTTTCTAAGCCTTGCAGAATAAGTTTTCAAATAAACATAAAATCAGGATGACCAAAACATAAATATAGTTAAAATATTCGCACATAATTCCCTACTTTATATGCCACACAATAATTATATTGCATATAAAATGATTTATGTAAGTTTGCACAATTTTAAAATCAAATGAGAAAAGTACTCGGTTATATCCTTACACCTATATTTTACATCTGTTTTGCACTCGCACTACTTATCTTCCATCCTATCCAATGGCTTTGTCTAAAACTCGGAGGATACGGAGCGCATAAAAGAAGCGTAGATATACTGAATGGATTGTTAGTCGCTTGTAATTACACGCTATTCAACCGTACACGTTTCATTGACAATAAAAATCTACCTATAGGCAAACCCATCATCTTCATTGCGAATCATCAGAGCACCTATGACATTCCGCCGATGATCTATTTTTTAAGAAGATTCCACGGAAAATTTATCTCTAAGATTGAATTAGCCCAAGCTGGCATTCCCAGCATATCGTTCAATCTTTTGCACGGAGGCGCGGCCAACATCGACCGCAAAGATCCAAAACAGTCTATCAGCGAAATTCTGAAATTGGCAAACAACATGAAGACCAAAAATTGGTCTGCTTTTATTTTTCCGGAAGGGACACGGACGAAGACAGGTAAAATGAAGCCATTTTCTGTTGGCGGGGTTGCAACTTTATTAAAAAAGAACCCTGAAGCATTGGTTGTACCTATAGCTATTCGTAATTCTTATTTGATGGTCCAATACGGCATGTTCCCACTCCGACCATTTACTTCTATGTCATGGGAAGTCCTGAATCCGATTGACACGACTGGTCTAAGTCCTGAAGAAATAGTTAAAAAAGCGGAGGATATTATCCGATCAAAAGTGGAAGGTTAAAACTCAATTTACTTTTCTACCCTTCCAATCGTATTTACCGATATTTCCGGCTATGCCGATATAAACTAAATACACCGCGTGTACCAAGGACAGCAAAGGTAAGCACCATAGCAATTCCCTTCGACCACTAAAATTACATAGCGGCAAGACAAAGATGAACTCCGCAAAAAACTTCAGTCCGAATGCCATCAGGAACAAATAGTGTAGATGAGGAAGAGCAATAAGAAAATTCCCAAAACCAACGATTAGAGACAAATTAAACAGCCATATACAAATCCCCAAGGCAACGACTTTCTTGTCCTTATATTTCGTACTTTTCGAAGCCCAGCGCCTGCGTTGACTGATAAAAGAAGACAAAGTCGGTTTCGCATCTGTATATACAACAGCCTCCCTGCTTTTACAGAACCCAATCTTATCGGCATATTTCTCCGCAACCTTATGTAGGAAAAGCTCATCATCTCCTGAAGCCAGATTATCAATACCGCGGAAACCACCCATTTCGTAAAATATGGAACGACGATAGGCTAAATTTGCACCATTACATGTCGTTGGGTTGCCATTTCCAATACCAGCCGCCCCTAAACCAATCAAGTAGAGAAATTCTACTGTTTGCAAGCGTTCAAAGAAACTCTTTTCCTCGGAATACACTACGGGCGATGAAACCATATAAGCACCAGTTTCCTCAAAAAAACCGACTACAGTTTTGAGCCAATTCTTATCCATGCGGCAATCAGCATCCGTTGTCACGATAATATCCCCATTGGATTGTTCAATAGCACGTGTAATCGCCAACTTTTTATAAGAATTAAGTTTATCTCCTTCGTTAAGCTGAATAAGTCTGACACCTTTTTCCGCATAAGACAAGACAATTTCAGCAGTATTATCAGTAGAATGGTCATCCACTACAATGATTTCCAACAATTCTTTCGGAAAATCCTGTGCAACAATACAGTCCAATGTCCTGCCAATATTACCTTCTTCATTGCGAGCGGCAAGCAGCACCGAAACACGTGTTGATGATGACTTTTGGCCAACCCGAAAATAAGGGATACGCAGCCAGCCACGTAGCATATACAGCACCAGCAGCACATACACAATGGTCATGCATACCGAAAAAATATTAAGACTTATTACCACCAATATAGTTTACATTCATTACAAAAAATGCCCCGATAATCGCCGGCAATATTAAATTGACAAACCAGATACAGGAAACAATAGCCATCACAGCAATTTCTTGTGTAGTGATGTAGCTATACAAATTACTGGCGACAAAACTACGGATCGAGAAATCAAAAATATCCAGCGAAGGTACGGCAGATTGCACAAAAAACAAGATAAAAATCATGAAAGTCATTGGCATAAAAGGCAGATCGGGCAAAATAACCAACATCAGCACAATATATTGCGAGGTAAAAATGATAAATCTTGCCAATGACAACAACAATACATCCAAGAGTTCTTTGGTCGTTACTTGATCTAAAATAGAGAAAAAGGGCTTTATCCTTGCCAGAAACTTGAATTTACCAACCAAATAATCAACCCAGTGTACATTGAAGTATAAAATAACAAACGTCAGCGCATATATTCCTGCGAGCAGCCATACTGCAAATTTCACTTCTATTGGCGTTGGCAGGTAAGTAGAAACAAACCAAGCAATACTTAATGCCCCAAAAACACTCGTCAGCACCAACTGAGCAAACAAGCCGACCCCCATCGCTACGGCTCCCGAAGCCCTATTTTCTGGGCGCAAAAGCATCACCCGTCCGCCATATTCTCCGATTCGGTTGGGCGTGAATATTGCCCAAGTCAATCCACAAAAAACGGATTTCGTCGCTTTCCACCAACTAATTTTCTCAATCCTCCGGCTCAAGTATTTCCACTTGACAACCTCCAGCGCCCAATTCAGGAGCATCATGACCACAACGACAGCAAGCGTCAAGCGTATCACCAACGGGTCAATACTATTCACCAGCGTCTGAAATTCCCTTAAGTTTTTCTGATTGTTTACTTTTGAAACGATGAACCACATAGCCAAGCCCACAATGAGCAACTTGATACCAAGGTTCAAATATTTTTTCTGTTGTTTTGTCAAGAGCCAAAAATAAAAGCACAATGTTACTAAATTTTTAGGATATAGTCCATACCCTCCCCTGGCTTTAATTAGAGTACACGGCACAGCGTTAAATAAAGGTTTTTGTCTGACAGTTTTTCTGCCCTCTATATAAAATCGTATAATTGTACCATGCAAAGAGAGAAAGCGAAAGAGCGTATTATTTTAGGAATCGACCCCGGAACCGTCGTCATGGGATATGGTTTGGTTAAACAATCCGGACAGAAACTAACGCTCTTAAGCTTGGGTGTGGTAAAAATGGGACATCTGGATGATCATGGTCTAAAACTCCAACGTATTTTTAAGAAAACCATGGCCCTAATCCAAGAGTACAAACCTGATTGTGTTGCTCTGGAAGCACCATTCTACGGGAAAAACATTCAAGTCATGCTCAAGTTGGGCAGAGCGCAAGGAGTAGCTATGGCCGCGGCATTGAGTGTTGATATTCCCATTTTTGAATATTCACCCCGAAAGATAAAACAATCGGTAACCGGAAATGGAAGTTCCAGTAAAGAACAAGTTGCTGCCATGTTGAAATCATTATTAAAATTTCAGGAAATACCCGAATTTCTGGACGCAACAGATGGATTGGCTGTAGCAGTATGCCATGCTTTTCAGCAAAATCTGCAAACAGACACAAAAAGCTACTCCGGTTGGGAGGCCTTTGTAAAGGACAACCAGAAAAGGGTACGCTAAAGCTTCACCTGTCGGATAACATTCTTTACATTTAGCTCGACAATATCAGTCATGGATTTACAATTCGCATAAGCATCGTTGTCATAATATGCCCGATAACCTTCTCTTAACTGAATAATATTTTCTGGTGTAGACAGTTCCTGTAATTTGGAGGCATCACGCAAATCTTTAATACGGTGGCGCTCACTACGAACACGATGCACTATGGAGGATCTTTCTTCCTGCTGATACTGCAACACCGTTTTTTCATTGAGATGTTCCATTGCTAATTTCACATACGGAAAATTCTCCTTAAAATATTGTGGCATGTAGACCTTGGGATTGCCTTCATAAAACTGCTGATCAAAGTCAATCGCCCGAATACGAAATTGAAAATCATCAAAATCTGGCGTTATCTGCATCACAAAATTATAGGCTCGCATATCACCCAACACAGAAATAATGCAGCGTTCATTGAATTTCACAAACTCTTTTGCTATTCGGGTTCGGTTATAATCTTCATTATGAATCTGGTTTTTGCTAAATACATCCCCTGGGATCCCAACGATATGTTCCTCTATTAGCGTATCACGATCCACCAGATAATTCACCTGATTAGGCGAAAGAATCTCCTCCAGTTCCAGCCCATATATACGTGAGGCATCTGCCTGTTTAACATAGAAATAATCATACACATCATTAAGACGGTTAATAATACGTACCCGAAAAGGTTTTGTATTTCCGAAAGCACAATATTCTATCCGATCGATGATTTTATGCTCAACGATACGCGTGTTACCCGAAGCCTTCAGCTTCGCATAGACGACCTTTAGCCCCTCATACAACTGATCCTGAACAGATGGCGGATATAAAGGTGTCTCCCAGAAAGTATCTTGACCAAACTTATCCATCACAGGCACCGTTTCCGTAAAGTTCAACATATCCCGATACGAAATAGGCAGTTTCGCATCGCGTTGATACATCCGTAAATATTTTATCAAGCCGTTTCCTACAGGAAAAATAGGTTTCTTCCGCGATATTTTTACATCCTCGATTTCCATATACTCCTTTTTGGTAAATATACCAATTATACCGGGCTTGAAGGCGCAATGCAAGAACAAAGCCCAAACTTTAAAAAAATGACAAATAAGCGTTTATTTTTTACAAATCACACAATCAATTACCGAAAAATCTTGTTATTTTTGAAAAAATTTTAATAAAGGAAAGGTTTTTAGAAATGGATAAAAAAGGAAGAAGTTCCCCGGGCGAGGAACTTCTACGCTAACCAATTATAAACCTATGTTATTTTGAGGGAAGTAACATGCTTTTTTATTATCAAATCGATATTTTTATTATCATTTTGACAAAACAAATATAGTTTAGATTATATTTTAATGCAAAAAATATTTTATTTTTATATAATTTTAAAAAAACACCCATTTTAAATACAAATAAATACCATTTTTATGGATAAAAAGTACGCAAATTACGATTTAGACAATCTAGATATTCAGATTTTGTCTATTTTAATGGAAAATGCCTCCATTCCTTACACAGAAATCGCAAAAAAACTAATTGTTTCAGGCGGAACTATACATGTTCGCATGAAAAAAATGGAAGAACTTGGAATAATTAGAGGATCTCAGCTAATTATTAATCCTCAAAAGGTTGGTTTTGACATTACAGCCTTCTTGGGAATCTATTTGGAGAAAGGTTCGCAGTATTCTGATGCTGTAAAACAGCTACAGGATATTAAAGAAGTAGTCGAATTGCATTATTGTACCGGTCAATACAGTATGTTTGCCAAAATTGTCTGCCGCGACACAGCACATCTGCGTAAAGTCTTGAACGAAGACATCCAGGCATTGAAAGGAATCCAGCGCACGGAAACTATCATCTCTTTGGAAGAAAGTATTAAAAGACAAATTACTTTATAATCAAAGAGCCGACTGAAAGTCGGCTCTTTGATTATAATACTTTTCCCAGCAATTCGATATAAAACCGAATTCCGTTCTCAATTTCCGTGAGGTAAATAAATTCATCGGCAGTATGCGAACGGGCTGAGTCACCAGGGCCGACTTTTAGGGAGGGATATGGAATCAAAGCTTGGTCGCTCATTGTAGGGCTACCGTATAGCTTCGCTCCTAAAGTCATGCCAGCTTTTACTATTGGGTGTTGGAGATCTATCGTGGAAGGGTTTAGCCGCGTAGAGCGTGCCTGCACAGAAGAATGAACATGTTCACGGATAATAGCCAACACTTCTTCATTGTTATAAACATCCGTTGTACGGACATCCACAACAAAAGTGCAGGAAGCCGGAACAACATTATGCTGCGAACCTGCCTGAATCATGGTCAAGGACATTTTCACCGGGCCAAGGTGCTCGGATACTTTCGGGAATTGATACGTCCTAAACCACTCGACATCCCGCATCGCTTTATAAATAGCATTTTCCCCTTCTTCCCGAGCTGCATGACCGGAGATGCCTTTGGCTTCACAATCCAGTACCATTAACCCTTTTTCGGCAACAGCCAAATCTAATAATGTTGGTTCGCCAACAATAGCAAAATCAATTTTTTTCAGATGTTTGATAGCTTCTTCCACACCATTCTTTCCCGAGACCTCTTCTTCAGCAGAAGCCAACAAACACAGGTTATAATCCAAATTCTCTTCCGCATAATAATACAGAAAAGCAGCAATCAAAGACACAAGACAGCCTCCGGCATCATTACTTCCCAAGCCATATAATTTCCCATCCTCCACTAAAGGTTCAAAAGGGTTCTTGGTATATCCCGGATTGGGTTTCACTGTATCATGATGGGAGTTGAGTAAAATGGTAGGCTTCGAAGCATCGAAATACTTGTTATAAGCCCAGATATTATTCTCCACACGCTCAACCTTTATACCTCTTTGCTCAAAAAAAAGACACAACTGAGCAGCCGTGTCCTTCTCTTCCCTACTAAATGAGGGGATGGAAATAAGCGCTTTGAGCAACGCGATACTATCCGCTGTCAGAAGCATTATATCCTTATTCATTATACAGTCCTCCTGCCTTTTTAGCAGATAATTTAATGCCTTTGATGAAAGCCGAACTAAAGCCATTATGCTCCATTTCATTCAGTCCCGCAATAGTACAGCCTTTAGGAGAAGTAACTTTATCAATCTCTCCTTCTGGGTGGTTTTGGGTTTGTAATAAAAGATCGGCAGCACCTTTGGCTGTCTGCACCGCCATTTTGAGCGCATCATGTGCATGGAAGCCAATTTCCACCCCACCCTGTGATGCAGCACGGATTGCACGCAAGAAGAAAGCGATGCCACAGGCACAAAGTGCCGTTGCGGAAGTCATCAAATCTTCTTGGATCACCACAACAGAACCAACAGATTCAAATAAGGTTTCAATCTGCTTAATTTTAGCTTCTTCCGCATTATCCGTAGCAATACAAGTCATGGATTGTCCGATAGCAATGGCGGTATTAGGCATCGCGCGAATCACTGTCTTCTCTTCTCCCAAAACAGCTTTTACATCTGAACAATTTACTCCCGATACCACAGACACAATAATCTGTTGGTGGTTCAGAGCAGGCTTGATATCTTCCATTACCTTACGAAGCTGTTGTGGCAAAATCGCCAACACCACAATCTCTGCGGTTTTCGCTGCTTCCGCATTGTTATCACTGATCTGAAATCCCAATTCCGCTTCTTCTTTCAAAGAGGAAAGACTACGACGTGTCAAGGTTATATCCGATGTCTGATAAAGTCCTGATTTCACTAAGCCTTTCGCTAACGAAAAGCCGATATTTCCACTGCCTATAATTGCTATTTTGCCCATAATTTTATTTTGAAACTAAACAAGTGCCAAATCCTCCCTGCTGAAACAGATGTAGATTAGCCGCATTTCCAATATACACATTTTTCACGCCTTTGCCAATCGCGTGAAACGCGTTTTGCAGCTTGGGAACCATGCCTTCATAAATTACACCCTCCGATTTAAGACTGTCAAAATCTTTCTCGGTAATTGATTGGATAACAGAATTATCATCGTTTACATCCCTCAACACACCGTTTTTCTCAAAGCAATACACCAAACTGGTTTCATACAAATCAGACAGAGAGACAGCCAAGGCTGAAGCGATCGTATCCGCATTAGTATTCAACAGTTGACCAAGTCCATTATGTGTAATCGCGGAGAATATCGGTGTAAATCCTGCCTCCAGAAACTTTTTGACGCCCAATTTATTGACCGAATCCACCAAAATATCACCTACAAAACCGTAATCAATATCCTTTACCGGACGCTTTACCGCCTTTATGCTATTCGCATCAGCTCCGCTCAGCCCCAAGGCATCACAACCATGCTTTTGAAGGGCCGCAACGATTTTTTTATTGGTTAGACCAGCATAAACCATCGTTACCACATCCAACATTGGTTCATCAGTGATACGCCTGCCTTCCACCATCTTGGCCTCAATACCAATCTCCGCAGCTAAGCGTGTAGCAATCTTTCCTCCGCCATGCACCAATATTTTCTTACCCGGCAAGGCAGCAAATTTTTCAAGAAATCGTTGCAATTCACTTTCATCGTCAATCACATTTCCACCTATCTTAACGATATTCAGCACACTTCCCATCTATTTCTTTTTCTATTATTTATTTAATCGTCTCCAACATTCTTTTCAATACAACCTGAGCTGCCCAAACACGATTACTCGCCTCTTTGATGACCAACGAGTTTGGACCATCCAATATTTCTGAGGAAAGTTCCAAATCACGTCTCACAGGTAAACAATGCATAACTTTAGCATCATTCGTAATGGCTAGTTTCTCGTTGTCCATCATCCAACTTCCTTCAACCGGATATACCTTGCCGTATTCTTTATAGGAAGACCAGTTTTTCACATATACAAAATCAGCACCTTGCAACGCTTCTTTCAAATCATGTGTAATAGCGGCTCCCTGTGTAAAATCCTCATTTAGGTCATATCCTTCCGGATGAGCGATGGTAAATTCCACCAATCCTTGTTCCTGCGCTTTGCACATCCACTCCGAGAAAGAATTTGGCACAGCTTGCGGTAAGGCTTTTACATGTGGTGCCCAAGCTAAAACGACTTTGGGTTTAGCCACATTTTTATGCTCCGTAATTGTTATCAGATCCGTCAAACTTTGCAACGGATGACGGGTAGCACTTTCCAAGGACACCACAGGCACACCACAAAATTTGATGAACTTATTGAAAAGATCTTCATTATAATCTGCTTCTTTGTCTTTCAGGCTCGGAAACGAACGCAAACCTAAGATATCGCAATACTCACCCATTACCGCTGCCGCTTCACGAATATGCTCCACTGTTGTACCATTCATCACCACACCATCCTGCGTCTCCAAGGCCCAACCATCCTTATCCATATTCATGACCATAACATTCATACCAAGGTTCATTGCTGCTTTTTGTGTGCTCAAACGTGTCCGCAGACTCGGATTCAAGAATACCAGACCCAATGTTTTATGTTTTCCCAATGATTCATTTGCATTGGGGTTAGCTTTCAGCTCCAAGGCTTCCTTTACAATCTCTGATAGATTGTCTACATCAACTACCGAAAAAAATTTGTTCATTTTTCAAATTAAAAAGTCAATCCCCCTAACCCCCGAAGGGGGAATAATCCACTTTGCTCCCCTCCTTGCCGTGCCTCGGCCAAGACGAGGGAGGGGCTGGGGAAGGAATTATCTCAACCGCTCCTCAAAAGCCGTCAAAAATCTATCAGCGATTTCCTTAGTAATATTCAGCGCCGGTAAGATACGAATAACATTGGGTTTCGCCTCGCCGGTGAAGATTCTATTTTTAAGCAACAGATCTTTTTTGACATGATTCAATTCCGCAGGCAAATCGATACCGATCATCAAACCACGACCACGGACTTCCTGAACTTTATCAAATTTCTTCAATTCATCAATAAGATAATCTCCTACAGCTCGCGCATTTTCTAAGAGGTTCTCCTGTTGAATGATATCCAACACTGCTACTGCTGCCGCACAAGCCAAATGATTCCCACCAAAAGTAGTACCTAAAAGTCCATAAGAAGCTTTAAATTTCGGAGCAATGGCAATCCCTCCAATTGGGAATCCGTTACCCATTCCTTTAGCCATTGAGTAGACATCCGCTTCTACTCCTGCATAATCATGCGAGTAAAAATCTCCTGTACGTCCATAACCACATTGTACGGAGTCCGCAATGAAAACACTGCTATATTGATCGCACAGCGTTCTTATCAAACGTAAAAACGGAAGAGAAGCTTCACGAATACCGCCAACACCTTGAATACCTTCAATAATAACAGCAGCGATTTCCTCTCCAAAATCTTCAAAAGCTTTCGTCAAAGCCTCTTCATCATTGAAAGGCAAAAAGACTACATTTTCGGTCTCATTTACCGGTGCAACAATCGCCGGATTATCAGTAGCAGCTACAGCCAAAGATGTCCGACCGTGAAACGACTTACTAAAAGCAATGATTTTCTTTCTCCCCGTGTGAAAAGAAGCCAGTTTAAGTGCATTTTCATTAGCTTCAGCCCCGGAATTACACAAGAACAAGGTATAGTCATTCTTCCCGGAGATTTCGCCTAATTGTCGTGCCAATTGTTTTTGGATTGGGATTTCAACAGAATTGGAATAAAAGCCAATTTTATGCAGTTGCGAAGTCAAAGTTTCAACATAATGTGGGTGCGTATGTCCAATAGAGATCACCGCATGTCCGCCATATAAATCCAGGTATTCATTACCTGCCGCATCCCAAACAGTGGAGCCTTCTGCCCGCACAATGTTGATGGGATTGATGGGATAAACATTAAACAAATCCATTTTTATGAATAAGAATATGTGGGTTTAGATAAAATACTGTGTACAAATATAAATAACAGCCTGATAATAATACATCAGAAAATAAAAAAGCCCATCAAATACTGATGGGCTTCCCTATAATTGAAATAAGATAAATTAATCTTTTTTCTCTTCTGTTGCAGGAGTTTCTTCCGCCGCTGCTTCTTCAGCTTTAACTTCTGTAACTTCTTCTGCAACCACAGCCTTTTCAGTAGTAGCTTTTTTCTTAGCACCACCGCGTCGGCGTGTAGTTTTCTTCTCAGTTTTAGCTGTTGTTCCGTAAACCTCGTTGTAATCTACCAACTCGATGAATGCCATTTCAGCGTTGTCACCAAGACGATTTTCCATCTTGATAATACGTGTGTATCCACCTGGACGAGTAGCTACTTTTTCCGAAATTTCACGGAAAAGGATTGTTACAGCTTCCTTGTCTTTCAAGTAAGCAAATACAGTACGACGAGAGTGAGTCGTATCGTTTTTAGATTTTGTAATCAAAGGCTCAACGTAAGTACGCAATGCTTTAGCCTTAGCCAAAGTAGTAGTAATACGTTTGTGTTTGATTAATGAAGTCGCCATGTTAGCTAACATCGCCTTACGGTGACTGTCAGTGCGCCCTAAGTGGTTTACTTTTTTTCCGTGTCTCATTTTTTGTTTTGTTTTTTGTGCGTACCGTTCTTATTTAAAGTAAAAAGTAAAAGTAAAAAGTAAAAAATCTCTATACTCAATACACTGTACTCAATACTACAGAGGAATTACGCAACAGGTCGCTTATTTGTTTTTACTTAATTATTATTCTTCGTCTAATTTGTATTTTGCTAAGTTCATTCCGAAAGACAAGCCTTTTGATTTAACAAGTTCTTGAATTTCGCTCAATGACTTTTTACCGAAGTTACGGAATTTCAACATATCCGCAACGTCATAGGTCACAAGCTCAGCCAAAGTACGGATATCCGCTGCTTTAAGACAGTTCAATGCACGCACTGAAAGATCCAAATCAACCAATTCAGTTTTCAAAATCTTACGCATGTGCAAGATTTCTTCATCTACGACTTTAGTCTCTTCTTTAGTTTGTGATTCTAACAACATATTCTCATCAGAGAACAACATGAAGTGCTGGATCAAAATCTTAGCTGCTTCTTTCAATGCCTCCTCTGGATGGATTGAACCGTCTGTAGAGATATCCAACAATAATTTTTCATAGTCAGTTTTTTGCTCTACACGATAGTTTTCAATCGTATATTTTACATTCTTGATTGGCGTAAAGATAGAATCTACAGCGATAAGACCTACAGGACCATCAGTAACTTTGTTTTCTTCAGCATTTACATAACCACGTCCTTTAGCCACTGACAACTCTACTTCGATAGTGATTGAGTTATCCATGTTACAAATCACCAACTCAGGATTCAAAACAGTGAAATTATTAGAGAACTTAGTAATATCGCCCGCAGTGAACTGTTCCTGACCTGTGATAACCACAAAGATTTTCTCACTATCACCTTGCTCACCCGTTTTTTGGAAACGAACTTGTTTAAGGTTCAAGATAATCTCGGTAACATCTTCAACAACACCCTTGATAGTAGAAAATTCGTGCGAAACGCCTGAAAACCTTACCGACGTAATTGCATATCCTTCTAACGAGGACAATAAAATACGGCGCAAAGCATTACCAATAGTTACACCAAAACCAGGCTCTAATGGACGAAATTCGAAAGTACCATCAAAATCTGTTGATTTTTGCATGATAACTTTATCCGGTCTTTGAAATGCTAAAATTGCCATTTATTTTCTTTTAAAAGTTTTTATTAATGAACATAAAATACAATAGGAGAAGTGTGATTGCAACAATCACACTTCTCGCTATAATTTTATTATTTAGAGTACAACTCTACGATTAAGTTTTCTTTAATGTTTTCAGGAATATCAGCTCTTTCAGGGAAAGAAACGAAAGTTCCTTGTAGTTCATTAGCGTTCCATTCTAACCAACTGAATTTATTGATTTTTCTACCTTCTACTGAAGCTGTGATAGCTTCCAAAGTTTTAGAACGTTCGCGAACTGCGATTACGTCACCCGGACGCAAGCTATATGATGGGATGTTAACAACTTCGCCGTTAACAGTAATGTGCTTGTGGGATACCAACTGGCGCGCTGCCGAACGAGTTGGAGCAATACCCAAACGGTAAACAACGTTATCCAAACGAGCTTCCAATAATCTTAGGAAGTTCTCACCAGTGATACCTTGTTTCGCAGAAGCTTTTCCGAACAATGTACGGAATTGACGCTCCAAAACACCGTAAGTGTATTTTGCTTTTTGTTTTTCTAACAACTGAACTGCATATTCAGATTGTTTACCTCTTCTTTTCGATGGACCATGTTGTCCAGGAGGATAATTCTTTTTTTCTAACGCTTTATCAGGCCCAAAAATTGGCTCTCTGAATTTACGTGCGATTTTGGACTTAGGTCCGGTATATCTTGCCATTTTTTCTCTCTGTTTGAAGTATCTTTCAGCCTATAGCTGAAGAATCTTATCTTAAACAATAAAAATTATTAAACTCTTCTGCGTTTTGGAGGACGACAACCATTGTGAGGAAGTGGAGTGATATCTTTGATAGTAGTCACATCGATTCCTACAGTTTGTAGTGTACGGATAGCCGACTCACGTCCAGCTCCTGGTCCTTTCACAAAAACTTCTACTTTGCGCAATCCTAAGTCATGTGCTACTTTACCACAGTCTTGAGCAGCCTGACCAGCAGCATACGGAGTATTCTTTTTAGAACCTCTGAAGCCCATTTTACCAGCTGATGACCATGAAATAGTTTGACCTTGATTGTTTGTCAAAGTAATGATGATGTTGTTAAAGGTAGCGTTAATGTGAGCTTGTCCTACAGGCTCGATAACAACGATACGCTTTTTAGTAACCTTTTTACTTTTAGCCATTTCTTAATTATTATTTAGTAGCTTTTTTCTTGTTTGCAACTGTTTTACGTTTACCTTTACGCGTACGAGAGTTGTTTTTCGTACGTTGACCACGAAGAGGTAAATGCTTACGGTGACGTAAACCACGGTAACAACCGATATCCATCAAACGTTTGATGTTCAATTGAACTTCAGAACGCAATGCACCTTCAACTTTGATTTCTTCGTTGATGATGTTACGGATGGCTGCTAACTGGTCATCGTTCCATTCAGATACTTTCACATCTTCACTGATCCCAGCTTTCTCTAAAATATAAGCCGCAGTGGAACGACCGATACCGAAAATATAGGTAAGGCCTATAACACCTCTTTTGTTTTTAGGTAAATCTATACCTGCTATCCTTGCCATATAATACTTTAAGCGATTATGTTAATAAACTACCCTTGACGTTGCTTGAACTTAGGGTTCTTTTTGTTAATTACAAACAATTTTCCTTTGCGACGGATCAATTTGCAGTCCGCGCTACGTTTTTTTATAGATGCTCTTACTTTCATTGTAATACTATTTTTAAAAGCTGTTCATGTAAGAATTACTACCTATTTATAACGGTAAGTAATCCGACCTTTAGTTAAATCATAAGGAGACATTTCCAATTTAACCTTATCCCCAGGAAGAATTTTGATATAATGCATACGCATTTTACCAGAAATATGAGCGATAATCTCATGCCCATTCTCTAATTCCACCCGAAACATCGCGTTGGAAAGTGCTTCTTTTATAATACCGTCTTGTTCTATCGAGGCTTGCTTAGCCATATACTTTAACTTTATTTACGTTTTAGCCTGCACAAACAGGAGTGCAAAGATAAATAAAAATATTGAAAACCAACTACTTTTTATCCAAAACTTTCTCCACGTGCTCAAAGGTCAACAAAACATCGGGGCTGCCTTTACGGATAGCAACCATCTGCTCGAAATGCGCAGATAGCTTACCATCTATTGTACTCACCGTCCATCCATCGTCCCAAAATTTAACACCGGCTTTGCCTGCATTGATCATCGGTTCAATACAAATAACCAATCCTGATTCCAATTTCGGACCGGAACCACGTTTGCCGTAGTTCGGAACTTCCGGTTTTTCATGTAAATGTAACCCTACTCCATGTCCTACCAACTCTCTGACAATTCCATAATTGTAAGGTATAACATGTTCCTGAATTGCCGATGAAATATCACCGACACGCTTACCAGCTATAGCCTGGGCCACACCTTTGTACAATGCTTCTTTTGTAACATCCAAAAGTTGTTGAGCTTCTGCCGAAATCTCGCCCACACCAAAAGTATAGGCAGAATCACTGATAAAACCATTCAGATTTACACCCCCATCCACAGAAACCAAATCACCATCTTTAATCACATACTCACTTGGAAAACCATGTACAATTTGATCGTTCACGGAAATGCACAGGGAATATGGGAAACCATGGTAATTCAGAAATGCAGGCGTACCGCCATGATCATGAATGAAATCATAGGCTAACTTATCCAAAGATAAAGTAGTAATACCAGGCTTAATAGCCTTTGCAATTTCACCAAGCAGCAACGAGAGTACATTTGCTGACTCTCGTATCTGCTCGATTTGTTCTTCTGTTTTATAATAAACTTTAGACATCTATTAAATTGCTGATTGATCGATACCTTCGACTGTTGCCGCCGTAGAACGACCTTTCACTCTGCCGGTTTTCATCAATCCGTCATAATGACGCATCAACAAATGACTTTCAATCTGTTGCAGTGTATCTAAAACAACACCAACCAAGATCAACAACGATGTACCTCCGTAAAAGTGCGCAAATTGATCGTTCACACCCAATTTCGTCGCGACAGCAGGTAAAATTGCAATAATTGCAATAAACAATGCTCCCGGGAAAGTAATACGAGAGATTACATTATCAATAAACAAGTTGGTATCATAACCAGGTTTTATACCTGGGATAAAGCCGCCGTTTTTCTTCATATCCTCAGACATTTGTTGAGGATTCACCATAATTGCTGTATAGAAAAATGTGAAAGCGATAATCAATACGCCAAAAGTCACATTATAAGCTACAGAAGTATAGTTGCTCAATGAAGCCAAAAACTCAGATTGCATATTAGGAAAAAACTGAGATAAAGCCATTGGCAAGAACATAATCGCCTGCGCAAAGATGATAGGCATAACCCCAGCAGCATTCACTTTCAAAGGAATATACTGACGAACACCACCAACCTGCTTGTTACCAACAATCTTCTTAGCATACTGCACAGGTACCTTACGAATACCTTGCACCACCAAAATAGTGAAGATAACAACAAAGAACAATGCGACAAATTCTACCAACAAAGGAATAGGACCTCCGCCATTAGGGCTCATCTTAGACCCCCACTCCGCTACAAGACCTGCAGGAAGTTGGGCAATAATACCCGCCATGATGATTAATGAGATACCGTTTCCAATACCTTTATCTGTAATCTTTTCACCAAGCCACATCACAAACAGGGTACCCGCTGTCAACACGATAGCTGAAAGTATAGTAAACATTGGTTCGGCCAATGTTTTAGCTTCTGCAGGAACTTGTGTCTTCACATAAGCCACCGCTTGTACTAAAGTAATAGCCAATGTCAGATAACGAGTAATCTGTGTCATTTTTTTACGACCAGACTCGCCTTCCTTTTGCATCTTTTGAAACGCAGGAACCGCAATCCCCAATAATTGAACGACAATGGATGCCGAGATATAAGGCATAACCCCCAATGCAAAAATAGCTGAACGCGAGAACGAACCGCCGGCAAACATATTGATCAAAGCCAATATACCGTTGTCACTGCTCCCCTTTGCAGCCAATGCATCCGGATTCACACCTGGCAATACCACGTGACACCCTATACGGTAGATAAGAAGAAGCAATAACGTCGTAATGATACGATTACGCAACTCCTCAATTTTCCATATATTGGTTAAGGTTGTGATTAGTTTCTTCATGTAATATTATAGTTTTACGATAGAACCACCAGCGGCTTCTATAGCCTTTTGAGCAGAAGCTGAAAAAGCATGTGCTTTCACTTCAACTTTTGCAGTCAACTCACCACGACCTAAGATCTTAACTAAGTCGTTTTTGGAAACCAATCCATGAGACTTTAAAGTATCGAAATCTACTACAGTAAGGTTATGTTTAGTCACCAATTCTTGCAATACGTCTAAGTTTACACCATTGTACTCAACGCGGTTATGGTTTTTGAAACCGAATTTAGGCACACGACGTTGCAAAGGCATCTGACCACCTTCAAAACCGATCTTTGTAGAGTGACCAGAACGAGATCCAGCACCTTTGTGTCCACGTGTTGACGTTCCACCACGACCTGAACCTTGACCTCTACCGATACGTTTTTTGTTTTTTACAGAACCTTTAGCTGGTTTTAAACTACTTAAATTCATTTTGTCTTAAAATGTTGTGTTACGCCTTCGCTCTCACTAAACAGGTCGTAACGATGAATAATTAATTAAATAAACGGAAAGGAACCGTGACAGCCCTTTCCGTTAACCTTTATCCGATTAGATAGCTTCGATAGCTACTAAGTGGTTTACTTTTCTAACCATACCAATGATGGCTGGAGTAGCTTCAACTTCTACAGAGTGGTTGATGCGTTTCAAGCCTAAAGCTTGGATAGTTCTCTTTTGGCGCTCGTTTCTGTCGATAACGCTCTTTATCTGGGTGATTTTGATTTTTGCCATGATAATTAACCGTTAAATACTTTATTCAAATCGACGCCGCGGTTTTGTGCAACTGTATATGCATCGCGAAGATTAGCTAATGCATCGATAGTCGCCTTCACAACATTGTGAGGGTTTGACGAACCCAATGATTTAGCCAATACGTCCTTAATACCTGCACTCTCCAATACGGCACGCATCGCACCACCCGCAAGTACACCTGTACCGTGTACAGCTGGTTGTACCAAAACGCGACCACCGGAGAATTTACCATATTGTTCGTGAGGAACTGTACCATTGATAACTGGAACTTTAATCAAGTTCTTTTTAGCGTCATCGATACCTTTAGTGATAGCCTCAGTAACCTCTTTAGCTTTTCCTAAACCGTAACCTACGATACCGTTTTCATCACCAACAACAACGATAGCTGAGAAACTGAAAGTACGACCGCCTTTAGTAACTTTCGCTACACGTTGAATGCTTACCAAACGATCTTTTAATTCAATTTCGCTTGCTTTTACTCTTTTTATATTGCTTAATGCCATGTTTTTGATTGATTAAAAGTCTAAACCGCCTTCGCGAGCACCTTCAGCCAATGATTTCACACGGCCATGGTATAAGTACCCATTACGGTCAAAAACTACTTTACTAATACCTGCTGCAACTGCTTTTTCGGCAACCAATTTACCTACAGCTTTAGACTGCTCAACTTTGTTTCCTGAACCAGCAAACTCTTTAGAAGTTGAAGATGCTGATGCTAATGTTTTACCAGTTGTATCGTCAATAATCTGAGCATAAATAGCTTTATTGCTTCTGAATACCGATAAACGTGGACGCTCAGCCGATCCAGCCAGGTTTTTTCTTATTCCTTGTTTGATTCGCTCTCTGCGAGATAATTTATTTCCTGCCATGGTTATTATTTTTTAGCTGATTTACCTGCTTTTCTTCTTAAAACTTCACCTGCAAACTTAACACCTTTACCTTTGTATGGTTCTGGTTTACGTAGGCTGCGGATTTTCGCAGCAACCTGACCGATCAATTGTTTGTCGATAGACTCCAATGTAACGGTTGGGTTTTTACCTTTTTCTGCAGTTGTTGTTACTTTAACTTCCTGTGGCAATACAATAACAATCGGGTGAGAGTAACCCAAGGCTAATTCCAATGTGTTACCTGTACTTGTTGCACGATAACCAACACCGACTAATTCTTGTGTAGTTTTATAACCTTCAGTAACACCTACAACCATGTTGTTAAGCAATGAGCGGTATAGACCGTGCAATGCTTTGTGTCTTTTTTGTTCCGTAGGACGAGTCACTACGATATTGCCATCTTCTTCTTTAACAGTGATGGCGCTGTCTACTTGTTGTGATAATTCACCTTTTGGGCCTTTTACTGTAACCACGTTCTTATCGGATACGGATACCGATACTCCCGTAGGAAGAGCAATAGGCGCTTTTCCAATTCTTGACATCTTTCTTCGTGTTTTTTACCTGATTAATAAACGTAACATAAAACCTCACCACCGACGTTCTGTACACGGGCTTCTTTATCTGTCATCACACCTTTAGATGTAGACAAGACAGCAATACCCAAACCGTTCAAAACGCGAGGCATGTTTTCAACACTTGCATACTTTCTTAAACCAGGTTTACTCACACGTGTCAATGTGCGAATAGCCGGAATTTTGCTAATTGGGTGGTACTTCAAAGCGATTTTGATGCTTCCTTGAGGACCGTTTTCTTCGAATTTGTAATTAGCAATGTAACCTTTGTCAAAAAGAACTTTGGTGATCTCTTTTTTAAGGTTCGATGCAGGAATTTCAACAACCCTGTGGTTGGCCTTAATGGCATTCCTTACTCGTGTAAGGTAATCCGCTATTGGATCTGTATTCATTATATGATTAAAATTATGAACAAGGGTTTCCTGGACTAACCGAAGTCCTGGACCTATTGCCCGTTAACAAAAATTTTTCAATACGAAAAAACCCGATAAACCCATTTCGGGTTTATCCGGGCAAAAGTAAAAGTTTTTTTTCTGATTACCAAGAAGCTTTTTTCACTCCCGGGATTTTACCGTCCAAAGCCATCTCACGGAAAGTTACACGAGAGATACCGAACTGACGCATATATCCTTTAGGACGACCAGTCAATTTGCAACGGTTGTGCAAACGTACCGGAGAAGCATTTTTTGGTAATTTATCCAAAGCTGCATAATCACCTGCCGCTTTCAAAGCTGCACGTTTCTCAGCAAATTTAGCTACCAATTTCTGACGCTTTACTTCGCGTGCTTTTATTCCTTCTTTAGCCATTGTTCTCTGATTTTTGATTTTTGAATGGTAAACCGAATTGTTTCAATAACTCCAATGCTTCGATATCGTTGCCAGCTGAAGTCACGAAAGTGATATCCATACCTTGGATCTTGTTGATTTTGTCAATGTTGATCTCAGGGAAGATAATCTGCTCAGTGATACCCAAATTGTAGTTACCTCTTCCATCAAAGCCTTTATCGTTGATACCACGGAAGTCGCGGATACGAGGCAAAGATACAGCGATCAAACGGTCAAGGAATTCGTACATATTGTTGTCACGCAATGTTACACGTGCACCAATAGGCATTCCTTTACGCAATTTGAAGTTAGAGATATCTTTCTTAGACTTGGTAGCAACAGCTTGCTGACCAGTAATCAAAGTCAATTCAGCGATTGCGTTATCGATAAGCTTCTTGTCCGCTGTAGCAGCGCCGATACCTTGCGATACGACGATTTTTTGCAGCTTAGGAACTTGCATAACGCTTTTATACTGAAATTTTTCTTTTAGCGCTGTACGGATTTCTTCCGCATATTTCGCTTTTAATCTTGGTACGTAAGTCATTATTTAATTTCCTCCCCTGATTTTTTTGCGTAACGAACAATTTTGCCTTCTGCGTTAACTTTACGACCTACACGTGTAGGTTCGCCCGTTTTAGGGTCGATCAAAGCTAAGTTTGAGATGTTGATAGCAGCTTCTTTCTCGATGATACCACCATTAGGGTTAGCTGCGCTTGGTTTAGTGTGTTTCTTAACAATGTTAGCGCCTTCAACGACAGCTCTGTTAGCATCCACTAAAACTTGCAAAACTTTTCCTTGAACACCTTTAGAGTTACCAGCGATAACTTTCACTAAATCACCTTTTTTAATCTTGATTTTGTGCGTAGTTGTTTTTTTCTTCTGTGCCATAATTATAAAACCTCCGGTGCTAATGATACAATCTTCATGAACTGCTTCTCACGTAATTCACGGGCTACTGGGCCGAAGATACGTGTTCCGCGTGGTTCATCGTTATTATTCAACAATACTGCTGCATTGTCATCAAAACGAATGTATGAACCATCTTTACGACGGATTTCTTTTTTCGTACGAACAACTACTGCTTTAGTAACTGTTCCTTTTTTTACATTTCCTGAAGGAATAGCGCTTTTCACGGCAACAACGATCTTATCACCGATTGATGCATAGCGCTTGCGCGTACCGCCTAACACACGGATAACTAAAACTTCTTTAGCTCCAGAGTTGTCGGCTACATTTAATCTTGATTCCTGTTGTACCATTATTTAGCCCTTTCTATAATTTCAACTAATCTCCAGTTCTTTGTCTTACTCAGCGGACGAGTTTCCATGATTAATACCGTATCGCCGATACCGCAGGTATTCTCTTCGTCATGAGCTTTGAATTTGGTAGTTTTTTTAACGAACTTACCATAGATAGGGTGTTTTACTTTACGTTCTACAGCCACTACGATAGATTTGTCCATCTTGTTGCTAACTACCAAGCCGATTCTTGTTTTTCTTAAATTTCTTTCCATTTCGACTTTACTTTTTATGCCTCAGAGGCTGTTTGTTCCGACTTAGCTGCATTTTTACGCTTTGAAACCTCTGTAGCAAGGCGAGCGATATTTCTGCGAGCCGCTTTAATAGCGTTTGGATTCTCGATTGGAGAAACAGCGTGTGCAAATTTCAACTTGTTAAGAGCAGCTTTCTCTTCTTTAAGACGAGCTGTTAATTCCTCTTGTGATAATTCGATGATTTCTGAATTCTTCATTTTCTTTCAGTGTTATTGCTGGGTTATCAATTCAAGTTTATTAATGCCTTGCGGGTAACGGCCGCAAGGCTTAACTAATTGACATTACCAACGTTTTTATGCTTCTACGTAGTCTCTACGTATAACAAACTTCGTTTGAACCGGTAGTTTCTGAGCGGCAAGGCGCAATGCTTCTTTGGCGACTTCCAAAGGCACACCTTCTGCTTCAAATAACATACGGCCTGGACGCACTACGGCTACCCAGTATTCAGGAGCACCCTTACCTTTACCCATACGTACCTCTGCAGGTTTTTTCGTAACAGGTTTGTCAGGGAAGATACGGATCCAAACTTGACCTTCACGTTTCATATAACGTGTTACGGCAATACGTGCTGCCTCAATCTGGCGGCTTGTGATCCATGCTGGCTCCATTGACTTGATACCGAAAGAACCGAAAGCTAATTCCGCTCCACGTGAAGCGTTACCTTTCATGCGGCCTTTCTGCATCTTTCTGAACTTCGTTCTTTTTGGCTGTAACATGTTCGTATTTTATTTTAATCCCAACCTTATGGTCGAGAACAATTTTAAATCTTATTATTTAATTAACCTTTTCTCGCACCACCGCGGTTATTACCACCACGATTTCCACCACGACCACCTTTGTTACGGTTGTCACGGTCTCCACCACGACGCTCGCCACCTTCGTTGCCACCGCGTGTTTTTGTGTTTGAAGTCTGTCCGATGTTAGGAGACAAATCACGTTTACCGTAAACTTCTCCTTTACAGATCCAAACTTTCACCCCGATTTTACCGTAAGTTGTCAAGGCTTCTGCCAAAGCATAGTCGATATCAGCACGAAGTGTATGCAAAGGTGTTCTTCCTTCTTTGTACTGTTCAGTACGAGCCATTTCGGCACCGCCCAAACGACCAGAACACATTACTTTGATACCTTCAGCACCCATACGCATAGTAGAAGCGATAGCTGTTTTCATTGCACGACGGAATGAAATACGCGCTTCTAATTGCTTAGCGATACCTTCTGCTACCAATTTCGCATCAAGCTCAGGGCGTTTGATCTCGAAGATGTTGATTTGAACGTCTTTTTTCGTCAATTTTTTCAACTCTTCTTTGATTTTGTCAACCTCTTGACCACCTTTACCGATAACGATTCCTGGACGTGCAGTGTGGATAGTAACGGTGATACGTTTCAAAGTTCTTTCAATAACAACTTTTGCTACACCGCCTTTTGCGATACGTACAGAAAGATATTTTCTGATTTTTTCGTCTTCAACTAACTTATCAGAATAGTTGTTGCCTCCGAACCAATTAGAGTCCCATCCTTTGATGATCCCTAATCTGCTACCTATTGGATTTGCTTTTTGTCCCATTCTTATACTAAATTAGTTGTTAACTGTTTTTAAACTATCTACTACCAAAGTTACGTGGTTTGAACGCTTACGGATTCTGTAACCACGTCCTTGTGGAGCTGGACGTAATCTTTTCAATTGACGACCACCGCCAACAGACACTTCTTTTACGAATAGTGCGCTGTCTTCCAAAGAAGCTCCTTCGTTTTTAGCTTCCCAGTTTTTGATTGCCGACAATAATAGTTTCTCTACGCGAGCAGCTGCTTCTTTACCTGTGTGTTTCAAGATGTAAAGAGCTGTTTCTACTTTCTCACCACGGATAAGATCTACCACCAAACGCATCTTACGAGGCGAAGTAGGGCAGTTCAATAACTTGGCAGTAGAAGCTCCTCCTACTTGAGCTTTTTCCTGCTCTTTACGCTGTCTGATTAAGACAGATTTTTTGAGTTTTTTTGTTGCTTCCATTACCTAATTATTTTTTCTTTTCTGCGTGGCCTTTGAATGTACGCGTAGGCGCGAATTCACCAAGCTTGTGACCAACCATATTTTCTGTTACATAAACAGGGATAAATTTGTTCCCGTTGTGCACTGCGAAGGTATGGCCAACAAAATCAGGTGAAATCATTGATCTACGAGACCAAGTTTTGATTACTGATTTTTTATTTGATTCATTCTGAGAAAGAACTTTTCTTTCTAAGTTGTGATCGATATAAGGACCTTTTTTAATTGAACGAGCCATTATTTTTTCCTTCTTTCAATGATGTAACGATTCGATGTTTTCTTCTTGTAGCGTGTTTTGAAGCCTTTAGCTAACACACCAGTACGTGAACGAGGGTGACCTCCTGAAGAGCGACCTTCACCACCACCCATAGGGTGATCTACTGGGTTCATAGCCACACCACGAACGCGAGGACGACGACCTAAGTGACGTTTACGACCAGCTTTACCCAATACTTGGTTAGCTTTTTCAGCATTCGATACTGAACCGATAGTCGCAACGCATGTAGAAAGGATCATACGAGTCTCGCCTGAAGGCAATTTGATGATGGCATACTTACCGTCACGTGCAGACAATTGCGCATAGGTACCAGCCGAACGAGCGATTGAACCACCTTGACCAGGATTCAATTCGATGTTGTGGATGATAGAACCCAATGGAATGTTTGCCAATGGTAATGTATTACCAACTTCTGGGGCTACTGATTCGCCTGCAATTACAGTTTGACCAACTGTTAAACCAGCTGGAGCAATGATATAACGTTTTTCACCATCCGCGTAGTGCAACAAAGCAATACGTGCTGTACGGTTTGGATCGTACTCAATGGTAGCAACTTTTGCAGGGATATCTTTTTTATCGCGTTTGAAATCTATTAATCGGTATACTTTTTTATGTCCCCCACCGATGTAACGCATAGTCATTTTACCGGATTTATTACGACCACCTGACTTCTTGTTGATACCAACTACTAATGATTTCTCAGGAACGTTAGTTGTAACGTCCGAGTAGTCAGCACCTACTCTGAAGCGAGTACCAGGGGTAACCGGTTTGAATCTTTTAACTGCCATTTCTTATTATAGTGTACTGTAAAAGTCAATAGTTTCACCATCTTTCACCGTGATGATGGCTTTTTTATACTTAGGGCTTCTTCCAGAAACGAAACCTGCTTTCGTGTAACGGCTTTTTGCTTTACCGGCAACAACCGCTGTGTTCACTGCCAATACAGTAACACCGAACATTTCTTCAACAGCTTGTTTAATCTGGATTTTATTAGCTCTGTGATCAACTTTGAAAGCGTAACGGTTCAATTTCTCCGTCAACAACGAAGCTTTCTCAGTCAAAATAGGTTTTTTGATAATCTCCATATTATTTAGCGAATGCTTCCTCCAAAGTTTTAACAGAATCCGTAGTCAACAAAAGTTTTGTAGCGTTCAACACATCGTAAGTGTTCAAATCTGAAGCTGCAATTACTTTTGCTTTTTTCAAGTTTCTGCTTGATAAATAAACATTGTTATCGTAAGCTGGCAATACCAATAAGGTTTTCTCGTCAGCTATGTTCAACGCGTTAACCATAGCCAAGTAGTTTTTAGTTTTGATTGTATCGAAGCTTACGCTATCCAATACCAAAACATTGTTTTCTTGTGCTTTGTAGCTCAACGCTGATTTACGTGCTACTTGTTTCAATTTTTTGTTCAATTTGAACGAGTAGTCACGAGGTTGCGGACCGAATACACGGCCACCACCGTTAAACAATGGAGATTTGATAGAACCCGCACGAGCACCACCAGTACCTTTTTGTTTGTGTAATTTACGCGTAGAACCCGCGATTTCGTTACGTTGCTTTGATTTGTGAGTTCCTTGGCGTTGGTTCGCTAAGTACTGTTTCACATCCAAATAGATAGCATGGTCGTTTGGCTCTACACCGAATACTGCCTCAGGAAGTTGCACCTTGGCACCTGTTTCTTTTCCTGATAAATTTAATACATTAACTTCCATCTCTCTACTATTTGTCTACGATTACATAAGAACCTTTAGCTCCTGGTACGGAACCACTAACAACGATTAGGTTTTGCTCAGGGTAAACTTTCAAAACCTGTAAGTTTTGAACTTTCACTCTGTCACCACCTGTACGACCTGCCATGCGCATTCCTTTGAATACACGTGAAGGCCATGAAGAAGCACCCAATGAACCTGGAGCACGTAGTCTGTTGTGCTGACCGTGAGTCGCACCACCTACACCACCAAATCCGTGACGCTTCATTACACCTTGGAAACCTTTACCTTTTGAAGTACCGACTACGTCCACGTATTCGCCTTCCTCGAAGATGGTTACATCCACGGTGTCACCTAGTTGTTTCTCATCCTCGAAAGTTTTGAATTCAACTAGTTTACGCTTAGGAGTCACTCCTGCTTTTGCAAAGTGTCCTTTCAAAGGAGCTGTTGTGTTTTTCTCCTTGGCATCATCATAACCAAGTTGAACCGCAACATAGCCATCCTTCTCAACCGTACGTATCTGCGTTACCACGCACGGCCCAGCCTCAATTACTGTACAAGGGATATTCTTCCCTTCCGCATCGAACAGGCTGGTCATTCCTACTTTTTTACCAATAATTCCTGACATGTTATAAATAAATTAATTAAACGTCCTTCGAAGCAGTAGGGCTTCGCTCAAGACACACTTTCCCCACAAAGGGATTGCAAAGGTAAAAACATTTTTATAAGTATCAAAGAGTTAGCGAATTATTTTTTTTAATTGTGTTCTATCTTAAGAATCGACAATAGCAAAAACAATATGGATAAGCAACTCTCATCTCATTTTTATAAGAGTTATAGGATTTTTTATGTATTAGCTGACATAATAATTGCTAACACCACAATAAATTATATGAAAGAAAACAAACTTGCCAAGCTTAGCCTTGAGCAATTGCAAAAAGAAAAACAAAAATCAAAAGGGGCTTTGATTGGCCTCCTCATCGTATGCGTCATATTGATCACCTTTATGATTGTGTTGACAATAAAAACGAAACGTTTTTTTCTGCTTGCTTCTCTTGGGGGGCTTATTCCAGCTTTATCGCTGTTAGCTATTAACAATAAGAAAATAGAAAAAGAAATTGAATCCCGTCAAACATCCCATACCTAATGAAAAAAATTAACCTTACCGAATTGACTAACGAGGAATTGTTAAAAGAAGCGAAGAAAAGAAAATCGCTATTTACTATACAATGTGTTATCTTCATCATTATGTCTATGATGTCTATTATCACAATAGTAGATAAAGATATTAAAGTATTAACCTTTTTGCCGATTGCGTTTGCTGGAATTACAATTGCTGCATGGCAGCAGCATCAACTAATGGAAAAGGAACTGGAATTACGTAACTTAAAATAAGAAAGAACAATGGACGCTAAAGAACATCACGCCTGCCTAAACTGTGGCACGGAGCTTTCCTCTTCCTATTGTCCGAACTGCGGACAGAAAGCAAGCATTCACCGTTATTCCATAAAACATTTAATCGCACACGACTTTGTACATGGTGTTTTCCATTTTGACAAAGGTTTTCTATACACCCTAAAAGAACTCTTCACTCGTACGGGGCACAGTGTCCGAGAGTTTATTCAGGGAAAGCGCAGCAAAAATTTCAATATATTTACTTTCCTCGTTCTTATACTTACAGCAAGTCATTTTCTGGGAGCGTACAACAGTTTTGAGCTAAGCGAACTTTATGACAATGAAAACAGCAAAAGCTTTATGACGACTTATCAAAATTTTTCTAGTGAAAACCCTAGATTGGTCGCATTTATGCTAATTCCTATCTATGCGCTATGCAGTTTCTTGATTTTCAGACGAAGCAAACAGAATTTTACAGAACACATCGTTCTAAATGCTTTTAAAGCCAGTGGTGAATTTATCATTGGGTTAACTTTTACTACTTTGGCAATTTTCTATCAAAGTAAGGAAGTGCTCATAACCGCACTTGGTATAGTATCTTTACTCAACTTCTTATATACTGTCTGGTTCTATCGTCAATATTTTTCAGTGTTTGGTTACACAAAAGGTAAACTTATCTTTAGAAGCATACTTTGCGCAATAGCCCCACAATTTGTCGGTGGAATAATCGGAGGAGTAATAGGAATAGTTACGGCTGCCGTGAAATAAATACAATTTATCAATCTAAAAACTTCGGAAGTCTAATCCTTTAACCGCTGATCAAAGTTGAATGATCGTTGGGCGACCAATTTTACTTTAGCGGCATCCGGATGTAAAGGATTTAGTATATAATTGCTTTCTTCTTCAATCAGAACTGACGGCACTTCCATCAGCAGATGGGTACCTTTTGCAACAAAATCGGAAGTAATACGATGTAGGGAAGATTTTCGCTCTTCATGCTGCCAATCCGCGGGAAGATCCTTAATAGCAAGTTTCAGCACTTTATCGTCAGGCACATCAAAGGTCATTATAGCATACGGCCTTTGCAGGTCTTCCGGGCGCAGATGTACCAACAGTTCCATCACCGCCAGTGCCCTGCTCGAAGTTAAATAAACGACAGCAGTTCCCTTGGCATTCCATCGGCCACCGTAAAGCTTAGCGCCGTTTCCACTCAAGTCACCTGCATACTGTGGTGAGGCAATCCTATACACTAACATTAGCTAAACACCCCATGTTCTATCCGTCCTAATACATCCAGCACCATCGTAAAACCAATACTGGTATCCAATAAGCTCAGTGGAGCCTGATTCCTCAAGGCATAATTAGGCTGACGCAGCCATTTGTTGAACGCCTCAGCCGAACCCAACACTTCAATACCGCGCTCATATAGCTTTGCCAACTCAATAGCCCGGTCCGCATGCTCGGTTTTGATGAAGGTATCAAGGCTATAACGCTGTAAGGTACGCTCGCTGATATGTAAAATATCAGCCATTTCCTGTATAGTTAAAGATAATTTGCGGGCCAAAGACAAAAGCTTTTGTTTAGCTATTCCTCCTCGAGCGATCTTCACCAAATCAAAATCAGAGGGCGGAGATAAGGACTCCCCCATCAGCAGACTAAGCGGGCTATATGTAGCCGCCCGATAAGCCACCATGGGCTCTTCTGCTTGTAATGGTTCTTCTGTTTTCTTTTTCATATCAGACAATTATACACAAATATAATCATTTTGTCCGAAAACCAAAAATCAACTACACTAAAAGCTGCAGCTTTTTCACTTTTTTCAGTATATTGGGGCAACAACCAAGTGATAGACAATGGAGAAAACTGACTTAGTACGATTTTCAAACGATCAGGCTATCTATACCAATAAACACTTTGACGGTTATTTAGCCTTTTTACCCGAACCGGCACAGGATGATGGGCTTCCTTCACAAACGGACACAGCTCTTACGTCCATAACACCCCATTTATCCTATCGTTCTTTCTATGGAAAAGAATTTTGTTGGTTTGAATTTAAAAATAGCAGACTATCCACCAATCTGCGCCTACAAATTACTGCGCGGGAAAACCATCTTTGGCTACTTATTAATATGCGTACGGGTATTTTCGTCAACTTGGGCAACGTATGTCTTGTACCGCAGGATATGTTGCTCTGTTATCACACCCTTGTTCCTCATCATGATATTGATCTGCGTGCAGACAGCAATTGGTTTCTGTTGTTAGGAATAGATGGCCGTATAATAGATGATTTAACCGAAGAATACACACAACTGCAAGAGCTTTTCATCACAACAGCAGAAAACCTCCCTTACCGGACGATCGGAACGGTAAACGTTCAAGTCAGGCTTAAACGGATAATGGAAGCACTGCACCAAATCAAATTTCGACCTTTCAGCACCTATTATCACTTAGCTAACTGGAATATGCGTTTTTTCCAAAGCGTATTTCAGCAAATGCAAGCACAGTCTATAGAAAAAACAGATTACGAAATCGACCTATATTATAAAGCCATTGCCTATATTCGGGAAAATTATTGCGATGACCAAATCAACATCGAAACAATAGCCAACGCTCTCCATGTAAGCGAGAGTACACTGAAAAGAGCGTTTCAAGGCAAGTCTTTTTCAGTAGCAGAGCAGATTACCGAGTTTAGGTTACAGAAGGCTCGGGAATTGATCAGAAGCACGAACCAACCGATCAGCAGGATCGCTTATACTTTAAACTTTGCCTGTCCCAAACATTTCAAGCGGCTCTTCATCAAACGCTTCCTCTTAAGCCCGCTGGAATACCGGGACAGCATAAACTTGAAACGGTTATTCTAAAACTTCTGTCTACTGGTATTCACCCATGGCTTACTTTACATGTACAGCGATGGAAATTACATAACCAATAGCGCTATGCACATCACCAGTTGATTAGCGTACCATACCATTGCCCCAGGGTAATAGTACATTGCCGCAAAGGTATATACCCATACCGCAGATGTCACCACCAATAGCAACAAGCGCTTCAACACTGACGCATTGGTATAGTGCTTTAATCCGTTGGTCATCACTTCTTCTTCGCTGCACAGTATCAACAGACAAAAGCACATCAACATGCATCCATTGGTGAATACCTTTTGTGCATTGGTAATGTACAACGCCTCATTGGTGATGTAACACGGTAAGTATATACTTACTTAAAAATCGTTGTTTATTCGCCAGAATCGCAATTTTTACAAGTAAAAATTAAAAAAGCGGGTCAATCGGGTCACAACTTTTCCATCTCGCACAAAAAGTTGACCCAAATAGCCCCCTCTGTAAGAAGTACCTCTCCCTATATTTGACGCAGTAATTAATTTTTTTATTCACCATTAAATTTTAAGTATTATGGCAAAGCCTACATTAACATCAAAAACGCGTACAGATTCAAAGTTGGTTCAGTACGCTTCTAACGTGGTCAGTAAAACAACGGAAAATGCCTCGCTATTTCCAGATGCCACAGAAAAAGTAGCGCTGTTGAAAACTGCGCTCGACACGTACATGGGTTCTTTATCCGAAGCGGCATACCGTGATATGCGCCAGGTTATCATCAAGAACCAGCAGGCCACAGTCGTCAGGGAGTTACTGTATGATCTGTCACTGCATGTAGAGTCTGTCGCTAAAGGCGATCCAAACATCCTGTTAGCAGCGGGGTTTGTCCCCAGCAAGGACAATTCCAGCAGTATTGGCATATCGCCAAAGGCCAATGATCTTCGTGCTGTAGTTACCCATCCCGGCACCCAGACGGTGCAATTGCGCGTCAATGCTTGGCGACCTGCGAAGTATTATCAATTCGAATACCGCAAGGCGAACAGCCTCAATCCATGGACAACGGTACTCAGCACCAAATCCAGAACAGCCATATCCGATCTGGAATACCTGCAGGAATATGAATTTCGGGTGACCTATTTGGGGCCTAACCCCACACCCAACTACAGTGAGATTGTACGTTGCGTAGTGGTGTGACGACTACCTATCTGGTCTGCAGCAGCTGCGGGCCAGATACTTTTTTTCATTTATTTTTAGTAGCTTTAAACAGTAGAACATGCATATGAAAACCCTTACCATAGACCATCCCCTTCGTACCATCAGCTATAAAGTAAAGGACAATAGCTTCCCAACTCCATATGAGCTTCAGGTATTGGATAATTACCGATTAGCACACGACCAGGTCTGGTACATGAAACGCTTATTTGAAAGCGAAAAAGCGGAAGCGCAGCTGGCACTTATAAATCTTCATAAATTGGATGAAGAGCAGGAAGAGTTAAGCCGCATGCTCACTTTCTATAAAGGAGAACTTGATATCAACGATAAGAAACTGCATGCCAATGTGGATATCCATTTTCAGGTGGAACTCCGTAACTTCTACAATAGCGTAATCGAACAGCAGCAGAAGTTAGTCCGATTTTATGACCATATTGGGATACGAGACAGGGAATATACCCTTATTACAGATACCTATTATAAAGAAGAAAAGCCAGTGGATCCTTTACATTTTACCGTATTGGATTTCGTATTTGAACATTATGAGGATATGCAGGTAGATATCGTTTCACTCGACAAAGATCTGCAGGAATTTCTCGCAGAACTTTCCGATGTTTACCGTCTCTTAGATGCCTATATTGCACAGTTTAACCTTTTGTACAGAACATACGAAACTGTTTTGAAAAAGACAGCACAATTAACAAGGAGTGTGCAGGTATTTCAGGTAATCTGGGAAAATCAATAAAGAGGCTGCAAGCATATAGCTTACAGCCTAAAGCTTATTATTTACTGCTTAATAACCTCTTCGCCTTTCAGCATTCTGCCATAACGAATCAAGGCTTCCACATAGTAATAATCGGCATAGGTCAATATCCTCCCCTCCCGCAAGATTAAGCGGATTACAACCTATGGTTAGTGATATACGCTACAACCGATTTACCCGCCGTTTCAACGGTGGTAGGCAGCTCTAGATCTACATGTACTTCTATTCGTTCGGTAAATCTCGGCCATGTCATTTTTATGGAAACCCGTGCCAATGATTTGGTCGGATCAGCAACATGTAGCCTGAGTTCTCCAGAAGGCAATGGATGAACCATCAACAGACAAGGATCACTTACCTCTATTTGGATGTCTCCATAGTCAAATAGAGAGGTTGTATCATGAAAAACAAACCCATACAAATTTAATTCCTTATGCCGTACAGCCTGAATGTCGGCTTCATTCTTCAATATTTGGACATTATCTTTGGCCAAGTAATCTTGTATCTGTGATGTATCTTGAACATTTGGAACAATAATATAAGCATATTTCGCATTGGTGGGTGCCACACCATGCTTCAACCAGAGCGTAAACACATCCTTGGTCACATCAGCATCGAATCTACCGCTATTGATAGTAGACCATTTACCTGTCTGCTCCTTTGCCCTAAGTCCTACATCGCCACCATGAGGCAATACGTAGCCCACATTACCTTGTATGACCCATTCCAAATTATTGTCATAATCAGAACCGAAATTACCGTTACTATATGTCTGAACCACATTCCCTACTGTCGATGTGATGACATTACTTTGCAACAGACATTGGTTGAGTGTAGTCACGACCTCTTCCGTGCCTGTAGCATGGATACCAGCTCCTAAGCAAACCACTTCGTCATCAAAAAAGAACCAGGACTTTTTGGCCGTTGTGCTATTGTTATCAAGGTCATACACACTCACCCCTCTTATACTATCCGATACACCTCCCACGAAGGAGGTCGTACCATAAGTCCCCCATTGACGAGGTCTGACCATCGTTCCTTTTCTCGCCGTGACACCTGGTATCATAGACCAGTCCCACACCGGGAACACATCATAATATTCTGTACCCGTTACAGCAATTGAGGTGGCTCCATCCGATAAGAAGTAGCCCTCCAGATTTTCTCCATTGCCGTTTTCATTCCGAAAGGTTCGATCCGATACAGTACGCAATTCAACTGTATACCCAGGCTTGGTCTGCAAGGTGTAATCCGCCCGATAGTAATGTGTGTGCGCAGCCTCTACGCCACTATTGGCCGGCTGACTATTGTTCAAGCGTGCAATGGCACTGCGGTAAACAGAAGCATTGCTGGGGTCAATCGCTTTCATCCGCTCCAGTAGATTGACAAAGTCAGCCTGACTGACGGCCCGAGGTCTGGCAATGCTCCGGCCAATCGCATTAAACAAATAATTTTGCCCACGTATGACCCGCAAATAAGTGTGACGAACAAATTTACTCAAGTTATCCAGATTACCGTTATCCTGTGCATAAGACACCCCATCGATGTATAAAGCAACTCTGGTCGCAACATTGATGATATCCCAACCATAACCACCGATATACAACTGCGGACCATGCTGCAAGTACGAAAAATCAGGTTGTAACCCCTCGCCTACTGTGAAAGATAAAGGAAAAAGAGCCTGTTGGATTCCCTTGTTTAGCACGGTGGGGTCCTTGGCCAAGCATCCTCTGTATATCCAGTGCAGGGCAATATTCATTTTGTTGGCTCCAGTTCCCTGCGAACCACCTTGGTCAGGTGCTCCACCTTTATTCTTCATCCGGGCCAACAGAGCATTCTCCAATGCAGCTGGTAGTTGCTGTACGCCATTTCGCATCAACACCAAGATCTCTCCCACACGCTGTGGATAAGCAATCTGATCATAAAACCAATTCCAATGATCGGCGTCTTTATCATACCAGCACTGCAGCCCCTTCACTATAGCTATATGCAGCACCTCATCCTCGTGCAAATCACTTTGACTATTGGTGTAGACCAAAGCCATTGTTTTCAATCTATCCAGATGAGCAGTGGAGATTTTATCTCCTGTATAAGTCAAGTCATCCCAAGAGCCATCAGGGTTGACCGCTTCCATATAACGCTGTGCATTTGAAGTAACGGTTTCGTAGCTATCGATCTCACTGTACAGTAAATTGCTGATGTTTCCCAATATCTTCTCGTACACCGTAGCTTCAGCACCTCCGTTCATAACATAAGGAAGATTTACTGCCAAGGAAGGAAAACTAAAGATTATCCCTGACAAGCATACAGCAGTGATAAATATGGATTTTATAATTTTCATTGTGATAATAATTGTTGTACCACATTTGCAGCTTACACACAAACAAAATGCCATACATACACGAAGAAAAAAAAGCAGCCACTGTTATATACAGAAAAACAGTGGCTGCATAATTAGAATCTTAATAAATCCACCCTGGTGTCCTCGTCAGATTCGTGTTTTTATCCACTTCACCTTTAGGCACTCCCCATACATAATAGAAATCGCCTGGCCATGAAATTTTAACAGCCGCACTTGCTGCTCCCCATGCCCGTTGTGTTCCATCCTCTGATTTATCAAATTTTGTCTCTTTCAACGTACGCCAGCGCATCTCATCGAAGAAGTTGATACCCTCGTTGACCAACTCTCTACGACGTTCGTCACGCACGTAATCACGAGCAGTAACTTTGTCACCAAAGTTGGCAGCCATCGTAGGCATACCTACACGGTCACGTACTTGTTTCACTTTGGCTTGCGCCTCTGGCAGCCTATCCAACTCTACCAATGCTTCGGCCCACATCAACAACACATCAGCATAGCGGATGAGAGGCTCATCGATAGGGTTGGCTAATCTGTACAGGAACTCATGCCCTTCACCTGCAAATTTGCGGTGTAGATAGAATAAGTTTTCACTATTAGCTGTCAAGTCAGGTAATATACCAGGAATCAAGTCATCTTTGCCCACACCATTCGTATATGCTTTTGCTGCTGCCCAAGGCCAGCGCATCACATATTCCGGCTCATTATTTGTCGCCGGCGGATTGTTATCCAACGCTTTTATGGTATCGTACGGACAGATTATGCTGTAACGCAAGCGTGGATCACGTTTAGCATAAGCCGCTCTGATTCTATCTTCGTTACCTTCTTCTAAATACAAATTTTTTACCGAAGATAGTCCAGCGCCATTCAGCTTGGCATTGACTACAGAGGTAACTTTCTCATGAATATCTACTCCTCCGTCTTTTATATCGCGCAAGAAGAAAACCTCTCGCTGTACGGCAGGAGTAGTATTATACCCTGTAATGAAATCATCCCAATTGAATGCTTTGCTGGTGTTATTATCTACTTTGACCTCGTAAAGATCAGCTATAGCAGGTCTGATGTGCATATCTGTCCAGCTACCAGCATTGTCACCACCCCCCATTTGGAATGCTCCTTGTATTCGAGCTCTATTGATACCGAATGATTTCGTTGCGTCCTCCATATATTGTACGCTGAATATCATTTCATTGCTACTTTCATTAGGCTCTTTGAACAGTTGCTTGAAATCAGCATCTGTACCCGTCGGAGCGAATATGCCATAGCCCATCTCACCTACCTTAGCAAAGTCAGCTGCTGCAGCTTCGAAATCACTTTTCCCATCCTGACCTTGCCAACCTTTGCTCTGAGCTCTGTACAAGTATGCCTTGCCACGCAAAGCATAAGCCGCACCTTTGCTCGCTTTTCCATCTTTTTTGTTGACGTAGTTGTCTGGCAGATTCGGTTCGTTGATAGCCTCTGTCAAGTCGATAATGATCTGCTCCCATACGTCCATCTCCGCGGTCTGACCTTTTGTGTATTCATTGGCATTGACATTCTCCAAATAGAGCGGCACACCAATTCCATTACCTCCATACAAGGCATTGATATGAAGGTAAAACAGGGCCCGCAAAAACTTGGCTTCTGCCATCATCCTACCTTTACTCTCCTCGCTGATCGGTGCTCCCGAAAGACCCTCTATGGCGTCATTGGCTCTGTAGACACCTTTGTAAAACTTCACCCATTGCTCACTCAATATGGCACTGGAAGCTGTCACTCCGGCACGGAAAAAACCACCATTGTTATCATAATTGCCCTGACTAGTCATACCGAATATATCAAACAGGTAATTGCCGGCACCACCCGAATTGGCGACACTCGGTCCCCAACCTCGCAGTGTAGCATATACACCTGCCATCCCTTGTTCACACAATGCTTCGGATTGCCACATAGTCGACGATGCAAGGGTATTATAAGGATTTGTATCCAAGAAATTCTTTTTACATCCGCCAAAACTAAGCGATAACACAGCTAACCCTAATAAGCTATATTTTATTTTTTTCATGATTCTTCTATTTTTATGATATTAGAATGTAAGATTAATCCCACCCGATAGCGTCCGTGCTAATGGGTACACACCAAAACCTACGCCACCGATTTCCGGATCAACTCCTGGGAAATTCGTTATTGTCCATAAATTCTCTCCACTGAAAAACACCCGTAGATTACTAATTTTAGCACGTTGGGTAATCTCTTTAGGAATAGTGTATCCGACTTGCAGATTTTTCAACTTGATATAAGAAGCATTGTACAAAAAGTCGGTATTATTCTGGAACGTACCTCCACTGGTTTTCAAACGAGCATAAGGTGCTGTCAAATAATTGGAGTTAGGATCCAACTCGGGACTTGCATACTTCGTCTCATCAAAGAAGTAAAAATCATTTCGTGCATTGGCCGGCACAGTATTCTGTGGGCTACTGATAATCGGATAGTTCAACCCATTACCATAAAGATGGTAAGACATACCTGCTTGTCCAGACCACAACATACTGATATCGACACCTTTCCACTCGGCTGATAATTGCAAACCAAAATTGTATTTCGGCGTGTTGGATATTCCTGTCCATTGACGGTCATACTCATTACCATAGTTGCCATCTCCATTGTTATCAGCATAGATGTATTCACCATACCAATACCTGGTACGATCGACAGCTGCAGAGGTCTGCCCATTGAACTTGTAACCTGCCGCCACCATATCATTTACCCATTGTAAATCTTCTGAAGTACGAATCATCCCGTCTCTTGGACCACCATTAGGGTTGACGGAACCATCCGAATTGTTATAGGTACCTGTACCACGGTATGTAGTCTGTAAAAACTGATCGCCCAACATGTGCCCCTCGGGTCTATTATTCAGTGCAGCGTAGTTCAGGTATTTATAGATTGGGTTCCCATGTACATCTAAGTCATTCTCATCATAACCATATTCCAGTTCTCCTAAATACTTCACGACACGGTTTTTGTTGTATGAGAAATTACCCGTAACACCATAGCGTACGTTACCGATTTTGTCTCGCCAACTGGTCGTAATTTCGAAACCATTATTACGCATACTTGCGGAATTTTCCATCGGAATAGTAATATCGCCTCGTGTAGAATAGGCAACAGGCGTGGTAAGAATCCCCTCTGTCAACCGTGAGTACACATCAAACTCCAAATTCAGACGATGTTTCAAAAACGCTGCATCAAAACCTAAATTGCTCGATGTCACATGTTCCCATGTCAACAACGTATTCGGTAATTGAGAAGGATACAAGCCTTTGGTTTCCGTACCATTCAACACGACGTTGGTCGAAGCATACAAGGCTTGCCAAGCGTAATAGCTGGAAGTCACATTACCCAATTGCCCCCAAGATCCTCTTATTTTGAAATCATCAACCGCATTTTTCAAAGGTTGGAAAAATGACTCTTCACTCAGACGCCTCCCCACGGACACCGAAGGAAAAACGCCGTATCTGTGATCAGGAGCAAAGCGTGATGAACCATCACGACGAACATTACCTTCAAAAAGGTATTTGCCTTTATACGCATAATTCACACGCGCAAATTGTGAAATCATCGAATAGTCACGCTCATAATCGCCGCCTATCGATGCCATCTCAATACCTGTGGTAATATCTGTCAACGAATAATCTAACAAGCCTCTTCTCGTTGCGTTGAAACCATTGTAATTCCAATAAGTCTGCTCATAGCCCGCAAGTGCTGCTACATCATGGTCACCGAATGTTTTCATATAGTTCAATGTACCAATCAGGTTACGTGCTATCTGGCGTGTGAATGATTTAGATGTCGTTGCAAGACTTAGATTGCCATTGTACTCCGCCAACGGCTCACCTGTCCTGAAGCTGTATCGCTTAACATTGACATCGTATCCTTTTTTATCCCATATTGCATCTTGATAATTGAACCTCACTTCTGCATTCAAGCCTTTGATTAGCTCTGCATTCACGTACCAGGTTGTATTCAGTCGGGAAGTAATATTCTTGCCATCGCGCAAGATCAATCGTGCTAATGGGTTTTCCATGTTCATTGGATTCATCGCTGCATTCAGCGTAGGATCTTCGAGCGCACCGTATTTGCCATCGTGTATAGGTGTCATCGCTGGCACCATCTGATTGATGTAGTATAGCGCGCCATCTGTCGTCGGATCAGCTACATCGCCGTAACGCTGATTGAAGTAAGTTCTGGTACCTATTTTCAGAAAATTAGCAACTTTCGTCTCTACATTGGCACGAATAGAATATTCGTCGAGTGAAGTATTGGGCATCGTCCCTGGATTGGCTTGATAACCTGCCGACAATAAATATGTACTATTTTCACTACCACCCGAAGCCTGCACGGTATGTTTGTGGTAAAAACTTGCGTAATAAAAATATTCAGTCCAATCGGTATTCGGATAAGCTAAATAATTAGGTACACCCCACGGATTATTTGTTCCATTTGGATCGGATGAAGCTGCTCGCCATATATCGATATCCGATTGTTTGTATGGCAATAGCGTAGGATCATTGGTTACACCGACAGGGTTGAGATTGGCTGTCGCCCTATTGTGCATGTCCATCCACTCTGCAGTATTGGACTCGATACTGAATTTGGAGCTCACATTGGTCTGCGCAAATAACGATGAATAAGAAACCTTAGGAGCTGTATTGAGTCTACCTCCTTTGGTCGTGATGAGTATTACACCATTGGCAGCACGCGAACCGTATATGGCGGCAGAAGCAGCATCTTTCAAGATACTGATACTTGCGACATCCTCCGGATTGATAGCATTGATAGCATTACCTTCGTCGACAACCACACCATCGATGACAACCATCGGACTGTTGGATCCTTGAAAAGTACCCGTACCACGAACGAGGATACCAGCACCGTCACTTCCGGGACGACCGCTACCTTGCCTAACCTGCACCCCACTCGCCAGACCTCCTAATCCAGAGGAAAGATTCGCCATAGGCCGGCTTTCCAATTTGTCGGAGCCTACACTCGCAACAGACCCTGTCATGTTGACCTTTTTCTGCACACCATACCCCACAACGACGACTTCGTCCAAATCTTGGCTGGACTCTTGTATCACCACAGATAGCACCGCCCCATCCACAACTTTCTCGACTTGACTAAAGCCCACAGCCGTGATTACGAGGGTTTGCCCTCTATCGACCGTAATCGAAAAGTTACCTTGATCATCTGTAGAAGTTGACACAGAAGAGTTTTTAACAGTTACTGTTGCTCCAGAGACAGCAGTCCCTTCTGCTGAAGTCACTCGACCAGTGACCGTTTGTTGGTAGAAAACACTGTTTTCATGAACAATTGACTCAGAAGCTTTTACCCCCCCCCGTTGATAGTAGCTAAAGTGCTAACACTCAACAGAAAAACTAAATGAATCTTTTTACCAATAAAGGAGGCATTTGTAAATCTCTTTATCATAAAATTTGATTATAGTTAATTATTTTTTTGCATTATTTATACTTTTCTCTTTAGCAAAGCCCCTTTTCATACCCTTGCTTTCTTATCTGATTGTAGTCTTTCTGCTCTTATATCGTATCCTCCTTTCTTCGATTTCACACAAGATTTGATTCCACAGGTATGTAAAATTTACTGCTTAATAACCTCTTCGCCTTTCAGCATTCTGCCATAACGAATCAAGGCTTCCACATAGTAATAATCGGCATAGGTCAACGGAACATCGACTTCTGTTTCATGTGGAATGGAGCCCACACTGTGTTTCAGAATATAGCCACCATTATCTTTATAGGCCGCTTTATAAGGTTCGCGCGAAAGCGATTCCAACATTTTTTCCGACTTAGTGATGTAATTGGCACTTTCCTCACCTTCAGTATATAGGCTTAACTCCAATAATGCAGACGCTACAATCGCCGCCGTAGAAGCATCACGCAAGTCTTTTTGCGCATAGTATTTGCTGTCCGACGTTAGCTTATCCTGATCGAAGTCCCAATAAGGCACCAAATCTTCCGGCAGGTTAGGGTGATTCAAATAAAAATCGGCAATACCTCTCGCTTGTTTAAGATAGGCTTCATCTTTCGTTTCGCGGTACATTACGGTGTAGCCGTACAGCGCCCATGCCTGTCCCCTTGCCCATGCCGATTCATCAAATGCGCCCTGTGCCGTTTTCTTCGCTATCACCGATCCGTCCTCCGGATTGTAGTCAACGACATGGTAGGAGCTATAGTTGTCGCGAAAATGTTCTTTTAAGGTCGTATTCGCATGTGTCTTCGCAATCTCTGTATACCGTGGGTTTCCGGTTATCTTAGAAACCTGTGTTAAAAATTCCAAGTTCATCATATTGTCAATGATAACCGGATAAGTCCAAGGCTGTCCATCCCAGTTTTTGCCGCCATCCCACGAACGGATCGTTTTTGTGCTTTCTTTGAAACGGGATGCCAAAGATTCAGCGCCGGTAGCCAACACTTCTTTATATGCGCTCGAATCTCCGGTTAAACGCAACGCATTTCCGAAACTGCAAAACAGCATAAAGCCTAAATCATGCGTTGTCGTGTTATGTTTTTCCTTTTCTAGGTATTTTAATTTGCTCTTCGCTATATCCAACAATTCTTGATCTCCCGTTGCTTCATAAAGATACAAAGCCGTGCCCGGATAAAAACCCGAACACCACCATGCCGTACCCCAGTTCACATGCTTCCCATCCTTAAAGGTTGTCGGAATATCCGACTCCTGGATTTGAGATTCTAAATACTTAATCTGTTTAGAGGCATCATTCAACTGCTGCGTGACGAACGCTTCGCTAAGTTTCAATGCTGCTTTATCTTGTTTATGCTGGGCACAAGACTGGAGCCCTATACTGCCGGCAATAATCACCGCCAATATACTTTGCTTTACTTTTATCATTTTCTTAATTATAGTTATCAGTAGTCCGTGTACAGTGGTCAGTAATTTATCCAACTATTGACCTCTGTCGACTGACTACTATTTACTGTTTACTGACCACCAAACTAATAAGTCACATAATAATCTTTCGGGAAAGTCTCTCCCGCAAATATCTTCTGCGAAGTCCATTTCTCGGGTTTACAGGTCCAGAATTCATCATCTGCCGGTAAGCCCAAGGGTAGGAACGATAGGGAAGCTACGTACATAGAGCCGGCATTGGTATAATAATCTGCCAGATTCTGCTGTTCTACCCCCACAACGCCCATCGTCAACCATCCGGATTTTCCGATATTCCTCCCTTTGTAAATATGTTTTAATACGGCGGTTAATGCCGCGCGCACTTGACCTTTGCTGATATCCTCTGGTAGTTGATTGTCCAACGCTACCGCAGCCAAAGGCTGAAAAGCTGCATTTCGATAGGTAGATGAACGGCCAACTACGGTATAATAGCCCTCTGGCGATATTAATCTTTCCAAATGGTGGGCATACCTTTGCATCCGCTTATATGCACGCTCATACATTTCCTGATAATGGTTGCCTGCGTCAAGGTTGTGTTTCAACGATTCCACCTGCATACAATGGATTACATAGCCGTTATAATGGTCAAAGCTAAACCGATCGCCATCACTATACCAGCCATCGCCGACATACCATTCTTTATCAAATTTATTAACCGCATAATCGATTTTTTCGCGCACGCATTCCTCACCTATAAAATGCAGAAAGGTCTCTGTCATCGCTGCAAAAAGCAACCAATTGCTCTCATTGGGTTTGATCATACGCAACAATTTAAATTCCTCTACGACTCGCTTTTTCGTAATTTCTGAAAGCGGTTCCCACAAGGCCTGTGGTGCACGGAGAAATGCCTGCGCCAAGTGTGCCGCATCAACCAGGGTTTGGGAGGATGGCCCGCGCCAGGTGAAATAATCTGGAGATTGCGGGTCTAAACCGTATTGGATACCCAGTAAAGCCTGTTCTCGGAATTTTTTGCGGAGCTTACCTTCTGTCGTTTCATCATCGGGCAAAGCAAGCCATGGTGCCATCCCAGCGATTAAACGTCCAAATGCTTCCAGATAACCCACTCCCGAATCTCTGCTGTCAAAAACAGGGCTTACTTCCATAGGCATATTCTTCCGAAACTCTTGCTTACTGATATTCTCCAGTATGGGCGTTGCTATATGTGACAAGACAGATACCCAATAGGCCCGATCATCTTGTACAGCCTCTTCACTTCCTGTAAATATATTTAAGGATGCCTTACCTTGAGCAGGAGAAATCAACGCTCCCATCCCAAATGTTGCCAAGAATTTGAATACTGTCCGTCTGTTCATTTTTGGTTATATATTTTAAGTTTACAAACAAGAAGTCGGTCGATTAACAACACAAAATTAGCAGCCCCCCACCTTTTATAGGGTGAATTTCATAAAGAAATAGGGGTAAAATCGTAAATTAGCCAAACGAACTACAGCTTAAAACTCCTAACATTATGATTTTATTTTTACGTAAAATATTATGTATCTGCACAATAACACTCTTAAACACCCAGTTACTAACTGCTCAGAACCTACAGTTCCATACCTTAACAGAAGAAAATGTTTTTGATAAACAGCCTGTTCTGTCCATCGTTCAGGACAACAACGGTAGACTGTGGTTTGCAGGAGGAACTGACATTTATCACTATAATTCTGAACGAATCACCGATTTAAAAGATCAGGATAGTTCATGGAATGACATCGGTTATATCACAAAATTAGCCATCAACACTGATAATCAACTTTTTATAGCTTCATCTACAGGCATACACATATATAACACTGAAAAACAGATATTTACTTCCCCCCCATTTATTGTAAAAAATAACATACTTCCTCTAGATATCCTCGATATCTATGCTGTCAAAAATCAGCTGTACTTAGCTACCAAAAAAGGTTTATACCTCATCCTTCTTGATTCACAAGAAATCATGCCGCTCATCCAAGGCAAAGCTGTATATGCTTTTGCTCCAATAAATACCAAATTATACTTCGCAACAGCAAACAGTGTCGAATACTTGGAGATAGCGCCCCAAATAAACAAGCCTAGCATCAAAAAAATACTGGATATTCCTACCACCATCACATCGGATGATTTGATTACCACACTATTCCTTGACCAACAACATATCTGGATCGGGACAAAGCTTCATGGCATCTTCCATTATGATCCTTCCCAAAAGAAAATCATAAATTATAATGAAAACAACACCAACCTGCTGAGCAATTATGTTAGAAAAATAACCAAAGGTCCTAATGGCAACGTATGGATTGGCACGCTCAAGGGACTTTCCATTTACGCTGGTAACACCACTTTTCAAAATCATTATCATAATTCCTTTGCACCGCAGACCCTTAGTCAAAATTCAATCTACGATATCTTTATAGACAGACAGCAGATTGCATGGATAGGAACATATTTTGGAGGGATGAATGTGGTCTATCCTACAGCAATTCATGCGAAAGTATACGCCACAAAAGATACGCCCCCATTTCGATTAAGTAGCGATATCATTGGCAGTTTCGTGGAGTCAGAAAATGGATATTGGATAGGAACAGAAGAGGATGGAATCAACTTCTTAGATAAAAGAACTGGACAAATAAAAACCGTACGACACTATGCACAATCCAATCTGATTAAAGATTTATACCTAAAGGACGACAAATTATACATTGCTCAATTCTCTGGCGGTTACTCAATTGCCAATATTAAGAATAATAGCGTCCAGAACTTTATTCTAAGCAAGGACACTCTAGATGTGGTGAACAATGTATTCAGTATATACACTGATGATAATCAAAAGGTATACCTCGGAACTAATGTGGGTCTGTATATCCAAAATGGTGATAACGCCCCACCTACTCGGGATTCCTCTGTCCCGCAGACAACTATCCATAAAATCAAACAAGACAACAACGGAAACTTATATTTACAGCAAGGAAATCGTCTTTTTGTCAAAAAGAATCGAGAGGGTAGTTTTCAACATATAGAGAAACTTGGCTCGCTAAACGTCAGTGATTTTTTCATCGAAGCAAATAAGCTCTGGCTGACTGTGGCCGATCATGTTTACAGACTAACTGATTTTGAAAAGTTAGATAGTATCGTACAATTAAAGGGGAATCAACTGGGGGCAATAGTAAAACTAGCCGACCAGCTCTGGTTAACTAGCAAGCAGGGGTTAGTCTATTATGATTTAAACACCCAATACATGAATATCCTCACAAAGGAAGATGGATTACCAAGCAACAACTTGGGAGCTGCGAAAATATACATTGACCAAAAGCAAAACATATTCTTAGCCACGCAGAATGGTCTTGTTTCTTTTTCATCCCAGGATATTTCCTTTAATAAGCAAAAACCACACGTGTTTTTTTCGGCTATTAAAGTAAACGATAAAACACTTCCTCAGCAAAGAATAGAAACCGATGAAAATACACAGACCGTAACTATACATCTAAATCACGATGAGACCTTCCTTGCTATTGATTTTGCTGGATCTAATCTAATCAGACCTGCCAAAAACCGTTATCGCTATATGTTAAAAGGATTCGATTCCGACTGGAAAGAAATCTCTTCTTCAAATATTCAGTACAGCAACCTTCCGGTTGGAGAGCATGTACTCAGCGTCTATGTCAGTAACAATGACGGCGTATGGAGCGACACTCCTCTTGTCATAAAACTCATCGTACACCCTCCTTTTTATCTCTCTTGGTGGGCATTTATTATATATGCCATCCTTATATTGGCTGCCATACATTTTATTATTAAGTTTATCGTTGAGCGGGAAATACTCATCAATTCTGAAAAGGAGCAGGAAAAGAAAATCAAGTTTTTCACCCAGATTTCTCATGAAATCCGCACGCCACTGACACTTATAACCGCTCCACTCGATGAAATTATCCACGAAACAGCTAATCAAAGTAATACGCAGCAAAAAATACTACGTATAAAAAAGAACACCAATAAATTACTTGCTGTTATCAATGAATTATTAGACTTCAACAAATTCGATGAGAAGCAACAAAAATTAAGATTACAAAAAATAGATCTAAGTACCTATTTAGAAGATTCCTTCTATCTGTTAAGCGACTTAGCACAGTTAAAAGAGCTCAATTACTATATCCGAAGATTAGATAAAGGTGGATTATTTTGGATAGACCCACAGCAATTCGACAAGGTTATGTTCAATCTGCTGTCTAATGCTATAAAGTATACACCAAAGGGCGGAACCGTATACCTTGATTTCATCAAAACAGCGCAAGGAGCCGAGATATGCATTGTAGACAATGGAGTCGGTGTATCCAAAGCTAATCAGTTCAAGATATTTGAAGAATACTATCGACAGGAAGCAACGGAAGATGTAATAGGAACAGGCATCGGGCTGTCGCTTACTAAAAAAATCATTGAACAACACAGCGGAGATATCATCTGTGAAACCTTAAACATAGACAATAAGTCTTGGACTATGTTCAAAATATCGTTAGAACAAAAGTTCGATACCGATACTGACATACAGCTTATAACTTCGTCATATAAATCAGACACCGAGGTATTTTCTACTGTTCAGGCCGAGAGCATGAATGACAGCCAGGAAACCATCCTTATCATCGAGGATAACAAAGAGTTATTGGGTATCATTACAAACATATTCCAAGAAAGCTACCAGGTCATAACCGCGCAAGATGGACAAGAAGGTTTCGATAAAGCAAAACAATACCTCCCAAGTCTTATTATTTCAGACATGATGATGCCCAAAATAAATGGTCTTCAACTCTGCCAATTACTCAAAGAAGACCTTTCCACAAGTCATATTCCCTTCATCTTACTCACAGCAGTAAACGACGAAAACATCCATACCGAAACACTAAAATATGGAGCAAATATATACCTAACCAAACCATTTGATAAGGGTCAACTCTATCTGTCCGTTCGAAATCTTTTGGCTATAGCGCAAAAACAAAGAAAAGATTTTCAAATCAAGACAAATATAGAAAATGAAATCGATCAGAAATTCATCACGACACTTGACCAACTTATTGAAGAACATATTATGGACGATGGGTTCGATGTGAATTATATCTCCCGTGCGATGGGTATGAGTGCGCCAATCCTCTATCGTAAATTAAAAGCCATAACAGATCTATCGCTTAACAATTATGTCAAATCATACAGACTCAATAAAGCAAAAGAATTATTAACAACCTCACAGATAATAAATATCAGCGAGGTCGCTTATGCCGTCGGGTTTTCCGACAGAAAATATTTTAGCCGGGAATTCAAAAAACAGTTTGGTATTACTCCCTCAGAATATATCGCTGAAAAGTAACAACTTATTGTTTTTACATCTCCTATTATTGGTTAACGACTTCTACTGTATACGGAACACTTTGCTTTAGCTTGTTCCCTTTCACCGATAATTTAATGCGGAACACTTGATCACCCCAAATTTTCGCAATCCGAATATCTTCTATGCTTTTAGCCTCTACGGAAGGTTCCACAACCTTACTATCAAATCCAATCTTAACCAATTTGCCATTAGCCAAAGTCAAGCTGATGGACGAATGTTCCACAATAGGCTTCACAGGAGTCATCAACATGATTTCAGAAGGCTGGATCCATTCTTCCAAAACATAGTCTTCGGTAATCAATAAGCGGTTGACAGTAGGCGAAAAGATTAATTCGCGGTTCCATTGTTTTACCCGAGCCTCTTTGGGATAGGCCTGGCTTATATCAATGGAATAGGTATACGTATTTCCTTTTTGTTCAAATTTCACATCTTGAGCCGTAAAGGCTTTGCCATCCTTTTGCTGTATACCATTGATGATCGGAAGGTTATGCCATTGCGATTGCATATTCCACAAAGCGTATCTATTTGGACCAAAGGTCTCCTTCGTATACGTCCCGACACCGACATCAATAAGAACAGGCAAAGAGTCTAAATACAACATAAAGCTTCCTACATCATTATGGTTATGGCTCACACCATTTGTCCCACCGATAGCGGCAAAGAACAAATCACCTTTTGCATGATTGCTCCTCAGCGTTGCCATCTGCAAGCTCTCATAATAATGCGCTGTATTTTTTCGTAATGCAGTACCATCTGTTTTTCTCAAATCATGATACACTCCGGCAGTCATTAAAAAATCCTGTACAGATCCCAACGACAATGTTTCGCCTTTTATACCGTCCAGATAAGCTGCAAAAGCTTTCAACGATGCGTCATCATACAACGTTCCGTATGTCCATATCTTAGCCGGATAAGGCACCTGTATCGCCTCTGCATCAGCAAAGTTCAAAAAACGATTTCCTGTAATATGTGCATGCAGGATATAGTTTCCCATTTGGTGGATTTTATTGTTTTCTTTGAAAGACACCCGTTGTCCGGAAGCATCTTCCAGCCACTGAATCATCTGCCCAAGTTCGCCTGCGGCATGTCCCCAATAAGAAGGACCTTCTTCACAAGCCCCATCCTCAGGATAAAAATCAATAAACTTATCCGCACTGACCATGAGTTTCTGCAACACCTTCCGCAAACGAACATCATCGGTGTCGACCAATAAAGCCGTCTTCAGCACATTCGTATTCACCCATATATTCCAGTTGTTGACCAATGTTCCTTCCCGTAGGTTCATCCACCAGAAATCATCCCGCTCCGCATAAGGCGTCAATATTTTATCCGCTAATTCTTTGACTATTTTCTTAGATACTTGAGGCGAATATTCGTCCAATTCATCCTTAAGCAGAAGATATATGGCCGACAGATCCGCAGCTGTCCTGCCTGCCCCCAAATCAATATAGCTATCCAAAGGGTCGGCCAAACCTGCACCCGATTTTTGTACCACAATATGTGCGGGGCTAACCCAAGTGCTTTCCTCCAAGGTCAACCATAGACCATTTACGATTTGTGGAATAAATCGGCCTTTATTTTCTACTAATTCTCCCAGCACCAATCGTGACAATACATCTCGACGTTTATTGACCGTTTGCTCGTAATTAGTACGGTTGCCATTAAATTTGTACTCCATGTACTGTGTAGCAAACAAAGACGGCCAATCAAAATCTTGAACACGCTCAGCAGATACTATTACTTTCTGCTTCTCAGCGGATGGGAGTCGGTCAACATATCCTCGCCATTCGTGAAGCTTTTGCATGCGCCATGAAGGGAGTGATTCCACTATACCATTAATCTGCTCTATGTTTATTTTATCTTGTAGCATCTGTTGAGCGGACAATTGCGATTGACCAGAGCCAAGAACCAGCAGTAAAAAAGCTATATATAACTGAAATCCTCTCATCTTACAAACCTTTTACCAACACATCTCCCTCCAACAATCGCTTGTAGCGTACCAAGGCCTCTATATAGTAATAATCCGCATAGGTCAATGGCACATCTACCTCCGAGTTGAGTGGCAACGCACCAACACTATGCTTCAAGATATAGCCGCCGTTCTCTCCCTGAGCAGCTTTATATGTAGGCGAAGAAAGGTTTTGGATAAGCTGTTCAGCTTTGGAGAAATAAGTGGTAGATTTTGTTCCTTTGGTGTATTGTGCCAGCTCCAACAAAGCCGAAGCATACAATGCTGCCGCAGAAACATCCCGCAAGTCTCTTTGCTCATACGTTTTACTATCCGTAGAAATCTTATCCTTGTCAAAATCCCAATAAGGTACCAAGTCCGCCGGCAGATTTGGGTGAGATAAGATATAATCAGCTATCTTCTGGGCTTGCCTTAGATAAGCTTTCTTTTTCGTTTCTCTATACATCATTGTATAGCCATACAGTGCCCAACCTTGTCCACGCGACCACGCTGATTCATCAAAAGCCCCTTGATGGGTCTTCTTTGCCAACACTTTCCCAGTATGTTCATCATAATCTATAACATGGTAACTACTGAAATCTTCTCGGAAATGGTTCTTAATTGTCGTATTCGCGTGTGTTTCTGCAATTTTCCGATATTGAGGATTGCCGGTTATATGGGATGCCTGTGTCAAAAACTCCAGATTCATCATGTTATCGATGATAACAGCATAGTTCCAAGATCCCCAAGACCATGATTTGATGACCTTCGGTTTATCATGGTAGCGAGAGGCTAACGAGTTTGCCCCGGTTAATAGAACTTCTTTATAGGCCGCAGAATCACCCGTTAACCGTAATGCATTCCCAAAACTGCAATAAAGCATAAAGCCCAGATCGTGTGTCCCGGTATTGTGTTTTTCTTTCTCTAAATGCTTCAGTTTTTGTTGAGCCAGATCCAATAAGCCTTGATCTCCCGCTCCCTCATACAGATACAACAATGTTCCCGGATAAAAACCAGAGCACCACCAATCCGAATTGGAAAATTTCTGTTGACCGTTCTCAAAAGTTTTCGGGAATTTATCTTCCGGGGTTACTGATGCCAAATACTTGATTTGGTGACTTGCCTCCTGAAGTTGTTGCTCAATAAAATCTTTCGATAAGGTAAGTTTGGAAGTATTTTGTGCTTCAGTTGTCTGAATAAAGCACAGCGCTGCTAGTAAAAAGAAAGTGTATAGTCTCATGTGAATTAGATTTATACAACTAATATATCCTTTACAAGACAAGCATGCAAATGGGAAAACATGCCGTTATCAACTACAACGTTTTCAAAACGCGAGCAAACGTTTGCGTAAAATAATATAATTTTTAGTCTCGGGGTTAACCCCGAGACTAAAAATTAATACTGGTTCGTATTCAACATCACCAGCGTGCAAGCCTCCACAGCCTCTATACCAGCGGCTTCAAGTTTCGCCTTTAATTCCTCATTCTCCGTACCAGGGTTGAAAATTACCCTGTTGGGCTTCGTCTGCAATATATAGTCGTAATACACCGGTTGGTTTTTCGGGCCCACATAAAGCGTAATGGTGTCAATATCATTATGTATACGATCCGTAGATTCAATCTCTACTCCTGCCACCTCACCAACTTTTCTACCAACATTGACAATCGGATACCCCTTACGAACTAACTTATTGGCAACCAGATAAGAATACCGAGCAGAATTTGTACTCGCACCAAGGATTAATGTTTTTTTCATACAATTGAAATATGTGTTATAAGTTAGTTTACTATAAAATCTCCATTTGCATTATATGCATTTTGCCTCAAAATAGGCATTTTTAAAATTTCATACAACTCATCCAGCTTTACTAAGCTCCCATTAGCCATATTGGAGAGTAGCACAATGGTAATATCACTCGTTAAATCCCGGACATACAAGTTACGAAAACCGTGCCACCATCCTGTATGATAGACAATCTGATTTCCTTCCGGAGAAAACGTTCGCCAACCATAACCATAGCTAAAAAGATTACGCTTCGCATCGTTCCTCGGTAAATAAGCCGAATCCAAAAGAGCTTTATCTAAAACACGACCTTCATTTAAAGCCCTATCCAACAGATACAAATCCTGAACAGTGCTATAAATTCCTTTATCACCCACCGGGCCATCCAGAAAATTCTGAACAACAGAACGACGCCATACCTTGTCATGTCCGATTACATCTGTCGGTATCTTTTCGTATACCGCTTTAGACAAAACGGCTGTATTTTTCATTCCCGCAGGTCTAAAAATCTTTTCATTCATGTACACGGCGAAATCCTGACCAGTAACCTTTTCAATAATGCCCGCAAGCACCATATAATTGGAATTATTGTAATGGAAACGACCGTCCGGTGCACCATATCGATTTGGCTTATGTTCAATCAACAAGTTGATCGCATCCATATTGCTCATCCCCTTTTTCTTATCCTTCCACACTCCTTCGGCGAAATAGACATAATTTGGTAGTCCACTACGATGCGTTAACAGCATTTGTATCGTGATGCCCGGATAAGGGAAGTCGGGAAAAAAGTCATTAACCGTCTGATCCAGTCGAACCTTTTCTTCCTCGACCAATTTGAGTACGCCCAATGCCGTCATCGGTTTTGATACCGACGCCAGTTCAAATTTAGAATCTATTTTCAAGCTATCTTTTTTAAGATAATCCGCCCAGCCAAAGGTATTTTGATAGATAATCTTTCCCTTCTGTGCAATGAGCACATTCCCGTTAAAAGCTGATTTCTGATGAAGCTTTTGCATAAAATCATCTATTTGCTTATTGGCTTCTTCAGGTTGATAAAGTAGCGCAATGCTATCTTTTTCTTCCTGCTTTTGCTCTATTACTCGCTGCTTGGCCTCCGGAGAGGAGCATGCTAAAAATCCAATTACAATACCTACTACAATACTTAATCTCAAAAAATTCACGTTCACAAAAATCCCCTAAATAATAGTGTTCTTCAATGTTTAATACAGTTCTCCCAAAATAGTATTTATTCAAAAGAAAATCAACAAAAATAGATAAAATAAAAAACGGTCCTGGAAAATTCCCAGGACCGTTTTTTATTTTATCAGCAAATATGTGTTATGCTAAAAGTCGGATTGGTGCTTCTAACAAGCCTTTCAATGTCTGTAAGAAAGCCGCACCTGTTGCCCCATCCACTACGCGGTGATCGCAACCTAAAGTAAGTTTCATGATGTTACCAGGAACTACTGCTCCATCCTTCACCACCGGAACCTGTTGAATTGCGCCAACAGATAGAATTGCGCCATCAGGAGAGTTGATGATCGATGTAAATTCGTCAATACCAAACATACCCAGGTTAGATACGGTGAACGTAGATCCTTCCCAATCTGCAGGTGTTAATTTCTTAGTTTTTGCTTTTCCTGCAAAGTCTTTCACCTCTGCCGAAATATGCGATAGGCTCTTGCCATCTGCAAAGCGTACAACAGGAACCAATAAACCGTCTTCCACGGCCATAGCAACGCCAATATTGGTATGCTCATTGAAACGGATCTTATCGCCTTGCCATGAAGAATTTACGGCAGGGTGTTGTTTCAATGCTACAGCTACCGCTTTGATAACGATGTCATTGAAAGAGACTTTTACCGGTGCTACCGTATTGATTTGTGCACGCGCTGCAATAGCGTTGTCCATATCGATACTTACCGTCAAATAGAAATGTGGCGCTGTAAACAACGATTCTCCCAAACGGCGAGCGATGGTTTTACGCATTTGCGATACATTTTGCTCAGTATATTTCTCTTCACCAACGTACTGTGGCAAGGAGATCGTTTTGGTTTCTGTAGCTGGGGCAGAAGTAGCTTCTGCTGCTTTTGGAGCTGCAGAAGGAACAAAGCTCTCTACGTCTTTCTTCACTACGCGTCCCCCTTCAGCAGAACCTTTTACATCGTTCAAGTTGATACCTTTCTCTTTCGCAATTTTGCGTGCTAATGGAGAAGCTTTCACTCTTGAATCATCATTCGAGCTGCTTGAAGCCGCTGGTGCCGCGCTTTCTGCCTTAGCTTCCGCTTTAGGGGCTTCGGCTTTATCCGCTTTGGTAGATGATTTTGGCTTTTGGTTCAATAAAGGGGTTACATCTGTACCTGCAGGACCTACAATAGCAATAATGTCGTTCACTTTCGCTGCTTGGCCAGCTTCTACACCAACATACAACAATGTACCTTCTGCATAAGCAGTCACTTCCATTGTCGCCTTATCGGTTTCTACATCTGCAATAGCATCATCTGATTTAATCGTATCCCCAACTTTAAAGTTCCATTGTGCAATGACACCTTCAGTCATGGTATCACTCAACAAGGGCATCGTGATTACCGTACAATCTAAATCCTCAGCCGATACGGATGAAGTAGAATCTTCTTCTGTGGATTCTTCTTTTGCAGGTTCCGCTTTATCTTCTTTCGCTTCTTGCTTAGGGGCATCGCCTCCTTCCAATAATGCTTTGTAATCTTCACCCTCTTCGCCCAAAACCGCGATAACAGCATCTACTGCTATCGCTTCACCTTCTTTAGGGCCAATATATAACAATGTTCCTTCTTGATAAGATTCGAAGTCCATTGTTGCTTTGTCTGTTTCAACTTCTGCGATAAGATCGCCCGAGTTTACCTTGTCACCGACTTTTTTGTGCCATTTAGCGATAACCCCTTCGGTCATGGTATCGCTCATTTTCGGCATTTTTACTACTTCAGCCATTTGTTATAGTAGATTATATCTTTAAGTTAAAGTAATTCCGCTTAATTAATCCATTACAAAAGGATAATCCTCCTGCACGTATATATCTTCATAGATTGCTGAAGGATCTGGATAAGGTGACTCTTCTGCAAATTTCACAGAATCTTCAACTACTTTTTTCACACCAGCTTCTACTTCCGCAAACCAAGCCTCATCAGCATATTTGTTTTCCAAAATTGCCGCTTTGGTTGAAAGCAATGGATCACGACCTTTATACTCTTCTAATTCTTCTTTTGTACGGTATTTAGCCGGATCGGACATCGAGTGTCCTTTATAACGGTATGTACGGATTTCCAAGAAAGTAGGTCCTTCACCTGCACGTGCACGTTGTACAGCTTCATCCATCGCATTGTGGACAGCGACAACATCCATTCCGTCAACAGGTGCACTTGGCATGTCAAAACCTAAACCTATCTTATAAATGTCCTCCATATTGGTCGTACGTTTTACGGAAGTACCCATCGCGTAACCATTGTTCTCACAAACAAAGATAACAGGTAATTTCCACAACATGGCCATGTTGAAGGTTTCGTTCAATGCACCTTGACGCACTGCACCATCACCCATAAAACAAACGTTAACATTATCATTGCCCAAGTATTTTTCAGCAAAAGCAATACCAGCTCCCAAAGGAATCTGACCACCAACGATACCGTGTCCGCCCATCATTTTATGTTCTTTGGAGAAGAAGTGCATAGACCCCCCTTTTCCTTTGGAACATCCGGTCACTTTACCAAAAAGCTCTGCCATACATTCGTTAGCCGACATACCTTTTGCCAAAGCATGAGCATGGTCACGGTAAGATGTAATTACAGAATCTTCTGGCCGAGTTGCAGAGATAGTTCCTGCCATGACAGCTTCCTGACCAATGTAAAGGTGACAAAATCCACGGATTTTTTGCTGACCATATAGCTGACCTGCTTTCTCCTCGAACTTGCGCATGAGTAGCATAGATTTATACCACTCTAAATATGTTTCTTTTGTTATAGGTGTTGAACTCATTTTAAATGAATTGAATTTCTTAACTAAACCGAGACAAATCTAATCAATTATAACGATATTTCGGATAAATTTTCAGACGGAAATAACCGACTTTTGTCACAAAATCAATAAATAAGCCACAAAAGGCATGAAAAATTATTTCAACCGAGCGATTACATCTTCTGCCGAAAGCTTTTGCTGTTCCCCCGTCTCCATATGCTTCAGGGAAAGTAATCCCGATTGCATCTCTTCTTCCCCAATCAACAACACATACGGAATCCGTTTTGCATCCGCATAGCTCATCTGCTTTTTCAGTTTCGCAGCTGTAGGATATAACTCTGTTGCAATGCCTTCCTGACGAAATTTCTGTAGCAAAGGCAAGGTAAATAGCTCCGTTGATTTATCAAAATTGGCAATAAGCACTTTCGTCGTCGCTCCTGCCGATTGCGGGAATAGTCCCAACTCTTCCAATACATCGTATATACGGTCCGCACCAAAGGAAACACCGACACCGGTCAAATCTTTCAAACCAAACATCCCGGTTAAATCGTCGTAACGACCTCCTCCTCCAATGCTTCCCATAGCAACCTCATTGGTCTTCACCTCAAAGATACAGCCTGTATAATAGTTAAGCCCTCGAGCTAGCGTTATATCCACTTCAACACATTTCGTCAATAACTCCGCACAACCTAGGGATGTGATATAAGCAAACACTTCCTCTATCTCAGCCACGCCTTGTAAACCGGTTGTTGACTGCGCAAGCACTTCTTTGATCTGTGTCAATTTCTCGGTATTATCGCCTTCCAAAAGGATAATAGGTTTCAATACTTCTAAATCTTCCGCTGAAAATCCTCGCTCGATAAGTTCTTTATTTACCCCTTCCAAGCCTATTTTATCCAACTTGTCGATCGCTACTGTCATATCCACGATAAGCTCTGGCTTACCGATAACCTCGGCGATACCGGTCAAAATCTTACGGTTATTGATCTTTATCGTAAAATCCCGCAATCCCAACAAGGACAACGCTTCATGGTAAATAAGGATAAACTCCGCTTCATTCAATAATGAAGGTGAACCCACCACATCTACATCGCACTGATAAAACTCCCTATAACGACCACGCTGCGGACGATCCGCACGCCATACCGGCTGAATCTGAAAACGCTTGAACGGCATAGCCAATTCATGCTGATGCATAACCACATAACGGGCAAAGGGGACAGTCAGATCATAGCGCAACGCTTTCTCTGAAATATGAGGGATTAACTTGTTCGAGGATTTTTCCTGCAACAGGTTTTCCGGAGCTTTACTAAGATAATCACCAGAATTAAGTATCTTGAAGATCAACTTATCGCCTTCCTCCCCATATTTACCTGTTAACGTAGATAAATTTTCAAAAGAAGGTGTTTGGATTTCGTTGTACCCAAATTTTTTGAAAACTGTTTTTAGAGTATTGAAGATATAATTTCTTTTCTCCATTTCTGCCGGAGAAAAATCACGTGTGCCTTTCGCTAAAGAAGGTTTTATAGTCGCCATAGCGCAAAGGTAATAAAAAAGGAGTTTTAGAAATTAATTGTTTAAAGAGATTAGGGGTTTAATTGCTTAAAAGAGGTTAGGTGGTTAAGTGTTTGGAGCTTATTGTTGAAAAGGGAAAGAAGAACTAAGCGTTTATGTTAACAGTGAGAAAGCTAAACCTTAACCCGTTAACTCCTAAACAACTAACCAAAATTAAACTGTTTCGGTTTCAAATACCTTTAGGTTTTCACAGGCTTTTTCAGCGGCAAGTTTCTCTGCGCTTTTCTTATTGAAATCCTTCCCTACGCCGCAAGATTCCCCATCGACCATCACCTCTACTGTGAAGAGTTTCGAGGACTCTCCCGGAGGGTTTTCCACTTGCACAAATTGCACGTCTTTCCCTAAATGCTGACACCATTCAATTAACCGGCTTTTGAAATTGGTTTCGGTAATTTCCAACAGATGAATATCAACATGAGGCTTAATAATGCGTGTAAGCAGGAACTCCCGAGTGAAACGGTAGCCTTTGTCGATATACACAGCACCGATCAGTGCCTCAAAAGCATCGCCCAACAATGAGCCTTGTTTATTGGGATAGTGAATCATTCGGGCATCATATTCAATAAGCTCATTGAACCCCAACTTACGGGAAAGTTGGTTAAGATTAGCTCGGCTTACGATTTTGGAGCGCAACTCCGTCAGAAAACCTTCGTCTTTATATGGATATAACTTAAACAGCAATTCGGCCACTACAGAGCCTAACACTGCATCCCCCAAAAACTCCAAACGTTCATTGCTATTCTTTACCCCCTCTTTGATAGGGATAGCGACAGATTTATGCCGAAAGGCCATCTGATAAAGCTTTACATTGCCAGGCACAAAGCCAAGAATGTTCTTTAGTTTACGGATGTAAGCTTTATTCGGTGAGAAGTACAAGTAATATATCCTTGACAAAGGCATTCGCTATCTATAAACAAGCAATAGGCCGTTTCTTACGAAACCGCCTATTCATTTTATCTTGAACTAATATTTAACGACATTTAAGCTTGGTATTTTTTCACAATAACAGTTGCATTGTGACCACCAAACCCAAACGTATTGCTCAAAGCTGCGTTCACCACGCGTTTCTGAGCTTTGTTAAATGTAAAATTCAGGTTATTATCAATTTCCGGATCATCTGTAAAGTGGTTGATCGTTGGTGGAACGATGTCATTCTTCACGGACAAAATAGAAGCAATAGACTCTACCGCACCAGCAGCACCCAACAGGTGACCTGTCATTGATTTTGTGGAGCTGAGGTTTAACCTATAAGCATGTTCACCAAACAGACCGATAATAGCTTTTGGTTCACTTATATCCCCAACTGGTGTTGATGTACCATGAAGGTTGATATAATCAATATCCGAATATTGGAGTCCTGCATCCTCAACAGCCATTTTCATCGCTAATTTAGCACCCAATCCTTCAGGATGAGATGCGGTAATGTGGTGCGCATCGGCACTCATACCACCACCTGCTACTTCAGCATAGATTTTAGCGCCACGTGCTAATGCATGTTCCAGACTTTCCAGAATGATGGCTCCCGAACCTTCGCCCGAGACAAAACCATCACGGTCTTTATCAAATGGACGAGAAGCAGTCTTAGGATCATCATTACGTGTAGAAAGCGCATGCATTGCATTAAAGCCTCCGATTCCCGCCTCATTCACAGTTGCTTCGGAGCCACCGGTTATAATAACATCGGCCTTACCTAAACGTATGTAGTTAAAGGCATCAATCATTGCGTTCGTAGCAGAAGCACAAGCAGAAACTGCAGAAAAATTTGGACCATGTAAACCATAACGCATAGAAATATGCCCTGGAGCTATATCAATAAGCATCTTAGGAATGAAAAAAGGATTGAAACGAGGTGTTCCATCTCCCCTGGTAAAGTTGGCAATCTCTTCCGTAAAAGTGGTTAAACCACCAATACCAGCTCCCCAGATAACGCCTATACGGTTTCTATCTAATTTATCAAATTCTAATCCAGCATCTTTTACTGCTTCATCTGTAGAAGCAATAGCATACTGAACAAAAGGATCGACTTTACGCGCCTCTTTGCGATCCATAAATTCATGTGGATCAAAACCCTTCACCTCGCAGGCGAATTGAGTTTTAAATTTCGACGCATCAAAATGCGTAATAGGAGCAGCGCCACTCACTCCATTGATTAACCCATCCCAGTATGCTGAGACAGTGTTACCTAATGGGGTAAGTGCGCCTAAACCTGTTACAACTACTCTTTTAAGCTCCATTAAATATGTTTGGCCTAATAAATTAGTTATTTAACGTTTGTTTCCAAGTAAGAGATAGCTTGACCTACTGTACTGATATTTTCAGCTTGGTCATCTGGAATAGCTACGTTGAATTCTTTTTCAAATTCCATGATCAACTCAACTGTATCAAGTGAGTCTGCACCCAAATCATTCGTGAATGAAGCCTCTGGTGTTACTTCTGCTTCGTCTACACCTAACTTTTCAACGATAATTGCTTTTACTCTTGATGCGATATCTGACATGATTTTCTAATTTAATTTGTTTAATAAATCTGTGCAAAGAAAAATAAATTTCCCCAAAAATCAAACCTTTTTGATTTTTAGATACAAAATAAGAACGCATGAGAGCACAAAATGTCCTAAAAACAAACATTAAACTGCACTAAGCCAATATTAATAAAAAAAAATATATCTCGCAAACATTCGCACAACTTTAATTTCACAATAAGATAACACACCTCATATTTACACTAAATTATGTATCTTCGGACTGTATTTAAGCTAAGCCGAAAATTGAGTACTGTAAAAAAACATTTAACCATTGATTTCGATTTCGACTCCGAACTGGACTTTATTCTAATTGGGATAAGCTGTCCGCTAAGAGATTACAGGCTCTGCCATTTCATCTCGAAATACAGCAGCATCGAGTTTGTCCGCGGCAAGGAAGATTACATTGACCACAAAGGATATGCAAAGGAAAAAGACAAGGACGAAATGGATTTCCATATTGTATATGAGAAAACCAAACTCAAAAAAGTGTCAAAATCCCATTTCAGCATGTACAGATATTGCGATGAAAATTTTGAATTTGAATACTACCTACTCAACAACCGCAGCATAGAAGGGACACTATTAATTAGCGAACTGCCTAATTTTGACTATTTTTTGCTCATCAAGCATTACATTGATGATGAAGATCTCCGAGGCTTGATCGAGGAAATTAAGAATATCCCAGAGGTACTTTTGGCAAAAGAATTAGACCCTTCCTCATTGAAATCCAAGGAAAATCTGATATTTTAGTACGAAAAAATAATATTTAGTGTAAAATTTACACCACAAATAAACCTAACTTAAAAACAGATTGTTATTTTTGCAAATCTGTTAAAACGCAGACTAAAGAAATAGAATTTTATTAATTATAAAATATTGTAAATGAACAAGCTTCAAAAAAGGACAAAAATCGTAGCCACGCTAGGTCCAGCATCATCAGACAAAACCGTTTTGACCAACATGATTGCTAAAGGCGTGGATGTTTGCCGTCTAAATTTCTCACATGGCAGCCAAGACGACCACCTAAAAGTAATACAGACCATCCAAGCAATCAATACAGAACACCCATTCAACGTTGGTATTTTGGCCGACCTTCAAGGCCCTAAAATCCGTATCGGTAAAATGATCGAAGGTGGTGCAATATTGGTAAACGGTTCTGAGGTCGAAATCACTACAGAAGAGCTTATTGGGGATGAAAAACGTATCTATATCACTTACGAAAACTTCCCGAACGATATTAAAGAAAACGAAATCATTTTATTGGATGATGGTAAACTGCAACTACGCGTTATCAGCACCAACCATAAAGATACCGTAAAATGTCAAGTTGTGCATGGCGGTGTGCTTACTTCACGTAAAGGGGTAAACCTTCCAAACACCAAAGTCTCCATCCCTTCATTAACAGAAGAAGATTTAGACAACCTTAACTTTGCATTAGATAATGGTGCAGACTGGATTGCAATGTCTTTCGTGCGTTCTGCAGAAGATATTCACCAGTGTAAAGAAATCATCAAAGCGAAAGGTAGCCACGCATTAGTTATTGCAAAAATTGAAAAACCTGAGGCGATTGACAACATCGACGCGATTATCGAAGCCATCGACGCCGTGATGGTTGCTCGTGGAGACCTTGGAGTAGAAATGCCGATGGAAGAGGTTCCTGGTTTACAGAAAATGATCGTACAGAAATGTCGCAACCTTTCCAAACCGGTTATTATTGCAACCCAGATGCTGGAAAGCATGATCACAACGCCTCGTCCGACAAGAGCTGAAGTGAATGACGTAGCAAACTCTGTGTTGGATGGCGCTGATGCTGTGATGCTAAGTGGTGAAACGTCTGTTGGCGAATTCCCGGAAATCGTTATCGAGACGATGGCAAAAATAATTACGCATGTGGAGCAAACCTCCTACCCGTATTATAGCCAAAAAGAAAGCACGCACTTAAACAGCACCAAAATCCCTGATGCGATCTGCGGTTCCTCGATCTATTTGGCACAGCACACAGAAGCATCTGCAATTTCAGTAATGACTTCTTCCGGATATACAGCTTTTGAAATTTCAAGCTACCGTCCGAATACAGACATTTATGTGTTTACAGGTAATAAAAAATTAGTAAACTTATTGAGTTTATTATGGGGTGTACGTGTATTTATTTATGACAAATTCGAAAGTACCGACGGTTCTATCCAAGATGTCAACCAATTGCTTCAAGAGAAGAATTTGGTTTCAACAGGACAGATTGTCATCAACACTTCTTCTACACCATTGAATGAAAAAGGAAGAACGAATACCATCCGTGTTTCGGAAGTAAAATAATACGTAAACATAGATCTTATACGGAGAGCTCACAATTTTTTGTGGGCTCTTTTTTTCACCTCTCCTATCTTTTTTTATCAAAAGCATTACACTACAAAAGTTCCAATGATTTCTTCTTTTCTTTGAATAGCAGTTTTCGAAAATGACAAAGTACATTTTTCTTTTCCTATTTATCAGTATCACATATAATCTGTTCGCCCAGCAATCGGTGGAAGGTATCATTGTCAACCAAGCGGACAATAAAGCCCTTGAAAATGCTTCTATAGTCCTTCTAGATAGTGACTCCATTATGCGGTACTTTGCACGGTCGGATGAAGCGGGAAGATTTCGCCTAGAAAAAGTGACAGCTCAACCTTACTTACTTTTAGTTACTTATCCCAAATTCGAAATATATAGCACAAACATTGATCTTAAAGCACAAGATTTAAAGCTAGATTCTATCAAAATTGATTCTCGGACAAATATTCTTGAAGAAATTGTAATCACACAAAAAATTCCCATCAAGATTAAAGGAGACACCATAGAGTATGATGCTGGCAGTTTCGAAACTGAGAAAAATGCCAAATTGGAAGATCTACTCCGTCGCCTACCCGGACTTACCGTTTCGGCATCTGGCGAGATTACAGCTCAAGGAAAGAGTGTTTCCAAAGTGCTCATCGATGGCGAGGAGTTTTTTGGATATGACCCCAAAATTGCCATACGCAATGTACGGGCAGATGCTGTCGATAAGGTGCAAGTCTACGAACGCAAATCCGAGCAGGCAGAACTAACAGGTGTAGACGACGGCGTGAGGCTCCAGACGGTAAATGTCATACTGAAAGAAGAAGCACGAAAGGGTCTTTTCGGAAACACAGCGGCCTCATTGGGTACAAAACAACTTTTTGACGCGAATCTTTTTACAGCAAAATTTAACCAATCAGAACGTATTGGCATTAATGGAAGTTGGAACAACATGGGCAACTCGGGTGATGTCAGCCGAATTCGAATGGGCAACCAAATTATTGGCCGTCCGGAACACAAAAGCATTGGTGCCAATTATCAAAATACCTTTCTTCAAAAGAAGCTGAACCTTAATTCGAGCTATAATTTTACCAACAACACACAAGCAAACGATTCAGAAAACTACAGCAAGCAGATTATCTCGGATAACATGACCCACGAAACCGAACGCAAATCTACTTCCCACGCGGACAATAAAAACAATACACTGCGCACACAAATACGTTATAAAATAGATTCTTTGAGCAATCTCAACATTCAATTGAATGCAAACAAAGGCTATAGCGAATCTTCATCGGCCTCTTCAAGCTACACCATCCGCAATGCAAATAATTTGGCCAATGACTTTGAAAGTCGTAACCACTCCGATGGCGAACAAGAAAGTATAAATCTACGGTTGGACTATAGAAGAAGGTTAAGCCAAAAAGGACGAAGCCTCAACCTACACCTCAATACTCAGCATAGCAATAATGAGAACAATACTGGGGTAGATGAAACCACAAATCTTTACAACATAGAAGGAGTCCTCGACAGTACCAGAAGAATCGACCAAAACCGCCTCAGCGATGATCGCAACAACACCATGTCGGCTTCCATAAACTTTAGCGAACCTATTTCGGACAAAATCTATCTCACAATGGGATATAATTTCAACCTGTCCAACAGAACAGGTCTAACAGATGCGTACAACAACAATACGCAGAATCTTAGTCTGCTCGACACCTTATACTCTAAAAACCAGCGAGACAAAGCCCTGGACAACGGTTTCGACATGAACTTGAGCTTACGCCTTCAGAAATTCAGCATCAACATCTCTAATCAGATGGTCTACCGACAACAGGAATTGGTCGACCATTACCACAACATTCATCTTACTCGAGGTTTTTGGCAAAATAGTCTTAATGCGCATGCGATGTACAACATCAGCAACAGCAAACACCTGAACCTCAGCTATCAGAACCGTACAAATGTACCTTCCTTCGCACAGCTTCAACCTATACAGCCGCGCACCAATGAGTTGTATGTCCCGATAGGAAACCCAAATCTTAAACGGGAAAATCAGCACAGCTTCAATTTCAACTTCAATAGATTCAGTTTATTGAAGGCTTCCTCTTTTAATATAAATGCCAGCATCGCCTTGACAGACAATGCTATTGTCAACAAAACGGAAATCGACGAACAAGGTCGTACACAGGCTACTTTTGTCAACATAACCGACCACACCAACTGGAACGCACGCCTGCATACCAACTATACAAAGCCTATTTGGAATGGCCTTATCCAGTTAGGTCCATATGTTTCATCGGCTTACAACAGCAGTTACCTTTTTATAAATGGAGAGCTCAACAAAAACAACAATACTAATCTCCAACTGGGAATAAGTGCTAATAAACAAAACAGCAAAGCTATCGATTTCAATCTCAATATCGGAACAGGTATAGTGAATGAAGAAAACAGCGTACAGACAAGGCTCAACAACACAACTATGCATTCCAACATCAGCACTGACCTCAAATACCATCTTCCGTATAAATTCAGTCTTACACAGGCTATCTATTATACCTATACGGGTAAAACGAAAGTTTTTCCAGAACCTATTCAACAATTTTACATGAATATGGAGCTAACCAGAAAGCTGTTAACCTCAGAATCATTATTACTCAGTGTTAAAGCTTTTGACATTTTCAACACCTTTAACAATAGGAATCGAACTTTCAGCAACAGTATGTATTCACAAAATCAGCAGCAGATGTTGACACAATATTTCATGATTGGACTTAAATGGGACTTTAACAAGAATCTGGGCAAAAAAAGTGAAGGTTAATGAGGAAAGATGGAAATGAAGTATCTAAAGCTAATGACTAAAAATATTTTAATCTATATCGCACTGTTCTTCGGCAGCGTATCCGAAACAATTGCCCAACATGCTTATTTTCCAATGAAAGGCACAATTATGTTCGACAGAGAAGTGTATACACGCGCACGGATACGAGAACTGATGCAGGAGCACAGTGATAATCGCAATCCCAGAATAGTCATGCGCCATGAAGGAAACATCAATGAAATACCTGAAAAAACCGTCTCTCAATTTTTGCTACAGTTTGACGAAGATGAGACATTGATGCAACCATACGAACAAGAAGAGAACACTACTGCAACACCGAATCGTCCGATAAGGTCGTCTGGCTCTCGAAACCGCAATATACGACAAGGGATTAACAGATCTTCACAACAAGGCAAGATCTATTACCAAAATATAAAGACACAAGAAGCAGAAATCGCTTTGGAACTTGATGAAAAATACCTATTGCAAGATAGTCTACAAAATATAACATGGCGATTTACAGATGAATATCGGAATATCGCAGGCTACGAATGTCGTCGAGTGAACGGCGCAACGCCTGACTCTCTCTATATCGTTGCCTTCTATACGGATCAAATCCCACTCTCTGCTGGACCTGTATTAACCCATGGGCTTCCCGGTATGATATTGGGATTGGCTATCCCTGAAATGCATATCAACTACTGGGCAACCAAGGTAGATTTTTCAGTAGAGAATGTACCTAAGCAATGGCGCGATAAGAAGAATAAAATATTAACTACGGAACAATTTTTTGAATCGCTCAACAACAATAGAATATTCGGCGGTAGCGGTTCTGATCCTCGTCAGAGGCGTAGAAATCTATTAGAAAACTTGATTTATTAAATAGTGAAAGGCGTCCAAAATGGACGCCTTTCACTATTTAACATTTTCTTTTACCGCCTTTGGCAATGAAGCAAAGACCAATTCATAGCTATGGTCTATCAAACTTCGAAGTTTTTCATCCGGCAATTGACGATTGCAATAAATCGTATTCCAATGTTTCTTATTCATATGATAACCGGGAATAACCGTAGCCGGATACTCGTTCCGTAGTTCCAACGCATATTCTGGATCACACTTTACATTGAAGCTCAGCGCATCCACCTGATCCAGCCCCACCAGCAAAAAGACTTTGTTCCCAACCTTAAAGACTAAGGTATCTGGACCAAACGGTGTTTCTTCTGTCGCTCCAGGCTTTACAATACAGTAGTCCCTTATTTCTTCAATATGCATAATGCTATACGACCATTACTGCAACGAGACCAAAAGTTCGCGTTGAATTTCCGCTCCTTTGTCTTCATTATACCATTTTTGCATAGCCTCTTTGATCTCTTCAAATGGCTTTCCCTCTTCCTTTTGCTGCACAAAGATGTCGTGTAATTGTTGTGGACGTGGCCCCCAAATCACCTTATCGTGTCCCACATCGTTGCGGATAATCAATTTAGGGATAGATTTTCCACCATTAGTCAAATAATCCTCTATCAGGAAAGGCTCCGCATCCCGCAATTGAATTTCAAAATCGATATTCGGATTGTTTTTCACAATCTGATAAAGTTGCGCTACAGAATGTGCTGCATCGCCACACCATGGTTCGGTAATAACAATCCAATGTTGCGGTTCTGTAATGGAGGAAATCATCGACTTCATTTCCTCATTAGGCTCAAAGCGTTTTAACCAGCGGTTCATTCGCGACCAGTTGAGCTTCGCATAGTTTAAATACTCCGGATCCTGATAAGCAGGGTAATCCTGAGGAGAAGCTAAGATTTGTTCAAAATAATCTAAATATTCCTGAAAGGTCATGTCTCTATATGTTGCAAACACGAATTTAGCAATTTATTCCGGCTAAAAAAATTTTATACGTGGCAAGCGAGCGTTATAAAATATATGTCATGACAGTTCTAACAGATGAAATATATGGCTTATCGTCTCAATGCAAAACCAATACGTGACAGATTGGCAGAAACTTTTATCCCAAAACAGCCAATCCGTTATAATTTCAGCATTTTTCACGGTTGGCATAGCACTTGATAGAATAGAGGAAAATAACAAATTAGTAAAAAACAATATTTTAGATATGTCAAAAATTATAGGAATCGACTTAGGAACTACAAACTCATGTGTTGCCGTGATGGAAGGTAACGAGCCTGTAGTTATTGCTAACAACGAAGGAAAACGCACAACGCCTTCTATTGTTGCTTTTGTTGAGGGCGGTGAACGTAAAGTAGGTGATCCTGCAAAACGTCAAGCAATTACCAATCCTCATAAAACTGTTTATTCTATCAAACGTTTCATGGGTACTTCTTTTGACGAAGCGCAAAAAGAAATCTCCCAAGTGCCTTATAAAGTAGTAAAGGGCGACAACAATACACCTCGTGTAGAAATTGACGACCGTAAATATACGCCACAAGAAATTTCAGCGATGATTCTTCAAAAAATGAAGAAAACAGCAGAGGATTACTTGGGACAAGAGGTTAACCGTGCCGTAATTACTGTACCAGCCTACTTTAACGATGCACAACGTCAGGCTACAAAAGAGGCTGGAGAAGTTGCCGGCTTAAAAGTAGAACGTATCATCAACGAACCTACTGCCGCTGCTTTGGCTTATGGTCTTGATAAAGCGGACAAGGACATGAAAATCGTAGTGTTTGACTGTGGTGGTGGTACACACGACGTTTCTGTTTTGGAATTAGGCGATGGGGTATTCGAAGTAAAATCAACCGATGGTGATACACACCTTGGTGGTGATGACTTTGATAACGCTATCATCAACTGGTTAGTAGAGGAATTCGCAAACGAAAACAACGGTTTCGACTTGAAAAAAGATGCAATGGCATTGCAACGTTTGAAAGAAGCTGCCGAGAAAGCAAAAATCGAACTGTCAAGCACAACTTCTACCGAAATCAACTTACCTTATATTACGGCTGATGCTACTGGGCCTAAGCACCTAGTGCGTACATTATCACGCGCTAAATTTGAAAGCCTAGCTGCTGACTTGATAAAACGCACTATCGACCCATGTCGTACCGCATTGAAAAATGCAGGTTACAGTACATCAGACATCGACGAAGTAATCTTAGTTGGTGGTTCGACACGTATCCCGGCGATTGTTGACGCGGTTAAAGAATTCTTCGGAAAAGAACCATCTAAAGGTGTAAACCCTGACGAGGTTGTGGCATTGGGTGCTGCGATTCAAGGTGGTGTATTAACCGGCGAGGTTAAAGATGTATTATTGTTGGATGTCACACCGCTTTCATTAGGTATCGAAACCATGGGTGGCGTGATGACGAAATTAATCGATGCCAACACAACTATCCCGACCAAAAAGTCCGAAACATTCTCGACCGCAGCAGACAATCAGCCTTCCGTTGAGATTCACGTATTGCAAGGGGAAAGACCGATGGCTACGCAAAACCGTACTTTAGGCCGCTTCCAATTAACGGATATTCCTCCAGCACCTCGTGGAGTGCCTCAAATCGAAGTAACTTTCGATATCGATGCCAACGGTATCATTAAGGTATCTGCAAAAGATAAAGCTACAGGAAAAGAGCAAAATATCCGTATTGAAGCTTCCTCAGGTTTATCGGACGAAGAGATCCAAAAAATGAAGCAAGAGGCAGAAGCCAATGCAGAAGCTGATAAAAAGATCAAAGAAGAAGCTGATAAAATCAATGCGGCTGACGCTTTAATCTTCTCAACTGAAAAACAATTGAAAGAATACGGCGACAAGCTTTCTGCTGATAAAAAAGCGGCTATTGAAAGCGCTTTTGAAAAGTTGAAAACAGCTCATACTGCAAGAAATTTTGCGGATATCGATACAGCGTCTGCTGAATTGCAAAATGCTTGGAACGCAGCCTCCGAAGAGATGTACGCAGCTTCACAACAAGGTGGAGAGCAGCAACCTCAGGGTGATGCAGGACAAAACAATAGCGCAAAAGGTGGCGACGATGTTCAAGATGTAGAATTTGAAGAAGTGAAGTAATTCTTTGCTTTTAAATAAAAAAGAAAGGCTGTCTTAAAAAGACAGCCTTTCTTTTTTATTTAAAATAAGTTCCCTTAAAAAAGCTTATCTGGGTATGCACCATCTGCAATAAGCTTAGAGATACTCTCTTGTACGATAGGCTTATCTTCTTTGTACGTCACACCAAACCATTTGGATGATGTCGGGATAACCTGAAAATCAGCCATGCCGTGTTTCACCATATAATCCGGTACGGAAGGGATAAAAAATTCTGATTTTGGATTATCTGCATTTTCTTCCACAAAACCTTTGAACATACTTTCCGCAACTTCAAAAATTTTCGGCGTAAATCCCCAGAAGTTCATGGATACGCGAGTCTCCGGAGCTAAATCATGTTGAACATCGTTTTCTTCATACACGATCTTTTTATTCCCATCTTCATCGGTTACATAGTATATATTCGTACGTTCAGTAACCGATTTCAAATGTCCTTGCTCATCGACATCACACACCCCACGTGAAACATAGCCATAATCTGACATCGTATTGCCGACTTGGAATCCCATTAATGCCATCTTTTCGTCTGATACTTCCGTTGTCAAAAACTTCGCCATCTTGTTAAAAGAATCTGTTCCGTAAAAGTCATCCGCATTGATAACACAGAAAGGTTCATTTACAAGCCCCTTAGCACTCATCACAGCATGTGCTGTTCCCCAAGGTTTAGAACGTTCTATAACACGATCAATACCAAATCTTGTTAAATCAAAGCTTTGGAACGCATAATCAACTTCAATTTTGCCTTTGAGTTTTTCATCAAAAACCTCACGCATTTTATCGACAAATTCTTCACGAATGATAAAAATTACTTTTCCAAAACCGGCATTTATCGCATCGTATATAGAATAATCAATGATCGTTTCCCCATGAGGGCCAAAAGTATCTATCTGCTTCAACGAACCATACCGGCTTGCCATGCCTGCAGCAAGAATTAACAATGTTGGTTTACTCATTATAATTATTTATTTTGTGTTAGTACCTATTAAAATCAACGAATTCTACAAAGATAAAAATCTATTTCTTTTTAAAGAGGCTATTTAATAATCCAGAGGCCAGCTTTCCTAAGAACTTAGCTCCTTCACGTGCTAATGTACGTGACGCTTGATTTGTCGCCGCTTCCATCGGCGTCTGCCTTGTACTTCTTCTGGTGGTAGTAGTCGGTTTTTGCTGTGCCTTTTCTTTTTCTTTCGCCAATTTCTCTCGTTCCTGTTCCAACTCGTAGGCCTTCATACGCTCCTCAACAATCTCTGCCGCGCTTCGCCTTTCCACCCGCTCTTGATATTTCGTATAGAAATCCGACTGCTTGATAATATTATCATACACTCCCGTTCCAGCAGGTCCCATTACCGCTCGAGCAGGGACCAAATGCGTAGCGACAACCTCTGTCGGGATACCCTTATCATTTAGCACTGTAACCAATGCTTGACCTGTACCTAAACTGGTCAGCACTTTGTCAATAGCATAAAATTCAGAATGTGGATAGGTTTTTACGGTCTTGCGTAAGTTTTCCGCATCATTCGGCGTGAAAGCACGTAATGCATGCTGTACCCTATTCCCCAATTGCCCCAAAACAGATTCTGGGATATCGCTCGCCGCCTGTGTACAGAAAAATACACCAACTCCTTTTGAACGTATCAGTCGAATGATTTGCTCCACCTGCATCAGAAAAGCCTTTGATGCTCCTTTGAACAACAAATGTGCTTCATCAAAAAAGAAAACTAACTTAGGCTTATCCAAATCACCTACCTCTGGCAATTTTTTGAACAATTGCGCCAGGAGGCTGAGTAAGAACGTAGAAAACAGCAGTGGTTGATCCTGCACATCAGAAATGTTCAATAAGGTAATCACCCCTCGCCCATCTACTTTATTAAAAAGATCTTGTATATCGAACTCTCGCTCTCCGAAGATATGAGCAAGTCCCTGTTGTTCCACCGCCACAATCTTACGCAGAATCGTGCCTGAAGTTGCTGTACTGATTTTACCGTATTCCTCTTTGATCTCTGCCGCCCCTGGCCCATCGGTCAAGTAAGACAGCATTTTTTTCAAGTCCAACAAATCTACCAGTGGAAACTGATGATCTTCTGCATATTTGAAAATTGCGGCAAGCACACCTGTCTGCGTATCGTTCAGATCCAAAATACGCGACAACAGTATCGGTCCAAAATCTTCAATAGTGATGCGCATCGGTGCTCCTAAACGGCCGCTCAACGAAAATATCTCTAAAGGAAAACTTGCTGGCTCAAAAGGAATGCCCACTAAATTCCCACGCTCAATCAAGGCGTCATTTATTTTACCCGGTTCGGCCAGTCCAGACAAATCACCTTTGACATCCAACATGAATACAGGGACTCCTCCATCAGATAATTGCTCTGCAATTAATTGTAGCGTCCTTGTTTTTCCAGTTCCAGTAGCTCCAGCAATCAGACCATGCCGATTCATCATCTTCAAAGCTAAGTTTACCTTGGCACCTGTAACTACCTGACCATCGAGAATACCTGACCCTAATTGGATAAAAGCTCCTTTAGGATTATATGAAGCTGTGATTTTTTCTATAAATTGTGCTTGCATAGACATCATTTATAACATACAAGTATAACTCTTTAATTACAATTATGATATATGTTTGTCATATTTTAATCAAAAGGCCCATACTTCCAAAGATTTAATAAAATTTTAACACCAGGACTACCTATTTGTTAGGTTTTTTTACAGAAAAACCCTATTTTTGTAACTGTAAAAAACAGAAAGTGAAAAAGAATATCAGACAAATAATTGCAGCCAAGATATGCTTTGCCGTCTTTTTAACAAAGATGCTCATATCGGCTACACCTATGTTTGTCGATGTTTTGGATCAGGGAACGATACTTCAGGTTGTCCTTCAACTGGAGATCGAAAATACGGCAAATGGGAACAATCCATCAGAGGATTTGCACGAAACCGGATCCAAATTTTTCAGTACAGAGAGTTCAGACTACCTGACATTCTGCCCTATTGCAGAAAACCAAGGCAAGCAAAACAATTATCTCCGGAATGAAAAGCTTATTTACTCTTTCCATCCTTCCGTTCCCACCCCGCCTCCTAACTGTTAATTCTATTTTTTCGCAAGGCATAAACTTCACTAGGAATATCCCTAGGATTTTTCATGCCGTTATTCATTGGAATTGTGCACAGCGCGATCATCTTTGTTATGAACTATGGCTTTTAAGCCTACCGAAACAACAAGATACAAATCGTTGTGCCCTTATTGAAACAGTCAAAATTAAAATATTTTTATGTTAGGAACTCGTGTATCTGCTTTTCTAAAATTATCGAAAAGAGATTTAAAATATGACTTCCCGGCAAGTGTTGTAGTCTTTTTAGTAGCCTTACCACTATGTTTGGGTATAGCAATGGCCTCCGGTGCTCCATTGTTTGCAGGAATTTTAACCGGAATTATTGGAGGTATTGTTGTTGCCAGCATCAGCAAATCGCCCCTAAGCGTTAGTGGACCTGCAGCTGGGCTAACCGTTATCGTCCTTGGTGCCATAGAACAACTTGGTGCTTATGAGACATTCCTTTTGGCAGTAGTAATTGCCGGTGTCGTACAGTTGATACTGGGAATTATCAAAGCAGGGATGATAGGCAACTATTTCCCCTCTGCTGTCATCTTAGGGATGCTGGCTGCCATCGGTATTACCATCATTTTGAAACAAATACCGTTGGCTTTTGGTTTGACAGAAGATCATGCCTTTGAATTGGACAACGGCGGCGGGATAGCTGCATTTAAAGACACCTTGCTTTCTGGTATCAATTGGGGCGCAACGATTATATGTTTTCTATCACTGGCCGTATTGATATATTGGCCGAAGATCAAGGGATTAAGCAAGGTTCCAGCACCATTAGTAGTCGTGTTACTGGGAGTGGGCTTGGCTTTGGCATTCAACGGAACCGCTATGGCAATCACGGACAGCCATTATGTGGTTATCCCTGTAGTTTCTTCTTTCCAAGAGTTCACAAACCTGTTCATCTTTCCAGATTTCTCACAAATCTTGAACAAAGATGTATGGGTCGTAGCTATTACCATTGCTATTATTGCCAGCTTAGAGACACTTTTAAGTATTGAGGCCGTGGATAAGCTTGATCCTTTCAAACGTAACACACCTACCAATAGAGAGTTGATCGCACAAGGAATTGGAAATATGTCCAGCGGTATGTTAGGTGGTCTTCCGATGACTTCGGTAATCGTACGCTCTTCAGCCAATGTGCAAGCAGGTGGACGTACCAGACAAGCCGCAATGTTACACGGGATGTGGCTTTTGGTTGCTTTACTTGTCATTCCGGGAATAATCAATATGATTCCGCTATCGTGTTTGGCAGCTATCCTTTTGCACACAGGCTACAAATTAGCTAAACCGGAACTATTCAAGAGCATGCTGCGCAAAGGATTAGATCAGTTTATTCCATTTGTGATTACCATTGTAGCTATCGTTTTCACAGATCTACTGATGGGTGTAGGAATCGGTATTTTGGTCGCGGTATTCTATATTATCAGAGCCAACATGCAAAATGCATTCAAGATTGAAGTAAAAGAAAAAGACGGAGAAAATACGGTTGTCATGACACTCGCTGAGGAGGTTTCTTTCTTGAACAAAGTGCCTATTCAGCAAAAATTATATAACTTGCCTAAGAATACCGGAGCCATTCGTATTGATGGCCGATATAGCAAGTTTATCGACAAAGACGTAATCGAAGTACTGCGTGATTTCGAAATGAATGCAGTCAGCAAGGGTATCAATATCGAATTGGATTCTATTACATACAAGAAGTAAAGACTTGAAAAAGAGGGGGTCTAAAAGCTTCCTCTCGACAGGAACTCTATTAATTTGTCATGTTGACGATAGGAGACATCTATAGAAGCTACTTTAGCTCATAGATCCCTGCCTACCGCAGACAGGCTTCCTTGGTCAGGATGACAAAAAAGTTGATTATTAATTTTAACACTTAAAACAAAACTTGTCTAAAAAATATTTATAAGACAAAAAAAATATAAAACAATATGGGACAAAAAGAATTAGAGATCGGTTACAACAAAATATTAGACGGAAACAAAGAGTGGGTTGAGTTTGTCAAGAATGACTCGACAGGCCGCTTTGAGCAGTTTGCAAAAGGCCAAAGTCCAGAAATTTTATGGATAGGCTGTGCAGATAGCCGCGTGCCTGCAAACGAGGTAACAGGTAGAAAACCTGGTGAAGTTTTTGTCCACCGTAACATTGCGAACATGTGTGTGCATTCTGACATGAGTATGTTGTCAGTATTGGACTATGCTGTAAATGTATTAAAAGTAAAACACATTATCGTAGCTGGTCACTATGGCTGTGGAGGTGTAGCAGCTTCTTTAAGCCAAAAACAATTCGGCATTATCGACAACTGGTTGTGCCACATCAAAGATGTTTACCGACTACACGCGGCCGAAATCGATGCTATTTCTGATTCAGAAGAAAAAACAAACCGTCTGGTTGAACTGAATGCCAAAGAGCAGGTCTTCAACCTATGCACAACTTCTATTGTTCAAAACGCATGGAAGAACGGCCAAGACTTAGCCGTGCATGGTATGGTAATCAACATTGTTACAGGTGAATTGATCGACTTAGACACCACATTTACCAGCAACGAGTCTTTGGGCAAAGTATTTGCTTTCAAATAGGCTCTTAACACAATTAGAAGAAAATAGCGAGACCTTCGATGGTACTCGCTATTTTTTTATCCTCTTCTAAGTTTATCACTTCCTTTATAAGCATCTATCAATTTCGTAACTTTGCTTCGTATGACAGATATTATTCAGTTATTGCCCGATTCGGTGGCCAACCAGATAGCAGCAGGTGAAGTTGTTCAACGCCCGGCATCTGCCGTGAAGGAACTTATGGAAAACGCCATCGATGCCGGAGCAGACAAGATAAAGCTTATCGTCAAAGATGCAGGAAAATCACTCATCCAAGTGATTGACAACGGCTGTGGCATGAGTGTCACTGATGCCCGTCTATGCTTTGAGCGGCACGCTACTTCTAAAATACGCAAAGCAGAAGATCTATTTGCCATACGCACCATGGGTTTTCGAGGCGAAGCTATGGCATCCATTGCCGCTATCGCCCAAGTAGAACTCAAAACCCGCCGTGTGGAAGATGAACTGGGAACCATCATTGAAATCGAAGGATCAAAAGTGATAGATCAACATCCCGAGGCACTACCTGCGGGCACCAGTATATCGGTAAAGAATCTGTTCTTCAACATTCCTGCCCGCCGTAATTTTTTAAAAAGCAATCCGGTGGAGATGCGCCATATCATTGATGAATTTCAGCGCATAGCCCTGGCGCATTCCGATATCTTTTTCAGCCTGCACAGCGATGGAAACGAGCTATTTCATTTACCTGCCGAAACACTAAAACAGCGGATTGTCCACCTCTTTGGCAACAATTACAACCAACGCTTAGTCCCTGTGGAAGAAGACACGACCATCATTAATATACATGGCTTTATCAGCAAGCCCGAGTTTGCAAAAAAGACAAGGGGAGAGCAGTTCTTCTTCGTGAATAACCGTTTTGTCAAAGATCCCTATCTGAATCATGCGGTCATGAATGCTTACGATGATATTCTTCCATCTGATACTTATCCACTCTATGTTTTATTCATAGATATTGACCCGGCAAAAATTGATATCAACGTCCACCCAACAAAGACAGAAATCAAATATGAGGATGATAAAGCTATTTATGCTATCCTCCGTTCTGCGGTAAAACGTTCATTAGGTCGTTATAACATTACACCTTCCTTGGATTTCAACCAAGAGACCAGCTTTGCCAACCTGATTACAGACAAGCCATTGGAAGAAATTCAAGCTCCCACTATATCGTTCAATCCAAACTTTAATCCTTTTGAAGAGGGAAAAAGCCCGTCCTCCGGCACACGTTCTTCCGCCTATGCCGAAGGTTTGGAACGAAAAGCTGGAATACCCCAAAACTGGGATACCCTATACAAAATAACCAACCAGGAGGAAACGGAACAGCTTTCTTTGCTTCCAGAGAAAGAATCTATTGCTGTGGTAGAAACCCCAGCAAATGAGCGGACAAACACTAAACAGTTCTTTCAATTGCATCAGCGTTTTATAGTATCACAGATACACTCCGGCTTTATGCTCATTGACCAACAAGCAGCACATGAAAGAATACTGTTTGAACAATACAAAGAGCAACTTGAAAACAACCAAGGGAGCAGTCAACAGAGTTTATTTCCGCAAACTATCGAATTGAGTGCAGCAGATTTTGCTTTAATGGAGGATATTTTGCAGGAAATACAGACTTTGGGGTTTCAGTTACGACCGTTCGGGAAAACAACATACATTATTGATGGTATTCCTGCGGATTTAGGCACCAATGTAAATGAAACAAAAATTCTTGAACAACTTTTAGAGGATTTTAAAAATAATAGTGATAACTTAAAGCTTGATAAAAGAGAGAATCTGGCAAGAAGCCTAGCAAAAAACGCATCGATAAAAGCCGGAGTGGCTTTGGACAATGAAGAGATGGCAGAACTTATCGATAAGCTTTTTGCAACCGAATCGCCAAGTATATCTCTCTATGGGAAACCAACGATCGTTACTATCACCTTGCAAGAGCTAATGGAACGATTTGGCAAAAACATACGTTAAACAGACTAATTTTTCTATATGAACAACCTTCTTTCAAATCTGCCTCCAGTAGTTAAAAACCTACTTATAATCAATATTATCTGTTTCATCGGGTCGCTGATATTCGAGCAAGCTACTCGTTTTTTTGGTGTATTCTATCCAGACTCGCCATTTTTTCACGTCTGGCAAGTAATTACTTACATGTTCATGCATGGCGGATTTAGTCATATTTTCTTTAATATGTTTTCCCTGGTTATGTTCGGGCCAATTATTGAGCAGATTTTAGGATCAAAACGTTTTTTGAATTTTTACCTAATTTGCGGTATTGGAGCTTTAGTATTACAATACGGGGTCCAAGCTGCTGAAGTTTATAATATTGCAGGGACAATCCGAGCTTCTGAATATATTAACTTTGACATGCTCAACAATCGAGTAAGCTCAAATCTGCCTATAAGTCAACAAGACTTCAATACCTTGGCTTCTATCTACGCTACACCGCTGGTTGGTGCTTCAGGGGCTATTTATGGCTTGCTTTTAGCTTTTGGCTATTTGTTTCCAAATATGTCGCTGTACCTGTTTTTTATTCCAGTACCGATTAAAGCAAAGTTTTTTATCCCGATTTTAATACTCATTGAAATATATTTAGGCTTTTCCCATTCGGGCGATTCTATTGCTCACTTAGCTCACGTAGGTGGTGCTTTGTTTGCATTTATCCTGCTGAAAGTATGGGGAATTAAGAGAGGTTATCAATAATTATGGAGAGAAAAGAAAATGTGTTAAGGGCCTTTTGGCGAGACACCTATCGTAGCAAGTCTCCCATCCCTTATATCTTATCTGCACAGGTATTATTATTTGTGCTGATTCATTTTTTTGATTTATTGAAAGAGGTAAACCTTATCCAAATGCCCCTATACGACTATGCACTGGATTATCTACGGCTGCCTCTTTCTCCCGAAAGATTTTTAACCCAACCGTGGTCACTCATTACCTATTCTTTCCTCTACACAGGACTCTTCCACTTATTGTTTGACTGCCTGTGGTTATATTGGATTGGCAACACATTTCTCAATTTTCTCAATAAAAGACAGTTTCTGTTTGTCTATATTTCAAGCATACTAACAGGAGGCATTCTGTATGTCCTGTTAGGGTTTATCCCGATCTTGCACCAGAGCTTTCAAACATCTTTCAGTAGCTCTGCCTTTGCCATTGGTGCTTTAGTCGCCAGTATCGCGACACTAGTCCCGCAAATGCACATCCGATTGTTTCTTTTTGGCAACGTGCAACTCAAAACCATCGCTATTGTTTATACAGCTCTACAGCTGGTATTCATAGCTTTAGTAAACAAAGCCGGCGCAGTCACTTTTCTTATCATGGTATTTGGAGGAATCTTATTCACATATGCTTTGCAGCGAGGCAACGATTGGAGCTTACTATTTAAAAAGACCAAACCCAGTAAGCTAAAGGTCGTACATAGAAACAATAACCTTACAGGTAGTGCGTTAAAATATAAACATCAATCGGACTTACCCAATCAGGATGAAATTGATTATATCTTGGATAAAATTTCAGTAAGCGGCTATGATAGCTTGACGTCATATGAAAAAGAAACGCTTTTCAGAGTAGGTGATGACTACGATGAGGAAGAGGAGGAATACGAATAATGGCAAGAAAGTCGATATTCAAAAAGAAATTAGGGTACTTTAGCAGAACGGTCATGCTTGGCAACTGTCTAGCTGTACTCTTGTTATTGCTCAGTTATTCGGCTTCTTTCATCAATCCAAAAACTGTTTGGCCTATTGCCTTCTTGGGTTTAGGATATTTACCTATATTATTGATCAATCTGGGATTCGTAGCGTATTGGCTCTTACGTAAACCAAGATATGCCCTACTTACGCTGATTCCTATCCTACTGGGATGGAACTTGCTCTCGCAGCACATCGGCTTTCGAACGCAGAACACAGCCTCTGAAAAAAGTGATTCCACTCTACGTATTATGACGTATAATGCACACCTTTTCAAAGAAATCAAAAACCCTACCACGAAAGACTTTAAACAAGGAGCTATTGATTTAATCAACAAAACAGATCCAGACATTCTTTGTATGCAGGAGTTTTTTACCAAAATCAAAGGACAACAGCAATTCAGTAAAATTCTAGCACAAGATGCTGGATTTGAGGATTTCTACTTTGCTCCTGCGATGAAGAGTGAGCATGAAGGGTACGGACAGATTATTTTTTCCAAATTCCCCATCATCAACAAAGGAACAATCACCCAAAATGAATATGGGATAAACCGTATCATCTTCGTCGATATTGTCCGCCAGCAAGATACAATCCGCGTCTATAATGTTCATCTGCGATCTTTTGCGCTACAAAACGAAGACAAAGAATTTATTCAAAACCCTTCTGCAAATACGCATACAGAAGAAAAAGCTACTCATCGTGTAGGTCGCAAGCTCAAAGACGCATTCGAAAAACGTAGTAAACAAGCCCAAGCTTTACGTGAACATATCGATGCAACACGTTATCCGGTCATCGTTATGGGAGATTTTAATGACACCCCTATGTCCTATAGCGTCAATCTGATTAGCAGAGGCCTTAAAAACACGTTTAGGGAAAAAGGACAGGGCTGGGGTGTAACGCATTACGAGATGCTCCCCCTATTTCAAATAGATTATATGTTATGCAGCAAGGTATTTCAAGTCGAAAATTACCAGATTGTCAAAGAAAAGCTCTCCGACCACTACCCTATCTGGGCAGATATTAGCTTGCTACCTTAACAAGGCCATATCGTTCCAAGGCTTTTTTGATAAAAGAATCACCCCTGTTCTTCACCTTGAAATAGGCTTCACGACCAAAATAATACCGCCCTACTAACGCTTCAATATCGGTTTCTATCAAATCTCTCAGTTCAGCCTTTCTACGGTCGGAAATTAGAAGCCCTTCACTTCGCACAAAATCGATGAAAGCATGGTACTCATTATCCGGCAGGTTATACCCCTGCAAAAAGTTTTCAATGGAATATGCGGGAAGTTGCTTGGTAAACCGTGAATATACAAATTGCTCAATAAAGCTATAACGCAACAGATCCTGATACAACAGGCTGAGCGAGTTGGAATCTTGTGGAACGATAATATCAGGCAAGATTCCACCACCGCTATACACTTGGTTTCCGGCATTGGTTTGAAAGACTTTGCCATGTGCATAAAGCGTATCAACAGCCCATAGTCCTTTGTACATGGAGTTGAAATCCACCATATTCGACCAATTTGCCGTATATTTTTTCTGTATACTACGTCCTAAAGGAGTGAAATAGCGCGCAATACTGAGGTTTATAGTAGACCCATCAGGAAAATCAAATTGTTCCTGCACAATTCCTTTCCCGAAAGAACGCCGCCCAATAATAATGCCTCGATCCCAATCCTGGACCGCACCAGCTACAATTTCACTTGCAGAAGCTGTTTGCTCGTTAATCAGAACAGTTAACTCTCCCGTTTCAAATTCACCATTTCCCTCCGAATGATAATTATGCCGCTCCTCATGCGCACCCTCTGTGTATACGATAAGACGCCGATCGTGAAAAAACTCACTAGCCATCTTGATAGCTACATGGAAATATCCACCTCCGTTATCCCGCAAATCCAAAATCAATCGTTTCGCTCCTTGCTTTTTCAGCTCAACAAGGGCCGTTTTAAACTCTTCAGCCGTATTCACACCGAATCGCCTCACCTTGATATAGCCGACTGTCGGTTCAATCATATAGACTACGTCTAGTGAACTCACCGTCACCTGGTCCCGCACCACCTTAATCGGCTCAGTTAATGACAAAGAATCCCGTTGAATGTGAATATTGACGGAAGAACCTCGTTTACCACGAATCAACCGTTCGATTTCCTCTCGGGACACCTGTACACCGGCAACTTGCCGTTCACCGATCTTCAGAATTTTATCCCCTACCCGAAAGCCCGCTTTATCCGCCGGGCCATTATTGATTAAGGAAACAATAAGTAAGGTATCATTCAGATTGAAATATTCCATGCCTATTCCTTCAAACGTACCTTCCAGAATCTCAGTCTGCCGCTTGGATTCGTTAGGCACTAAATAGGAGGAATAAGGATCCAAATGCGAAATAATATGGTTGATTGCCCCATGCTGTATGGAATCCATGTCCACACTATCCACATAGGTGTTGGAAATCAAATCCATCAGCTGTTGGATCTTCCAAGTGTCGTTGGACAGTCCAATCGGCACAAGACTACTTCCCGGCTTGCTCCCCTGCTCATTGACATAATTCTGTCCTAGAATTATGCCCAAAAGCAAGACCGCTGCGTAAGTCGCAGCCACAAAAATATTCCGTTTAGTACCTTTTTGCATGGATAGTATTCGGTTGCAAAATTAATATAGTTTTATCAAATTATTGATAAACAAAAATAATATTCTGAATCAGCAGAATATACAGAAATCTCCTCGAAAATCCTAATATCGCTTATAACAATTAAGAGACAATCATAAGGGGTAAATGTTTTCTCATCTAATCCTCCCAACAAAGCAAAAAAACTATATTTTTTTATATGTTTGGGGTTTCAAAGTCCTTAGTCATGCACGAGATTGAACCCTACTACCGATGGCGCGACGATTACATCGCCGCTGATGACGAACGGTCCCCTTTCTATGGAACGGTTTACAGCGAATTCGAATTTGATAAACAGATATATAATTACCTGTTACATCCGCAATGGGACGCTTTTGGGTCGCTGACACTCTATCTGAAAGTACTTTACGCAGACTACGAAAAAGGCTATGCTATTATTGAGTTGATCGGCGAATGGAATGATGCCATCTATAACGACATCATGATTCTCAAACGAGAGTTGATAGATATTATGATCGGAGAAGGGATTAACAAATTTATACTCATTGGCGAGAATGTCTTGAACTTCCACAGCTCTGATGATTCTTACTATGAAGAATGGTATGAAGACATAGAAGACGGTTGGGTCGTTGCTATTAACTTTCGTGAACATGTCATCCAAGAGTTCAAATCTATGAACATTGATTACTATATCAATTTCGGGGGTGATTTCAACGAGTTCCCTTGGCGTACCTTAAAACCCAGACAACTCTATCATCATATCCAAGAGCGTATAAACAAGCGGTTAGGAATGTAGAACAGATTCGGTTTTCTCCCTGCTTTTTCATACTTTTGAGCAGACGTTTTGTAGCGATTACACATAGTTGCCCATTCGTCACTTTTTTGACTTGTATTTTTTAATTTTTACTTTAACATCATGTCATTCAGAATAGAAAAAGATACCATGGGTGAAGTTCAAGTACCTGCAGATAAATACTGGGGTGCGCAGACCGAACGTTCACGTAACAACTTCAAAATCGGACCAGCCGCTTCTATGCCAAAAGAGATCATCGAAGGCTTTGCTTACTTGAAAAAAGCTGCTGCTTATGCCAACCACGAATTAGGGGTATTACCCGTAGAAAAGCGTGATGCTATCGCCGCAGTTTGTGACGAGATTTTGGCTGGCAAACTTGATGACCAGTTTCCTTTAGTAATTTGGCAAACAGGTTCAGGAACACAGTCCAACATGAACGTAAACGAGGTTGTGGCAAACCGTGCACAGGTATTGGCAGGTGGCAAAATCGGCGAAGGAGAACCCGTATTAAAAGCAAACGATGATGTCAACAAATCGCAATCATCTAACGATACTTTCCCTACAGGTATGCACATTGCTGCCTACAAAGCTGTAGCGGAGGTAACTATCCCTGGTGTGGAAAAATTGCGCGACACCCTTAAGCGTAAATCCGAAGAATTCATGCATGTCGTAAAAATAGGCCGTACCCACTTAATGGATGCGACTCCATTGACATTAGGACAAGAAATTTCAGGTTATGTAGCACAGCTTAACCACGGCTTGAAAGCTTTAAAAAATACTTTGTCTCACCTTTCTGAGCTTGCTTTAGGCGGTACTGCTGTAGGAACCGGCTTGAATACGCCCCAAGGATACGATGTCGTGGTTGCAAAATACATCGCAGATTTCACAGGACATCCTTTCGTAACTGCCGAAAATAAATTCGAAGCCTTAGCAGCACATGACGCTATTGTTGAAACACACGGCGCATTGAAACAGCTTGCTGTAGCTTTGAATAAAATCGCTAACGACATCCGCATGTTGGCTTCAGGCCCTCGTTCTGGTATCGGCGAAATTTTGATTCCTGAAAATGAACCGGGGTCATCCATTATGCCGGGTAAAGTAAATCCAACGCAGTGTGAAGCATTAACTATGGTCGCAGCCCAAGTAATGGGTAACGATGTAGCCATTACTATTGGTGGTACACAAGGTCATTACGAACTAAACGTATTCAAACCTGTGATGGCAGCCAACTTCCTACAATCAGCTCGCCTAATAGGAGATGCCTGCGTTTCTTTCGACGAGCACTGTGCACAGGGAATAGAACCGAATCATGCCCGTATCAAAGAATTGGTAGACAACTCATTGATGTTGGTTACCGCTTTGAACACCAAAATTGGTTATTACAAAGCTGCAGAGATCGCACAAACTGCACATAAAAACAATTCCACATTGAAGGAAACAGCTATTGCATTAGGTTATGTAACAGCGGAGCAATTCGATGAATGGGTGAAACCAGAGGATATGGTTGGAAGTTTAAAATAGATTAGTGATTTATTCCTCATATAAATACAACATGAAAGCATGTCTATCCATTTGGATAGCCATGCTTTTCTTTACAAGTAGCTGTGTCCGTCATTCGGAAATGCAATCAGAAGGAGCCGACTACCTACAAGGTGTATGGATTCAGGATAGCATTCCTAATCAATCTCAAATGTTGGATTATACGCTGCATGAATTCAAATTCACTTGTGATTCCATATACACCGTCATGAAAGTTCATGCCAAAACGCAACGGATTCCAGATTCCTGTTATCAAGACGGCAAATGGACAGAATATGCAAAAGGTGTGTACGTCATCCGTGGCGACAGTCTCATCGGAGAAGGTATATACGCCAAGCCTAATGGGAAATATAAAGCTTCCGGATGTTACCGCACGGGAACTTATCTCCCACGGTATAAAGTGGCTTATCATGATACAGACTCTTTAGTCCTTGAGAGTCGTTTTGACCAACGTCCTATCATTCTACGCAAAACACAAAATATCACTTGTGTTCCTAAAAAACGTTGGGAATAGATAGTGATAAGTGACCTATTGTAAGTGATAAGTAAACAGACTGGTAACTTCTCACTTACTACTGACCACTTTATTGCACAAACTGTCCATCCTGATTAATTGCCTTGACATAAGCACTGGCATATCTATCGAGGATAGCTGCAAATTGATAACGGCTGACCTGTGCCTCCCTATCAAAACTTCCTTCAAATTTTAACTTTGAAGACCAATCCTTTTCTATTTGTTTTTCAATTTCTTCACCGCGCATGCCTACAAAACGAATGAGATCCAGAAAATTCGCCCAAGTCATTTCCTCATCCGTATTGTCCACAAACCAGAGCTGACTCCTGCTGTACAACTGTCTGAAGATAGGCTCTATTTCTGCAAAAGTCACGGCTTTCTCTTTTCCTAAATAAAATCCCCTATCTTTTGTACTTCCTTTAAAAATACCCGACAGACCAAGCCGCTGCACAGCCCCAAAGTTGACGTCCTCAATAGCTATATCTTGATAAGGGACAATTCTTGCCCCATAAAGTAACAATTCACTTTGCAGCTTTCGTACATCAATCTTGTCCGAAGTCGTTTTGAAAAATGCCAGATAACTTGCCGCTGCCCCCATTGCCTGCCCTATTGCAGCCTTTATCGGTAAGCCAGTGCTTTCGTCAGATAATAATTGCTGCACGCCTAATATACTAAAGATCCCATCACGTTCGGAAAACAACAATTGTTGCAAGGACACACCATAGATATCCCCAGCCGCTTCCCCTGAAGCAAGCAACGTCCGATACTGTTCCTTTTCCAATTGACTGATAGGTAATATCCGTCCAGGTTTTGCCCAAGTATTCTCTTGAGATAATAAAGTGGGCAACTGTTGTTCATTACTTCCATCCACCATGGCACGAACTTGATAACGGTGCTTATTGGTCAATACAACTTCCCATCCTTTCTTTACCGGTTTCAAACTTTCTATCCTCTCTCCACGAACGACCGTCAAATTAGTTTGTTTAGATAATATTCTTTCCACTGCATTTTGAACCAATCTCGGACTCATATCCTTTTTGATAACAATGGCCAAGGAATCGTTCCGCTGTTTGGACAATCCAACTTCCATAAGCAGTTCCATCCATATTCCCCCGTCCAAAGCAGGAAGATTTTCAATGGAGAGTTGCTGTGTGAAAAGCTCCGGAAGTATATCTTGCGCATCCACCACCCAAAGAGTTGGCACATCCGATTTTGCACCTTGTACAGCCGCCGCAAAGGACAGCATATCGTGGCCATAAACCAACAATTCCGGCTTTTTAGTCTTTTGGGCATATAACATATTGTCAACTGCAAACCATATAAGGAAGAATACCAATATCTGTCTGTACATATACATACTTTACTTAAGGAGCTAAAAATACACATTTTAAACGGGAATGATTCTCGGATGCGACAGTAAATAAAATGTGATTTTATATTCTTATACTTCCCAACTTTTAGACCTTCGGAAATCAGCACGAAATAATTAACTTTGCAGGATGTTAAATGATGAAAAACCACTGAATTTTATCGAGGAGATTATCGAAGAAGATCTTCGTAAAGGAACCCATGACGGACGTGTACTGACACGCTTTCCGCCAGAACCTAATGGTTATCTCCATATCGGTCATGCCAAGTCTATCTGCTTAAACTTTGGTTTGGCGCAGAAGTACAATGGCAAAACAAACCTTCGTTTTGACGACACCAACCCAGTGACAGAGGACACCGAGTATGTCGAAAGTATTAAACAAGATATTCAGTGGTTAGGTTACCAATGGGCTGAAGAGCTATATACCTCAGATTATTTTGAAACTTTGTATGGCTATGCTGTCCAACTTATCAAAAAAGGTTTAGCTTATGTGGACGACAGTAGCGCAGAAGAAATTGCTGCAGCTAAAGGTACACCTACCGAGGCTGGAAAACCCACACCTTACCGTAACCGTTCTATCGAAGAGAACTTACAACTCTTCGAAGAGATGCGTGAAGGAAAATACAAAGATGGTGAAAAAGTATTACGTGCTAAGATTGATTTGGCCAACCCCAACATGCATCTGCGTGACCCTTTGTTGTACCGCATCAAGCATGCTCATCACCACCGTACAGGCGATCAATGGTGCATTTACCCAATGTATGATTTTGCCCATGGACAATCCGATTCCATCGAAAAAATCACGCATTCCATCTGTACCCTGGAGTTTATTCCACACCGTGCATTATACGATTGGTTAATTGAACAATTAGAAATATTCCCATCTAAACAATATGAATTTGCACGCCTAAACATGACCTATACGGTGATGAGTAAGCGTAAGCTTTTACAATTGGTTAACGAGAAACATGTAGAAAGCTGGGACGACCCTCGTATGCCAACAATTTCAGGCCTTCGTCGTCGAGGTTATACGCCAGCTTCCATCCGCAACTTCTGTGAGCGAATTGGTGTGCAGAAACGAGAAAACATGATAGATGTAGGTTTATTGGAGTTTTGTATACGTGAGGACCTTAACCAAACAGCTTGGCGTCGCATGGCCGTATTGGATCCTATCAAATTGGTAATTACCAACTATCCAGATGGACAAACCGAGGAACTTATTGGGGAGAACAACCCAGAAGTAGAAGGAGGAGAAGGTTCTCGTGTACTTCCATTCTCCAAAGAGCTTTGGATTGAACGTGATGATTTCATGGAAGAACCACCGAAGAAATTTTTCCGATTAGGTCCTGGACTATCCGTACGCTTGAAACATGCTTATATTGTGGAATGCCACGATTTTGTGAAAGATGAAAAAGGGAAAGTTACCGAAGTGCATTGTACCTATGTCCCTAATTCAAAATCTGGTGAAGACACCTCTGGATTGAAAGTCAAAGGGACTATCCACTGGGTTTCTGCAGCACATGCCAAACAAGCTGAAGTAAGGTTGTATGACCGTCTCTTCAACGAAGAGAACCCCGCAGCAACGGAAGATTTTAAATCATCGATTAATCCCGATAGCTTACAAATCATCGAGAAGGCATATATCGAATCGGACTTAGCACATGCTGAAGCAGGCAAAGGATACCAATTTATCCGGTTAGGCTATTTTACCTTAGATACTAAATCTACAGCAGACCACTTGGTGTTCAACCGTACGGTAACACTCAAAGATAGCTGGGCGAAGGAAGTAAAGAAAGGCTAAAAAACGCGTCATTGCGAGGAAGCATGACGAAGCAATCTGCGTTTTTGACATCATCAGATTGCTTCGTCACCTCGCAATGACGATGATATTTCGCTTTTCAGACAAGGACTGCGCCTCCTTTTTCTCTTTTATTCCCCGAGATATTTATCCCGATAATGCGTAAATGTCTTATTCACCTGTGCATACAGCTCCTTCTCTCCTGTTCCTTCCAAAATCCTGTCATACATCTCCAAAACGGCTAAAGAATAGCGTATCTTACGGGTATCCAATGCTTCGGGTTTATCATTGGCAAGGGATTCTGCATAGTCCAAATAGTCTTTTACAAAAGATATGTTCCGTTTCACCACATTATTGGCCAGTTCGATTTCTTCCGTTTTATATAAGGTATCTACAATATCGGTATAGCTTAACGCTTCATTCAAGCTATAACTCCGCTTAGGCAACAGCTCAACTGCTTTTATAGCCACCTCCTTGGCTTTTGCCAAATCGCCCTGCTGTTTTAATAATTGCGAAGCCTGTACATAAACATCCGGATAGATAAAATTTTCCATGAGTCGACGAGAATCCACATCTACAAAGTTCATACTCCCATATTTGCCCCATTGAAAAGTATGCACGGCATTCTGATACAGCTTTTCAACATTACCGGCCAACTGTCCGTCTTCCTGCCCCGGTAGCGAAACAGGCATTAGCCTTCGCACAATTCCCTCATCTACAATATATTTATCCAGTCCTGCCATATTTTCCGCAGGCGTATAGTTCGTAAAATAAATAGGTCTTTGCCAGTTATTTTCCAATATAATCGCCATTAGGCTTAATTCTGCACGTGAAACATGGTTCTGCGGGTATTCCCACTGCATTTTGTCCACCACATAATCCTTCCAGGCAGAAGGCACCACATTATTCGCTATGACGGCTTCTTTATCTACGCTCATCTGTATTTTTTTCGCTGGCAGATAATTGAACCATTCTCCAGATTGCATTTCTACCTGGTTCACTCGATTACCAGACAACAAGAATTCCAACAATGTATCTACATTGACATAATCGTTGATCCCTCTATCCACAAAAGGCAGATAATCACGAATGCCTTCATCTAACTTCGAGGTATCAAAAGGCAATTTTACTGGAGCAGCCTCATTTACCTGATTGTTCAGCTGCCGCACATACCAATGTGACGTCAGGTAGCTCAGATTCACAATGCGCACATCTGTACGTATACCCTCTACCTCCTGCAAATACCACAATGGAAACGTGTCATTATCTGCATAGGTAAACAATATAGCATTCGGTTCACAGGACATCAGATAATTGTAGCCCATATCCCTTGCCAACGAACGGTCAGAACGGTCATGGTCATCCCAATTTTCCGAAATCAGCAATATCGGTGCTGCAAACATACAAACCAGCCCCGAAGTAATAACAGATGTTCTCATGCTCGCTTTACGACGCAAGAAATCTACAACAGCCATCACACCCAACCCTATCCAAATAGAAAAGGCATAAAACGACCCTGCATACGCATAGTCACGCTCTCTTGGCTGTATAGGTGTTTGATTGAGATATATGACAATTGCTACTCCAGTAAAGAAGAACAACAATGCCACAATAGAAGCAAAGCGTTTATCCCTACGGAAATGCCAAATTAATCCCATTACACCAATAAATAAAGGAAGGAAATAATAGACATTACGACTCGGGTTGCTACGCATAGCATCAGGCAAATCCTTTTGACCACCTACCAATACATTATCTACTGCCTTTATCCCCGAAATCCAATTCCCATCGCTATAACCACCATAATTTTGTTCATCATTTTGTCTACCGGCAAAGTTCCAAAAGAAATAACGGCCATACATATTGCCTAACTGGTACTTAAAGAAAAACTGCAAATTATCTGCAAAAGTGGGACTTTCGTTAGCCGACAATCCAAGATACGAACGATAATAATCAGCATGCTTACTGCTGTAAACACGCGGGAACAGTGTTTCTTTATCAAATGTATATTCCGAAACGCCACTCATCTTTTCGTATTTATGTTCTCCTTTTTTATAAGTTTCCGATGGCTTTACACCTGTCACCTGCGCATCGAAAGTTTGTCCCTTTAACAATGGTTCTTTCGCATATTGAACTCGTGTAACATAGCCTAAGAAAGAATAGACATTATCGGGAGCATTGTTGTTCAACGGCGGATCGGCATGTGCACGGATAGCAATCATCGCGAATGACAGATAACCAAAACAAACAAAGCTCAGGCTCAACAAACTAATATTAAGAATAGGTTTTATTCGCAATACGCTATAACGTATTCCCCAAACCAATCCCCCGACCAAAAGCAAAAAGAAAAATACAATCCCTGAACCGAAGCCCAATCCTAATTGGTTGACGAAGAACACATCAAAACTTGCGGCTAACCGAAGAGAATATTGAATAGCACCCCATAGTATAAAAGCCAATATCACGATACCAATCAATAAAGCTTTTGCTCCGCCTTTCCAGGTAATAAGCTGATTTTTCCGAAAGTAAATAACCAGTGCTATCGCAGGAATAGTCAGGAGGTTCAATAAATGTACTCCAATAGACAAGCCCATAATATAGGCGATCAGAATCAACCAGCGATTGGCATCAGGCTCATCTGCCCGACGCTCCCATTTCAATATCAACCAAAAGACTACAGCTGTACAGAGCGAAGACATTGCATATACTTCCGATTCTACTGCTGAATACCAAAATGTATCTGTAAAACTATAAGCCAAAGCACCAACCGCACCTGCAAGCATAATTTGCACCGTTTCCCAAGTTGTAGGCTGTTCACTTTTCCGCAGCACAACCTTTCGGGTTAATGCCGTTATTGTCCAGAAAAGAAACAGTATAGTCAGGCCACTACACAAAGCCGAACCGACATTCATCCAGAAGGCAATCTTTGATACATCCCCCATCGCCAGATTAGAAAACACATTTTGTATCATCAAGAACAACGGAGCTCCGGGTTGATGCACAATCTGCAACTTATTGGCAGAAGCAATAAACTCACCCGTATCCCACCAGCTGTTAAACCGATCTGCCGTAAGGAGATAAACAATAGTCGCGATAAGTGCACAAAGCCATCCGATCAGATTATTTGTTGTATTGTAGCTCTTCATAAATATTATTGTTGGTTAATTTAAAGCTACGCTATATCTGTTGTTAAAAAGAAGCTGTTAACAAAATTTAACAATCGATAGTTTTAGCACTTATTACCCTCAAGACATTTGGCATCTCTCCGCAAGAATAATTATGTTTGTTTTACACAGAGAAAGCAAAGCTTTAAATACATAACCAAATAGATTTAATTATGTCCATTAAATACAACGTTCACGAAATCGGCAATGCTATAGACCCCACAGCACCAAAAAAGTTTTACGTCCGTCCTATCAGTTCGGGAGAAATCACATTAGATGAACTAGCTTCGCAGATATCCCATTCCTGCTCTTTGACGGAAGCCGACGTTTATGGTGTCCTCCATAGCTTAATTCGTGAAATCCCAAGAGCCCTCGCTGATGGATATATCGTACGACTGGGCAATTTAGGATCCTTTAGAATGAGCATTAACAGCACTGGAAGCGATAGTCCACAAGAAGTTTCCGAAGAGAATATCTATAAAAGACGGCTCATCTTCACTGCAGGAAAACAGATGAAGAAAGCATTGGAGAAAATACAATTTGAAAAAAATGAATAACGAATGAAGTCCATCAATGAACGCAATTCGGTGCGTAAAACAAATTGCCTATTCAATTTCTCCAAATTGAATAGGCAATTTATCAAAGTCCCCGTAGCGAGTTATGCAAGTTGCTCTACAATCTTTTTAGTTGGCCCGGGATTACTCATCGTATAAAAGTGTAGGACCGGCGCACCAAATTCAATAAGCTCCTGACACATATTCACCATCCATTCCGTGCTGATTTGCTGTACTTCGGCATTGTTTTTACACGCAGACACCGCATCACTCAATTCTTCCGGAATATCCAGGTGGAAGATCTTTGGTAAAGCAATCAATTGTTTTTTGGTCGTCAGAGGCTTCAAGCCCGGAATAATAGGGACATGAATATCATGTTCGCGACATTTGGTTACAAATTCTTTGTACTTCTCTACATTGTAGAACATCTGCGTAACGATAAACTCGGCTCCCATTTCCACTTTCTTTTTCAACCACTTAAAGTCGGTATTGAAATTGGGAGCTTCAAAATGTTTCTCCGGATAGCCTGCTACACCAATGCAAAAATCAGTTTTCTCAGAGATTGCAATATCTTCGTGTAAATACTTCCCCTGATTCATATCCGCAACTTGCTGCAACAAATCGGTCGCATAAGCATGTCCGCCAGGGGTAGGTATGAAATCAGCATCACCTTTACGAGCATCTCCACGCAGAACAAGGACATTATCAATCCCCAAGAAGTTAAGATCGATGAGAGCATTTTCAGTTTCCTCTTTGGTGAAACCACCACAGATTAAGTGAGGGACAGCATCTACCTTATATTTATTCATGATAGCCGCACAGATAGCTACAGTACCCGGACGTTTTCTATACGCCACACGCTCCAACAAGCCGCTTGCATGCTGTTTATACAGATAATCTTCCCGATGGTAAGTTACATCAATAAATGGTGGCTTAAATTCCATCAATTCATCCATCGTCTTAAAGATACTCTGTATGCCCTGCCCTTTGGCAGGTGGCAACAGTTCAAAAGAAAACAAAGTCTTCCCTTTTGCGTTTTTGATATGATCTACAATTTTCATGTTTTTTTCGATTTAGGCTTAGAGAAAACGCACAAAACCCTGTGTTTTTCAGCTTATCTTTCCCAACTTTTCTATTGAGTAGAACGTAGCACCTTGACCTTGTGTCAGGTTGCTAAGGCTTCAGCGGGTCTATTCCCTCTGCCTTTCTCTATAAGCGGATGCTAATATCGGGAATAGAATTAAAATTTAAAAATTTAACCCCTATAAACATCCACAAGCCCTTCCGGTAATTCGACAACAATGACTTCTTCCTCGGGGTCTATACCACGAATCAAATCCGTGTTCAATGGAAACATCAGTTCAGCCCCTTCAAAATCCACCGTCGCCATAAACTGTTGGGGTAATTCACGTACGTCTACAATCTCACCAAGTTCGCCCTCATTTTCATCAACAACCAGATATCCTATTAAATCTGAATACCGAAAATCATCGGGATCTCTTTCCGGCATCTTATCCTTCGGTAGATAGGCTTTCTTTTTCAAAAGTGGTTGTGCTTTATCCACATGGTCAATATCTTCTAAATTAAGATAAGCTGTACTATTGTTGTGTATTTTGATGCTATCTACAAAGTAAGGCACCAATTTCTTATTGACTTCCAGAAAAACAACATCAAAGTCAAGGTCTTTATAATCCTCAAACTCAAAAAAAAGTTGCATTTCACCTTTTAGCCCACGTGTCTTGGTGATATAGCCAATGTAAAAAGCTTCGTTGATATCCATATTGCAAAGTAAAAAGTAAAAAGTAAAAAGGCAAAGAGAAATAGGAAGTTTAATTCATTAAAAAAGCCGAACTCTAATGAATTCGGCTTCCTTGAATCTGTATGAATAGAAATTATCCTTCAGTTTCTTCTGTGTTTTCAGCACCTTCTGTTGCTTCAGGAGCTTCAACTTCCTCTTCCGCAGTTTCTTCTGCAGCAGGCGTGTTTTTAGCAACGATAGCAGCAGCTCTGTCAGCTTTTTTCTTCGCTTCAGCAGCAAGAGCTTCTTTTTTAGCACTCTCTTTAGTTTGTGCTAAACCTGATTTTTTACCTTCGATTTGAGCTTCTTTAGATTCTAACCATTGCGTAAATAGTTCTTCAGCTTTAGCTTCATCAAAAGCACCTTTTTTAACACCACCTTCTAAATGTTTTTTGTAAAGAACACCTTTGTAAGAAAGGATAGCGCGAGCAGTATCAGTAGGTTGTGCACCAACATTCATCCAGTATAACGCTCTGTCAAAATCCAAAACGATAGTTGCTGGGTTTGTGTTAGGGTTGTAAGAACCTAAACGCTCGATGAATTTACCATCACGTGGAGCACGTGAATCGGCTACTACTACGTGGTAAAAAGGTTTTCCTTTTTTACCGTGTCTTTGCAATCTGATTTTAGTTGCCATGTTTTCTTATTATTTTATGTATTCAACATATCCCCCGTGCTTCATGCAAGAAGGGACGCAAAGATAAAAATTAAAAAGGGAAAATGAAAATTAAAAACAAGCTCCTCCAAGAACTTGCCTTTTTATGTATATTCGTGCAAGCAAAACCTACAGGATTAGGGCTTGCAAACCTGTTCAAGCACTACGCTTAATCTCTTGGCATAACATGAAGCAGATAGCTCCCTTAAAAATATTAAAGGCCTCCGCAGGATCGGGCAAAACGTTCAGTTTGACCCTGCATTATATTACCCTTTTGCTCACCAATGAGAACAACTACAGGGAAATATTAGCCGTTACGTTTACCAATAAAGCTACGGCAGAAATGAAAGAACGTATTCTTACCGTATTGAGCGGCTTAGCTTTAGACGATAATAGTTCACGCACAAATGATTTTCGGCAATTGTTACTGAATCAATTTCCTGATTGGAATGCTGCACTAATACAAGAAAAGGCATACCATATCTTCCGAAAAATACTACACGATTACAGTCATTTCACAGTCAGTACCATCGATGGTTTTTCACAGAAGGTTATCCGAGGTTTCACCTACGAGTTGAACCTCGATGCTGCCTATAAGATCGAAATGAATACCAACAAGGTGAAGCAAGACCTTACGGTCATGCTCAACCAGCTATTAGATGAGCGTCCCGACCTGTTGGATTGGATAATCAACTATGCAGAAAAGAAGATTGCCAACAACGAAAACTGGAACTACCGTCGTCAGCTGATGGAGCTTGCCAGTCTTATCTTTACTGAAAATTTCCAAGAATTCGATGCTCACTTGGCATCTGCTGATGCACAGGATATTTTCCTGCTACTAAACCAGGAAGTGGAGGAAAAAACAAATTTATTCCTGCAGTCTCTCAGTGAAGCGATAAAGACTTTCCAACATACGTTCAAAAACCTCGGAATTACCGCTAACGACCTAAAAGGGAAATCCCGGAATGCGCTCATTTCGGCCGACAACAGCGATAGTAATGTCAGCAAGTTATCCCCCTCTGATTTACAGAAGTTGTTTGATAAGTTTCTGAAACTGATAGAATCCGATGATGCTTTTACCGATACCGATAAAAATATCCGCTACGACCTCAAGGCACAACTCATGCCCATCCTCCAACAAATCGAGGATCTGCACCGGTTCTTTCCCACCTATATAGCCTACCAAGCAGTACAAAACAATCTTTACTTCCTACGATTGCTCAAGGAGATGAGCAGTCTGTTAGCGCAATGGCGCAAGGAAAACGGTGCTCAGCTTATTTCTGATTCCCAGATATTGCTTAATAAATTAGGTCTGGACGAGAACAACGACCCGACCTTTATCTGGGAGAAAATTGGCAACCGATACAGCTACTTTCTTTTTGATGAGTTTCAAGATACTTCGCGCATTCAGTGGAAAAACTACAGCCCCTTATTGATAAATGCTTTAGGAAATGCTCAACGCAAGTTTCATGAACATCTTATCGTGGGCGATGTCAAGCAAAGTATCTACCGCTGGCGCAATGGGGATTGGCGCATTCTCTTACAGCAAGTTGAGGAGCAGGTGGCACAAGCATTCCACCTGAGTCCCGACCAACGTCAGTACTTCATCGAGAATGGTTCTTTGGACGTTAATTACCGAAGTCTTCCACGCATCATCACCTTTAACAATCATCTGTTCGCACAGCTTCCACAGAAATTGCAACAGTTGTTGAACGATAAAGTACAGGAGAGTCTCTCTGAGGAAGCATGGCAATGGTGGACAGCCTCCGGTAACCATCAGATGCTGAACCAAGCCTATGCACAAAGCCAACAAGAGATACCTCTACATAAAATCAATGCACCCAAACAGGGAAGTATAGAAATTGAATATCTTCCCGTGGAAGACAACCGCTACCGCCGACAGAAAGTCATGGACGAAGCTTTGGAACGCTTGTGCAATAAAATAGAAATCTGGATATCATCTAAGCGTTACGAACCACGACAAATAGGCATATTGGTACGCAGCAACACACAGGCCAAGGCTGTTATCCAAAAACTATTGGAGCATAAAAATAAAACCGGATTGGCCATAGAATTCATTTCCGGAGACGCGCTTGCCTTGCTGTCCAACGATGCTATTTTACTGCTCATCGAAACACTGAAAGCCCTGGTGTACCATGCTGACAAACACATTTTGCACCGTGCTAAAATCACTTATCTCTATCAACTCATTAGCCAAAAGAAATCTTTCTCTGAGGACAAATGGTTACTTTTCAAGAACAATACGTTACAAGATTTGCAGGAAATCCTTCCCGAAAAGTTGATTAGCGTATGGAATGAGCTACAGAAGGCTCCTTTGGTTCACTTGGTCGAACAACTTATTGAAATCTACGACCTACACCACGAAAAAAACATCCACTTGCCTTACATCTTGGCTTTTAAGGATATTGTTTCTAATTTCTCTCTTCAAGGTGAGCGTGGTATTACACAGTTTCTGGAATTCTGGGAAGAAGATGGCAACAAGGCTGTCCTACCTTCTAATGGTAGGATTAACGCCATTGAAGTCACCACCATTCATAAATCCAAAGGCTTAGCATACGATGTAGTCATGTTGCCGTTCTGTTCCTGGGATTTAGACGGCATGACCAATGGTGACTTCTGGATCAACACCCACGACAGTCCCTTTCAGCAGTTGGGTAGGATTCCTATTAAGTACAATAGTACAGTGGGGAAATCTATTTTCTTCAAACAGTATTTTGAAGAAATGCTCTTCAATTACATGGATGCCCTCAATACTTTTTATGTCGCGACAACACGTGCAGTGGAACATCTATATATACTGGCACCTTCCTTTAAGGAGAAAACAGATGCCAAAACAGGAATTGCCTCACTGGAAATCAAAAACGATTACATCAGCGATGTACTTTATCAAGTACTAAGTTCCGACGATGCCCCTTTCCGACTCCAACAAGGAACGATGTGCATAGAAGACGAATCTACAACCGTTGCTCCGTCTGTAGAAGCAACCTCGCAAAAAGCTGAAGCAGAACAGGGACGTATACATTTCCAAAACACGGCATTGACACACTACCCTATTTCACACGAGCTTCAAAAAGCTTTGGATAAATCGACCAAGCGCACAATAAACAGCATTCTGATGCTGGAAAAGGCAGCGCAGTATGGTATATTGGCGCATGAAATCATTTCAATGGTTACAAAGGAACATGAAATCGATCACTTTGTTCACCAGTTTATCGAAGAAGGTATTCTTGCAAAATCCGATCAGCCTTTCCTGATGCAGGAGATCCACCAGATATGGAATCATCCCGTTATCAATAGCTGGCTGACGGGACCGTATAAAATCTGGAACGAGTCCAGTATAATTCTACAGGATGGGGAAACTATCCGTCCGGATAAGGTATTTACCAATGAAAAAGAAACCATTGTATTGGATTTCAAATTCACTAAAGGCGATTATACAGATCATCAATATCAAATTGACCGCTATAAAAAAGCATTGGTAAATTTAGGACACCCCGATGTAAAAGGCTATTTGTATTATGCCAAAATAGATGAGTTGGTGGAAGTGGAATAGATCGAAGGTTGAACCTTGATTGACAGTAAGTAGTTTTGAGAAAAGGCAGGAATTACGTTATTAGGGACAACTGCCCTTGTTTTATTACATAATAAAACAAAAATCACCCTTGTTTTGTTACTCGATTTCAATAAATTTGGGTTTGTTTTGTGATAAATATGAATTTTAAACGATATGTTTTTGATGAGTTGGTGCAATGGAAAGCAACTCCCAATGCCAAGCCATTGATATTAAGAGGAGCTCGACAAGTAGGAAAAACAACCTTGGTTCGTAGTTTCGGAAAAAGTTATACCCATTTTATCGAGCTTAATTTAGAAAAAAACGAAGATGCCAACCTCGTAGAACGGAGTAATAGTGTGCAGGAATTGGTCAATTTTCTGGCATTAAAAAATGAAATTTCTCCAAAAGAATTTCCGGAAACACTCCTTTTTATTGATGAAATTCAAGAGTCTGAAAAAGCTATTTCTTTTCTGCGGTATTTTTATGAGGATTTGCCGAAATTGAATGTCATTGCCGCGGGGTCTTTGTTGGAACATGCTTTAAAGAAAACCAAAAATTATCCGGTAGGCCGGATTAATTATCTGTATCTGTTTCCTTTAAATTTTCAGGAATATCTTGAAGCACAAGGAAAAAAGAATTTATTGGAAAGATTTCGGAATATTCCCATTGACGAAATTGCCCACGAACTTTTGATGAAAGAGTTCCAGACCTATTGTATTATCGGAGGAATGCCTGAAATTGTCGCCAACTATGTTGCCAATCAAGATTTATTAGTACTTCCACAGACTTATGAAAGTATTTGGAACACCTACAAAGACGATGTAATAAAATATGCCGATAGTAAATCGGAAGAAAATGTGATGAAACACATCGTCAATACCGCTGCATCGTTTGTTGACCAACGGATTAAATTTCAAAATTTTGGACATTCCAATTATAAGTCGAGGGAAGTGAGCGAGGCATTCCATAATTTAGATGCCGCAAAGGTCATTCAGGTAATTTATCCTTGCACCAATGTAGAGCCGCCTATTCTTCCAGATTATAAAAAATCTCCCCGATTACAATTTTTGGATACAGGGATTTTAAATTTTGATTTGAATATTCAAGCCGATTTGTTGCTGATGAAAGACCTTAGCGAAGCGTACAAAGGAGCGATTATACCCCACATTATCAATCAGGAAGTTTTGTCTTTGAATACTACGGATTACAAAAAGACCAACTTTTGGGTTCGGGATAAAACGCAATCATCGGCAGAGGTGGATTTGGTCATTGCTCACGGAAAATTTCTGATTCCAGTTGAAATCAAATCAGGGAAAACGGGAAGTTTGAAATCCTTGCATCAATTTGTGAATCAAGCTCCTCATCAATTTGCAGTCAGAATGTATGGAGGAAAATTCAACATTGAAGAAACCGTTACTCCCGAAGGAAAACCTTACTTGTTAATGAATTTACCTTACTATTTAGGGACGTATTTAAAACAATATATCAATTACTTTATAACTAGATATAATGTCGAATGATTGAATCCAAATCAAAAGGGAAAAGAAAAGAAGTCTTCATTACAATTGAAGACAATGATTTGAGAGAACTATTCTAAAATAATGAACAAACCATTCTTACACGCCGTAGCAGAAGATATTAAACAACGATTCGGTAATAATCTTTCCGATATCGCTATCATATTCAACAATAAGCGGCCGATTACCTATCTCAAGAAACATCTTGCCGATGTGTACGGGCAGGCCATCTGGTCTCCTCAGTTCTTTACAATCCAAGAGTTTCTGAAACGTTCTACCAAGGCTGCTGAAGCTTCCAGTTTAAGTCAGTTTTTCCACCTCTATCAACTGCACAACGAGCTGCTACAAGCAGAGGGAGCCGAACCAGAAACCTTAGAGGAGTTCTATCCAATCGCTGAAATCATACTCAGTGACTTTAGCGAACTGGATTATGAACTTGTGCATGTAGACCACGTTTATATGGAGCTGTACGATACGACAAAAATCGACCTGACTTTCCAACATTTTACGGCAGAACAGCAACATTTTATACGGCAGTTCTGGCAATCTTTCAGCATTGCTGGACATACGGGGTTACAACAACGCTTTCTTAAATTATGGAAACGACTACCCATACTGTACAGGAGCTTCAAGGAAAAACTAAAGAATGAAAACCAGTTCAATTACCCGACCTTATACCGTCAACTAGTCGAAGGACAAGCTGACCTACCCAATTTCGCCCAACCGTATAAGAAATTGTTATTTGTTGGGTTCAACGCCTTGAATAAAGCCGAAGTCAGCCTTTTCAAACAATGGCAGGATGATGAAAAAGCACTCTTTTATTTCGATGTCGACCAGTATTATCTAAATGACAAGCAACAGGAAGCCGGGTTGTTCATCCGCAGAAACCTACAACGCTATGAACTGCATAATGCATTGGGAGAAGCTCCAGATATTATAGGCAAGCGTACATCTGAGATTCAGGTTTATGCCGCTTCAGGCAATATCAGTCAAACCAAGCTTTTGCACGATATCCTCAGCGATACCCCAAACACTGGACAATCTGCTGCCGTACTTCTTGCTGATGAAAGCTTATTAGTCCCCTTGCTGCAGAGTCTACCCGATGTGCACCCCAATATCACTACAGGATACCCTTTAGTACAGTCTCCGATATACGGATTATTGGATCTTTGGATGGATGTTCAAGAAGAGATTTCCCATCACAAGAAAGAGAAAATCCCTTTTCAGTATGTCGAAACGTTCATCAGCCATCCATTGGTCAAGCTATCCACAATAGAGAAGAACACTATACTACGGGATATAGCGGATAGGCAGCTGTTTGAAATACCAATTGAGGAATTGATGGTAAAGAGTTCGGTCGTGCCTAACTTCTTTCGCCGCATTACCTCCCCGACTGGTCTACTCCCTGCCCTAAGTTTGCTATTAGATTACCTTTTAGCCAGTTTAAAAGGACAAGATCGGGTGAGCCAGATAGATAGCAATCTCTTGGTAGAAACACAAAAAGTTGTCCAGCAGCTTGCTACTGGACTGGAACGATTAAATCCTACTTCTATCCTCTTTCAGATCGGTTTGGTCCGCAAAGCCATAGCACCCATCAATTCTGCTATTGAGGGTAACCCTTTGGAAGGTCTGCAAATTATGGGACTTCTGGAAAGCCGATGTCTTAACTTTGACCATGTTTATATCTTAGGAGCAAATGAAGGTATCCTTCCTAAAACAGCGGCATCTCCCACTTTTTTGCCGAATAGCCTGCGTAGAGCCTACGATCTTCCTGTGGTGGAAAATCAAGATGCTCTGTCGGCTTATTTGTTCTATAGACATTTACAATACAGCAAGGGGATTCACGTATTCTACAACAATATTGTCAATGAACGCAGTACAGGCGAAGAAAGTCGTTTCTTGAAACAACTGCAATTTGAAAGCAATTTCCAGTTTGTCATTCATAGCCAACAGCAACCTATACATTTTGATGAACCCGCTCCGGAACTCATCATCCATAAAACAGGTAAGGTCGCTGAACAATTGTGGGAGACCTTCATCGTAAACAAGAAGCGAATTTCTGCGACAGCATTAACCACCTACCTGCAATCACCACTACAGTTTTTCTTAAAACACGTAGCCGAAATACCCGAACCTCCTACCCTTTCGCAAGAGTTTGAGATGAATCGTCTAGGAACAGTTATCCACAACGTCATGGAATCTCTTTACACCCCATATAAAGGTAATCAAGACTACATTCCTACTACTGAATTGCACCATAAACTAGATCAGGTGGATCAATTGGTGATCCGTGAAATTGCTACACTATACCAGACTGAATTTCAAGAAGCTTCTGAGATGAGCAGCATGCAACGCATTATGTTAAAAATTGCAAGCGAATATGTGAAGATGTATTTGGAATATGACATGGAACATTATACAGCTTTCCGCATCATTGAACTGGAAAACGATGAAGATTATATACTGGATTTTCCAATTACCTTACAAGGAAAAACAGAAATTGTTCGTTTATACGGTATTATAGACCGGGTCGATGAAGTAATTACAAATGAAGGACAAGTCATCACTCGTATTGTCGATTATAAAACCGGAGGGGATACGGTAGAGTTCAAAGAACTGGACAAGGTTTTTGCCCCCAACACAGAGAACAAGGCCTTAATACAGACACTATTCTATGTGCACATCTTTGAGCAAAAGACAGGAATACAAGACTTAGAACCTCATCTATATGTAGCGCGAAGAATGCGTGAAGAAGGGACATTATTCAAAGGCAAAAAAGAAATATTGGAAAGTGAAATTTTAGCCGAAACCAAAAATCAGTTTGTAAATTTTCTGAGAGAAACATTGGAAGAGATTTTCAACCCCGATATTCCTTTTCGACATAATCCAGAAAGTAAGGTCTACCCATCCGACCCTTACACCTTGTTTTATAGAAATGCTGTACAAGAAGAAGATTAAAAAAAGACTTCCGAAGTTTTAGAAACTTCGGAAGTCTAACAATCCCTTTTCTATACGCACTTTTATTTCCGTCGTCTCATCGCACGGTCTGCTCGTTTTCTAGCAGTATTTATTTTATAATTAAACCATTTGTTTTTAAATATTTTACGCATTGTATCGTCAAAGTGGCGAGTGATAAATAAGTTACGTGCACCCTTGAGTTTTTCTCCAAAAGAATTAGCCAAAGCACGTACAGAAATAGAATAGCCTTCTGTTTCATATTGGATATAATGCCACCAACCCGCAGGCATATAACAAGTATCACCAGGTCCAATCACCGCTTCATATCCGTCCAAGTATTTTAATGCCGGATATTCCTCTACACTGCTTGTTTTAAGATTGGCTATACTATGGAAGTTATAAGGCAACTTATACATCAAATCCGACTGATCGTTAGGGAACAGCCAAATGCGTTTTTTGCCTTGAAATTGCGAGATAAAAACGTGGGACATGTCGATATCAAAGTGATTCCGCGTAGCCGAACCTTCGCCTCCAAAGAACATGAAGGGCAACCCTTGTAGAACCTTCCCCCCTGTTACATCATTATAAATGACATCTTTCTTAAGTTCAGGTCTGATTTTAAGCAAATTGAACAGAAACAGACGCAGTTCAGTAGGTTCCGCGCTTATCTTATCCAGATATTGCCCAAAGCTCATACGCCCTATAGGTGGGCTAGCCGCATGATTCTGCGACTCTTCTTCCCGACCATAGACATCGATTTGCTCATTTCCGGCTATTTCCTTGAAATAGTCATAACTCCACTTTTGCCAACAAGCACTATCCTTACTGATAAAGTCCTTGATGATGACAGGCTGGCTTTTATTTAAGTAATCTCTTACAAAATCCTTTGAAGAGATACCTGATATACTATTTACTGGTTTTAGTTTCACAAGTTTTCCGTTTTAAAAACTACTTACAAACTTAAAAAAAAATATTCCTATTAAATCCATATCTGCCACGCTATATTTAGATAGCAAAAGACATCTACAAGTTTAATAGAAATATCCTATCATTAATATGACAAAAGTCATATTCGTGTAATTAGTAGGACCACAAGTCCTGCTCCCAATCCATCAGCGTTTTCTTGATACGTTCTGACTCATAAAGACGCTCCACATCATTAGCAATATAATCTTTGATACGAAGATCCTCTGGGTTCGATTCTTTTACGATATAGCTGGCGAACATACGTTTGATAAACACATCATCGTAACTAAGCCCTGTGGCATCGTTATTACGATTAACGACCTCTTTATTCACCAGAATATGGCGTGCCTCCGGAAAATAAATCCAAAACGCAGGCGTAGGATCTACCTGTGGAGTAAATGAATTATCCTGTACAGGCAGGGCGACATCACTATTGGTGACTTCCTGTTGCTCTGGCTGCACTGCAAAAGGGTCAAATGGATCATAACCAGCATCTCCACTAGTATTCATTCCTGCAGTACTTTCCATACCAGGAATCTGCGGAGTAATCAAAGGAGCAATACCGATAATACGCGGTTCAAAAACCGAACGCTGCTTATCGAATATCCAATCTTCTTTAATACGGAATTTTACGATATTTTCTCCACTGAATGTACGGGATTCGTATCGAGAAGAAATAACTTCATTGTTTTCGTTGTATTCTTCGACCAGGACGCTATCTCCACCAAAACGAGCCATTACTTGATCTGTTGGTAGGACATTTTTAAAACTATCTCCATTCGGGTCATTTTCCGACGGTGTAGGGTCGTAAGCTGTCAACTCACCATTCATGACCGCATTGATTAGAATATCTATCAAACGTGATTTTGGTGAAGCAAATGCCTTATTCAATTTTTCCCGTAAATCAATTTCTCTCCATACCCGCTTTTGATAAGCGACATCGGTCTGCCGGATATTTGCATACGGAACAACCTTGCGGTTTTCGATATCTGTTTTCACCGTATAACCGTCAACTGGAGGTTCTTCAGCATGAATGGGTTTTGTACTATTGGAAAGGTTCTGTTGCTGTGCTATAGCGGCAACAGAAGTCGTTAAAACCAAAATAGAAAATAAAATCTTTTTCATTTCACCTCAATCTTTATTGTTAATTCGTCACCCGGAACGTAATAGGATCCAAGTTTTGTGCCACTCCATCCGGCCCAACTCCCACAATATCGTAGATCATCACAACAGTACCTGGCGTGATTGCGCTTAAGCCCGTTTTCATCTGTGCCGAAAACGATGCCCCAGAAGCTTGATAAGGACCAATAGGATCTACACGAGGTTTCGCAATGTACATGTTAAAGCGACTGATATTGAACTTTGCATCAAATTCAAAGTTATCCAAAGCCGCTGAAACAACATTCTGTCCTTTCAATTGTGCAGCTGAAATAGTTCCACCCACCTTACCTGCGACACGTGCTGTAGGTTTAGGTATACGTTTCACACGAAACTTAGAACTACCTATATTTTGTGTTTTACCATCAATGTTAGCGGACACTGTAATCGTAGCCTCTCCCGTATTACTAACACGAGCAACATAACGATTACCAGACTTGTTAATGGATACACCGGAACCGCTAACGGACAAGTTTTCACTTGGAATTCCCGGAGCAGATACCGAAATAGGGTTATCCACACCAATATATAACACATTCATCGCATCTGGTGAAACCACCGCAGATGGTTTAGCCACTTGATAAGTCATCGGCTCTGTTTGGTAGGTTTTGACTGTACCGTCCGTTTGTTGCACACGGATAGTCCCTTGCCACGTGTATACACCCGGTGTACCTGTATTGACTTGGTAAACACCTTGCCCATTTGTTACCGGTAAACTGCTACCACCAACCGTAATTTGTGGTGTAGACTTAGAATCATAAGCCGTTAAAAACACTTTGGCCGTGTATGGTTGTCCTTGAATCAGATAAGAAGTTGGCGCAACCGCAACCGCAGCAAACTGGTCTAAGTTAACTACTGCCTGATCCATTTTTCCAAAGATATGCTTCACAACTGCCGACTCTGCATTTTTCGCATCCGCATTTATTTTCTCTAATGCCGTAATCGCAGCAGTAAGTGGAATCCCATCACCAAAGTTAGCCTGTTCCCAAGTTTTCTTGATACCTCCACGAGGAGCAGGATCTTCTGCTTCTAATGTTAAATTGATCTCATTGTTTGTCAATGTCAGAAGTTCAGCCTTTGTTTTGGTAATCACTTCCCGTAACTCTTTTGCTCGCCCTTCATTAATCATCAAACGTGCAGATATATCTGTAGAGCTTCTGTATTTCACATCTCCAGTCTCTTCATCTAATCCTCCGCCTTCACCTTCCAAAAGCGTAGTTAGCTCACCTACTTTTGAGGTAAGTTGCTGTACCAAAGCTTGGGCTTGTTCTGCTTTTTGCAGAATAGGTTGTGCACGCTCTGGGTTCTCTTTCAGCTTTGTTTCTCGGAACGCCAAGAACATATTGTCAATACCGGCTTGGGTATTTTGAGTTGAGGTATTTAAACTATTCCCCAAATTCTTGAAAGCATCCAGAATAGAATCACTTACATTCAATGCTACCAAGCCTAGTAGCACTAAATAAAGGATGCCTATCATCCGCTGTCTTGGTGTCTCTTTTTTTCCTGCCATAATGTAATTTTCTCAAATACTACCTTAAAAGATTAAAATACATTAAGAGCGATTCGTGTTCATTGCCGACAACATATTGCCATAAATGGCATTTAACGACGATAAATTTTTATTGAAAGTACTTACTTGCTCCTTGAACTGTTGCATATCCGCGGCAGATTCATTAAATGTCTGCAAATCGGAAGCTGCACGCTCAAACGCATTACTCAATTGCGCTGCGCCTGTAGACGCTGCATTCAATTTATCGGCAAACTGGTTGGTTGCAACAGCGGTATCCGCAACTTTGGAAATAGAAGCAACTTTATCGCTGAACGTACGTAATCCATCGCCAAGATTACCTATTAAATTTTCATCAATCTTTGCATCCTGCAAAAGCTTGTCAAGTGCAGCGGTGTTTCCTGTCGCTACGGGTTGTGCTACAGCACGAACTGAACGAGTTGGTAGTTCACCGTTATAATCTTCATCCAACTCCGGATAAACTCTTGTCCAATCTGGCTCTTGTTCCGCCTGCATAAAGCCCATAATAAAGAAAAGCAGGGCTTCAACAGCCAAACCTACACCAATCATCCATTCACCACCTTTGAGGTGTAAAATTTTGAACATCAAACCGATAATAACAACCGTTGCTCCCCAGTTGATGAGTGTATTAATCCCAAATTTGAATTTTGTTTTCTTTGCCATCGCTGTGCTTTGTTATTTTTTATTGTTGTTTACTTTGATATTACTACATGGAAACCCCTGCGTAACGCGTTACGGAACGGAAACCGATATAAGATTTTGACGTATCCTGATACTCGTATTGACGAGCCCCGTTCTGAAGGAAATAGCCGACATCCTTCCATGATCCTCCTCTTACTACTTTACGCTTCAACGTCTCGTGATCGGATGACTTCGCGTTGTAGGTGTAAGTTGGATTCATGTCGTGCACAAACGAGTTCGCCGACTCATTGAAGCTGGATTGTGTCCACTCTGCCACATTCCCAGCCATATTGTAAAGCCCAAAATCATTTGGCCAATAAGAATATACGGGTGCTGTGTAGGCTGCTCCATCATCAATGTAATTTCCACGACCGGGTTTAAAATTTGCCATTAGACAACCTTTCGCATTACGAGCGGACGGACCTCCCCAAGGGTATTGCATTCCCACTTTCCCCCCACGAGCGGCATACTCCCATTCAGCTTCCGAAGGCAATTGATAAGGCATACGCTCTATCTTACCTGTGCTGTTAGCCACATTGTTATAAAGTCTTGTTCTCCAGGTATTGAAAGCCTGTGCCTGACGCCAAGTTACACCTACTACGGGATAATCATCAAACGAAGGGTGAGAGAAATATCCTTCTACCATAGGTTCATTTTGTGCATAACTGAAGTCATTGAGCCATACCGTCGTATCTGGGTAGATTAACATAGTATCGCGCATAATGAAATCTGAACGGGATTTTGTAGGATCATTTTTAGCAGCAGTAGCGGATCGCAAATCGTACCATTCGTAATGGTATCTTAACAGACGAACGTCCAATTCATTCTTACCAAAAATACGATCTTCACCTTGATAGAACATACTGGAAAGGCGTTCCTTAGCATTTTCATCCTTCGATTTCCATGGCGAACTGCTGTTTACTTTTTTCCAGTCGATATAACGTTCTCCATTTCCAGCATCTACAAAGTAATTGTCATCTCCTAAGAAATTATAGATTAGAATGGAATCACGCACCCAATGCACGAACTGACGATATTCACTATTGGATATTTCGGTATCATCCATGTAAAAAGGTGCGATAGTTACTTGTCTGTTCTGTGCAATCTGCGCATAGGTAATATCTTCATCCGACTGGCCCATAATAAAAGTTCCTCCCGGAATAAGGACCATACCATGTGGTGCTTTGTTCGCTTTCAGTTTATTCAACCTGACGCCAACCAATTCTCCTGAATTGCTTGGTCCCTTACAGGATGATAGTGCTATTAGACATAAAGAAAATAACCCTAAAAAGTAGTAAAACTTACATTTCATATATGCGTGTATGTCTTTCAATAATCCCAAACCCCATTATAAGGCATAAATATAAACAAAGAATTGTGTAACACAACTCTACTTACCTAAATTAAAAGTGCATAAAATTAACTGCATTCCCTCATATATTGAGAAAAACTCATTTGAAAAAGCCTAAAAAAGTCGAACATTCGCTACATTTTAACAACATTTAACATTTTAAAAACAGCTGTCCATAAAAAAAGGCAACTTATCGTGTTGCCTTTTTTATAGAAATATCTGAACGGACTATTTATTCACCTGTTTGATATATTGCTCTACAGCCATGGTCATACTTGGTGCTTCTGGCGTCGGTGCGGGAATATCCAACGTCAAACCATGCTTTAACAATTCTTGTTGAGTAGTTGTTCCAAATGCTGCAACGCGGGTATTGTTTTGCTTAAAGTCGGGAAAATTCTCATACAATGATTGTACACTCGAAGGACTAAAGAATACTATGATGTCGTAGAAAACATCTTCTAAATCTTTAATATCACTTATAACCGTACGGAAAAGCACAGCTGGTGTAAAATCATAACCATTATCCTGTAACCATTTCTGAGTTTCTTCATTTGCTACATCCGAACATGGGAACAAGAACTTCTCTTTACTGTGTTTTTTTAACACTTCCTCTAAGTCTTTAGCCGTCTGCTTTCCAAAGAAAATCTTGCGCTTACGGTATTGGATATATTTTTGAAGATACAGCGCAATCGCCTCCGAAATACAGAAATATTTCATATCTGCCGATACCTCATAACGCATTTCTTCACAAACCCGAAAAAAATGGTCTACAGCATTCTTACTGGTAAAAATAACCGCCGAATAATCAGCAAAATTAATCTTTTCTTTACGCACATCTTTGGCTGAAACGCCTTCCACATGGATAAAGCCTCTAAAATCTAATTTAAGGTTATATTTCTCCGCCAATGTGAAGTATGGTGATTTGTCGTTCTCAGGTTTGGGTAAGGTAACTAAAATACTTTTTACCTTCTTTGCTCTGGCTACATCTACTTGCATATTCAACTTTTTATTTACTCAAAGTTTTTATCAAAATCAAAATCGGCGCGACTTCGAGTGCACAAAGATACAGAATTAAATAAACAAGTGAAAATCGCACAGTCCCAAAAAGTCGCAGAGCGGTACGGAAAAACCTGTAAGCAAACAAGATAGTTACAATGACACTAAATAAAATTAATATAATATTAAAATAGGCGGTGGGTACAAAAACAATCATCAGTAAAAACGGCATTAAAAATAACATACTGTTAAAGTACACTAAATACAAAACCGTAATATATTCGCGCACAAGACGTTCAATCTCAAACACAAAAGATAGAAATCGAATGAAAACTATTTTTAAAATAAATAATGCCGCTACAATAATTGAAGTCCGTAGGTAGTTTTCTAAATTCAACACATCGTAGCGAACGAAAGCAGACTCTATGAGCACAATGAATAAGCCTAAAGCCAAACTAAAAATCAAATAGAGAAAAATATAAGGCCAAGAAGTCAACATATTGTCTTCTTTACTCACCTGTTGCAAGGTGCGCTCTTGATAATAAGCCTGCACAATCATGGTAAAATCACCAGGAAAGATCAGTTTGATAATAGCGATGGATAAAAACAAGAGAAAGACACTAAAGAGTACCCATTGCGGGCGTTCTGATTTTACCCTCCCTTCATTAGCTTCCTTCCCTTTCATCTTTCCCTTCTCGAGCATAGTTTGGAGAAATGCAGGTGTACTGACACTTTCAGCTTCCAATTCATTCAACAAAAGCTGTAACATCTGATGAGGCCTATCCTCAGGAGGTAATACATAATTAAAGGTATCTACCGATACGGCAGTGGCACTATCAACAGAAACGGTCTGCAAAACCTCCTCCTGTCCATGGCTAAATCCAACTCCAAAAAAGAGTAAGAAGCCTATAATAATCTGCCTGACGAATACCATTAATTCTAAAAAATCCTTACTTTGCCGTAAAGTTAGAATAATTTAGCATGGTAAAAAAAGAAAAGGTAACGCCGCCCGAAATTGAACGCTGTCCGTGGTGCGGCAACGATGAGTTATACACCCGTTACCACGATGAAGAATGGGGAAAAGTCGTAACAGATGAAAAAGTTCTGTTTGAGTTTTTGGTATTGGAATCTGCTCAAGCTGGATTAAGCTGGATCACCATTTTAAGAAGACGGGAAGGATATCGAAAGGCATTCGCTGATTTTGACTATAAACAAGTAGCTGCATTTACTCCTGAAAAGATAGAAGAATTAGTACAAAATCCAGACATTATCCGCCATCGCGGAAAGATTGAAGCCACGATAAGCAATGCCCAAATCTTTATGCGGATTCAAGAAGAGTTCGGCTCGTTTTGTAATTACCTATATAGTTTTATACCGAACAGCCAGCCCATAGTAAACAACTTGAAGAGCCTTTCGGATGCAGTCACCCATACCAAGGAATCCGATGCTATTGCTAAAGATTTGAAAAAAAGAGGTATGAAATTCTTTGGCACGACCATCTGCTATGCGTATATGCAAGCTGTAGGCATGGTCAATGATCATTTAGACAGCTGTAGTTTTAAATAATTATTTTTGCCACGAGATTAGGTCCGTGGCGAAAATAATTATTTATGTTTATAAATATCCGCCAGATTACGACACTGTCCCTTATAGTCCAATCCGTAACCCACGACAAATTCCTTATCAATCTCAAAGCCCACGTACATAATGTTATCAAACTCATATTGCAGGCAGTCCGGTTTCAAAAGAAGGGCACATACAGCTATACTCGCCACATTTAACTCTTCCAAGGCAGCTATAGTATGTTTCAAGGAATTACCAGAGTCTACAATATCTTCCACAATCACTACATCACGTCCTGTAAGGTCTATCCCTACGCCAAACAGCTGATTAATCTGTGACTGTTCCGTACCCTGATAGGAAGCTAACTTCACAAAAGAAAGCTCACAAGGGATATGAATTTCCTTCATTAGGTCAGCCATAAACATAAAACAGCCGTTCAGCACACCCACAAAGACAGGATTCTTTCCCTCATATTTCATACTGATATCTATCCCAATTAGTCTAATACGCTTCTGAATCTGCTCATAATCTATGAAACGTTCAAACGTTAATCCATCTATTTCTATCTGTCTCATTCTTTCTCGTTATCTTCTTTCTCTGGCTGTTTTCCAAATAATTTTTCCAACAGGTTCCTTCGCGTGCGCTCTTCCATTTCCAGTTCCTTCATGATTGCTTCCTGATTCGAATCTATCTCACTGAAAGTGGTATCTACAACGCCTTTAGGCCGTGGTGGACGTAAATTGGGCTGCAACACAACTTGGTAAAAACCATAATTTGCAGGTACTTCTTCGTCTTGAAGCTGCCCTCGTTTGTTCATAATATAACCGTACGTGTTAAAATGACGCTGTGCCCAAGGCTTGAGATGCCCAGTATAATCAAATGAGGATAGTCCGGTTTTTGGCCGAGGGACAATACTGGACAGATAAAGGCTTTCGCCAATATTTAAAGTGGACGGTGTTTTACCAAAATAATAAGATGCAGCCTCATGAATACCGTACACATTCCGTCCCCATTCGATGACATTGAGATATACCTCAAGCAGTCGATCCTTGGGAACTTGCTTGGAAGCTTCCATAAGCCATACCAGTAATATCTCTTCAAACTTCCGCATCATGGTTTTATTTCTGTTCAAATACAGATTTTTAACCAACTGCATCGAAATAGTGCTGGCCCCTCGTTTAAATGCCTTTTCTTTGATATTTGTAGCTATCGAGAGCTTAAACGCCTCTTCTTCAAAACCATTATGCTCATAAAAATAAGGATCCTCCGTATTGAGCAAAGTCTTTTTCATGATAGAAGAGATCTGGTTCAACGGAGTAAATTTTGGATTCTGCGAGCCTAGAATTATCTGGCGCATCAATAAAGTATCCTCATAAGCTTCATAAGTAAATGTGGTATTTAATGCTGCTATATCAGCTTTCCCCCATTTTTTCACCTTCAATTCTTTATCATCTATTTTTGAAGAAAAGGAAAGCTTATCGGGATTATCAAAATTCACCTCAAAATCGAGGTCATAAGCAATCCTTCCTTCCACTTCAATACCTTCCACCGTTTCAAACAACCCTTTTGGAATAGCATCAAAGAGCTTCTGTGCTTCAAATTGCCCTGTATGTATTGACAAGCTTAATACCTTATCAGGTTTCGGAATAAATTTCACATGGGGTTGGAAAATAAAATCCCTAACCTGCACTTTACTTTTCGGGTCTATCTCGAATCCTATACTACCAATATTAACCTGTCCTTCTCCCGTTGCTTCTGGCAACACGATTTCATCTTCTGATAAACGTCGATGCTTTACCCGCAGGTTCTTGAATGCCCATCCCCCTGCCATGGTTAAAGAATCTTTATGCTCACGCTTCACCTTCTTCAGTTCAAACATCACCTTATCAAAACTTACCCCTAAGCCGAATTTACGACGAAGCAGAGGCAATTCTGTATTCTCTTTTTCAGAGGACAGCTCTACTCGAAGCTCCTGCTTGTCCGGATTCACCCGTCCCTCCAAATTCCACTGGGCATCATTATCATTTAAGAACAGCGCTATTTCAAAATCTCCACCATCAATTACAGCTTGGGGCAAACGAATTCGTTGCTGAACACTATCATCTCGATAGGACATCTCAAAGTTCTCCAGCTCCATATCCCGCGGTATCTTAAAAAACACCTGCTTAACCAGTCCATCAATCAATGCCGCGTAATTCTGTGTCTTATCTTCTTTCTCTTGCTTAATAGTATCCTGTTCTTTTTTACGGAACAGGAAATCATAATTACTTATACTATCCTGTTTCACCAGTGATACTTTAGCATTCTTTAATCCTAAGTTCCCGATTTTAACATCACCGAACAACAAGGCCCATAATCTTACAGAAACTGACATTTTTTCTATATCCGCCAACTTCTCCCGTTCTTTCGGCAATACTTCGATGTGGTCAAATGTAACCGTCGTTAAACCTGTGAAGCGATAATTTTTCACCTTGAAATCAATGCCGTATCGTTCCGGTAGAATACGCTCTACCTTAGCCATAGCATCTGCCAACATACGCCCGCGAACAGATAAGCCTATAACCAGCCCTATCAATAGTAAAGCTAAAAACACCCCCCCAACAATTAAGGTTATCATTTTTTGTTTAGGGCTTAGTGCAGGCAATTTCTGTAGTATATCCATACTTTTCTATTTCGATTTAAAAATAGGACATTTTTACCAATAAAGACTTCCGAAGTTGAAGAAACTTCGGAGGTAGCACAACCCTCCTATTCCTTTCCTCCTAAGAAAAAACAATATTTTTTGCTTTTTTATCAAAAAAAGTTTGACAAACAAAAAAATATTATAAATTTGTAGCGTTAACATGACAGCAAGAAATTTACATACAAATTGGTGGTGGCCTGAAGCATATTGCGTCGGGGACTGATTTGGCATGTAATGAAGATATTTCATAATCAACCAAAACCACAGTGAAAAGCAGCCCGACGGATATTCGTCGGGCTTTTTCCTTTTTTGAAAAGACAACAAACATAAAGCAGAGAGTGATTAACCGTTTAACAATTAAACGACAAAAGAAAAATGATTAAATTAAATACCACGCACAAACAGATATTGGCCGATACAACAACACCGGTCAGCATTTATCTTCGGTTACGTGATTCTTTCCCCAACAGTCTATTATTAGAAAGCTCGGAGTACCACAGCCGCGACAACAACATTAGCTATATCTGCTGCGAGCCAATTGCAGGTATATCTCTAACAAATAACCAACTGAGCATACAGCTTCCCAACGAAGCGACAATCTACAAAAATAGTGAAGATATCAATCTGCGAGAAGAAGTCTCTGCCTTCAGACGACTATTCCAACAAGAACAGCAAGAACAGTTTGCCGTAGCATCTTCCGGGTTGTTCGGCTACTTTACTTTTGATAGTATTGAACATTTTGAAGACATCAAATTAATCACACCGCCCTCCCCTAACAGGGATATTCCCCACATGCAATACCATGTGTACCGTTATGTGATTGCTATTGACCATTTCCGCAACCAGCTACATATCTTTGAAAATCTTTTGGATGGGCAAGAGTCAAAAATTGAACAACTGCAATACCTTATTCAGAACAAAAATTTCCCCGAATATCATTTTGAAACTACAGGAGAAGAATCATCCAATATGACCGATGAGGCTTTTAAGGAGTTAGTGAGCAAAATGAAAGAGCACATTCAGCGAGGTGATGTTTTCCAGATTGTACCTTCAAGAGCTTTCGCGACACCTTTTCTAGGCGATGAGTTCAATGTATATCGCGCGCTACGCTCCATCAACCCTTCACCATATCTGTTCTATTTCGACTATGGCAGTTTCAGACTTTTCGGTTCTTCTCCAGAAGCCCAATTGACCATAAAGAAAGGCGAAGCAACAATTTATCCCATTGCCGGAACATTCAAAAGAACAGGTGATATGGATCTTGATGAAAAGATTGCTGAAGAATTGAAAAATGATCCCAAGGAATCTGCCGAACACGTCATGTTAGTAGATTTAGCTCGCAATGACTTAAGTCGCCATTGCACAAATGTACAGGTGAAATCCTACAAAGAGGCTCAGTATTATTCTCATATCATCCATTTAGTTTCCAAAGTATCAGGAAAGCTCAAGGAAGACACCAACCCATTTGATGTTGTAGGTGACACCTATCCGGCTGGTACACTTTCAGGAGCTCCTAAACACATGGCTTTAACACTGATTGACCGTTACGAAGGATTACAACGTTCGTTTTATTCCGGAGCAATTGGTTTTATGGGGTTTAATGGGGATTTTAACCATGCTATTATGATACGCTCCTTCCTCAGCAAGAATAATATACTTCATTATCAGGCAGGTGCAGGAATCGTTCTGGAATCCGATCCTGAAAAAGAATTACAGGAAGTCAATAACAAAATCGCCGCTTTACGCAAGGCATTAGAATTAGCAGAATCGATATGATACGTCCATTAGATTATTGTACAGAGTTACATCACTTTGAGCAGTCAATTGAAACAATAGAACAGCGCATCAGCGAATTGACAGCGATGAAAAACCTATATCTTAAGAAGGCCAAAGATTTTGAAGAAATCGACAGTTTATTAAAAAATGAAAAGCTTACAGAACAAATGAATAACAGCAAAATATTGGTCATCGACAATTACGATTCGTTCACTTACAACCTCGTCCACCTTTTACAGGAATTGGGGCAAAAGTATGAAGTTGTTCGTAATGATAAGTTCGAGCTGTCGTATGTCGATCAGTTTGACAAGATACTTCTATCTCCCGGTCCCGGTATCCCAGAAGAAGCGGGGTTATTACTGGATGTTATTCGCACTTATGCACCAACCAAAAGCATTTTGGGAATCTGTCTCGGCCAGCAGGCTATTGCCGAAGTGTTCGGTGGAAAACTGTTCAACATGCCAAAACCGTTACATGGAGTCTCTTCAAGCATTTTCGTGAAAGATGTTACAGAGAAGTTGTTTAAAAACTTTCCAGCCGACTCCAAAATAGGACGATACCATTCGTGGGCAGTAGAAAAAGAAAGCCTTCCTGTATCACTGAAAATCACTGCTGAAGACGAAAATGGCGTTATCATGGCTTTATCGCATACGGAATACGATGTCCGTGGAGTACAATTCCACCCCGAATCTGTCTTAACAGACAACGGCAAATTGTTAATAGCGAATTGGTTAAAATAGTATAGAGTAGGGAGTATTGAGTATATAGAAGTAAAGTGTAACACTACTCTTATCTCAATACGCATATCTCAATACGCATATCTCAATACGCATATCTCAATACTGTAAAAAACATGACGATCTTAGATAAAATAGTACAAAAGAAAAAGCAGGAAGTAGCAGAAGCAAAATCCAAAGTATCATTAACAGAACTACAGCAATATCCATTGTTCGGCAGAGCCTGCTATTCGCTGAAAGATTCTATATTTCATCCGACACGCACCGGAATCATAGCGGAATTCAAACGAGCCTCCCCCTCCAAAGGTCTAATCAATGGTACTTCCTCTGTACAGGATGTGGTAAAAGGATATCAGAATGCAGGAGCCTCGGCAATATCGGTATTAACTGATCCCGATTTTTTCAAAGGGAGCTTAGCTGATTTGACCGCAGCAAGAGAAGTTTTAGATATTCCACTGTTACGTAAAGAGTTTATTGTAGACATTTATCAGATAGCTGAGGCAAAAGCTTACGGAGCCGATATCATTTTACTAATTGCGGCATGCCTCCCGCACCAAGAAGTAAAAGAGTTCTCTGAATATGCAAAATCCTTAGGGTTAAATGTACTACTAGAAGTGCATAACGAGGAAGAGCTACAGGCTAATATTTTTGACAGCATTGATGCTATTGGAGTGAATAACCGCAACTTGAAGGATTTTTCGGTCTCCTTAGAGCATTCTTATGATCTAGTCAACAAGATACCTAAGCGCTTTATCAAAGTTTCGGAGAGTGGCATTTCAAACCCTGAAACGATCAAGGATTTAAAAGAACGCGGTTTCAATAGCTTCTTAATCGGAGAAAATTTTATGAAAACTGACAACCCTGCTCAAGCTATTAAGGAGTTTGTGACAGAATTAAAAGTCTAATGATTGTAACGGTTAAGCAATTAAACCTTAAACAAATAAACAAATTCCTTACCTTTGCACCATGTCGGTAAAGATTGGTGAACATATTGATTTAGGGGAATTTCCATTGCTATTAGCACCAATGGAAGACGTGAGCGACCCACCGTTTCGTTATGTATGCAAACAAAACGGTGTAGATATGATGTACACGGAGTTTATATCTTCCGAAGGGTTAATCCGAGATGCTGCAAAATCTATTCAGAAGCTTGACATTTTCGAGTATGAACGCCCCATAGGCATACAGATTTTCGGTGGGGATATTGAACATATGCGCCAATCCGCAGAAATATGCTCAAGAGCAAATCCAGATTTAATCGATATTAATTACGGTTGCCCGGTTAAGAAAGTGGTATGTAAGGGTGCAGGCTCATCCCTATTACAGGATATTGATAAAATGGTTGCTATGACCAAGGCCGTAGTAGAGGCTACACATCTTCCGGTCACGGTAAAGACTCGTTTAGGCTGGGATGACAACACCAAAAACGTGTACGAAGTAGCCGAAAGATTACAGGATGTGGGTATCAAAGCCTTGGCTATCCATGGAAGAACCCGTGCACAACTCTACAAAGGGCAAGCTGACTGGAGCATGATTCGCGATGTAAAGAGAAACCCACGTATCAAGATTCCAATTTTCGGAAACGGTGATGTGGACTCTGTGGAAAAGGCCGCTGCATGGCGCCAAGAATATGAGGTCGATGGTATCATGATTGGTCGTGCTTCTATCGGTTATCCGTGGATTTTCCGTGAGATCAAGCATTTTTTCAAAACAGGCGAACGACTTGAAGGACCTACTATTGCCGAGCGTGTAGAGGTTTGCAAGACACATCTTACTAAATCCATCGAATGGAAAGGTGACAAGCTCGGTATTTTTGAAATGCGAAGACACTATGCCAACTATTTTAAAGGTATCCCGAATTTTAAGGAATATCGTATGAAATTGGTTGGACTAAATACTTATGAAGAGATTATAGAAGTCTTGGAAGAGATCCAAGAGAATTTTGTAGAAAGCATGATGTTTTAGAGACACAAAATTGTGTCTCTAAAACCCTTAAAATGCATAGCCAAATCCAATCATCCATTTTCCGGTAATAGACTCAGAATGTACTCCTTTATTAATAAGTTTACGGCCAATTCCTCCACTTACTTCCAACATCAGATTTCTTTTCAGCAGCCATTTACCACCTAAGCCTATACCCAAACCAACCGATGTCTTTTTATCTCTCACGATCGTATAATAATCTCCTTCAGGATTATATGTTTGATAATCATCCTCCATATTGGTAACAGGGACAAATCCTTCCATAAAAAAACCAGCTCCATGCGATCCGCCCAAGTAAAATCTTGCAAATGGTGAAAACTGTACCATTTCATCCATCGCACCCAGCCCTAATAAGCTATGCAAACCCACACCTAAATCTTCATTGAGCGCACGTTCATAGGAAACATTAAGAATCGGTCCGGCAATCAAAACAATTGGATCTATCATAAGATGATTTTTACGTGCCAGTGCTCTTTCCTGCCTTGACTCTTGCCCATAGCTTCCCCATGACAAAGCCAACAAGCTTACTAAAAGTAGAATTTTTCTCATTTGGTTAATCAATTAATGTAATGTGCTTTTTATATTTTTTGTCCACAAAGAAACGAAAGCCAAGCATGAAACGCTACCCTTCGTTAGTAACATTCTTAACATGCGTTTAAACTACCGTTTCAACAAACGCTTGATAAAGCTTCTTTCTTGATATAGGACAAACAATAGATATAAAATCAGTAAGGCATTTCCTGTCCAGAAATTACGAGAAAAGCACAGGAAGTTAATGGCAATCATCGATGAACCCAATACAATATGCAGCAACATCTTTCCTATACGATAAGGGATGGCATAATTTCGCTGTCCCCATAAGTATGAAAGGCTCACCATGGTGATATAAGCAATACTGGTTACTAATATAGCGCCCAGATAACTAAACTTCGGAATCAGTACATAACAAAAAACTACGGTAATCATCGCTCCAATACCTGAGATATAAAGTCCGTATCTCGTTTGGTCTGAAAGCTTATACCAGATAGATAAGTTCATATAAATACCTAACATTACATAATTAAAAAGTATGATAGGAATATAATTCAACCCTGACCAATATTTTGCCGTTTCCATCGCGTCTCCTCCCTTGATGAAATATTTAAGCCATTCAATATTCATCGAAATCCCGACCATAACCAGCATCATCGCCACCACAAAGTATTCCATGATAAGTGCATAAACTTTGCGGGCATTCTCTTGTTTGGCATAAGAAAAGAAAAAGGGTTCGGCTCCCAGTCGAAAAGCCTGCACAAAAATACTCAGAAAGATAGCTATTTTGCTAATTGCTCCATAAATCCCCACATCACTTTCGCCGATACCTTCGGGCAATAGGCTTGGCATAAGTATCTTATCCAAATGCTCGTTGATAATAAAAGAAAGGTTTGCTATCAGAATAGGGAAGCTATATGAAAATATACTTGCGAGTAACTCCTTATCGACTTTAAGACTGAAGCCCCGCATCTGCGGCATTAGCATCAGCAAAGTAACCACACTGGCTATCAAATTAGAAAGAAAAACATAACCGACCCATGGCCCCTTATACCAGGAAAAGGCAGATTGCCATTCGGGTTGTATTTTAAATAACCAAGGAAGAAAAACAATAAAGAACAGGTTAAGAATTACAACGACGAAAATATTTGTCAGCTTTAGTATGCCAAACCGTATAGGTCTATTCTGTGAACGTAACTTAGCAAATGGAACAACCACTAAAGCATCTGCGACCAAGGTCAATCCCATGAAATATACATAGGACTTATAATTTTCTACAGATTGTACCCCTTTTCGGGCAAACCATTCGGCTATGGGCTGTGCAAAGGAAAATACCAACAATAGGAAGACTAATGAGGTAGCTATCGTAACAATAAATGTATTATTAAATACCTTTGGTTTATCTTTCTCGTCAACCTTCTGCAGATAGCGAAAAAAAGAAGTTTCCATACCAAATGCCAAAAATGCATTGATAAGAGCGGCCCAAGAATACATCGTCGTAAATATACCGTAGACCGATGTCGCAAACTTATTGACATAAATCGGTGTCAAGACAAAGTTCACCAAGCGCGATATAATGGTCGTAAGACCATAAATCGCTGTATCGCTAACAAAACGTTTAACTACCGACACCTTAGATTATCTTATCTTTTTAACAACGACAAAATTAATAAAATCACGAAGTTCACCTTCTTCATAGGTAACCGACTCCACCTCTGCCTTATCTGGCCCTCCTTCACAATATTCCAACAGGGATTCCAAGGAAAAAGCGTCTCCTTCAGCCTCAATATATACGCTTCCATCCGGTTGGTTAACAACAAAACCTTTAACCCCTAGATGATCGGCAACAGCCTTCGTAGTTGCACGGTAGTACACACCTTGAACCTTTCCCTTGACAGTAATATTTAGATGTTTCATTGTGTACAAAGGTAGTCAAGAAAACCGAAGATATTAAGCGATTCTTTTCAGCTTTACCTCATCAGTCAATCGAAAATCCAACATATTCTCCAAAAGAACTAATCCAGGTCTCTTCCCAACACTAATAGAACCTATCATTTCATCAACACCTAATGCTTTCGCTCCATTGATAGTAGCCCATTTCAACAACTGCAAAAAAGGAATATGATCAGCAGCCTTGGATAGCACCTTCAATTCCTCTAAAATATCCAAAGTATCGTTAGATGCTAAACTATCCGTACCTACGACTACACGGTCTTCGTTCGGTACAAAGCCTAAAATTCGCGGCAGGTGCCCTTCGATGTATAAATTAGCCTTAGGACAGAAACAGTAGTAAACATCCCGCTCTTGCCGTTCCACAAAATCTAGATCCTTCGTTGTAGTATACGTGTTATGAACCAGAATAATTCTATTTTCCTTCGGAGTATGTGGTAGATAGGATTGAATGGAGTTACGAGCATGCGCCTTAAAATCCGACACATCGAAACCCATATCTTCATAAAACTTTAAAAATTCACCTTCTTTATAACGATAAAGCTTGTTTTCCTCTTCACTTTCCTGATTGTGGATACTTACGATATTATCCCGCTGAACCGCTTTTTTGAATGCTTTAAACATATCCTTGGAACAGGAATATGGTGCATGTAATGTAATGGAACTATGTTGGGATTGAAAATAAAACTCCACATCCCTTGCTTTATCCAAACGATCTTGTATATCATTCTTGTTCAAGCCCATGACTTCTACAAAAGTATGGTATAAGATGGGACTTTTTGCTTTGATTTTAGCTGAATGGGCAGTATTCGCGTGGTCCCCAACGGCTTGTATTCCGTTTGCATACATCAGCTGGTCTGCTTCTAAAATCTTACGAAAAATTAAATCTTCATCCTCTTCCCTACTCCTCATCACTTCCCTAATAAAGGTGGGCAGCCCATTTCCTTTGGCCGTCTTGCCCAGCATATGAGAAAGCTCAATATGACAATGAGCATTTACAAACCCTGGAATCAGAACACCTTCATAGAACTCTTTTTCTTCGTTCTTAACCCGCTCATCGCCTGCTCCATAGACACCTACGACAGTCCCACTTTCATCCAATGCCACCACTCCGTTTTTAATATAATCCCCCTCAACTGGAACTATAAAGCTTGCTGAAATATACCGCATCACTACCTAAATATAACTAAACAAATCTAACAAAATTACTACTCAAATTTCACGCCACACCTTCTTAAGGTGCGAATATTTTAACTTATTTGACATAATGATAAATAATATTTAGATTTGCCCCATCGAAAGGGGTGCCTTGTTTCCGAACACGAATAAAGGCTGAGATTATACCCAGTCCCACTTTACGTGGGGCGCACCTGATCCAGATAATGCTGGCGTAGGGAGTGGTTAGTTAAATTGGTCGCTATTGCAAACCCCTTGTAATAGTATGTTTAACTCAAAAAAATCAACATTAAAACGATGATTAGATTATTCATCAGCACAATTTTATTGTCATTATCATTCATGGCAATAGGACAACAACATGAGCTAACAGTAAGTGTGCTCAACAATGGGAATGAACCTTTAAGCAATGCATCTGTCACGGTAAGCCGCACGCAACGCCACAGTAGCCAGACCGATCAACAAGGACGCACTGAATTTTCGAATCTCAGTGCAGGTCGATATCAAATCCGCGCAACTTTTGTAGGTTACGGAACAAAAGACACGACCATTCTCTTAGATGCTGACAAACAGATTACCCTTCAACTTTTTCCGAGCAGCATACGCACCGAAGAAGTGCTTGTTACAGCAACCCGAGCAGGCGACAATGCTGCAACAACCTACAAAAACCTCTCAAAAGAAGACATACGACGCAATAATCTAGGGCAGGATATCCCCTACCTCTTAGACCAAACGCCATCGGTTGTTATAGGCTCTGATGCAGGGGCTGGCATTGGTTATACTAACATGACTATTCGTGGTTCTGATAATCAACGTATCAACGTAACACTGAACGGAATACCTCTTAACGACGCGGAGAGTATGGGTTCTTTCTTTGTCAATCTGCCCGACTTTGCCTCAAGCGCAGAAAGTATACAGATACAGCGGGGGATAGGAACTTCCACCAATGGCGCTGGTGCTTTTGGTGCATCATTAAATATTCAGTCCGACATATTGGAACAAAACCCTTATGCCGAGCTCAACAATAGTGTAGGTTCATACAACACATGGAAAAATACCGTCAAGGTTGGTTCAGGACTAATCAATGACAGATTTGCATTTAATGGGCGTTTGTCCAAAATCAGTTCAGATGGCTATATTGACCGAGCTTCCTCCGACTTGAAATCCTTTTATTTCGATGCTGGCTATTATGGGAACAAGCATCAATTGAAGGCAACAATATTTTCGGGCAAGGAAAAAACCTATCAAGCATGGGATGGCGTGCCTGAAGAGATGTTAGAAGAAAATCGTCGTTACAATGGCTTTACGTATGAAAACCAAACGGATAATTATACGCAAACACATCATCATCTGCATTATAATTATTTTGCATCAGAACGCACAACATTCAACGCGGCTTTACACTATACGCGGGGTGCGGGGTATTATGAAGAATACAAAAAAGCACAATCATTCGGCAGCTACGGATTAGCTCCCATCGAAATCGGCGGAACAACGATAGACAAGACAGACCTTATTCGTCGTCGCTGGTTAGACAATCATTTCTACGGAACCGTCCTTTCCATAAAGCACACGCTGAATGAAAACCATAATCTGATCTTCGGCGGAGGTGCCAACCAGTATAAAGGCGATCACTATGGCGAAGTTATATGGGCGCGATATGCTTCAGATTCTAAATTAGGTGATAAATATTACCTGAATGATGCAGAGAAAAACGACGTCAACGTATACGGAAAATGGAATGCAACTTTTGGAGCGATGCGTCTGTACACCGACCTCCAATACCGTTTTGTCGATTACACTTTCGAAGGTTACAACCACAATCTAGAACTGGCAGATGTCAATGTGAAACACCATTTTTTCAATCCCAAAATCGGCGCCACCTATATGTTGTCATCAACGGCAAATGTGTACGCTTCTTATGCTTTCGGCAACAAAGAACCTGTCCGCAAAGACTACACGGAATCCTCACCAAATGCACGTCCGAAACCCGAAAGAATGCATGACATCGAGGTTGGTTATCGATTAAGGCAAGAAAACATCAATCTTGGAGCAAATGCTTATGGGATGTTCTACAAAGACCAGCTAATACAAACCGGTGAAATTAACGATGTAGGCGGGGCAATACGGGAAAACGTGCCTGACAGTTACCGTATTGGATTAGAGTTAGATGCTGCTTGGCAAATCTCAGAACAATTCCGTTGGAAAGCCACCGCAGGATTGAGCCAAAACAAAATCAAAAACTATACTGAGTTCATCACGGTTATGGACGAAAATTGGACTGAATTAGACGTACCACAAATAGAGAAACAGTACAGTTCTACGACGATTTCTTTCTCGCCATCAACCATACTTTCAAATGAGTTTTCCTACTCACCTATCCGCCCATTGGAATTTGCCTTTGTAAGCAAATATGTTTCCAGACAGTATCTGGACAATACACAATCCGAAGACCGCAGCGTGAACCCTTTCTTCGTAAACAATATTCGACTTCGTTACAATTTTTCATTGTTAGGAATCAAGGATATTGATGCTAATCTGGCCGTTAATAACATTTTCAATGAGAAGTATGAATCACACGGCTATACGTATGGCGGTATCACGCCTGATGGCACACGACTTTTTGGCAACGCTTATTTCCCACAAGCTGAAACCAACTTCTTATTCGGTCTGAATATAAGGTTTTAATATAGCGTAACACATTGTTCATCGGTTCTGACGAGATGACAAATCCTTTTACAAGACTTCCGAAGTTTTAGAAACTTCGGAAGTCTTTATTTTACTACCCGGAAGTTCTCATTTTTTGTCTTTTTAATTTTTATCCCGATTCACTTCGTTTCTCGGGACTTCGCAATGCTCAGCTTTTTTCTTACTTTTACGACTATGCGAGCAGTAATACAACGGGTCACTCAAGCTTCTTGTACTGTCGACAACCAAGTCACAGGCACTATACAGCACGGACTATTGGTTCTTTTAGGAGTAGAAGAAGCCGATACCGCAGATGACATGAAATGGTTAGCACAGAAATTAGTCAATCTTCGCATCTTTTCTGACGAGGCTGGCCTGATGAACAGATCCATCCAGGACATAAGAGGAAACATTCTCTTAATCTCCCAGTTCACTTTGTTAGCACAGACAAAAAAAGGCAACAGACCCTCTTTTATTCGCGCAGCAAAACCTGAAAAAGCCAAACCGATGTACGAAGAAATGGCAGTACTACTTTCCACTTTGTTAAACAAAGAAGTGCAATTAGGTATTTTCGGTGCCGATATGAAGATAGACCTTTGCAATGATGGTCCCGTTACTATTATAATGAATACACAGGATAAAGATAATTTTTAAAAACCACATTGTCTCAATACTCAATACCCACTACTCAATACTATATATAATTATGACTATAAAAGAAGCACAAGAAATCATCGATAAATGGATTAACACTACTGGTATCCGTTATTTTAATGAACTGACGAACACGGCTATTTTAATGGAAGAAGTGGGTGAAGTAGCCCGTATCATGGCACGACAATACGGGGAACAGTCCTTTAAAAAATCAGATAAAGAAGTAGATTTGGCAGATGAAATGGCGGATGTATTGTTCGTCTTGATGTGCCTTGCCAATCAAACCGGAATTGACTTGACAGCCGCGCTGGAAAAAAATTTAGAGAAAAAATCTATACGTGATGCGGATAGACATAAGAATAATGAAAAACTCTTTTAGTGATGTCACAGATAATGATGATTACACAGATGTTTATCAAGGCTTCCGAAGTCTAACTTCGTTGAGGGCAACACAGACTTCCGAAGTTTTTAAAACTTCGGAAGTCTTTTTACTCTCTACGCAACATCTTTTTCTCAATACGCACTAGTCAATACCCAATACTATTCTACTATCTCAATCTCTGTGAACAAGGGTCTGTGATCTGAGGCATATTCCTCTGAAAGGACTTGATACGATTTCCACGCAAACTTACTGTGCTTTCCGACCATGATATAATCAATTTCAGTTCTCGGATTGACATTCGGAAAGGTCGGTCCATTACTGGTCGTATTCCTTTCAAAATGGGTTTCCAATATTTTGATAGGTTCATCATCTGGTTCAGCATTTAAGTCCCCCACCAGAATCAACGGCCTTTCGTACCAATCGCCAAGTTCATTAATGTATTTGGCCTGTGCAACCTTATTTGCTTCCCCCAGATCCAAATGTGTATTGGCAAAAGAAACCATCTTACCGTCAGGTAGCTCCACATCCACAATGGCTAAAGATCTATTTTCACTCTCCTCCACCATTGGTAAATCGTATCGCCTCTTACCAACAATTTTATGTTTGGTCAGGATTAAAGTCCCGTATTCACCTTCTTCCAAATCTATCCCTTTAGAGAAAAAATAATCCATTCCGGTTAATTCCGCGAGCTTTGCTGCCTGATCCACATTTCCTGAGCGCGACACCCGAACATCCACCTCCTGTACACCGACCAGATCGGCATCCGAATCTTTGATAACTTTCGCTATTGCTTCCAAATCAATCTTATTCGCATGCGCAGGTGGACTACCATGGTGAATATTATAACTCAGGATTTTGATACGTTGCGCATAGGTCATGCTCCCTAATAAGCAACAAAACACGATTAAAATAACCTTCCTCATAACTCAAAACTACCCAGTTAAAACCAATAAACCAAAACAAGTTGTTTAACAAATTATTATCTTTAGTCCCATGAAACGTTTAACCTCATTTTTCATTGTACTATTTTTGGTTTCCTCCTGTGCGCTAAGACACGAGAAACAAGCAAGCCTATCCAAAGAATTTTCCAATGGTGCAGTAGTAACTGCGCACCCATTGGCTTCCGAAGTAGGCGTAGACATCCTCAAAAAAGGCGGAAATGCCATCGATGCAGCTATTGCCGTAAAATTTGCTTTAGCCGTTGTTTATCCGAATGCCGGTAATATTGGTGGCGGAGGTTTTATGGTTTACCGATCCAGCGCTGGTGAAACAGCCGCATTAGATTTCCGTGAAAAAGCGCCTGCAAAAGCCTTTACAGACATGTACCTCGATAAAGAAGGTAACCCCATTACGGATCTAAGCCTATACGGACAGCTTGCCGCAGGAGTTCCGGGAGCTGTGGCCGGCATGGATGCTGCACACAAAAAATACGCTTCGCTTTCCTGGGCTGAACTTCTTGCTCCAGCTATCCAGATGGCAGAAAAAGGATTTCCTATCACCCAGAGGCAAGCCAATGAATTCAACCGTCATAAAGAGCGCTTCCAGAAATTCAATCCAAATGGTGCGGCTATCATTCGCGCAGAAGAATGGAAAGCCGGCGATATATTTGCACAGCCCGAATTGGCAAGCACACTAAAACGTATAGCCCAACAAGGACGTGATGGTTTTTACAAAGGTGAAACTGCAGACCTGATTGTTGCCGAGATGAAGCGTGGGAACGGCATCATCAGCCATGAAGACCTTGAAAATTACGAAGCTGTATGGCGTGAACCAACCATAGGAGATTACAAGGGGCATAAAATCATTTCCATGCCTGCACCATCCAGTGGTGGTGTGGCATTGGTTGCTTTGCTACAATCCGTAGAAAATTATCCTCTGGCAAAATGGGGCTTCCAGTCAGATAGTACTGTGCGTGCTATGGTTGAAGCGGAAAGACGTGTTTATGCTGATCGGGCGACTCACCTTGGCGACCCGGATTATTACCGTGTTCCGGCAGAATACCTGACAAACAAGAAATTAAATCAGGAGCGTATGGCTAAAGTTGACCTGCGCAGAGCGACTCCTAGCTCCGAGGTAAAAGCAGCCCAATTCCCTGGCTATGAATCGGAAGAAACGACACATTACAGCATAGTGGACAAGGACGGTAATGCTGTTTCTTTGACTACAACCATCAATGGTTCATACGGTTCGTTGGTATGGGTAGATGGTGCCGGTTTTCTTTTGAACAACGAAATGGATGATTTCTCCGTAAAACCGGGTTCTCCCAACATGTATGGACTCCTTGGCGGAAAAGCCAATTCCATTGAACCTGGAAAACGCATGCTCAGTGCCATGACACCCACCATTATAGAAAAAGATGGAAAATTGAAAATGGTAGTTGGAACACCGGGTGGATCGACAATTATTACTTCCGTTTTTCAAACGATACTGAATGCTCTGGAATTTGGTATGTCGGCCCAGGAATCCGTGAGTGCGGCGCGATTCCATCATCAATGGCAACCTGACCAAATTGATGTAGAAGATACTGCGATTTCAGAAAGCGTGCGTCAGAGCTTAGAAAAAGATGGGTACAAAATCCATAAGCGTGGTGCTATTGGACGTGTTGAGAATATTATTGTATTACCTAATGGCAAGTTGCAAGCCGGAGCCGATCATCGTGGCGACGACTTCGCAGCAGGTTATTAATAAAAGGAGACTTCCGAAGTTTAAATTTTATAATCGCAAAAAACTTCGGAAGTCTTCAAAGTTTTTCTATTCCAAATACCGGTTATCAATCTGCTTATTGGCCTTAGCACCCAATAATTTCAGATTTTCTACTTTCTTAATAACATTTCCACTACCTTTAGATAGTTTTCTCATAGCATCTTGATGCTTCTCTGTGGCTTTCTGCAAATGGTTTTCTATCTGTTGCATATCCTGCAAAAATCCTACAAACTTATCGTACAAGCTACCCGCTTCTTTAGCAATCTCCAACACGTTCCTGTTCTGCCTTTCCTGTACCCACACACTTGCAATTGTCCGCAAAGTCGCCAACAAGGTAGAAGGGCTTACAATCACCACTTTCCTATCCCAGGCATACGAAAACAATTCCGACTTTTCCCGAACGGCCATGCTCCACGCCGATTCAATAGGCATAAATAGCAGAACGAAATCAGGAGAGTGTATCCCATACAGCGCTTGATAATTCTTTACAGAAAGCTCGCGAATATGTGTCTCGATAGACTGCACATGCTGTTTTAACGAGGTTTGCTGCTCCTCTTCTAATTCCGCATTCACCCAACGTTCATAAGCCGTAAGAGAAACTTTGGAATCGATGACCAGATGTTTATCCTCCGGCAGCAAAATGATAGCATCAGGAATTTTTCGACTGCCATCATCGCTGAAAACGGATTGTAATTTATACTCCTGATCTTTAATCAAACCAGAACGTTCCAGCACTCTTTCTAAAATGATCTCTCCCCAGTTTCCCTGTTTTTTCGTATCGCCTTTTAGTGCTTTGGTGAGATTGTTTGCTTCATCTTTGATAAGCAAGCTTTGTTGCATCAGCTGTTCCACCACACCTTTCAGCACATGTCGTTCCGCCGATTCCTGCTGATAAGTGCGCTCTACTTTCTCTTCAAAAGATTTGATTTTTTCCTTTAACGGATCTAAAATCTGATGGAGATGCTGCTGATTTACCGCAGTGAATTTTTGTGCTTTTTCCTCCAATATGGCATTGGCAATCTGTTGAAACTCGAGCTGAAACTGCTCCCGTAACCGGGAAAGCTCCATTTTTTGTTCCTGAAATTTTTCCTGCTGTGCCTGTAAAAAGGCATTGGTACTTTCCAAAGTTCGCTCTACACTTGCCCGCTCTTGCCGCTCGTTCTCTAAAGCTATTTCTAATCGTTCTTGGGACGTCTTAACGATGTGCTCCCGTTCCTGGGATTTCACTAGTTCTAAAGATGCAATCTGCTTCTCCTCCAATAATCGTTGATAGTCTGCTTGCGAAACCCGCTTACCCTGTTGCCATAGCAACACAGCAATAACCAAGGCCAATATCCCTATGATGATAACGGAAAATATATCCATGCTTATTGCAATTTTTGATGGGTCCTCCACCATAAATCCGGCAGATCACCGCCTACCGCCTGCTGATAATCCTCATAACGGCACGGCACCCAGTAGTAACGTTCGTTAACAGATTTCGAACCAAAATACGGCACCTGCATCCACCAACGGTCAGACTTTTTACTTTTCACGAATACTAATTCGTAGTCATCATTTTCCAGTGTCGTACGGTAAATAATATAAGCGGACTTAGGAATCAAAGGTGCATCATTTTTTCGGTTATAAAAACCATCGATAAAGCACCAAATCATTTGTGCAACCAAGCTACCCGTATGCCCCATCGGGTCAAATGTCGGGTTATACTCATAAAACCCAACAGAGGAACATTTATCTGACATTCCGGCATAACGAGCCAATTGACAAGCCTCATCACCATATAAGCCATTCGGGTTTGCATTAGCATTTCCTGGAGCTTCCGAAGCACGAATAGCCCCAATATCAAAGCTAACCATATCCGCCGCACGGATTAATGGTTCTGCCTGATCTAATTTACCAGCCATCATGCCAATACGCATAGTACTAAAAAACAGTTTATCGTACATATTGATGGACTCCTTACTCACCAAATAAGTTTGATAAGCCAGATTACTCAAGTTAAAAAGATAATCCGGTTGGTGCAGAATAATATGGTTCAAATAGGTATTTGAATTCAACACCGTATTTTCTGCATTATCTTGGTCTAGGTCAAATTTACCATCGATAATGGCAACTTCGACACGTTGTTCCAATCCCTCGTATGCGGTATATTGCGCATAAGTCAAATCCTGTCCCCCACCAATGATAACCGGAAGAATATCCTGCTTCACCAATTCTTCAACGACAGTCTTTAGTGCCACATAGGTATCCTTTATCGTCGATCCGGCCTGGATATTACCCAGATCTACTATTTTGACCAGATAATCGCCCTGATAAAGCTGATAGAAATGCTTTCTTACTACATCCGGTGATTTTTTTGTCCCGGCATTGTTGACCGATGCCCGCTCTTCTTCAACCCCGATTAAGGCAATATGCGGCTTGGAGTCTTCCTCCCATGTAGGAAAAATATCCTCATAGGCTTGGATAAGCTTCCCGAATTGGGAATTATAAAATACTGTTTCAGGTGCAATTTGTGCGATAGAAATCGGTGTGAAAAAATCAGCTAAAGACATAGTGACAAATTAAAAATTAAAAAACCAAAAGTCAAAAGTCAAACTTTCCACAAAATGTGAGAAAAGCGTGATCTTACTATTTTCACATCATTGGCCAATGCCTGTATTTACACCGCGAAGAAAGCTGTTAGCTCTTCTAAAGTTTCGGGAGAAGTGGTCAAATCTTTGACTATCTTTCCTTTTTCCAAAGCGATGATACGGTCAGATATTTCGACAGTATGCGAAAGATCGTGACTGGAAATCAAGATAGTCATACCGCTTTCGTTCATCAGCTGACGAATCAAATCTTTCAACCGAAACTGCGAACTTGGGTCTAAATTTGCAAATGGCTCATCCAAAATAAGCAATTCGGGATTGCCAATCAAAGCTCCCACGATACCAACTTTTTTTTGATTTCCCTTTGAAAGGTCTCGAATATATTTATTGCGTCCTAATATTTCTCCATTGAAAAATGCTGCAAACTGTGCAATAAACCCATCAACATCTACCTTTGACATTCCATATAAATCACCGATGAAATAAAAGTACTCTTCGGGAGTCAGGTAACCAATTAAAAAACTCTCATCCAAAAAAGACCCGGTAAAGTATTTCCAATTTTCACTTTCTTGAACCTTTACACCATTGATACTTATTTCTCCAGTATCTGCTTGAATCAAATCCAACATTAAGCTGAACAACGTCGTTTTTCCAGCACCGTTATTACCAACCAAGCCTACACGTTCGCCCTTTTTAATTTCGAGATTATCGATATGCAACACCTGCACACCGTTATAATGTTTTGTTATATTATGAATACTTATCATGTTCTAAAATATACTGATTAATCCTTTTGTTTAAATCCTTCGAGCATTGCATATCGCTTCTCCTTATAGAGTTTTGCCAATGCCTGCAATATGATCTTACGAAGCAATAAGCCTACGATACCTAAGCCTATCAACACCAGATTGGCCGTATTGTGATTTATCAGCGCTCTTGTGCTAAACCAAATAATAATCGGTCCGAAAATCAATGGGATACCAACCAACCATTGCGCAATCCCTATTCCTTGATAATTAAACATACTGCTATGACTGAGGTCTATCCGTTTCCTATTGTAGGCTCCAAAAAAGAGGATAACTGGGATATTGACTCCCATATTGTACATCGCACAAGCAAAATTCACATAAACCTTATCCCAACCAAAATACACATACGGTGTGCTCAACAAGGTCAATAACAATACCGACCCGTACATCAACAGCGCTTTTGACTCCAAATAGTTGCTCATCGTAATCGGCCTTGTATTGAACAATGGAAAATAAGCACTATCCCAAGCGGGGATAAACTGTCCGAAATTAATCACAAAAATTCCCGTCATAAAAACACCGACAAAAATGAGCATTCCCGAGCCATCATAAGTTGGATTGCCATAAAAGAATAACCCATACGCTAAGAACACCATACACATTGTCACGGCAGTCTTTGCTCGTTTATTACGCCAGATAAGTTTCAGATCCAATTGTAGAAAGGGAGCTAATGCCCCAAAACGATTTGTCCAGCTTAGATCTGATGCCCGCTGCACGACCTGCCCTTGTACCAAATAAGCATCTAAATACAGGTTCGTTTTTAAATCGCGGAATGTTACCCTATAGCTACATAGTGCAAGTCCAAAGGGAATCAATGCTAACAGCGGATATTGCAATATGCTATCGAAAAAACGACCAAAGAGTGTCGATACGGAATAAATTTTAAAATATTCCAGTCCGATGAGAACGGAACATATCACAATAAAAGGTATTAAAGCTTTTAAGTTATTGCTAAAGCGTTTCTGTACCCAAAAGTTAAAATAATTGACAGCATAAACGATGCTTATCACTGCCAGTAGCCAAGCAATCAATCCTGTTGCAGAAAAACTATCTCTATTCAGGTAGCCAACAACAAACGGAAGAGCTACACTTGCGGTTAATATATTATAGAATGAATAACTTGTCTTGAATAAAATATGGTGTATAATCTGACTGCGCTGTATTCGTTTGGTCAGCAAAGGTTTGATATCCAAAACAGGCAGATTCTGCAGCATAAACCGCAGCACAAATTCGCCTAAAAACCACAATAGCAAGAAATTATTAACAACCAAAATAGGTTCTACCTGCGGATATATTTTTTGCATCAAAGGATATAACCCTACGCCCAGACTTAAAAATACAAGAAAAAAATACAGCCCCATAAACCCTAAGAGGATTTTGACACTGATTCCTTTTCCAAAGGAAGCCGAACGGAAAAAAGACTTCCACTCTAACTTCAATAATCGTAAAAACATAAAAAATTGCTTTAGTTTATCGCTTCAATTATAAGCATTAGTCTGTAAAACAGGAAAAATGTTACACTAAAAAGTAAAAAAGCCAAAAGTCAAACTTTCCACAAAATGTAAGGAAATAAAAATACCTATCCAGCAGATTTGCATAGCCAAGGGCAATAGATTATCTTTGAAAACAGCATTTTTGAAGACAATCAAGTGGTATTAGTTACAGGAGGAACAGGTTTTCTGGGATCATCATTAATCAGCTATCTGATTAATGATGGCGTAGCCGTCTTGGCGACCAAGCGTTCACAATCCACCATACCTGAATCCTTACGTTCGTCATCTCTCATTCAATGGGTAGATGCCGATATTACGGACTATTTTGCTTTGGCGGATCTCTTTAGCGGCATTTCCAAAGTCTATCATTGTGCTGCTATGATATCCTATCAAAAAGAGGATTGGTCTAATATGCTCCACACTAACATCGAAGGAACCCGACATATCGTCAACCTTTGCTTGGAACACCAAGCCCGATTAGTACATGTGAGCTCCATAGCAGCTTTGGGTGTTAGCAAATCCGGCGAGCCAATTACCGAAAACAGCAAATGGGATGATGGCGAGGAGCATTCCAAATATGCCCTGTCCAAATACGAAAGTGAAATGGAAGTATGGCGTGGTATTGTAGAGGGATTGGATGCTGTTATCGTCAATCCATCGGTTATTATGGGCAACGGCGTTGGCAACAAGGGATCAGGTGTTATCTTCTCGCTCGTGCAGAAGGGTTTAAAGATCTATCCTCCAGGAAGTGTAGGCATTGTGGATGTGGCTGATGTTGCTAAAATAATGATACAACTCATGGAGACACCATCCATCAGTGGAGAACGATTCATCCTAAACAGCGAAAACCTGACCAACAAAAGCTTGTTGGAGCGCATATCGATCTTATTAGACAAACCTGCTCCGACTATAGAAGCAAAACCTTTTATGCTCAGTATCGCTTGGCGAATTGCAAAAGCAGCAGCTTGGTTCAAAAGCAAACGTCCGGCACTCACCCGAGAATCAGCTAAAGCTTCAGCATCGAACTGGACCTATTCGAACCAAAAGCTCATCGACAGAACAGGATACCTATTCAAACCGATAGACGACACCTTGAAAGAAATGAGTAAGGCATTCAAAGACTAAAAACAAATAATCAACACAAACTAAACCCATCGTGAAGAACTATTATATCATTGATTTTGACAGTACCTTTACCCAGGTAGAAGCCCTGGATGAACTGGCAAGAATTTCACTTGAAAACCATCCTGACCGGGAAAAGATTTACCAACAGATTGAAGATTATACCAACTTGGCAATGGAAGGAAAAATATCCTTTCGGGAAAGCCTTGCCGGCCGGGTACAGCTCCTCAATGCCAACAAAGAGCATCTCAATAAATTGGTAACGCACCTCAAAAAGAAGGTATCCCGTTCCTTTGATCGAAACAAAGAATTTTTCAAGAAAAATACCGACACCGCTTGGATTGTATCCGGCGGCTTCAAGGAGTTTATCACACCTGTAGTTACACCATACTATATCAAAAAGGAAAATATCTACGCCAATACATTCAAATTTGACAGCAATGGAAATATCATTGGTTATGACGAGAACAATCCGCTATCCGATGAAGGCGGAAAAGTAAAACTTCTTCAGGAATTGCAAATTGACGGACGCATATTCGGCATAGGTGATGGTTATTCTGATTTTCAGTTGAAAGAATCCGGGTTAATCGAAAAATTCTTTGCTTTTACGGAGAATATAGCCAGAAAAAGTGTGACAGATAAGGCAGACCATATCACGCCAAGCTTTGACGAGTTTCTGTATGTCAACGACCTACCTCGAGCAATTTCTTATCCCAAAAACCGCATTCTTTGCTTGCTCGTAGGGGATGTTCCTGCAATAGCCGTACATATCCTGAAACGTGATGGGTTTTCGGTACGTGTAAAGGAGACTTTCGAAGAGAAATATACCAAGGATGTAGGCCTGCTTCTTCTGGGGAATGGCGTAAGCGTAGACGACGAACAGCTCGCCCGTGCCGATAAACTAAAAACCATCGGCTATTTAGGTGATATCAAAGGTAAGATAAGCAAACGCATTTGTAGTGAAAAAGGAATTGTTGTTTTCGACGATAAGAAAAACAAAAACCGCAATGCAGAGTTTATTCCACGCCGTATGGCAGATTTTATCAATAATGGCGATACAGCGATGAGCCGGAACTTCCCGAATCTTACCCTACCTAAGCTAACACAGGCACATCGCCTCCTGCATATTCACCAGAATGTACCTGGTATTATGGCACAAATCAACCAGGTTTATGCCGAGAATGACATCAACATCATCTCCCAGTTCCTGATGACAAAAGGCGATATAGGTTATGCCGTGACCGATATTCACACAGCTTACGACAAAAACATGTTGAAGCAACTCAAACAAATTGACAAAACAATTAAATTCAGGATATTATACAAATAGCGAGAGGACTCCCTCGCTATTTGTATAATTGTTGTATGCCTTTTGGAAATATTACTTCATCCAGCGGTATATCCAATGAAGAAACATCGTCTATCAATTCCTCCATCGGCTCAAAAAACGAAACACCAATCTTTCTACAATCCGGATGGCATTCTGAAAGGAAACGATCATAAAAACCTTTGCCATAACCTACTCGATTCCCTTTCACATCACATGCTAGAAGAGGAACTAAGACGACATCCAACAGTTTAGCCGAAACCGTTTCTCCTCCAGTCGGTTCTAAAATTCCCCACGCATTTACTTCAAGTTGACTATCGTTCGAAAACAAGAAATGTTGCATAGAACAGTCCTGCAGATTACTGCGACTCACAACTACTTTTTTCTGTAGGTAGATGTCCTTAAAATATTGTACAAAAGTCCAAACATCCGGTTCCTTTTTATGCACCATAGGAATATATGTATGCAGGTAAGTGACCGCCTTCCAATCCATGTCTGTCAACAACTTGCAAATAGCCCTACTACCTTCTGCAAGCTCACCTATAGAGAGGGCCTCTCTTTTCTGTTTATAGATTGTTCTACATTCTGCTTTTGTCATGCTCTTAGCTGTAAGTGTAGGCTATAAGCAAGCAAAGCTTAAACCCTACTGCCTATGGCTTAATACAAAAAAACGGTCTTGTGCTCACGCAACAAGACCGAATAATCAACCTAAACCTTAACCTTTATTATGATTTAACACGCTCGATATAATCACCGGTGCGCGTATCGACTTTTACTCTATCTCCTTGGTTAATGAAAAGCGGAACACGGATTTCCACGCCAGTTTCCACAGTTGCATTTTTCAACGCATTGGTAGAAGTGTCACCTTTCACCGCAGGCTCTGTGTACGTGATTTCCAACTCCACGGTTGTGGGTGCTTGTGCCATGATAGGCTCATCACTTTCAAAAGCAATAATAACGTTCATGCCTTCTTTCAAAAACCGTGCGGTATCACCAAACAATACCTTCGGAATATTGAACTGCTCGTAAGTGTTATTATCCATCACTACAAAAAACTCACCATCATCATATAAATACTGATAATCGTTAGTTTCCACACGTGCGATTTCTACCTCCTCGTCCGTACGGAAACGGTATTCTACTAATTTACCAGTTTTCACGTTACGCATACGTGCTTGATAAAATGCACGTAAGTTACCTGGCGTACGATGAATATATTCCTCTACCGCAACCAATTCTCCGTTGAAACGAAGTATATTCCCTGATTTAACCTCAGACGCTTTTGACATAATTATATTTTTAAAACTCCTTAATACTGCAAAATTAAGAAATATACTGCTTTTATTAAAATTGGGCTTAAATGGTTATTTATAATCTAAAATACTCAGTTTTTCATCACAGAAAACATATTCTTTTTCTTGGTTAGAGCCAATGATGAACAACCTTTCAGGATGTGAAGTCCTCTCGACCAAAGAAAGATACCACTGTTCTCCCTCCACGTCTAGATTGCTTGTAGGCTCATCCAACAAGACAATCTTACTATCTGAACAACATCCCAAAACCAATTTTAACCGTTGTTTCATCCCAGAAGAGAAATAATGGATTTCCTTATCTTTTGATTTTTGCAACCCCATCAATTCAATCAACGAATCTTTATCAAAACCCGGAAAATAAGGTTTGAACTTAAAATGAAAATCCAACATCTCCTGTAAGGTAAATTCCTCGATCAACTCGACATAAGGTGCTGTAAAGGAAAGTTGTTGATAAACCGTTTCCACTTCAATCTGCGTTGTCAAATCTCGACCCGTGTATATAATTTTTCCTTCGCTGGGCGACAGACTTCCAGACAACACTTTCAATAAAGTAGACTTGCCCGAACCATTCGGCCCAAGCACAGCATATTTTTTTCCAAAAGTAAAGGTATAATCAACCTTGCGAAAGATCCATTCTTGATTATACCTTCTACCTACGCTTTGTAAAGTTATTTGCAATAATCTTCCTTTATATAGTTGAAACTCGACCTTGATTAAAACCTTTGATAACGCCGCGGTTAGAATTACGAATAAATGAAAGAATCTCGTCACGTAGTTCTGTTGGAGCAAATTCAGCTTCAATCAAATCCAAGGCCTTGGTCAGATTACGGTTTTGTACGAAAAGTACACGATAAAGATCTTGTATCTCCGTAATCTGCTCCGTAGAGAATCCTCGACGACGTAGTCCCACCGAGTTGATTCCTGCATAAGCAATTGGCTCACGGGCAGCTTTGATAAACGGCGGAACATCCTTACGTACCAAAGTACCACCAGTGACAAATGCATGCGAACCAATCTGACAAAACTGGTGTACAGCAACCATACCCGCCAATACCACATAATCGCCCACAGTAATATGACCTGCCAACGTACTTGAGTTGGAAAAGATACAGTTATCACCTACGATACAATCATGTGCAATATGGCTGTATGCCTGAATAAGACAGTTCTTACCAATAGCCGTCTTGTAACGATCCTTCGTACCACGGTTGATGGTCACGCACTCACGAATTGTCGTATTATCTCCGATTTCTGCGGTCGTGACCTCTCCCTCGAACTTTAAGTCCTGAGGCTCGCCTGAAATAACGGCTCCTGGAAAGATTCGACAGTTCTTCCCTATCCGAGCACCATTCATGATGGTCACATTTGAACCAATCCACGTTCCTTCACCAATTTCCACATCTCTGTGAATGGTTGAGAAAGGTTCTACCACCACATTCTGGGCTATCTTAGCCTCTGGGTGTATGTATGATAACGGTTGTATCATAATTAATTACCTTTTACTTTTACAATCTGAGCCATCAGCTCAGCTTCACTAACTATTTTATCGCCAACCATACCTACACCTTTCATGCGCGCAATACCTCTACGGATCGGTTCCAAAAGCTCACAGCTAAAGATAACGGTATCCCCTGGTGTCACTTGATTCTTAAAACGAGCATTTTCGATCTTTAGGAACAGTGTTAACCAGTTTTCTGGATCGGGCACTGTATTGAGCACGAGAATACCACCGGTCTGAGCCATAGCTTCAATTTGCAAAACTCCCGGAAATACCGGTGCTCCTGGAAAATGTCCCATAAATAAATCTTCATTCATCGTGACATTTTTCAACCCTACAACATGTGTTTCGGACAATTCCAGAATCTTATCCACCATCAAAAAAGGTTGACGGTGTGGAAGAATATTCATAATCTGAACTGTGTCGTATACGGGTGTTGCATTCGGATCGTACACCTTAACTCCTTTACGGTTTTTATCTTTCTTAATCTGTGCTTTGATTTTTTTAGCAAATGCGGCGTTTGCGGCATGTCCTGGGCGAGCAGCCATAATATGACCTTTTAGCGGACGACCGACCAAAGCCAAATCTCCAATCATATCCAATAACTTATGACGAGCAGGCTCATTCTGCGAACGCAACTGGATATTGTCCAAAATACCTTCGCTTGCTACTTCTACGGTTTTGTTAAACAGCGAAGACAGCTTATCCAATTCTTCTTTACTCACCTCTTTATCCACAATCACAATTGCATTGGACAAATCTCCTCCTTTAATTAGATTATGGTTTAACAAGCTTTCCAATTCATGCAAGAAGCAGAAAGTACGAGAACTGGAAATCTCACTTTCGAATTCAGAAATATTGCTGATAGAGGCATGCTGACTTCCCAATACAGGTGAATTAAAATCAATCATACACGTCAACCTATAGCCATCCAACGGCATAGCCATGATTTCAACTTTTCTATCTTTTTCAACATAGACAATATTATCCGTGATTTCGTAATAATCTCTATCCGCCTCTTGGTCTACAAAGCCCCCTTCTTTTAGTTTTTCAACGAAGATACGCGAACTACCATCCAGTATCGGCACCTCAGGCCCATCAATCTCAATCAAAACATTATCAATCTGAAGTCCAACTAAGGCCGCCATCAAGTGCTCAATTGTACTTACCGAAGCTCCATTCTGAGAAATTGTAGTTCCACGCGATGTGTCGGTAACATTGTCTGCATCAACAGCAACGATAGGTTCACCCTCCAAATCTACCCGTTTAAACTTATACCAGTGAAACTCAGGCGCAGGTTTAAGGGTAATGTTTACAGCTTGACCTGTATGCAAACCTATTCCGGAAATGGAGATTTCCGTCTGTATGGTCCTTTGCTTTACATTCATATCTAACATTCTATTTAGCAATATTTTCGTTATATTGATTTGTTGTCCAATTCTTTTAGCTTCGCCTCCAATTCTAGAATACGTTGTTCCAACACAGGTAATTTGCTATAAAGCACCTGTGAACGCAATTGTCCCGTATATGGCGTAGCTGGGCTTCCACCCCATTTTTTATTCGGCTCACGAATAGAGCGGTTAACCCCCGACTGGGCCTGCACCTGCGAACCATCGGCAATATGGATATGTCCAACCAGTCCCACTTGGCCCCCCAAAACCACATGCTCTCCAACCTTAGTACTACCCGAAATGCCAGTTTGTGCTGCGACAACACTATGCTGACCAATTTCCACATTATGCGCTACTTGAATAAGATTATCTAACTTAACGCCCTTACGGATTATTGTTGATCCTAAAGTCGCTCTATCGATAACCGTATTTGCACCAATCTCTACCTTGTCCTCGATTATAACATTACCGATTTGTGGAACTTTAGCATATGAGCCATCGCTTTGCGGCGCAAAACCAAAACCGTCACTCCCCACAATCACGCCGCTATGAAGCACAACATCTTCGCCAATCACACAATCGTAATATACTTTCACTCCGGGGAAAAGTGTACAATTATCACCAATCGTCACATTATCACCCACATATACCTGTGGATATATTTTGACGTTGCGTCCCACCTTTACATCACGACCAATATAGGCAAACGCACCAAGGTAAACGTCGTCTCCCAAAATGGCAGTTTCATGTACAAAAGATGGCTCTTCACGTCCGCTTCTTTCCTGACGTAACTTATGATATATATTCAGTAACTCCGAAAACGCTGAGTATGCATCTTTCACACGGATAAGTGTAGCCTGAACAGGCTTTTGCAATTGTAAGTTATCATTGACAATAACTACCGAGGCATTTGTCTCATAAAGAAAATGCTCATACTTAGGATTAGACAAAAAAGCTAATCCCCCTTCCTGACCTTCTTCTATCTTAGCCAGTTGGTTGACAGTTGCTTCCGGATTTCCTTCCACATATCCGTTTAACAGAGTTGCTATTTGATTTGCAGTAAATTGCATTTTACAAATGTATACTTTTTCTCAATTATTCTATATCTAATTATTTATCCCAACTTTTCTACAAATCCAATTTCTTTGGGATAAATGATGGCAAATTTCTGTACACGCCTAGCCAAAGCCTCCAAATTTGATAAGTCGGATGCTTCCGCAATATCCTGTACGTCGCCGTATTTATTCAAAATCTTGATATTATTATGCTTAGAATCATACGCACTATTGGAAATAGTTTGTGTGTAGACAAAATACGTTGCCTCCTCTGCCGTTATTCCTAAATGCTCCGCTACCCGTTGCCGTACGATGCCCACTTCTTCTTCAGTATAAGGTTCATTGCGTAACTCCGTACGCAGTAAATCCCGTTTCATCAACCGCTCACAAAGCATCCGAAGAATACGATCTTCAGCAAATACCCATTCTTTGATAGCCGACAAAATATCGGTATCATCCAAGCGTGTAAACCATTCCAGATGCATCGGATCTTCCAAAAAATTTGAAATATCGATTTTACAGCGTAAAAAATGCTGCAACGCCTTTGTCGCGAACAGCTCCGTCCCTTGCATACTGAGCTCTTTCGCTCTGTATAATATTTTAATCAGCATCTGTTCCCCTGCAAGCACGGTTTTGTGCAGATACACCTGCCAGTACATCAAGCGTCTGGCAATTAAAAATTTTTCTACAGAATAAATCCCTTTAGCTTCCACCACTAACTCATCATCTTTCACGTGGAGCATCTTAATGATACGATCGAAAGAAATAACGCCTTCCGACACACCAGTAAAAAAGCTATCTCGATTTAGATAATCCATGCGGTCAGTGTCAAGCTGTCCAGAGACCAATTGGTGAAAGAATTTTCGAGGATACTCGTCCTTGAAAATAGTGATCGCCAAAGAAAGTTTACCATGAAATTCTGCGTTCAATCGATCCATTAAGAGCGAGGAAATCATCTCATGTGATACCGCTTCTACCAATGTATGCTCCAATGAGTGTGAGAATGGCCCATGACCAATATCATGCAGTAGGATAGCTATCAAAACAGCTTCTTCCTCTTCGTCTCTAATCAAAACTCCTTTTCCACGCAATGTATCGATCGCCAGACACATCAAATGCATTGCTCCAATTACATGTTGAAACCTAGTATGTAATGCCCCGGGATAAACCAAATGTGTCATACTGACCTGCTTGATATAGCGAAGTCTTTGTAGATATGGATGTTGGATAAGGTCGAAAATAAATGCGGATGGAATTGTGACAAAACCATACACCGGATCATTGATAATTTTTTTCTTGTTCAAATTTTTATCTTCGTAATTACCCTATACTCTATATCTTTGGAAAAGCAATTTTCATATCCTTAGGACATGAAGGAGTTTAACCCAACTAAGTTAGACGCAAAGATACGTACAATGAAGTTAATTAATGTTAAAAATAAGTCTAAAAACTGACTTTACACCTATTTTAGTTAAAAAGTATCGCTTTTTGGGGTATTGAACGCAGAAAGAATACAGTCCGATGACAACTGCTCCATATTATTATAGAGGAGAGCAGATAAAAGGGTAACCAAACACATTGAATAATACTACTATGCATAAAACACATATACTCTGGGCAGATGACGAAATTGAGTTCTTACGGCCGCATATCATGCTTTTGGAAGAAAAAGGATATCGAGTAAAAACAGTCAACAATGGTAATGACGCTGTAGAAGCCTTTCAGAACGAGCCTTTTGATCTGGTGTTCTTGGACGAAAATATGCCTGGCAAAACAGGATTGGAAACGCTGGCTATCCTCAAAAGTATCAATCCCACTATCCCAACCGTATTGGTCACCAAAAATGAGGAAGAGCATTTGATGGAGGATGCTATTGGCTCAAAAATAGACGATTACCTCATTAAACCCGTCAATCCAAAACAAATCCTGCTCACGATAAAGAAATTCACAGAGAACAAAAGGCTGGTCAGCGAAAAGACTTCCATGGCTTACCAGCAGGAATTCAGAAATCTGGGTATGACAATCAACGATGACTTGGATTTTAGACAATGGGTAGAAGCCTATAAGAAAATAATTTACTGGGAACTTTCCTTACAAAAATTGGAGGATGCGGGCATGCACGAGATATTGACCATGCAAAAAGCAGATGCTAATGCCTTATTCTCAAAATTTATCGAGAAAAATTACCTCAATTGGATACAGAACAAGGAGGAAGGACCTATACAGTCCCACCAGTTGTTCAAGAAAAAAGTCTTCCCTGCTTTAGAGGTCGGGACACCAACTTTCTTCTTCCTCATCGACAACTTGCGTTACGATCAGTGGAAAATTATTAACGAAGTTCTGACCGACTATTATCGCCTGGAGGAAGAAGATGCGTACTATAGCATTCTACCAACGGCGACACAATATGCACGAAATGCAATATTCAGCGGGCTGACCCCACTGGAGATGGAAAGGCGCTTCCCGAAATTGTGGCAGAACGATGAAGACGAAGGCGGGAAGAATCTACATGAAGATGAATTTCTCACTGATCAAATTAAACGCCTATATCGCCGAGAAATCAAGCATTCCTACCACAAAATCCTTACTTTGGAGCAAGGGAAAGACATCATGGACAACGTGCATAACCTGATGAAGAACGACCTGAATGTTTTGGTTTACAACTTTGTCGACATGCTCTCCCATGCCCGTACAGACATGGCTATGATCCGTGAATTAGCAAACGATGAAGGAGCTTATCGTTCATTGACACTTTCTTGGTTTGAGCACTCTCCACTGTTGGAAGTTCTGAAATGGCTAGCTCAGCGAAATGTCCGAGTGATTATTACCACCGACCACGGAACCATTCGCGTTAAAAGACCGAGCAAAATTGTAGGCGACCGTAACACAAATACAAACCTGCGTTACAAACAAGGCAAAAACCTCAATTACAACGGAAAAGAAGTGTTTGTTATCAAAAATCCACATGATGCGCAGTTGCCAAAGTTGCATGTCAGTTCTTCTTTTGTATTTACCAAAGACGATTACTATTTTGTCTATCCCAATAACTACAATCAGTTTGTCAATTACTATCAAGGCACATTTCAGCATGGCGGCATTTCCTTGGAGGAAATGATTATACCCTACGCAGTTTATACACCAAAATAGTAGTTTTGCACTTATGGAATTTCAGGTAAACCATGTAGAAGAGTTGCCAGAGGTGGCACAACAGATTATTCAACATTTCCCCGATGACCGCGTCTTTCTTTTTTACGGTAAGATGGGAGCAGGGAAAACGACCCTTATCAATGCCCTTTGTCAAGCTTTGGAGGTAGAAGACGCCACCTCTAGCCCCACATTTTCCATTGTAAATGAATACCAATCATCACAAGGACTAATTTTCCATTTCGATTTCTATCGCCTTAAAAGCGAAGAAGAAGCTTTCGATCTCGGCTATGAGGAATATTTTTACTCCAACAGCTATTGCTTCGTCGAATGGCCAGAGAAAATCCCCAATCTTCTCCCATCTAACGCACGTGAAATCAACATCACCGCAACCTCGCCAACGAGCAGAACTATACATATTAAATAATTTTTTTCATGAGCGTGCAACCTTTGTTTGCATCCCTTCGTCTTTCTAACAAAGACTAATCTGAAAATTGGATAACATGAATATAGATACCTTATGGAATGCATGCTTAGTGGGCGACCGCAAAGCACAATTTCAACTGTATCAGATGCTATCCGGAAAGATGTTTGGTGTATGCTTGCGCTATGCACAGGATGAGGCCGAAGCAGAAGATATCCTGCAGGCTGGTTTTATCAAGGTGTTTACAAAAGGACAGTTATTTGAAAATAAAGGCTCTTTAGAAGGTTGGATTCGCCGGATTATGGTGAACACGGCCATCGAACAGCATAGGAGCAAAAAGCGGTACATGACAGAACCACTGCTTCCCGACACACCTATTACGGCCAGCGGGATAAACAGCGATAGCAATCTGCATTATCAGGATTTGCTCAGCATGGTGAAGCAACTTCCTGTCGGTTATCGCACGGTATTCAATCTGTACATTATCGAAGGATATTCGCACAAGGAGATTGCCGAAATGCTGTCCATAAGCGAAAGTAATTCCAAATCACAACTTTCCAGAGCGAGGCAGTGGTTAAAGGAAAAATTGGAGAAACTTGAAAATGTTGGGTTATGAACGACAAAGATTTAGACAAATTATTTAAGGAGAAACTGGAAAATATTTCCGTTTCGCCACGTCAAGACCTTTGGCAAAAGATAGAAGGACAGCTTGACGAAAAAAAGACTGTTCGCTTAGGCCGATTCGGATGGATGAGATATGCAGCAGTTGCTGTCGGCAGTTTAGGCCTTGCCGCATTATTATATACATTCTTCCTGAATGAAGATCCAGCTGTGGAGCAAAAACAACTTGCTTATCAAGGAAGTACAAAAACAGCGGTAAACCCGCCACTTCCTGAACAGCCATCTGCAATAGAGAAGTCAGAAGTAAACAGTGCTGCGGCATCACAAAAAAACAGCACGGTTGGACTTTCTAATCATACGGAAGTAGCCGTACAGATAGTCAAGAAACATGTTGAGCCACAGCTGAACATGGAGATGTCGAGCAACGAATTAATCGCCTTAGAGCCAGCAGCTTTGTCGGTATATTCAACGCCAGAGCTATCAGTGGAAACGACAACGCCACAATATGCTATCGAGATCGCCCCTATCCAGCCGCTAATTGATGATCCGGAAATAGAGGAAACCATGCTGGCATCAGCTCAGAGCTCAGGAGAAGGAATTGTACCGAATATCTTAAACAAGATTTCTGACGCACTGAATCCCTCTGACAGTAAGTCTATTCAATTCAGCAAAGACGAAGAAGGGTCCCTTCGCCTTGACATATTCAATAGTTTAGTTAAAAACCGTAACAAAAAAAGGAGATAAAACCATGAAAAATAACCTACTATACACCGCAGTAGCTTTCTTAGCTATCAGTTTTTCTACTCAACAAGCATTCGCACAGGAAGATACCAAACGCGACTCTTCATCGACAAAAATCGATACCGATCTCACCATTGGTAGAAAAGATTACGATGACCGTGGTCGGGAGATCAAGTATCCTCGCGTCTTCGGAGGCCTGACGTTCACACGAATTGACTGGGGTTTCTCCCGTATTATGGATGATGGAAGCTTTAATCTTGGTGAAGACAATCAGTTTCTGGAATACAAAAAAGCCTCTAACTTTGGCTTTGACGTTGCACAGTTCGGGATTCGATTCAACGAGTCCATCAAAATGTATGTTTCAGCCGGTTTTGAGTGGAATTATCTGCGCCTAAAACATAACATTATTTTGGATCAAGACGCTACACCATTGGCTTACGATGAGTCGGACATTGCCTATAAGAAAAACATTTTCACGTCAACATATTTACGCACCCCTCTAACATTTGAATGGAGAGGAAACAGAAATCGTCACGGCGACCGTCCTAAAATCGCTGTTGGGGCAATGACAGGTATCCTATTAAAAGGAACACAACGTCTTAAAAGCGAAGAACACGGCAAACAGAAATTCAAAGACAATTATAATCTTGCCAGCTTCCAGTACGGTGCCTTTGCCCGGGTTGGTTTCGGCTCAATGGGAATTTTTGCCAAGTACTATATGAACGATATGTTCGAGAAAAGCCCTACACAGGAAAAATTGAATAACTTCACCTTCGGGATGACCTTAGGGTTTTAACCGGAAGAAAGAGCAAGGCGGGCCACCTTGCTCTTTCTTCAACTAAAAATCCTTACTTTTGTGCCACACATTAAGGTTTAGCATTCTAATTTATATGGCACAAACATCCTCCTGTCAATACATTCCTACAGACACGCAAAAAAGCGGAATTCCGCTTATCCATGGTGAGGATGTTTCTCATATCTTCGAGGCCAAACAAGAGGTTATTGCTGTCAAACAGGCAAATTTTGCTATGGAAGAAGGCAAGATTACTGCTATTATCGGAGAATCTGGCAGTGGAAAAAGCACTTTGCTCAAACTGATATACGGCCTTCTGGAGCCTTCGACAGGAGAAATTAGATACCGAGGTTGGCTTGTTCCGACTCGTAAAGATAAACTGATTCCCGGACATGATGCCATGAAACTGGTTTCTCAAGGTTTCGATGACTTAAATCTATATGCAAAAGTTTGGGATAATATTGCTTCGCAGCTCCCTAACACCAATCTCAGCCTGAAACAGTCCAAAACACAAGAAACGTTGGAAAGGTTAAAAATAGCGCACCTTGCACAACAGCGTGTGGCGGATCTCAGCGGTGGTGAAAAACAACGCGTTGCCATCGCACGCGCTTTGATTAACGAGCCAGAAGTATTATTAATGGACGAGCCGTTCAACCAAGTTGATGCTGCATTTCGTGATGCCTTACAACAAGACATACGTAATATTGTAACCGAAACAGGATTAACAGCTATATTGGTCTCGCATGACCCTGCAGAGGTGTTGGCTATGGCTGATGAGCTAATCGTCATGAAGCAAGCGCAAATTATTGAGCAAGGGAAACCTGACACATTGTATTACATGCCCCAACATCCTTACACAGCCCAACTATTAGCAAAAAGCAACATCTTAAATCCGAAGCAAGCCTCAGCTTTTGGCATCAGCACGACCAACACCATTGCTATACACCAAGAGGACATCCACTATACAATAGCTCCCCAAGGAAAATTCTGGGTTAAGGAAATCCTTTTCCGTGGATTTTATAAAGAGTTAATCATCACGGATGGAGAAAACCTTTTGCATACCATCATGCACCCCATCACCAACATACAAAGACATGATAAGGTGAACTTAAGGATAGAAAAGCACATTGTCTTTAATCAATAAAAGCGTTAAGAAAGACTTGCTTTATTCTTCCAAAGATTTTTCAATCAAGGCAATAAGCTCATCAAACTCCTCTGCGCTATAACCAATAGATTGGTAGATGATTTTCCCTTCCTTATTGACCAACACATTGCGAGGTATTAACGACTCTGCAAACAGAGAAAACACTTCACGTCTCAAGTCTGGGTAAACCGGAAAAGTATATTTATTATTTGCCATAAAAGGATCAAGTTTATCCCAGCCTTCCTCTCGTGCTAATACCATTACCTCGAAATCAGCTCTTTCTCCCCACTTCTCCCACACCTCTTTTTGCAAGCGAGGAAGTTCTTGTCTACACGGTGGACACCAAGTGGCAAAGAAGTTCAACAAGACGACTTTTCCTTTCATTGCGCCCATCGGCATAGGCTCATTCTTTTTATTCTCAACAGTAAATAACGGCACTTTCTCGCCTACTGCAACTTTCCACTCCTCTTGTGCCTTTAATTGCACTGCACAAATCACTGCGCACAATAACAGGATTACTCTTTTCATTCTATATTTTTTAACTATTTAGACAAAAATAACCTTTATTTTAGATTTTTCAACCAAGCAAACAGAGCATCTGACCATTTCCTCTTATCAGTTTTATTATGAAGACCAAACCCATGCCCGCCCGTTTCATAGATAAATATATCATTCGGGATACTAATCTCGTCCAACGCCGCTTTATAACGAAATGAATTGGCAATAGGCACAGCCTTATCATCTTTTGCATGTACCAAAAATGTTGGAGGAGTCTTTTCTGAGGCCTGTTGTTCCAACGAGAAATAACGTATATCTTCTTGATTTGGTTCTTCACCAATCAAGTTTTTCTTCGAGCCTTGGTGAGTTATCTCATCCTCCATCGAAATCACTGGATAAATCAAGATCGAAAAATCAGGAGCTAAGTTTATTCTTTCACTAGTCTCAATCTTCACATCATCATAATGATTGGACAACGTCGCTGCAAGATGTCCACCCGCTGAAAATCCAAGAACACCAACCCGATCTAAATCATAATGCTCTCGTATATATTGCATTCCTCTTTGCGCATCCTGTAGGGGAACAATCTTACGATTGGTCATATTCTCGTCCTTAGGCAAACGATAATACAACACAAATGCACTATATCCCTGCTCATTAAATGCCTTAGCAACCTCATGTCCTTCATGGTCGAGTGCCACCATCCCATACCCACCTCCCGGAATGACCAATACTGCACGGCTTGCATTGGGCACTTCATATTTATACAATGCCGGAATATGCTCATCACCCAACTCAGCTACTGATTTGGTTGCATTCGGAATAGCTGCATCATAAAGCGCAACCTTTTCTTGCGCAAGCGTATAGTAATTTATCAACACCACAAAAAATACAGTATAAATAAGTTTCATATTTTATCCTCTTGTCTTTCGTGCTATTTATTGATTAGCAACTATGATTAAATCCAGATCTTTCGACGGAAGATTAAATTTCTCTGCCACATCCTTATTAGTCAGCATGCCCTGATAAAGGTAAATCGCACTACGGATGCACTGATTTGCCCAAATCATATTGTTCATCCCTCCCTTTTCACCTATCTGCAACAAAAGTGGCGTAAAAATATTGGTCAATGCATAAGTCGCTGTACGTGCCACGCGTGACGCTATATTAGGCACACAATAATGTATCACATCGTATTTACGGAATACCGGTTTATCATGAGAGGTTACTTCTGATGTTTCAAAACAACCTCCTTGGTCGATACTTACATCAATCAGCACCGAATTTGGTTTCATCTCTGAGACAGTATCTTCCGATATAATACAAGGCGATCGACCATTTGTAGCACGCATAGCACCGATTACTACATCACAGGATTTTACTGCTTTATTAAGGATAAAGGGCTGGATAACTGAAGTAAAAACTCTACTCCCCACATTATTCTGCAACCTCCGTAAACGATATACAGAATTATCAAACACTTTTACCTGCGCCCCCAAAGCGATAGCCGTACGTGCCGCATACTCACCCACCGTTCCTGCGCCAATAATGACCATTTCCGTTGGTGGAACGCCTGTAACACCTCCCAACATTAATCCCTTGCCATCGAACACATTGCTCAGATACTCCGCAGCAATCAAAACCGATGTTGCCCCAACGATCTCACCCATCGCACGCACCACCGTCAAATGCCCTCCTTCATCTTTCAAATACTCATAAGAAAGCGCTGTAATCTGTTTTTTCATCAATGCTTGCAATACTTTCAAATCCATGAGCGAGGGCTGATGAGAGGACATGAGCACTTGCTTATTTTTCATCAACTCTACTTCTGCCAATGTCGGTGCAGCAATTTTAATCACAATATCACATTGAAAGACTTCTTTTTTGTCAAAACTTATCTGCGCGCCCTGTTCACTATAGTGTCGATCCAAAAAGTTAGAAGCTTCTCCTGCACCGGTCTCCAAAACGACCTCATGCCCACAGGCCACCAACAGAGCCACAGAAAGGGGTGTCAACGGCACTCGGTTTTCTTGGAAAGAGATTTCTTTGGGAATTCCTATTTTTAAAGAATGCTTCCCTGCTCCCATACGCATCATTGCTTCCTGCGGCTGCAAAATTGCCTTTTGAGCTATTTTTGAAATATCATTCATCACTTACACTAATCATTAATACAAATAGTGAATTTACCTATTATTCTGCTAATATTGAGATTTAATTCTACAAATATTTTATTTTTGTATAAATTTACAGTTTAGGATCTAACCTTGAAAAGATGCAAAGATTCCCTATTTTAAATCAAATTGGTATTGTCCCAAGATGGACAATATTTATTTGTGATTTAACAGTCTCTGCGATTGCATTCATATTCGCTTATACACTCTTCTATTCCTTTAATTTGAATGCATACGATCGACCTTCATTCGGTTTGGAGTTTATATACTGTTTATCTATTACAGCTATTTCTTTTTCGGTATTTAGATTATACTCTGGTATTGTACGATATACCAGTGCAGTCGATTCTATTCGTATCTTATCCACAATTCTATTTAACCTCATTCTATTCTTCATTCTCAAAGTATTCTCTTTTGCATTTAACATACCTTCACTTCTCCCTACCAATTTAATCATTATTTACAGTCTATTTACATTTACAGGACTAACGACCTACCGTACATTAATTAAGATTTTCTTTCAATATTCTAAATCTATAGGTCCTGACAAACAAAATGTTGTAGTATATGGAGCGGGAGATTTAGGGATCGCCGTTAAGAGAACCTTTGATCATGATGTAAAATCCAACAAGTTTATCATAGCTTATATAGATGATGATGATAATAAGATAGGAAAATCCATTGATGGGGTTAAAATATTCAGTTCTAGCAATTTTGATAAACTAATAGATAAAATGCAGATTGATGAACTAATCTTTGCCTCTCACAATATAAATACCGAAAACAAGGACAAAATTGTCGAGGCATGTTTGGAGCATCAAATCAATGTATTGACGTTACCTCCTGTAAATGAAATTATCAACGGCAACCTTTCACCCAATCAGATTAAAAAAATCCGGATAGAAGATCTTCTGGAGCGTTTACCTATCCAACTCCCTTTTGAAAACATTTCAGAACAGCTTACGGGAAAACGGATTTTAGTTACGGGTGCAGCGGGTTCAATCGGCAGTGAAATAGTCCGGCAATTAAGCAAATTCAATCCACAACTGATTATTCTGTGTGACCAAGCGGAGTCTCCCTTACATACCCTACAGCTTGACATGCAAGATCAGTTCAAGAACCAGCTTTATCATGCATTTATTGCCGATGTAAAAAATGAGGAACGAATGCGTATATTATTCGAAAGCCTTCGCCCTCAATATGTTTACCATGCAGCAGCCTACAAGCATGTGCCTATGATGGAGAACCATCCTGTAGAAGGAGTTTTAACCAACGTAAAAGGCACCTATACTGTCGCAAATCTTGCCGTTGAGTTTGAGGTTTCCAAATTTGTTTTCGTTTCTACGGACAAGGCTGTCAACCCAACCAATGTAATGGGCGCAACGAAACGTATAGCCGAAATCTATGTACAAGCACTAAATCACCACTTAAGCCAGAAATCTTCTCAGCAGAAAACACGTTTCGTGACGACTCGCTTTGGAAATGTGTTGGGATCCAATGGCTCTGTTATCCCTCGTTTTCGTGAACAGATTGAAAAGGGCGGCCCAGTAACGGTCACTCATCCAGAGATAACCCGCTACTTTATGACTATTCCGGAGGCTTGCCAATTGGTTATTGAGGCTGGTTGCATGGGCAATGGTGGTGAGATTTATGTATTCGATATGGGTAAATCCGTAAAGATTGTCGATTTAGCAGAAAAGATGATCAAACTTTCTGGCCTTACCCCTTATAGAGACATCGATATTAAATTTACAGGGCTACGTCCGGGTGAAAAACTCTATGAAGAATTACTCAACGACTTGGAAAATACCGTACCAACACATCATAAGAAAATTATGATTGCTCGTGTTCGCCAAAACGATTTTGATATGGTCAACCAACAGATACAAGCTCTTTTGAACAGTACTAAGGCACATGATAGCATGGAGATGGTTAGGCAAATGAAATGTATGGTAGCCGAGTTCAAGAGTCAAAACTCGATATACGAACAATTGGACAAAGAGCTATCTCCTCGCGTTAACTAAGAAAACACGAAGAGATTTTTCATTAAAACTTGCAATAAACTTTTAAAAGTGTATTTTTGCGTTCCATATTATTTATTATACGATAATAACAAATGTCAAACGCAAAAGTAAATCCAACTGAACCTAAAAAATCATCGGGTTCATTTTTTCAGGACAATCAAAGAAGCATAACCTTTATCGTTGGAGGTATCTTTGTGCTAATTGTATTGTACTTTGGGTATCAAAGACTATATTTAGGACCACGCGCTGAAAAAGCTGCAAACCAAATCTACAAAGCCGAAGAGTTTGCGGCAATCGATTCTTTGCAAAATAAAGCTATCGAAGGTGATGGTTCATTCTTGGGCTTCAAGGAAATTGCTGACGAATATTCCAACACCAAATCGGCAAATATTGCCAGCGCTTATCTTGGTGGCTTATACCTTCGCCAGGGCAACTATCAGGATGCTATCAAATATTTACAGAAATATTCGGATACAGGAAGCGAAATCTTGGATCCGTTGGTAACGGGATTGATTGGGGATGCTTATTCCGAATCAAAAGATTATAAGAACGCCGCCAATTATTATAAAAAAGCAGCTGACAAAAGCAGTAACAGCTACACAACGCCTCTGTTCTTAAAGAAGTTAGGCTTGGTTTACGAAGCTTTGGAAGATTTCAAAAATGCTGAAAAAACATACCAAACGATTAAAACAGATTATCCGGAAAGCCCTGAGGCCAGCATGATTGATGGCGCGATTGCAAGAGCACAGGCTAAACAATAAATTTTTGTCAAAAAACCTTAAAAGGGCTGCTTCATAAAAAAGCAGCCTTTTTGTATTTATCTTTTTTATCTTTGCCCCTATGTCAAGTAGTTTAAAAAATTTATCCGACTTCTCCCATATGGAAGTCGGAAATGCCCAAGGATTAAAGTTTGCCATTGTTGTTTCCCAATGGAATGCACAAGTTACAGGCGCATTGCTTAATGGCGCTTTGGAAGGTTTGGCTAAGCATGGAGCTGTTGAAGGTGATGTTGAAGTGGCAAACGTTCCGGGGAGCTACGAATTAATTTCGGGTGCAGATATTGTCCTACGTAACGATGAATTTGATGCTGTTATTTGTTTGGGCTGTGTTATACAAGGTGAAACCAAGCATTTTGATTTTATCTGTGATGCAGTTGGTCATGGCATTGCCAATGTAGGTCTAAAATACAACAAACCCGTTATCTTCGGTGTACTAACCACCGACAATTTAGAACAGGCTTTGGATCGCGCAGGCGGTAAACATGGCAATAAAGGCGAAGAAGCTGCTATTACAGCTATCCAGATGGCACTGCTAAGCAAAAAATATAATTGATATTAAATTTTCCCTAACTTTACCAGTATGAGACGTTATTTTATAGCAATTATTGGTTTTCTTTTCATAGGATCGATTTTTCTGTCTTCGTGTTCCTCTCAGCAACAATGTGCGGCTTACAGCACATATCCTAAGAAGAAGCATAGAACGAGATAGCAAATATGAAAAACAAACTGTTAACACTTGCTTTTGCAATATTGTATATCTGTCTTCAACCTTGCTTGGGGCAGGGATCCGACTTACTGTGGAAGGGAGTTGGGGGCAAGGAGAAATGGGAACAGACCACATACATCCTGTTCACAGTCAACGGCAATGGTTCAAAATACATACAAGATGGCCGTCGTTTCCTTATCCACCGCTCATCAGGTCGAGCTCGTTTTGAAGGAAGAACGGAAAAAGGAAGTAACCTTGTTGTCCTCTTCAATTACAAGACCGGCAAACTCAAAAAATATTATATTAATGGAGAAGAAATTTCTTCTTCAAGTGAGATTCAAGAATCTTTTAATAAGGTTCAAGAGCAGTTTCAACGGGATAACGAGTTTCTTTTTTTATCTACCAAAACGGAGCTACACCAAGCTAAAAGTAAGGTATCTTCCCGTATCGTCAACGCAGAAAAGTTATTATCCATTCCCATTCAGCTACCTCATAACAATATTTCAGGAGAATTACTCTTTCATCCAGAAACTGGGTGGATTAAGCAGATTTCTGAAAGCAACGGCGGAACATACTTGGTGAATGGCTATAAAGATATTGGCGGAGGGATTTATCTTCCTACTGTTTTCAAAAATGTACAGAACAGTAATAAAAGTATTATTTTTCCTACTGTAGCAGCTTTTACAGACATGCAGGAAGAAAAGTTTACACAACTGTAATTAAAAAAAATATAAAAGGCGGCTACACCTCATAAGTATAGCCGCCTTTTATATTTCCTCACCGATCTTTTTATTCTTGATAAGTAGAGACCAAGCTTGTTCGTCCCAAAGCATCCACCGTTGCGAACTGCACTTTCTGCCCCTGTTTCAATTCTAAAGGAACGCTGTACTGTGGGCTATTTTTTGATGGTACGTTTCCATCTGTAGTATAATGAATCGCAAATCCTGGGAACTCGACATTCGCATGCAGTTTTCCGTCAATCTTTTTCACACCTACAGCAGGCAAACGGAAATTCAACCCATCTTCCACTTTCTGTAATTCATTCAACCCGACCTTCTGGATAAATGCAGAATAATCTGTATTGAAGTCCTCGATCTTAAATATTTGTTCATCTTCGTAGGTGGCTTTTGGAGACCAAGCTCGTTGTGCCAACGCAAAGAGCCGTGGGAATACCATATAATCCATTCGTTCACTGTCCACAATTGTCTCAGCCCATAAACCACCTTTCACCCCTACTAAGTTTTTCTTTCCTTCTTCAGTAAGTCTAACCTTGTCCGCAAATCGCTCCTTTCCAAACTTCGCTCCGTTCACAGTGTGTTCAATATTAGCAAAAAAGGCTTCGGGTAAGAATAAAAAAGACTGGTACAAGTCTGCATAGGAAGCCCATTTAAGACCAGGCTCTGCAAAATTAGTATCCCATGCCATATCAAAATAATTATTATTAGCACTGATATAGACAGTTTCGTACCCTGCATTCGCTAATCGATAGGCCAAATCCTCTTGCCCTCCACCGATTAGGTTATTCCATACATCCAGTTGCATCTTTCCTCCAGATAAAGCATCATTCACCACCATACCTTTTCCTCTGTTCACCATGCCGAACTCTTCCCAACCTGCCATTTGCAAACCTTTCTCTTTGGCCAAGGCATTCACTTTGGCAACATAATAGGGCCATACATCATAGACAGATTTCATTCCTTCCGACTTCATCAAATCTTGGATTTTAGGCGATTTCTCCCATACACCATTAGGGACTTCGTCTCCTCCCATAGAAATCTTTTTCAATTCCACACCAGCTTCAGCATACATCGCCTTAATATCATCAATCACTACACCTAAAAAAGTGTAAACAGATGGCAGTGCCACATTCATAACATTATCTGTGAAATACTGCACCGAACTATAAACCGATTTATCATCCAAGTCTCTCAACATAAACTCTTCTGCTTTCGCTCGATTCCCCTCCTCTATAAACCTTTGATAACGTACATCCATCGCCTTAATCGAAGCACGTGCATGCCCCGGTGTTTCGATTTCAGGCACTATTGTGATATGTCTTGCCTTAGCATACTGCAAGATTTCTATGAAATCAGCCTTGGAAAGATACTGCGCATCTGTACGAACACCTCCCGAACCGTACGCAGGCTGAATACCTTTGGCATCTCTATACAAAGGCGTCCGTCTTGCTCCGATTTCGGTAAGTTCCGGCAATGAAGGCATTTCTATCCGCCAACCTTCATCATCACTAAAATGCAGATGGAAAGTATTCAATTTATACCGGGAAAGCATATCCAAATATCTCAAAATGGTTTGCTTATCTTTGAAGTTCCGTGCAATATCCATCATAAATCCACGATACGCATAACGTGGAGCATCTTGAATACGGGTATATGGCAACCTAATGGCAGATGACCGAAAATCTTCTGGATTCAGCAAAGACCGTAATGTCTGTATAGCATAAAAAACACCCGTACCCGTACTGGCTTCTACGGTTATTCCATCCTTATCCACACACAGAATGTATCCCTCATTAGGTTGTCCCTCCAAATGAATAACCCGAATAGCTGCCTTTTTTTCATCCCCTTCATAGAATTGCACACCACTCAGTTCTTCCGCAATTTTTTGTAAATGCGGCATCTCTTCCGCAAAAATTGGATCTACCCAATAAGATGACGCACCGTTCAATACATACTCACCATCCGACACATCCATTGACAAAGGTCTTGGTAATACCCGTTGGGGTGATACAGGCACTTGTCTATTTACATTCTTGTCGTATAAAGCTGCCCAAAAATGATTTTCTTCAGTGACGCCCAGTTTTAACGGCTCTACATGTAGTTCAATAGGGTAATAGCGTTCGGTATTTTGACGATGTTGCAAATAAAATCCATTAGGCACTGTCGATTGGTTAACCAAAGCGTATTTTGACGTATAGGTCATCACCAAGGAATCCTTTGCCGGTATAAATAAACCCTCCTTAAACGCAGTCTTAAAAAGATTTCCTGTCTCATCTTTAATACTGTATGTTTTTTCGTCTCGCTCTAATATAGGGAAAATCGCATTGAACCAAAGATCCATATCTTTCAACTCCAGCTGCTGTTCACTGTTATTTTTCAAAACCAAGTGTAAATCTAGATTATCCCTCCCATTATAATCGGCAGTCTTTCGCCAATGTAAGGATAAGTCCCTCGAATAATCTTGCGCTATCCCAGGCAAGGTCAATCCAACAAGCATAAACGATGCTAAAGACAATATAAGATGTGTTTTTTTCATGTTCATTCTAAAATCGTAATAACTTTAAAAATACGTAATATTTTTAGCAATACATTTTTTTTAAATTTATTTTGCACAATGAACAAACATTCCTATATTTGCACACCGAAACACAAAAACGGCCCGTTCGTCTAGGGGTTAGGACGCAAGATTTTCATTCTTGAAACAGGGGTTCGATTCCCCTACGGGCTACCGAGAGGCTCCAAAGAGAGCCAAGAAGATTCAAAAACCGCCTTTAAATACGTTTAAAGGCGGTTTTTCGTTTTATAGGGTTCGTCGAAATTCACCCAAATTCGACAAAAAGACCCCCCAAAAGAACCCCCGACACCTTGCGTGTCCGCCCGATATTCTGTATCTTGCATTATTGTTTAACGGTTTAAAATCAGAGGATTATGAGCAGAACGGTAAAAATCGAATGTGGCATCAGTTTCCGTTTGAGGGAAACGGGAGCCACCAAACCAACGCCGATAACGTGCTTCGTAGAGTACAACTGCAAGCCCGTGGTGAAGATTCCAACGGGAACAAAGGTACACCCAGCCAAATGGAACCCCGAAAAAGAAAGACCCATTGGCGGACTGAAAGGGCTTGAATCGGCCGAGGCAAAAGCAATTGTCGAAAAGCTTGCCACCGTAAAGGCTACGGTGGAAACCGAGTACCGAAACTATGTGAACAAATTCCAAAGCTATCCCGATAAGGCTATCTTTAAGGAACAGGTAATAGGGCTACTTGCAGGGGCAACAACGGTAAAGGCATCCGACCCCAGCCAGTCGCTGATTTCCTTTTTCGACCGACAGGTAAAACTTAGCCGTGAGGGCAAGAGAACCGTGCTGAAAGGCAAACGGGCAGGGATGCGATACAAGGAGAACACCATCCGCTCATACGAGGGCAGTCGGAGCCTATTGCAGGAGTACGTGGAGCATAGAAAGCTGAAAAGGCTTAACTTCGATAATGTGACAATGGATTTCTACTATGACCTGCGGGATTATATGTTCACCGACCGTAGTTTTTCGCTCAACTACTTCGGTAAGGTCATCAAGCACATCAAACTGTTCATGGGTGAAGCTAAGGAACTCGGTTGGCATGCCAACGAGATATACAAGTCAAAGGCGTTCATCAAGGTGGAGGAAGAAACCGATGCCGTATATAACGATATAGAACAGTTAGGGGCAATACATTCCGTTGACCTAACAGGCCATCCAGGTCTGAAGAACGCGCGCGACCTTTATCTGCTCGGCGCATGGAGCGGACTCCGCTTTCAGGACTATTCGGTATTAGCGGACAAAGCACGGGTTCATGGCGACTTTATCCATATTGAAACAGAAAAAACAGGGGTTTTCGTGGCCATCCCGATACTTCCCGTTGCAAGGGAAATAATGGAGCGATACCGCCAAGAGGACGGCACGTATATCTATCCCAAGCCTATCAGCAACCAAAAGCTGAACGATTATATCAAGATTATCGGGAAGATGGCCGGACTTACCCAGCCTGTCAGCATCACCGTACCGCAGGGCGGTACAAGGATACAGGTGACCATTCCTTTCTATGATGCTATGGGAACACATACGGCAAGGCGTTCGTTCGCCACCAATATGTACAAGCATTACAGGCTTCCAACGTTCACCATCATGAAGATAACGGGGCATACCACGGAAACTAATTTCTTTAAATATATCAAGATGACCCGTGAGGAAAACGCACAGCTCATACTCGATACGGTCACCGCAAAAATAGAACTGGATAAGGCAGGATAACCAAAACAGAACGCACATGAATTTAAAGGATTTAAAACACCTAAATACTCTATTGAACGATTTCGCTTGGTTCGGGCAGACGTTCCTGCATACGGGTACGGGGCTGGAATGGAATACCATCGGCGGACGGGATTACTTTGCCACCGCTTGGATGGAATTCTTCAAGGGCATCAACGATGGCACTTACTACCGTTTGGCAGAAGCCATCACCGATGCACCTTACGTATCGCACTTTCGTAAAGAGGTAGAGGAACGGCTGAACCCGTTGCTTGCCGAACTGGAAGCAATGGCCGTAGAGCAGGGCTTGCACAAGATAAAGGTGCACATCGACGTAGGGAAATTCAAGAGTTATGAAACAAAGTTAAAGCAATTGAGTGCGGACGGCATTATCTTCGACATTATACAGGACGATGACGATATCCGTGACACCTATTTCATAGACGGAGCCCCCGACCAAATCCGCTCCTACATCATGCACGGTATAAAGGGAGTTATCGACCGTTACACTTCGGCAGAACAGGAGAAAATAAGAGGGCTTGAAAGCAGGCTAAAGGAACTTGAAACCGAGTTACAGGAAAAAAAGCTCTTTTGGCCGTGCAGGATGCTGGGCGCATAGAGCTTGCCCGAACCGTAAAGGAACAGCAGGACGAGATAACCGCCATTACGGAGCGCAACCGCACGTTGGAGGAAATACTGTCAGAATACAGCAAGGAGGAAGAAGAAGCGGACAATGGGGTAATAGACCCATCCAGCCCCATAGAGAACGGCAGGCTCCGCATGTACTTCTTTTACAAGCTGGGGTTCCTTGACAAGTCCGTTTGGAACGATGGCCTAACATACGGACAAATGGGCAAGATTCTACAGAAAATCCTCGGAGGCAACCCCATCAAGGCGGACACGGCCGAACGTGATATCAAGCTGTTCAATGCGACGGGAAGTGCCAAACTAAAGGATTTTGAAGCCAAGAACGAAGATAAGGTACTTAACTATCTGAAAGGCATTTGCCCCGACATGGATTTTCCCAACGGCAGGTTTGTCAACGACATTAGAAAGAACACGGGCAGGAGCGGATAGACACCCTTTGCCCTATTTTATTTCTGTCCGAAATTCCGTATATTTACACTAACAAGTCTATAAAGAGAACATGAAAAAGAGAAAGATGGCAATGGTTGCCAGCCAAGTAAAGATAGACGAGGAAGACCTACGGGATATCCAGTTTTGGTTAGACCGCCCAGCTTCCGAGCGGATAGCCGAAGTGACACGCCTGCGCAGGGCATATTACGGTTGGTTGCTCGGAACGTACCCCCAACACATGGAAAAAACAGTAACCCAGCGCAACGATGATATTTGAACAGGATTTTACCGACTTCGTCCAGCTTCTGAACGACCACCAAGTTAAGTACATGGTGGTAGGAGCTTATGCCCTTTCATTTCACGGCAGGCCGAGGCACACGGGCGACCTTGATATATGGATAAAGCCCGATGCGGAGAACGCAGGAAAAATGGTCAAGGTGATAGACGAGTTCGGATTTGGCATGCTTGGGCTTACCGAGGAAGACTTCCTACGGGAAAACTATGTTACCCAATTGGGCTATCCGCCGTTACGCATAGACATCCTTAATGCCATATCGGGTGTTGACTTCGATGAGGCGTACCATACCCGTCTTGAAACCGAAATAGACGGACTTGATATATCGTTTATCAGTGCCAATGACCTCATCCGCAACAAGCGGAACGTGGGAAGACCCAAAGACATTGGCGATATCGAAGCACTTGAAAAGCTGAAAAAGCAACAAGAGGACGAACCTGCCCAAAGAAAAAGAGGACTAAGAAGATAGCTGATATATGCCCCATATATCTTAAACAGTACCGCAGGGCATCCTATCGAACAAAAATGAAATAGTGACCAATCCCCCTTTGAATCCCCCCGAACATTGCTCCATACAAATACGTTTGATATGGCGCAGATATTCACAAGCTATTCGGACAGGGAGTTCAAGGAAATCCTATCCGAGAATGTAAAGGAGGCCGTTAGAGAGGCACTCCGCGGAGAAACGGCAGAAAAGCCGACCCCACCCCCACAGAACATAGGTTACAGGACGAGAGCCGAGACACGGCTCATGCTCGGCGTGGCCTATTCCACCATGCACTATTGGGAAAAGGCAGGCATCCTCGTACCCCGACGCATAGGCCGAAAGGTCTACTATTCTGACGAGGCCATCCGTGATGCCCTCGCAAAAAGCGGAAAGGGGCTGAAATGATGGTGTACCGAAACAATGATATAACGGTATATCCAGCTATTCCGTTAGTTATTTATCTGCAACAGCAGATAAGTAGCCACCCCAACCAAAAGCAGGGTGTCCGTAGGAAAGAATACCGGAAAGACAGCCGGAAAGACCGACCACCCGCAGTCAGTTCTCCAAAGGTAAACCTTTGTCGCCCTGTAGGGAGCAAGTTTATTTTTTTGCAATGCAAAAAACCGTTCCCCCACGCTCCAGCGAGTGGGGAACGGCGGGTGCTCCCGATGGTCGCAGTCCGTAAACTTGGGGAGGTTTGCCAATGAAAAAATTGGCAAAAGTAAAAGGAACGGACGGGAAAACACCCAAGCGTGGCCGTCCGAAAAAAGCCATCACACGAAGCGTTTCTCTGGTCGTCCGCTTGACCCCTACCGAACGGCTCGCCATTTCGGGTAGGGCAAGGAATGCAGGCATGCGGATAAGCGATTGGTTCCGGCAGTCCGCAAAGACCTCGGTGATAAAACCGAGGCTGTCAAAAGAGGAAGCCGGCCACTTGCGTAACCTGTCGGGTATAGCAAACAACCTCAACCAGTTGACCAAGCTCGCGCATACGGGTGGGCTTGTGACAATCATGGCGGATCTGCGCAGGGTACTTGGTGAATTGGAGCGGTTAATGGATAGGATGGGCAGGGATGATAGCTAAGTTAATCGTAGGCAAGAGCTTCGGTGGATGTGTCCGCTACCTATTGGAACGTGAACAGTCGAAAGTCTTGGATTCGGCAGGCGTTAGGGATTACAGCATCAAGGCTATTATTGCCAATTTAAATGCCCAGCGCAAGATGCGCCCACAGCTTGGCAATGCCGTAGGGCATACCGTCCTTAGTTGGAGCAACGAGGACAGGGATAAGCTCACGGTGGAGAAGATGGCACAGCATTCGAGGGAGTACATGGAAAAAATGGGCATCAAGAATACCCAATATGTGACGGTACTGCATACGGACAAAAAACATCCGCATCTGCACGTTGTCTACAACCGAGTGGACAACGATGGAAAGACGATAGGCAATTTCAACAATTGGCACAAGAGCCGAAAGTTATGCAGGGAGATGACCGAGCGTTACGGCTACCATCTCGGCAAGGGCAAGGCAAAGGTGAACAGGCAGGCGTTGAAAGGGAACGACAGACTACGCTATACCATTCTTGATGCCCTTAAAGACATCATTGCAAAAGCCACCACGTGGAAGGAGGTCGAAGCAATGCTTGCAAGGCAGGATATCGGTATCCATTACAAGTACCGTAGTGGAACAGATGAAGTGCAGGGCATTTCGTTTGAAAAGGACGGTGTGAAGTTCAAAGGTTCGGCAATCGACCGCAAATACAGTTTTGCAGGGATAGAGAAACAGCTCAGCGAAAACCGAGCAATAGGAATAACGCACTCCACCACGGAAAGCCCCACACTTGCCGACCAGATAAGGGAAGTACTCGGACAGCAGGAACAGCGGTCAGAGACATACGAAGCGGGAATAGGCTTGCTCGGTGACCTATTGAACATGCCCGCTTCGATAGAACCCGAACCCGACCCTATGTGGCGTAAGAAAAAAAGAAAACAGGAGAAGAACAATCAAGAGGAATCAGCAGATAAAACACTAAAGAAATGAACGAACAGGAATTACAGACCACCCTAAAAGACCTACAGGAGGTCATGGTGAGCATGGACGGAAGTCTACAGGAAATCGAAAAACAGCAGTCAGAAGCCAAGGACTATTCGGACGAACTGGCTGAAATAAGCAAAAAGTTGGATAGTAAAGTAACAGAGGAAACGCTTGTGGGAATGAAAGCATCCATCCTAAAGCATGCAAAAGCAACCGATAACCTTGTCACCGCTTTGGAAGAACAGAAGAAAGCAATAAGTAAAATGCCACAGAGTATAAAAGTCCTTGCGGAGCATCGCCTAACAGGGCGACAACAGCCGTATATCATTGCGGGGGCAGTCCTTGCGCTTGTATCGGTTTTTTCTCTTTTCGCCAGCATTCAGCTTTGGCGGTCAAATTCCGCTTTGCACGATAGCGACATCAAAATCCTAATGGTGAGAATATTTTATCCACCCGTATCAATGGATATTGATTCCATATACAACAGCAATCCCGAAAAACTTAAATCATGGGTAAAACACGAGGAAGAAAGATTACTTGCCGTTAGGAAAGCAGAGGAAAACGCAAGACAATCCACCCAGCAGGCAGAACGGGCAAAAGAAGAATTGCAAAGGCTGAAAGAACTAAAGGACAGGGATTAATATTTTCTAATTAGCAACAAGCCGTCAGTTTCAAATAAACTAACGGCTTGTTGTTTGATACTAATCGTGTTATTGCTCTAACATTTTAACAAAAATGACGTTTGTCATTTCTATGAACGATTGTTTCTGTATATTTGGCACAAAATAATTTCCTTTTGATACGTTTTTGTGCATATATCCTATTAGTCGCTTTGACACTGCAATCATTCTATCGCAGTATCATGGCTGTGGACTATCAGATAAACCTGCCCGATTACATTGCGAAATGTATCAACAAAGACAAGCCCCAGCTCCATTGTGACGGTCAATGTGTGCTGATGAAGAAAATAAGGGAAAAAGAAAAAGAGGAAACCAAAAAGAACTTGGTTATTTATGAATACAGTGCGCACTATGTGCATAAGGAACAAACCGTTTTTTCCGTTTACCAACCGAATGAGGAAATCAGCGAAGAAACCTTTTCGCCTTATCTGATTGATTATAGGTTTACCTACAACAGTCCTGTATTCCGCCCCCCAATCGCTTAACGCATACCAGTAGCATTTGGCTTAACTTCAATTCGACATATTTTCGTATCGTAGGGTACAAAGTTGAAATTGATATGCCCTGTTAACCCGATACGTTTCCGAATATTTCAGTAAACATTTGCGATAGGTATTATTACAGTTTGCATTCATATTTGGGTGATACCATAAACTTGTCCAAAGTGGACAACTGCCTACTGGATTTCAATCATTTTTCATCTGATATAACTTAATTTTTAAAGGTGATGAAGCTATCAGATTTCCATTCCACTACGTGGCCTGAAAATCGTGATGGTTTCACAACACATTTGTTAATAACAATGAAGAAAATAATACTTTTTCTCACCGTATTATGCTTTGTGGTGGTGTCCTGTACAAAAGAAAAAACGGACTACGAAGCGGAAATCGACACGGAAGTTACCGAACACCACGAGTTTAAAGAGGTTTATGCCATCAACAGCGATGGATATAAAATCAGCATTGAAGCCTTAAACGGAACGTTCTATAAGGGCTACAACGAAATTCGTCTGAAGATAACGGGCAGTCAGACTGGCGCAGAAGCGGATGCAACGGCTGTAACATTCCTACCCATCATGTCCAATGCCAATGGCGACAGAACTTCCTGCCCCCACCGATACGATTTGGTGTATAGACAGGACGAAAGCTATTTTTCGGGATATTCGGTATTTACGGACGAGAGCGGTGCAGAAAGAACTTGGGAACTTTATATCAGTTTCACGATTGCAGGGCAAACCCATACGGTCAAACAAAATATCTCCGTTAGCGAACAGACGAACCAAAATCTGAACATGACCACGTTCACGGGAAAGGATGAACAGCAGTATTTCATAGCTTTGGTATCACCACAAAAGCCCAAAGTTGGTGAAAACGAACTGGTCGCCGGAATTTACAGATATAACAGACCCACCAATCCCCCGTCCGGAGATTTCCCCGATGCCTCGCAGTTTTCCTATACCGAGGTAAGTGGTTTTACCTTGCAGTTAGACCCAAGGATGCCCGAACCATCCATGGGAAACCACTCATCACCCAACAACAAAGACTTAACACAGCAGAATGATGGACTGTACCACGGTGTTGTTAACTACACGATGACAGGGAACTGGACATTGAATTTCATCCTGTTGAACCAACAGGGGCAGATATTGAAAGGTACGGTCGTATCGACCGATTTCACGCCGGGCGTGGTGGGTGTGAAAAGCGAATTGCATATTGATATTTTATTCTAAGACTATGAAAAAAACAAGTATTGCTTTTTTGGCTCTCTTTCTTGGAATAACGGCAAATGCCCAACACACGCACAAGCAGGAACAAAGTGACAGTACCAAAACCCTTGAAGAAGTAACCATAACGGCCATTGCCAAGCGGAAAATCGAGACAGAGATGAAAATGGCTGTTTCGGTGGATGAATTTTTGGCGTCTTCCGACAATATCAGCTTCATCAAACGGGGTGCGTACGCATGGGAGCCGTTGCTCAACAACATGAGTACTGAACGCTCTACCATTACCATTGACGGAATGCACGTTTTTGGGGCGTGTACGGATAAAATGGACCCCGTTACTTCATACGTGGAGAGCAACAACCTTTCCACCATTGATATTACATCGGGGCAGGAGGGCAATATGCACGGGGCAACCGTGGCAGGGAGCATCGACCTAAAAAGAAAGAGTACGCCGTTTGGCCTTGAAAAAAAATGGAACGGAGCATACCAAACGGGATTTGAGACCAACAACAAACAGTTTTTCAACCTCGGAAATCTTTCCTATTCCAGTGATAAGTTCGTGGCAGACGGTAGTATCGCTTTCCGCAAGGCAGGGAACTATTACGATGGAAATAATAATGTGGTAAACCATTCACAATTCAATAAATTCAATACGTCTTTGGGATTGGCGTATAAAACGGGGGAACTCTCGTCGATAAGGGTGGATGCCATCTACGATAAGGCGAAAGACGTGGGTTTCCCTGCGCTCCCCATGGATTTATGGCTTTCCCGTGCTATTATCACGTCAGCATCCTATAAGCAGTTGTTTGAAGATGGATTGTTGAGGGTATGGGATAGCAAGGTGTATTTCAATGCAGTGGAACACTACATGGATGATACCAAGAGACCCGAAAATCTTGTCCACATGGATATGCCGGGCTGGAGTACCACCTACGGGTTGGTTTCCAAAGCTAATCTTAAACATGGTGAGTACAGTTCCGAAATCCAACTCAATGTTTACGACAATCTATCCATTGCGGAAATGACCATGTATCCACAGGACAGGAGCAAGAAAACAATGTTTGCGTATAGCTGGCCTTGGGTGACGACCCGTTTTGCAGGGCTTTCGATGAACAACTCATGGGATATGTCGGATATGAGCCGAGTGAATTTCGGAGGCTCTTTGGGATGGAACTACAACCGTTCCAAATATGTCGAGTTCAATTGGATTTTCCATCCCGGCACACCGCAGGAAAAAAATAGGATATTGCCGGGGTTACACGCCAGTTACGAACTCCATATCAACCAATTTGATTTTTCTGTCGGAACAGGTTACGGGCATCGTGCGCCATCCGTTTCGGAGGGTTACGGATATTACATCTACAACAGTTTTGACCGCTACGATTACATCGGAAACCCCGATTTGAAAAATGAAATTTCCTACGAGGCCAATGCGAGTGCAGGTTATAAGAACAAGCGGATGGGCATAGAAGCCAAGATAAACTATTTCCGTATCGAGAATTATATCGTTGGTCGGATTTTGAGCTTGGGAAGCCCGATGAACTACCAGTCGGTCGGTGTGAAAGGTTATACATCATTGAACCACGCCAAACTGTTCAATATGGCATTGAATGCCAACTACGATATACTGACACACCTGCATTGGAAAGGAACGGTTACCTACGCACGGGCAACGGACGACAAAGGAGGCAATCTGCCTTTTATCCGTCCACTGAGCTATCAGACCTCACTGTATTATATGCACAGGCAGTTTGGCATTCGGACTTCGGCAAACGGTGACTTTGCACAGGAGAATTACAGCCCAGAATATGGTGAAGACCTTACTTCGGCCTATATGGTGTGGAACCTCTCTGCGGATTACACGTTCAGCTTTAAGAATTACAAAGCCGTTTTGCAGGTAGGTGCGGAGAACCTGTTCAATGAGCATTACAGCACCTATGCAGATTGGGGTAATATACCAAGGATGGGGCGTAATGTTTTCACTTCATTGAAATTCAATTTTTAGCACGATGAAGCAGGTTTTTAGTGTTCTGATGATGGTCTTGTCCTTGCTGGTTGGGTTTCAGCAAACCATTATCGTCATGTACTTTAAGCTGAACCAAGAGGCAATAGAACGGGAGTTTTGTGTCAACAAGAACAAGCCCGAACTGGAATGCCATGGAACATGCCATCTGAAAAAGCAATTGCAGAATACAGGGAACAGTGACCCGGCTTCCATTGGTATCTACCAACGGGTTGATATGCTCCCTATTTCACTCACGGAATTTAAGACAAAGATTTTAATCATTGAACTGCGGAACAACATTCCAATGTATAAAGCAATCCACTATGCCGAGCCTTATAGGGAAATCTTTGTACCACCGCCCATTGGCTAATTTATCATACGTGTACTTATTGAAAAGTAATACTAAATCAAGAAAAAGAATTTAACTTTTAGAAATATCATAATGAACCCGACATGATTAAAATAATCATTAGACATCAAGTGCAATGATTTATTTTAATCATCAAAGGCTCCATCTTACAACTTAAAAACAAATAATAACAAGATGAAAACATTAACAAAATACTTCCTATTGTTCGTTACCTCATCGGCATTGGTGTCCTGCGGTAAGGATGACAATCCTGTCGCCAATAACATTACCTTACATTTCAACAACACATTCAAGAATACGGCTATCGTGCTTGGGGATGCCACATCTTCCACGGCTACGGTGAATACTTCGGCCGAGGGGCAAGCGCACCACTTTTCAGAATTGAAATATGTGGTAAGTAATATCCGTCTTGTAAAAGCGGACGGTGCAGAAATCCCCTACAATATCAACGATTTGGACAAGGGGGCAACCGTTGTAAACCATTCCAAACCGCAGACCTTGGATTATGTGCTGACCAATATTCCGGTAGGTGAATACAGGCAGCTGAAATTCGGTTTGGGCGTAAAGCCCGAACTGAATACATTGGACGAGGCAAGGTTTCCCAATTTTTATGCGGAGGCAGGTGCTAACGATACCGAAATGCATTGGGAATGGGGAACAGGGTATCGTTTTACGAAAATTGAGGGTTTCTATGACACGGATAACAAAACGCTATCTATCCATACCGGAAGCACAGTTGAGGGAACAAACGGCGACCCTGATACCTATACGCAAGGGGTCGATGCTTACAGGGATATTACCCTCACACTTCCGAACAATGCCGTTGTCGGCAGTAATGCGCCACGGATTACCATCAATGCGGATTTTGACAAACTGTTGAGCGGAAAAACCAATACGATTACGTTGGGGGCAGGGAACGCAACGCCAAGCATCCATACCGCCGTCAATATGGTCAAATTTGTTGACAACTTGGGTGGAGACGGGACCAGTGACATTACGGGAATGTTTTCTATTGAAAGCGTAGATAACTAACATTGGTAGAGAGCCACCTAAATCTACGGATAACGGTGGCTCTTTTTCCAATTTATACTATTCAGATACATGAAAAATGTTCTCATCATATTATCCATCTTATTGTTGTTGTTATCCTGTAACAAGGAGGATAATATTGAGCCAATGCCTTACGACAACCCCGAAATACCATTGAAGATACCTTATGGCTTTCCGGCACTGAACCCGTCGGCGGATAAGAATAGACCCACCAAATACAGTGTGGAATTGGGCGAAAAATTATTCCACGAGAAAAAATTCAGTGGCAATAATACGATTTCATGTGCCAGTTGCCACAACCGGTCGAGTGCTTTTGCCGACAATAACATCCAAGCCATAGGGATTTATGGCAGGGTTGGACTTCGGAATACGCCACCCATCCAAAATTTGGCATTTATGAAGTTCTACAACTGGGATGGAAACAAACTTACATTAGAAAGCCAGCCCTTAGTTCCCATCATTACGCACGAAGAAATGAACTCCTCTATTTTGGAAGTGATTGGAAAATTGAGGAATGAATACGAATACAAAGAGTTGTTCAGAAAGGTATTCGGCGATGAAGACATTACCCCCGATAGGATTTACCGAAGCCTTTCACAATATCAATATACACTAATCTCCGCTGGCAGTAAATACGACAGAGTTAAACGAAACGAGGGAGAGACATTCACGGAAAGCGAGGCACGGGGCTATCACACGTTTAAAATGAAATGTGCAAGTTGCCACAGTACCGAACTGTTTACTGACCAAAGTTTCAGAAATGTAGGTTTTCCCTTGAACCCAAGCACAGAAGAAGCAGGACGTGCGAGAGTAACAGGAGTACCCGACGATTTGATGCGTTTCCGTGTTCCCTCTTTGCGGAATGCCGAATACACCGCACCGTACGGCAGTTTTGGCCAATTTCCGACCTTGAAAGCTGTTTTGGATTATTTCGACAATGGCGTTTTGTATGCTGATAACCTTGACCCCATTTTGAAAGAGAATGGTAATAGAATTCCTATGACCGAACAGGAAAAAGAAGATATTATCGACTTTATTAAAACGTTAAGCGATAGTTCGTTTGTTGGCAAGTGACTTATCGGTAAGTATCACCTACATCTAAAAGAAAAAACAGAAAAAAAGAAAGCTGTTCTACCAACGGATAAAAGATAACGAAGCACTATAAGTCCCAACGGGTGACCCTGCGAGGTACGGGCTGGGGCATTATGCGTGCGGAGTTATCGGTATCCGTTACCTTTGCTGTCCTTTTTGTTTGTTATTTCCCCTCGCTCATTTGTGGCCTGCGAAACCCCACCGCTCTTGGCCGTGGCTGTTCTCGCTTTGGGCTGTTTACGGTGAATTTCTTTCGTGTCATGCGGAGCTTTCTTCTTTCTTTCGCCAGCTAAGAAAATATGTAGCCGATTGCTTCGTTTTCTACTGTCGGAAATCACTACATTTACGTCAATCATTGAGCATCACATGGGGTGTATAGCAGTGTCTAAAAAGAACCACGAAAAGAACCCCCAAAATTTAAAAATCGCTGTTTTTGTCACGGTAAAGCAATATTTTGAATCCCCCTACGGGCTGTTCCATAAAAACACCTGTTCTTTCAGCGTTATTTCCCAGTTGTTGTGCAAAGGAATATTCTACCGGGGTAAAAAACAGGGTTATTATACATAATGCCCCAAGTTTAGATATATACAATTTAATCTGTATGATTAAGTTCACGTAATATTCGTTAGTTGAACCAAATATAGTCATTCATTTCACTTTACTACACGTTTTGACAAAAAAGGCTCTCCTTTTTTCCATTTCTTCTCCAAACACGTTATATTCGTATGTGTGTAATTTGTTTTATAATCGGCCGACGACCGGCAGGTTAATCTACCAAAATAGCAAAATGACTTTGTATGTCAACAACATTTTTTATATGTAAGTTTAGTGAATTAAACCAGTATGTCTCAGCGCCTAAAGACCATCTTCGAAGGGAATGTTACACCATGGTTTTCACAGGAAACGAAGGAGCCGTTCTTTCCTTGAACAAAAAGGACACCTCCCTTCCTCCACATTCTCTTCTCTTCATATCACCCAGTTGTCTTTTGTCCATACCAGAACAACTGCAAGATACAGACATCTTGCAGTTCAGCGACGAATTTTACATACGGAGTTATCACGACACAGATTTCCTACAAAGCAGCAGCCTGTTTCCGGAAGGATCATATAGCAGCATAGAGGTCCCCGATAATTTTCTCCGCTATGTACAGAATGTCATCAGTCTTTTATATGATGCTTTTCAGCACATGGACAATCCTCTATACCTTCAGTTAATCCGTAACTTATTGGAACAGGCTCTCATACAAACCTCTATCCACAAAGCGTCTACCAATATGCCTGACTTCTTTGATGATGCGGATAAAACAATCGTCAATCTGTTCAAGGAAAGTATAAAACAACACATCCACAAAAGTCGTGCAGTGAAGTTCTATGCCGATAAGTTGAACATGACGAGTAAACGTTTAGCTAAAGCTACTTATAACGTGACGGATAAAACACCTAAGGATATGATTACGGAATATATAGTTAGCCAGCTCAAATGGGAATTAATATACAGCGAACTCAGCATCAAAGAAATCGGCCGTTCATATGGATTTCTTGATGAGAACAACTTTAGCGCATTTTTTTCCAAGGAGATGAGGGTAACACCAAAAGAATTTCGCAAACAACAGCGAAAAAAGCCTGATAGGCTCTCCACTAAAACATGATGAAACTCATTTTTCTCTCCCCACAAAATAATACATTTGCATATCATCAAAAATTCTTAACTTTAGGACATACGGTGAAATAGGAGGTTTTTATGAAAGGTTTTATAGCTATTTTGGGATTATTTTTTTCTATTTTCTTTTTATCTGCCCAAGAGCATACGCAACAGACTTCTGTCAGCCTAAACATCGTTTTAAGACCCGTCCTGAACCTTACGGTCAATCCACAACAGATGACGACCACCTTAGCATATAATACATTGGAGGATTATCGCAATGGTGTCGAGGTTATAAACAAAGAACATCTTACCGTATCTGCAACAGGCCCTTATGAAGTGAACGTACAGTTTATTCAACCCGAGTTTCTGCAGACGACAGGACAAGTGGAAAAAACCATGTATCTTCCTCAAATCAAGGTCACTGCTATCCCAATAGAACCTGATGGTGGTATACAATTACAAACTGCAACCATCACCACAGAGAATCAAAGTATAATATCCAGCAGTAGCCCTATTCTCAATAAAGTATTCGATGTTTCTTATCGTGGCCCAGGAGAAGAATATTTCTTAGACTACATCAGTAGTACAGAAGCAGCCCAATTCTCTAATACCGTACTTTACAGTATAGAAACCCGATAAAACAGTAAAAAAATACTCTATTTTACTTTCTAACGACAAGCCTGTAGTTAAAATACTACAGCTATGCGCAATATTATATTTTTTTTGCCCCTTTTCATCTTTTTTGCGCCTGCTTTTCTTTTCACCTTTGCACTCGTCAAACGGGAAGTACCCGTTGGACAGTAAAAAAGAAAACAAACAAAAATCATGAAAAAAATAATCTTATCATTTGCACTAGCTATTATCACAACAGCAGGTATTCAAGCACAAACTTCTACTACTACTGCTGACGTTAAAGTAAATGTTATTCTTAGACCGACTTTGTCTATTGAAGTAAACCCTAACATCCCTAACGATGGTGGAGAATTAGAAGAGTCAGGTGCGGTAAACTTAGTCTACAAAAATGCTAACGATTATGCAAATGGTATCACCAAAACCATCCCTAGTCACTTAAAAGTAAGTTCTATTGGTTCTGGATACAAGGTTCACGCACAAGTAGCCAACCAAAACTTAAACAGATCTGTAGGAGAAGGAGCAGAGACTATGAGTGGGGAATTGGTGAAAGTACGAATTAACGATGGTCAAGAAAGGAAGATCAGCGAGTTGAACGGTAAACAAGAAATGTATTACAATGGCGGGGGTAATGGTTCCAGCGGTTCCGTTCTTAATCAAGAACTTGCAGTAACCTATCGTGCTGAACAGTTAAACACAGAACAGATTGCTAATCTAATGGGGCCTAATGGTGCTGCAGCTCGTTATACAACGACAGTAACCTACACAATAACTACTCCATAAAGGTTAATATATCAACATTTATTGTGTGAAAAGCAAGTATTGTATAAGCCGATACTTGCTTTTCGCACGAAATGCCCCTACCTTCGTTGTATACGTATTTACTATCAACATGAAACACATTACATTTTTCCTTTACAGTCTTTTCTTCCTTCATTTTGCCCAAGCACAGACGGGTTTAACTGTAGGACCTCCGCGTCTATACTTTACTGCCAATAGCGGACAGAATCAAAGTGAATTGTTAGAAGTGACCAATCCCAGCAAAGACTACACTCTTGAACTGTCAGTCTCCTTTCAAGATTGGGAATACTCAGAATACGGCGATAATGTATTGGCACAAGCTGGCACTTTGTCCAACAGTTGTGCGGAGTGGATATCTGTATCGGAACCATTTTTTATGTTGAACCCTGGTGAAACCAAACAGTTAACCGTAAACCTGCAGGTTCCCTCTGCTTTCGTGTATACCGATGCTACACCTGTTCATACAGCCATGCTATTTGTCACACAGCTCAACCCTAAGGAAGGTCAAGACCGTGATGGCGCCAATATCCGTGTAGCTGTACGTTCAGGGGTTAAAGTATATCACCGTTTTCCCGACAGAAACAATCCCGATCTTGAAATACAGAACCTCCGTTATTTACCTCAAGACAGTACTTCCAGTTTCTTAGAGGCCTCCTTTGAAGCGACGGGCAACGTATGGCTAGAAGGTGAAATTACTGTAGAGTTGTTAAATCAGGATAGTGGGGATAAAATACGTCTGGAAAAACAAAATTTCTTTTGTCTTCCACACGATAAGCGTAAACATTACATCGCCTTACCCAAAGATCTACAAGCAGGTGAATATCTTGCATCTGTTGTCATGAGCTATGGCGACAACAACCGCATCAAAATCGGTGAATTAATCTTTAAACATGAAAACGATTAGATACTTGTTCTGCATAAGCTATTTTATTGGCCTGACTCCTTCGGTCAAGGCACAGATAGAGTTCGAAACCATCAGTGGGGGATATGTTTCTTTGGAATCCTATCTGGGTATAGAAACAAGTGAAAGTTTCAACCGCATACGGTTAGGGTACAAAGGTATGCAAGTATACTACCCCAATTGGTCCGTCATCGTACGTTTACTTCAACCAATTACCCCAAAATGGGGCAATAATGTCTCTGGACTTCCATTTCCAGCGGAGAAAATCAGTTTTCGTTTTACTACTGATGATAATCAGGAGATCAACCTAAACAGTATCGCAGCAAATCGAAACCCCATATATCTAAAGCCAAGTGAGTCAATATATATGATCCAAAATGCTCAGTACCCCATACAGGTAGCTCATAATGATTATAAATATGCCAACCTAAACTTTACATTTAGAGTTGATGGTGGCAAATACTTGGATGATTACAAAAACACCAACATTTATACTCTTATACAATACGATATTCCCTTACTCTTCACCTTGTATGATGGACAGGGGCGTGTCTTGGCCACCTTTAACAAGACATATACCTTAGCCATACAACCCAAATTGCGGGATGGTGAACTCGTTGACGTAGAACCCGATTTCAGCATCAGTGTACTTAGCGATGCCAACATTGTCAACCTTTTATTCCGCACACAGCAAGATTATCAGGAAGGCGTGAGCACACGGTTAAACGATGCATTAAAAATCAATGCCAAAACCGGATATAAAGTTCGGCTCAAAGCATTATCACCAGAGTTTTTAGGCACCGAAGGTCAAACCATGGAATTATCAACCGTAGGGGTTCAGCTTATGCCAGGTAACGGAGCTCGGCCTATCACACAAAATCCGTTTCTCAAGTTTTCTACAAACGAACAAATTGCTTTGGTAGGACAAGGCGATAGTCAAAAAAAACCGCAGTATTTTCACATGGATTACAAAGCCGCATTGACGCGGGAGCAGCTTCGGCTTGTGAAACCAGGATCTTACTCCGTTTCACTGATGTACTTATTAATTCCTCGATAATCTAAAATATAGAGGGAATGTCCACCACAAGTATTCGTATACTTTATTGCCTGTTAAGTGTCTTTTGGGCTATCAGTAGCCATGCGCAGCCGTACGCGATGGAGGCCACTGCCCCTGAGCAACAGGTGGTCGAAGGGACATTACTTTCAATCGATTTAGGATTGAGCAACCTATCGGAGAGTGATTTTCAGGGTTATTGGGAAGTAAAAGCTCCCCAAGGCCTTAGTACAATAAGCCCAGAAAGGATTCCCGTTGAAGTCCAAAGGGGCAAAAAGCGCTTCATGACGCTACGCTTCAAAGTAAACCAAATCGCGGGCATGCAAGGACAAGCTGTCCGGTTCATCCTCCACCAAAACGACGGCACGGAAGTTCTATCCAAAAGCGTGCGCCTGAATGTCCCGGAGAAACGGCACCTCACCCTGCAAAACCATTCAGAAATACAGTTCTTCAAGCAGGTGGGCGATTCCATCCGTATCCGGATACAGGTTAATAACAATGGTTCGACCGATGAAGATATTCGGCTGGTTCTTTCCACACCTGACCGCATCGGCAAAAGAGAATTTCAGATTATCCCAATCCAATTACCCGCAGGAGCAGATAGCCTGATTCAGTATAGTTTTGTTGTCGAAAAATACATGATGAACCTACCGCAATACAATCTCCATGTGGCGGGCATCTATGCCAACGATGATGTATTTGGTAATCTGACGCTGTCATTTAACAACCTGACTTCCTCACGAAATTACCAGAACTTATCTGCGATACCGATCCAGTCACTATCCTATAACCGCAATTACGTAGAGCTGATGATGACCAACGCCTTATCGCAAAATCCCAACTATTATCTGCGCTCACAAGGTAGCTATTGGGCTGCGCATGGAAAACTGAACTATCAGCTCAATATCAATCAGTTTGGCAATTTCCATAACTCGCCCAACATCAACAATACATTCCTCCAATATGAAAGGAACAATACCGAGATTACCTTAGGTAATATACAGGAAAATACCGAAGCTTCGGTGTTTGGTCGGGGAGTCAAGCTATCTTTTAAAGACACGGCAAATTTTAATCAATATACAGTTGGTGTAGTTGAAAAATCAGCAGACCTGCTGGGACTTTATAATGGTGCAGTCAGCCCGGGAGTGACAGCATATCTACGCACGCAATTAGCGCAGGAACATCCCGAGAGCAAGTCATATGACGGCTTATTATATTACGACTATTCAGCATTTGACAGCACCACCAATCTCCTGTTTTCCAACCGATTCGATATATTAGGAAAACAACAGAGCGAGCGCACCCGTCTACAGGGGTTTGTTGCGGGTGGCGTAGCCTACTATAACAGCAACCAAAACTCCATCAGCCAACCTTCTGCCGCATTGGGATTAAAGCTTAACACTCAACTTGGAAAATGGCTTTTTGACAGCGACAACTTCTATAGCAGTCCTTATTTTACAGGCAACAGGCGCGGTATGCTTCAATTTGTTCAGCGCATCAGCAGGCGATTTAACAGCACAAACCTAAGTGCTGGGTATCAATATTTCAACTTCTCACCCAAGTTTGTCAACCCACGTTTCCAGCCGATGGATAACAGCAATGAGCGCATTGATGTCACTGTTTTTCATCCCTTGTCAAGACTACTGTCCCTTACACTCCAGCCTAATTACCAGCGGGAGTCCGGGACCTTTATCTACGGAACAGAATCTGCACAGGTTTCCAAACAAGCCTGGCAGCTCGGCAGCATTATTAATTTCCGTTCGCCGAACTTGAAGCATAGCCTTTTTGCCAATACAGAAGTCGGTTTTGTCAATCTCGTCGGGGCGCCTTCCAACAATTTTGCCTTGCGTACCAACATGACCTATAACTGGGGTGCGTGGAATGTCTATGGCTCCTATCAGACCGGCACTTTCCAGATATATGAGCTGTACAACAGCCTATTTTTTCATATCCCATTGTGTGACCGCTATACTTTAGGCTCTTCCTACCTGGGTCATCTTTTCCAACAAAGGCTACAATGGAGCAGCCAGCTAATGGGAAATCTGTCCAAAAGCTTTGGCAACAGCTATGGCGGAAACCTCAATCTTAACTGGCGATTACCACGTAACACAATAGCAACGGCTCATTTCCAATATACACTCACAGAAGGCATCACCGGCTATCGCTATTCATATAATAACCTGCAACTGGGGGTTCGGCAAAACCTTCGCAGCCAGCCTATGGACAAACAACCGGTAAAAGAGGGCGACATCCATGTTTTTTGCTTCTATGACACGAACCACAACGGACGCTACGACGAAGGCGATCAGCCCGCACCGGCTTATACGCTGCTCATCAACAATGTGATGTTCAATACCGATAAAAAAGGGAACGTAACGTTTAAGAAAGTTCCATACGGACAATATCAGGTGTTTTCTCCACTACGGGACAACTATCAGGCCGTTTCCCAAACCATTACAGTAGCCTCACGGAAGGTTCAAATCCAGGTTCCATTACAACAGGTCGGTACCCTGCGCGGAAAAGTGCTTATACAGTATGACCCTGCGCGCAGTATGGAAGCGGATTTATCATTGAGCAATTACGCCATCATCGCCAGAAACCAAGAAGGTCAACTTTTCCATACACATACCAATGAATTTGGTGAATATAGTTTGAAACTGCCTTCGGGTGATTATGACATTTACCTGGATGAAACTAAATTAGCGCAGCATATCTTCATTCAGCACAATATACGCCCTGTTCGTATTGAAATCGGGAAAGTACATGACATTTCCCCTTTCGAATTAGAGGTAAAAGCCAAACAAGCAGAGGTTAAGCGTTTCGGCACTTAAAAATTTCATTATCCCTCCATTTAGTATAATTAACCGAAGACAATTTCAATTATTTTTCACTTGTATGCAGTTTTTTACTAACTTAGCCGCAATTTAGATTTAGTATAAATAAAGAGTTCTAAAAATATGAAAAAGATCCAACTGTTAGCCTTGTTACTTGGCGCCTCTTTTTACGGCTCGGCACAACAGAATAGCTTGATGTCACCTGACTTCTGGAAGACAAATCCAACTGTAGAACAAGTAAAAGCCGAAATTGCCCAAGGCAATAGTCCATCACAAGCAGATGCTGCATCTTGGGATCCGACTTCTAGAGCTATTCTTAATGGAGCATCTTTAGATGTAATCAAGTTTATGGTTGAACAAGAAGGCAACGGTGTTTTCAAAAAAACACACCACAGTGCATCTTATTTACACTGGGCGACAGGAACGGGAAACGCGGATTTAGTGAGTTACTTAGTCGAAAAAGGCTCAGATGTACATCTTTCCGATAGCCATGGCCGTTCTGTTATTGCAAGCGCAGCAACAAACGGAGTTACCAATACCGCCATCTATGACATTCTATTTAATGCAGGTATAGATCCGAAACAAACATATGAGGATGGGGCTTCCTTGCTTTTATTAGCTATATCCCGTGACAACGATTTAAAGATAACGGATTACCTCATCTCCAAGGGTTTATCACTTCAGGATAAAGATGAGTACGGCAGTACTGCTGTAGATTACGCCGCTAAGTTGGGTAACAAAGCATTGATGGAAAAATTGATGACTAAAGGCATCAAACCTACCAACAATGCGCTTTTCTTTGCTACACAAAGTGGCCGTGGTCCCGCTAACGGTATAGAGACATACCAATATTTAGTCGAAACACTAAAATTAGACCCTAAGGCTATCTACAAAAAAGATGGTTCCACCATTTTACATCCCTTGGTACGCCGTCCAAACAATGGCGAGATCATCAACTATTTCTTATCACAAGGAGTGGATGTGAATAAAGCCGACAACGAAGGCAATACGGTATTAATCAATGCCGCAAGCGGGCGTGATGTACAATTGTTAGAAACATTGATTGCGAAAACAAACAATATCAATGCTTTAAACGACAAAGGTGAATCAGCATTAACTAAAGCTGTTGCCGGAAGTTCTGCTGCTGTAGTAGAATTGTTGTTGAAAAATGGGGCTGACATCAATGTCGTAAATAAAGATGGTCATAATCTGGCTTACTATTGGTTCAACTCTTACAGAGAAGGCAGACCAGGCGGACCACAAGGAGCAGCACCACAAGGTGATGATTTTGCAGATAAATTAGCTGTTCTTAAAAGTAATGGATTGGATATTGCTGCACCACAACAAGACGGAAGCACCTTATTCCATTTAGCAGTAGTGAGAGAAAGCGCAGACATGATTAAGAAAGCTGCTGAATTAGGCGTAGATATTAATGCGCAGGACAATGAAGGCACAACAGCGCTACACAAAGCTGCATTGATCGCAAAAGACGATGTAACTTTGAAAGCATTGGTTGCTTTAGGAGCAAAAAAAGACTTAAAAACAGAGTTTGAGGAAACCGCTTACGACTTGGCAAGTGACAATGATTTCTTGAAAGAGAATCAGGTAGCTATTGACTTTTTGAAATAAAGTAAAAAGCACGTCATTGCGAGGAGAAGCGACGAAGCAATCTGTGCTTTTTTATATTGTCAGATTGCTTCGTTCCTCGCAATGACGACAACGGTTTACTTTTTTTAAACCGCTTTCATAACTTAAACATAACAATGAAACTATCTTTAAAATTTTTAGCAATTATATTTTTTTTAGGATTCTTTGCCAACAGTACTTTTGCACAAAGCAGCAAGTACAAATGTATGTTGCAAATGAATGCCTACACCGGTGAAAAAGCCTATGTGGTTATTTCTTTGATTAATCCAAAAGGCGAATACGAGAAAACATTGGCAATGTTGGGACCCGACAAACAATGGTACAACACGCTAAAAGACTGGTATAAGTTCCAAACCAAAACGAAGGAGAAAATCACGACTGTGACCGGAGCCTCTGTTGGTGGCGGTGACCGTGCCGTACGTACCTTGGAAATCGACAATAGCAAATTCAACAAAGGTTATAAGCTACGCTTTGAATCCGCTGTTGAAGAGCAAAAATATTTTACGACCGATGTAGAAATTCCGTTGACCACGGATGGCGTAACAGCCAAAACCGATGGCAAAGGGTATATCCGTTTCGTTAAACTAAACAAGGCTCAGTAAAAACGAAGAAATGACTTTATCCATCTGGAGGTATGCCCACTTGGCTTTAGCCATCATATCTTCCTTATTTCTACTGATTCTTGCTGTTACAGGTGTTATTCTGGCAGTCGATGCCATCTACGAAAAAACACCGCCCTTTCGTGTAACAGAAACAGAAAATATTACCCTCGCGCAAGTTGTACCAACCTTGCGCGAGGTTTATCCCGAAATCATCGAAATCAGCGTAGACCATAACCAGTTCGTCAGTATCGATGCAATGGATGAAGAAGGGAACATGGTACAAGGTTATATTAACCCTACCACAGGTGAAGTGCTTGGCGAATTGCAGACCAAAAGTGATTTCATACAATGGACTACTGCTCTGCACCGTTCCTTGTTCCTCAAAACACCCGGACGTATTATTATTGGCGCAGTTTCTTTTTTGCTGATGCTCATCACCATTGTTGGTTTAGTTCTCATCATAAAACGCCAGCAAGGCATTCGTCATTTCTTTGATAAAATCAACAAAGATTTCTTTGCACAGTACTTCCATGTCGTCAGCGGACGACTCTTGCTTATCCCTATTTTCATCATTGCATTAACCGGCACGTATCTGTTTATGATACGATTGAACTTAATTCCAAAGCCTACCGAAAACGTGGAACATCCCTTGGCAGAAGAGGTAGAAGGTGAAATTATACCCGTTGAGGAATTTCCGATTTTTAAGGAGACCAAACTGGTGGATATTGAAAAACTGGAATTTCCTTTCATGCCTGATGACCCGGACGAATTTTTCGTTCTAAAGCTTCGGGATCGTACAGTGACCATCAACCAGATAAGCGGTGCACCTGTTGAAGAAACCCACTTTGCCTATACAGAGGTATTGGAAAAACTGAACCTCAACCTACATACCGGTCGTACCAACATACTTTGGGCTATTATCCTGGGGATCGCATCCCTGAATATCGTTTTCTTTATCTATACCGGTTTTGTTATTACGTTTAAGCGTACGCGTACCAAGGTAAAAAACAAGTACAAAGCTGAAGAAGCACAGATTATTCTTTTGGTCGGTTCAGAAAATGGTTCGACACTGTTCTTTGCCAACCAGATCCTCAAACAGTTATTGGCGGACGGAAAAACGGCTCACCTCACCGAGATGAACCAATATCGTATTTTTCCGCAGGCAGAGCGTCTACTCGTGTTCACATCAACTTTTGGTCAGGGAACAGCACCAACCAATGCATTACAGTTTGAAAAGCTGGTAGCTCAATTTCCTCAATCGCAGCCCGTACATTTCAGTGTGGTTGGGTTTGGTTCCAAATCCTATACCGACTTCTGTGGTTATGCCGAAACTGTTGACAAATTACTCGCACAGCAATCCTGGGCCAATCGTTACCTCGACCTATACACCGTCAATGATAAATCCACTGATGAATTTGTACAATGGGCAACGGCATGGACCGAGAAATCATTGATTCCTTTGGCTACTGCCCCTACTCTATACAGCGAAAAAGTAGCTGGGTTACAGAAACTCAAAGTGGTTGAAAAAACAGTGGTAACGGACGAAAATTCAACATTCAAGGTTCTCCTGAAACCGATCTCCAAAGTCAAATTCCAATCCGGCGATTTGTTGACCGTCTATCCTGCCAATGATAACCGAGAACGTTTCTATTCCATCGGCGGCAATGATGGGTGTATACAATTAATGGTCAAGCTTCATCCACAAGGTTTAGGTTCCGGTTATCTCCATGATTTAACAGAAAATCAGATTATCGAAGGACGGGTATTGGCAAACCCTAATTTTCATCTTCCGAAACAAGTTCCATCCGTGATGATGATTGCCAATGGTACAGGTATTGCCCCGTTCTTGGGCATGGTCATGGAAAATAACCAGCAATTGCCGCTATACCTCTACGTAGGTTTTCGCTATAACAATAGCCTTGCAAAACAGTATCAGGAATTTGCAACGGCACATATCAACAAAAAACAACTCCACAGTTGTCAGTTTGCCTTTTCTCGCGAACAGACTTCCCAATATGTGATGGATTTAATCCGCAGAGATGCAGATTTCTTTACCGAACAGCTTGAAAAAGGAGGAGTTATCATGATTTGTGGCTCGCTGAATATGCAACATGATGTCGAAGCAGTATTGGATAATATGACACAGCAACGCTATAACAAACCTTTACGTCATTATAAAGAACAAAATCAGATTTTAACGGATTGTTATTAACCCAACTCCCATATGGCCTACATTGGTTACGGATAATATTCGTTGCCCTATGCTTGTTATCACTTACTCTTTTTGCTCAAGCGCAGGTTCAGGTACAACGACAGGCGATGTTGATGGGTTCAGTGTTTGAGTTTACAGTTATTGATAAAGATAGTCTACAGGCGAATGAACATATCGACATGGCCATCGCAGAGATGGAACGCATCGAAAACCTGATTTCCGAATGGCGACCAGAAACGCAAATTTCTGCAGTAAATCGCAATGCAGGTATACGTCCTGTTCGGGTTGATGCAGAAGTATTTGATTTAACAAAACGGGCTTTAACCTACTCAAAAATGAGTGATGGTGCTTTCGACATCAGTATTGTAGCTTTGGATAAAGTGTGGGTATTCGATGGTAGCATGACCGAGATGCCCACTGAAGAAGCCATCCGACAATCCGTAGCTAAAGTAGGTTTTGAAAATATTATCCTTGATTCTGTCGAACAAAGCATCTTCCTAAAACATACCGGCATGAAAATCGGGTTCGGTTCAATCGGGAAAGGCTATGCAGCCGATAAAGGGCGGGAATTTCTACGAAAACTAGGTGTAGAGGGCGGTATCGTCAATGCCTCGGGCGATTTGGCTTCCTGGGGAGAACAAACAGACGGCAAGCCTTGGGCTATCGGTGTCAACAATCCTTTCCGCCTCCACAAGATGGTTAAAATCCTAAAAATCCGTGAGGGTGCGGTTGCCACTTCCGGCAGTTATGAGAAGTATGCCGAAATTGATGGCAAACGCTATGCTCATATCATTGACCCCAAGACCGGTTACCCTTCCACAGGTCTGACCAGTGTCACCATCTATGGTCCATCCGCCGAGTTTGCGAATGCCCTCAGCACGTCCATTATGGTATTAGGCGCTAAAAAAGGTAAACAGCTGCTTCAGCAATTCTCAGAATATCGGTATATCTTTATCACAGATAGAGGAAAGGTCATTCGGTAGGCCCTCTGCCGAATGCCAATAAAACCAGATTACGATTATTTATAACCTATATTAACCTCTACATCAGATGAAAATCGTCAACGGGTATTCATTAGTACTATTCCACTATGCCAAGATAAACCGAATCGGACATTTGTCCGGTATACCCTTCAATGATTCCAACATACACATGTAAGGGACCTTTTGTCATACCTATCATAGGAACTTCACATTTTCCTGCATTTACTTCCGCAACACCAATCTTTAGGTCTGCATTATACGTCTCTTCATGCAATAGAATATTGATCTTGTAGGATGCGCCCAAAAGACCAGAAGGGGGAGTCCATTGAAAATGCAATAAGTCACCTCTCCTCTCTACGGAACAAGTATGCAAGGGCGGTAGATCTCCTCTAAAAACCAATATTTTCTCTGGATTTACATAAGGTCTGCCTTCCTCATTGATTTCAATACATTCTTTGAAAACTTGTGCTTGCGCCTGCTGTACAGCTCCTACTCTACTTCCTTTAGGTGCTAGATTTTTATACCCATAACGGAAAATGGGGATTAACATCCTTGTAAATGCGTTAGCCACTTTCATTTTCTCCCGATTGAGTAACATAGCAGGCGAAGGCTTCTTACTATTGGGGCGTCGAGGGCCACGAATAATATTTTGCCCATTTAGCATATAACCATAATGTACCCCAAATTTTCCAATGACTGGACCATTAGGCCCATCTTTCTGTATAGCCATTATCTGTTTATAATTAATTAACAACTCAATCTGCTTTAAATATAAGAAAATTATCCATTTATAGGGATATTAATTAAGTATTATTTAGTATTAGTAGGGATTTAGTAGGGATATACCCCTACTAAACCCCTATTAACTCCCTATTATATCCCTATAAATACTATATAAATAGATACTCTAGTTTATAAATCAATAGAAGCAAGTCTTTGGATTCCCTTGCAAGATTTATTAAGGTTGAAAACTTAGGCTATTTATCCTCACAAAATACCGCTGGCCATGCCCCGCTGTGTCTCGGCTCTGACGAGGACTATGGCGAAGGAAGTGGAGCAAAAACAGAAATTTAAACAGTCTCTCACGCGTACGTGTACAGATTGGCGGTGGGGGGAATAGAAAACTATAAAACTTCTACTCTTTTCATAACATCGTTGACGATAATCTTTACCATTTCTCCCTTTTTTCCATCAACTTTATAATCTACAACCTTTCCGTCTTTCCAAACAATATCTACAGCAATATTGCCTCGGGCTTTTAAGCCTTTGACTTCACCATCCTTCCAGCCTGTAGGTAGCGCTGGCAAAAGGTGGATATAGCCATCGTGGGATTGCAATAGCATCTCGGCAATACCTGCTGCACCACCAAAATTACCATCAATCTGGAATGGAGGATGCGCACAAAACAAATTAGGATATGTTCCAGCACCCACACCTTCATAAGTGACTTCATTTTTAAAGGCTGGCTTTAGCAACTGTCGCAGGATTTCCAAAGCATGATCGCCATCATGCAATCTTGCCCAGAAGAGAATCTTCCATGCGCGTGACCATCCCGTACCTTCATCGCCACGTACTTCTAAAGTTTTGCGAGCCGCATCAGCCCAGTCCGATGTTGTGATCGGTGAAATAAAATTAGCAGGATATAACCCATATAAATGCGACACATGCCGATGTTGAAGCTCGACTTCCTCATAATCTTCCAACCATTCCTGCACACGCCCCGATGGGCTAACAATGACTGCTGGGGGAATTTGTTTCAGATCTTTCGACAAGGTTAGCGCAAAATCATCTTGCAACTTCAATATTTCATTGGAAGCTATTATGGCTTGGTAGAGTTCCCTGATGATCTGATTATCAATCGTAGGTCCCATAACCACAGAAGCCGTTGTGCCGTTTGGCAGCTTAAAGGCATTTTCAGGAGAAACAGATGGCGAAGTGACCAACCATCCTGTTTTCGGATCTTTAACCAAAGTAGCTTGATAAAATTGAGCAGCTCCCTTTAACAGAGGATAGATTTCTGCCAAATAGGTTGTGTCCTGTGTAAACTGATAATGTTCCCACAAATGGTTGCACAACCATCCCGAAGCCGTACTTGCTCCCCATGAAGCCTGCTCGCCCGGAGCAGAATAGCCCCACACGTTGGTCATCATATACACGACCCAGCCTGGAGCATTGTAATACGCTTTTGCAGTCTGTTCACCCTCTTTGGCAATCCGTTTAATCAGGTTGATAAAGGGTTTATGATATTCAGACAAGTTACCCACTTCTACACCCCAATGGTTCATCTGGGCATTGATATTTAAGTGGTAATCGCCGTTCCATGGCGTTTGAATCTGATGCGCCCACAGTCCCTGAAGGTTCGGCGGCAAAGCTTTAGCTACTTCCGGAGCGGTGCTTGACAGCGTGAGATACCGTCCAAACTGGTAATAAAGTACCGCCATTCCGTTATCCTGCAAAGGATTTTCATAAAATTGAGCAATCCGAAGATCCGTCGGCAAGTGGTTTTTGGGTTGTTCGTCCACCATATGCAATGACACTCTTTCAAACAACGGCTGATAGCGTTTTTTATGTGCTCCCTCCATTGCCTGATAAGGACCGACTTTTACTAAAGTATTTTTGACTTCTTCCAGCGGGTCATGCCCATAATAATCGGTACTACCGCTGAAATAAACCAGCACTTCGTCTGCTTCTTTGATAATAATCTGATGGTCGTAGATCTGTTTTGTTCCTCCTTTAGCCACGACTTTTACACCTCCTGCAAAGGATAATCCTTTACCACCTTTTCCATCAGGCAAGTTGCCCTGTAGCCATATTTCATCACCTTGCACTTGCATATCCTGCACATTTTCTTCCCGATAAAAATGCAGGGCAAAGGAGATGGATTGTTTTTTATTAGACGACAATCTAACCACACCAACATTTTTATCAAAAGAGGTGAAATATTCCCGAAGAAAAGTAGTCCCATCAACATCAAAAGAGGTGGTCGCTTTGGCAGAAGACAAATCCAGTGTCCGTCTATAATTAGTAGCTGTTCCTTCTATAAAATGCAAGAAATTAAGAAAACCGAAATTCTGGAAACAACCATAGGGAACATTCGCGCCGTTACCATGTCCTGAACCTTGTCCTTTACAAACAAAATGCTTGTTGACCAATGCTTCTGCCAGGTCATTCTTCCCCTCAAACAGTAATTTCTGAATCTCCTCAACATATAGATGCGCCTGGTCATTATTGGGATACTGCGGACTCCCCGACCACATCGAAATCTCATTCAACACGATGGATTCGTCCTGTACATTTCCATTTGGCATCATACCGATCAGCCCGTTGCCCAAAGGCACCGACTCTTCCCAACGGAGAGCCGGTTTATCATACCATAATGTAAGGTCTTGTGCAATCGCCGAAATTGACCACAAAACACCTAACCAACAACACATCAATAGTCTTTTCATATTTTATTGATATAAAGTAATCTCAGCAGCAGTAAACAACTGACCTACAGATTCATCCGAAACAAATTTGATATATTTTGTCTGCAAAGGTTCTCCAAAATAAATCACTTGCTCAATCGGATTCGCCTGAATATTCGAAAATTCTCCTTCACGATAAGGCTGCCAATCTTTGTTATTATCGCTGATCAGCAAGGTAAATTTGGTTATCATACCGTCCTTCTGACCATCCTGACGCGGTAGATAGCCTATTGCTGAAACTGCTTTTTTCAACTCAAAGACAACGCCTTCGCTTCCTTTTGTGCCTTCAGCAAATGTTTGTGCATTGCCATCGACAGCTTTAGCAAAAGATTTATCTTGCAGTTTAAAATCCTTGGCAGACAGCTTCACTTTGGCCGGCACGGTTTTATCGAATTTGAAATCTTCCTTAAATTCCTTGAACAATCCAAAATCACTCAATGTAGGAGCTACAGGTGCAAAAAGCTGTACCCGTAATTTGGTTGCCGTTACCGGTTGTTCCAGACGGATAAGCCTATTTGCACCAATACTCGTAGCCTGCGCTAAAGGTTTCCATGAACCATTTTCGAAAACCTCCACCGCAACACTATCTAAGCGTTGTCCAAGTTTGATATTTTCACGCAAGCGGATAATATCAAATTCCTGTGCTTTAGGCAACGTGATTTCCAAAGTAGGATTGAGCACCGCATCATCCGAAGCATAATAAGAATAACGATCATCATCCAACACAAACTGCGTGCTGAATCTGTCCGAATTAGCGCGCACATTGGAAGCTGTAATCGTCGCCCCTGCAGCTAAATTGGTTTGGAACGTTTTTTCCAGTTTACGCCCGAAATATTCCAATGATTTCACATCATTTTCATGCAGATAGCCATCTGGCATAGGCGCCAGGCCTAAATTCATATTTGCGCCCCGACCTACTGATTTAAGGTAAATATCAAAAAGCTGGTCTGGTGTTTTCACGCGTTCGTCCTGCTCAGGATGGTAGAACCAACCCGGTCTCTGCGGCACATCACACTCCGCCGGAATCCAGAACTCACCTCCTCGGTCTCCGGTAGTCAGATTAGAATCATCAACCAATCCCGGGACAGGCTTAAAACCATCCTGGCCCTTTGGCGTAATCGTTGCCCAACTTGTTTCGGCAGCAAAACCTTCTTCATTCCCTACCCAACGCATATCCGGACCTACATCCGAAAATATCATGGCATTTGGCTGATACTTGCGCACAATAGGCCAGGTTTTCTCGTGCCACTCATAATATGTAGAGCGATCTATCGTACGTTTTTCTTTTTTACCTCCATAATAACCGTCACCACCATTCGCTCCGTCATGCCAGGACGTGAACAGCTCACCATACTGTGTCATCAATTCGGTCAACTGTTCGCGATAAGCCTCCGCGTAAGCGTGCGTCCCGTAACGTGTATCATTTCTATCCCATGCAGATAAATACACGCCGAATTTCATTCCATGGGCATGTGTCGCTTCCATAAACTCACGTACCATATCCCCCTTTCCTCCTTTCCATGGCGTACTGGCAATACTGTAAGTAGTCGTTGCAGTTGGCCATAAACAGAATCCGTCATGGTGCTTTGCAACAGAAACCAGCCCTTTGAACCCTCCAGCAGCTGCCGCTTTGGCAATCTGGTTCGTATCAAATTTACGTGGGTTGAAAATTTGCGGATCGGCATCACCAAATCCCCATTCTTTATTTTGAAAAGTGGTAGGTGTATAGTGGATTAAACAGTATGTTTCCATTTCATGCCAGCGTAACTGACGCTCCGACGGTAAGGCTCCATAAGGCTCCGGTTCGGGCTGTCCAAAGACAACAGCCGGAAATAAAAGTGATAAAAGAAATAAGTTCGATTTTTTCATTGCAATAAAAATATAAGAGTGAAAATAGGATTTTTTTTTAAAACGATGTTATAGACTTGAGAATACATGAGTAAGCGGCGTCATGAATCTCAGATACAATCTATTAGATGCTGTCTCCTAAATTCGCGGCCATAAGCATAAGAAGACAGCATCTATCGTTATCTGTTGAGATGATACAACAAAAAAATTACCAACCCAGATTTTGAGAATACCCAGCTAGGTTAATCTGATCTACAGGTATTGGATAATGATAATATTTGTTATCCCAGGAGCGTGCATTTGCTATATTGCTGTAAATAACAATATAATTCTGTGCGTCCGTGATTACTGAAGAAACATCGTTGCCATTTTGCTGATACTCATTCCTTAGTGCTGCAGTGAGCTTCATCCCTTTGATTGTTTTCGGATTCTCAATAAGTTTACCGGCTTTCCATCTCAGAATATCTAGGAATCTCAAACCTTCACCAATTAGTTCTACTTGTCGCTCCCGTCTGATTTCACGAAGTAGAGCAGAAATTTGGTAACCGTAATCTAATCCATTTGAGTCGGCTGCCACATTTACAGTCAGAGAAACCATACCAACTCGGGCACGCAAAAGATTCACACTGATATCCAAATCCTGTTGTGATAAATCCCCTTGCAATTCGTATTTTGCTTCAGCATAGTTTAATAATACCTCTCCGAAGCGGAAGATAAATGCATCAATATCTGACTGACTAGCATTAAATTGGGCCAAATCACTTGAACGCCCCTTAATCAACCAATAACCCGTCGTTGTACGTGATGTTCCGATAGCAGGTAACCCTGTTTTTAAAGGTTCTGGCACGCCCTCTCCTTTTCTCCAAACAAAGTCTGGCGTAGCGATTGTTTGTATATACCGTGCGTCCCTGTTTAGGAGTTCCAGATCAGGTCTTGAATCATCGTATGTATATGTTGTAGTGGCAACGGGATTTCCGTCTTTGAAAAGATATTGTTCCACAAATGCTTTGCTCACTCCTGTGTTATTTTCTGTCGCTGTACGGGTATACCCTTGCGTACTTACCCCCAATACATACGACCTGTGAAGGATATTCTCCGGATTTCCATTAAGATCCTGCTGAATAAATAAATTATAATAATCTTCATTCGGTTTTCCTGTTGAATACAGGCTATATCTTCCAGATTGCATAAGTTGTTCGGATGCACTTAACGATAATTGTAGAGGTTCTTGCTCATTACCCAACGCATGGTATTTCCGATAAGTACCTTCCCAAAGTCCTATACGGGATAACAATGCTCTCGCCGCATCTTTGTGCAGTCTACCTGCTTGTTCCGTTCCATTTTCTGGCAGATTGTTGACTGCGAACTGCAGATCTTCTAGTACTTGGTCCATGACTACATTACGATCCATCCGCGAACCGAAAAGTTCTTCTGAAGAATCGTCTAGATCTCTGAGCACCAATGGCACATCACCAAAGCGGGCCACCTTCTGCCAATAAAAGAGACCTCTGAAAAAGCGTACCTCTGCAGCATACATTTCCGCATTTGCTGTTTGTGCTCTCTGATAACGCTCTAAAAAATAATTGCATTGGCGAATCAGCAACCAGTCGGCAGCCGCCCAGCCGCCGCCTGTACTTGGAATAGCAAACGTTCCGCTTAACAGAGCGTCCTGCGATCGTGGAACCATATTGTCCGAATTGTTATCCGCATCGAAATTAGCCGCGAGTGGCAAATTGTCATAAAACTTATTCGCATAAAGCTTTAAATCATTTTCTGATTGGAAATAAGTAGGCTCACTAAATTGATCCTGCGGGAATCGATCTAGGAATCCGTCGTTCTTACAGCCTTGAAGGCAGAGCGTAGCTAATGCTACGTATATCGTTAATTTGTGAAATTTCATGAGATTAGAGATTTAATTGAAGACCAAAAGCAAATGTTTTTTGAATCGGATAAGCCATACGATCCATTTTTTCGGGGTCATAGCTTTCAAACATTTTTGTCCATACGAACGGATTTTCTGAAGTTAGATAAAAGCGTACTTTTGAAAGCTTTGCCTTCTGCAAAATAGCCGACGGCAATGTATAACCTAATGTCAACTGTTTGATCCGTAAGTACGAAGCATCCTGTAAATATTGCGTTTGCGTTTGGAAGTTTCCACCGCCACCAAAACGCTGCCGAGGGAAATAAGCATTTGGATTTTCTTCTGTCCAATAATCCAACGAAGCCGTTGTCGGAACAGACCATTCACTGGTAAATCCCCAGAAATAAGTTCCCCCCAACATAACGTCGCGCTTTCCTACGCCTTGTAGAAAGACAGTCAGGTCAAAGTTTTTATATTCTCCTCCTAAACGCAAACCATAGTTGTAACGCGGCTGATCATTTCCGATAACACGAAGATCTCCCGAATCATTCAAAGTGTTTAGCCCGTTATTGACGGCTCCATCATTGTTTAAATCAGCAAATCGAACGTCTCCAGCCAGCCATTGTCCGCCCCAGATACGGCTCTTATCCAATTGAGCGGCTTCTTCATCCGTGGCATAGAGACCATTAGATGTATAACCCCATATCTCGCCAATTTTCCGACCGACATAATAGTCCCCCAAGCTTCCAGTAGGATTAAGGTCATACCTTGTTATTTCTGCTCTATTATCGCTCATGTTAAAGTTGGCAAAGTAGCGGAAACCACTTTCCAGTTGATCTCTCCAAGAAAGCTCTACTTCCCAGCCGTTGGTCTTTAGATCGGCCGCATTACGGTTTGGCGCTCCCGTGCCCAAGATGGCCGGCAAGGCTACTCCTCGCACAATCATGCCTTTAGTGTCCCGGCGATAGATGTCGAAAGCTCCAGTTAAACGATTATTAAACATAGTAAAATCTAAACCGAAGTTGCTTGTTGAGACCTTTTCCCATGAAAAACTTGAACTTACAAGCCCTGGAGCTGTAATATAAGTCTGCTGAGCATCTCCGAAGATATATTGCGTGGTTCCGTAAGGCATAGTCGCAATATATGGATAATTTGTTCCTAGCATTTGGTTAGGCAGCTGTCCATATGAACCTCTCAATTTGATGTCGTTGAATAGCGGTTTTGCAAAATTCATGAAAGATTCGTCGGATAGACGCCAACCTGCAGAAACAGAAGGGCTGAATACATACCTGTTGTCTGCTGCGAAGCGGGAGGAACCGTCATAACGACCATTCACTTCGATCAAATATTTGTTATCAAAAGTATAATTGACGCGGAAAAACTGACCAATAAGTGCCCAATCGCCTATAGTTGATCCGACCAGTGGCTTCTCATCGTTATTCAGATTAACAAAGGGGTAGTCCTGATTCAACAGATTTTTGACCTGAAGATTAAAAGATTCGTTCTTTTTATATTCCTGATTGTATCCGCCCATCACCTTTAAATAGTGTTTACCAAAAGTATTTTCATATTGTGCATACAAATTTATAGCAGAATAGATATCGTGCATATTTTGCTCTTGTACAAAGGCTGGGTTATTGTGTGGATAAAGCCCTAACAATGCCGCTTGCGTTGGGTCGGCAATATCGCCTCCCGCAGGAACTGCACCATATTCATAAAATGATTTAGTATTTGACTTTCTGTTATAATGATAGGAATTCCATGTCAAATCGCCCACGATCTGAAAATTTTTGAGTGGCTTCAACGTAAATCCTCCTGTTAACCATATATCGTCGGACTTGAATCTGTTTCTTCCGTTGTTTTCGATGAGTGCAAACGGGTTTGTGAAACTGCCTTGCCCTGAATAATTGCCATCTGGGTGACGAATAGGCATAATCGGACGGACATCATCCGACACCCGGTCGCCTAGAATATCATATCTAGACGTAGTTCCAGGACGATCATCCTCTTTGCGATTGAACCGCATTTTCCCCGAAAGCTCTAACCACTCGGTCGCTTTTACATTAATACCGAGATTACCGTTATAACGATTGAACTTTTGATCAGCGGCCTCAAAGAGCCCTTTTTGTGTCAATGCCCCTAACGAGGAATAATATGAAATTTTCTCACTCCCTCCCGATAAAGATAGATCATGTTGACTCATTGGCTGCCAACCTGGAAACATTTCTTTCATCCAGTTTGTATTCCCAACATAACGGTAACGAGAAGGGTCATTCGGATCGATGTATACTGCGTTTTCGGGTATTGGATTTGCTAAATAATTCTTTATTTTTTCAATATCCAAGTCCGTAAATACATCCGAGCCTGTGGCGCCACCCGATAGACGGCCATTTCGGTCTGCCTCGCGGTACATCGTTACATAGTCCAAGGAGTTGACAAGATCCGGTAATACGGTAGGCCTGGCAAATGATTGGTTTAATGAGTAAGACACACGTGTAGGAGATTCATACTTCCCGCTTTTGGTCGTTATTAAAATAACTCCATATGCTGCCCGTCCACCGTATATCGCTGCGGAAGCAGCATCTTTTAACACGGTAACACTAGCTACATCGTCCGGATTGATTTGATTAGGGTCGATTTGTACACCATCCACAAGGACCAACGGCGACCCTCCATTTAGCGAGTTGTATCCACGGATATTAAAGGATGATGTAGACCCCGGTCTACCGTCACCCGTGGTTACATTAAGATTTGGGACAGCTCCCTGTAAACCTTGGCCTAAATTCGTTATTGAACGTCCTTCAAGTGCTTCCGAACTAACAGAAGATACTGCACCCGTAAGATTAGCTTTTCTATTAGTACCATATCCGACAACGACCACTTCATCCAGCGAGTTATTCTCAGGTTCGAGCACGACTTTGATGGTTTCTTGCGAACGGATAGAGGAGGTAAATTGTTTGAATCCTACCATACGTACCTCAAGAATCGAACCGACACTAACTGCAATCTGAAACCGGCCTTCTCCGTCAGTAGCTGCTGTAGCATCTGAATCCAGCACACGCACAGTTGCGCCGACGAGTGGGTTTCCTTCGGTATCCACCACTTGTCCAGCCAATGTTTGTTGCACGTTTTGCTCATGAATTGTTGTACCATTAGCAAGTATGGTTTGTGGATCGCCAAGTAAAAAGGAAGATAACAGAGAGACACTAAGCGTCTTGCTCCATAAATTCTTCCGAAACAGCAACTTCTTTTGCTTATAAGTTTGTTTCATGGTTTTAAGGTTTAAAATTTTAGTATTCTACAAATATATTACTCCAACCTCCATTATTATTTAATATAATTACCCAATATATAAACGATTTTACCATACACATTAAACATTAATGTAATTTCATAAAAAAATACTTCATTGTTTATCGCTAAGAATATCTCTTTTATTATAGTTGTTAGCTACCATCGTAAATATGAACCGTAAAATTGCGGTTGAATTCTGCTCACTTATCATAAATGATTTTTAATAAATCACAAAAAAAATACATAAAATAGTAGGCTATGCCTTAAATTTGCTCATCATGAAAAAAGATCAATCTAAAATCATTCGGGAACAAGCACCTCGCTCAACCACCCGAGAACACTCTGTACCTTTATATTTAACATCCAGCTTTATTTTTGATAGCGCTGAGCAAGGTAGGGCTGTTTTTGCAGGCGAAGAAGAAGGCACGATATATTCCCGATATTCCAACCCGAACACAACTGAATTCATCAATAAGGTCTGCATCATGGAAGGCGCCGAAGACGGTTTAGCCTTTTCATCGGGTATGGCCGCTGTATTTGCTTCTTTTGCCGGATTTGTCCGCAGCGGCGACCACATCGTTTCTGCAGGAGCTATCTTTGGCTCAACCCATCAGTTGTTCACCGAACTATTTCCACGTTGGGGCGTGACAACTAGCTATGTAAATGCTGTAGACAACGAAGCATGGGAGAAAGCCATACAACCCAATACCAAGATTATTTTCTTGGAGTCACCTTCTAATCCGGGATTAGAGTTGGCAGATTTGGAGTTTTTGGGTAATCTAAAACAAAAATATCCACACATCATCTTTATCATCGATAACTGTTTTGCGACACCTTACTTACAAAAGCCTTTGCAATATGGTTTTGACCTTTCCCTACATTCTGCAACGAAATATATGGATGGTCAAGGTCGAGTCTTGGGTGGCGTTATCGTCGGGAAACAAGATTTGATCAATGAGCTCATGTTTTTCATTCGACACACCGGACCGGCAATGTCCGCATTCAATGCCTGGACACTATCCAAAAGTTTAGACACACTGGCCCTTCGTATGGACAGACATTGTAGCAATGCCTTGGCATTGGCAGAAACATTGGAAGAACACGGTGAAATCGTGCATGTAAAATATCCGTTCCTACCTTCTCACCCACAATATGAATTGGCGAAAAAGCAAATGAAGGCCGGTGGAGGAATTGTTACTTTTGAAGTAAAGGGTGGCAAAGAAAGAGCGTTTAGGTTTTTGGATAAATTGGAAATGATTCTTTACACTTCAAATTTAGGGGATGTGCGTTCTATTGCTACGCACCCTGCAACAACCACGCACGCCAAACTAACGGAAGATGAACGGTTAAATTTAGGCATCACACCAGGTACTGTTCGGCTGTCTGTCGGTTTGGAAGATAAGGAAGACATCATTGGCGATGTGCTGCAAGCTTTGGAAGCGACAAAATAAAAACAATAAAGGGGCTAAGCCCCTTTATTATTTTATTACAATACTGCCAGTGCTTTATCGTAATTCGGTTCATCCGTTATTTCCGCAACTTGTTCCGTGTACACCACTTTTCCCTGCTCATCAATGACGACTACCGCACGGCTTAGCAAACCCGCCAATGGCCCGTCAACAATTTTCAACTGATAGGCTTCCGAGAAGTTGCTGTCTTTATATTCCGAAAGTGTGGCCACGTTCTCAATACCTTCAGCCGCACAAAAGCGCCCTTGTGCAAAAGGAAGATCTTTGGAAATACACAATACCGCGGTATTGTCCAAACCTGCCGCCTTTTGATTAAAATGGCGAACCGAAGCCGCACAAGTCCCTGTGTCTACACTTGGGAAGATATTTAGAATAACACGTTTTCCTTTATAATCTGCCAAAGATTTTTCAGACAAATCGCCTCCGGTCAGCTTGAATTCTGGAGCAACAGACCCAACTGCTGGCAATTCACCTTGCGTGTGGATCGCCCCGCCTTTAAATGTAATATTAGCCATGGTTTTACTTCTTTTTTGTTTATCTGTGAAGATACGAATAATATCTATAGTTACCCAAATTTCATCATAGAATACATAATGACAAAAACAGTTTTGTTGTTGTAATAAAATAGCAAAGGATAGTTTTTTTGATACATTTATTCAGAAAAATATTTCGGAAAAAAATTTGTTTGTTCAACTCAAAAATACTATGTTAGCATAGAATTATAAACTATGTTTTAAAACATGGGCAAATAAAAGTCATTTTATGAAAAGATTATTACTCGGTTTATTATTGGCCAGCCCTTGTTTAGTTTGGGCGCAAGGGTCACAGGTTAACACCCAAGGACAAAAGGCTGTTGGGATGTCAGGAGCTGGTTCGGCGCTCTTTGTTGACGAGTCTTCTATATTTTACAATCCGGGAGCACTTTCCAAAGTAGAAAACAATGCTATTTCCATCGGAGGAAGTGCTGTGATGTATCGTTCTGCTTTTCGCGAGATCAACAGCAACGATGTGCACCATACCAAATTCAAAATATCTCCTCCTTTTTCGGTTTTTGCCACATTTGGGCCAAAAGAGTCTTGGTGGAAAGCAGGGATTGGGGTTTATACACCTTTCGGCGGTTCGGTAGATTGGGGAACAGATTGGCCCGGTAAATATGAGCTGAATCATTTGCAGCTACGTGCCATCTACATACAGCCTACCTTAAGCTTCAAAATAACAGAAAATTTCGGTATCGGAGGTGGTTTTGTGTACAATATTGGACTTGTAGACCTCACCCGCTCTATCCCCGTTTCGGATGCTGCAGGTGTTGCGGGACAAGCTGAACTTTCAGGTACAGGAACGGGAATGGGCTTTAATGTTGGTGTGCATTACCATCTGGAAAACAATGTGGCGATCTCCTTAAGCTACCGCTCAAGTGTAATCACCAAACTAAAAGATGGCGATGCTAAATTTACAGTCCCGGCGGGCTTGGCAGCATCTTTCCCAAACACGACCTTTAGCTCTGAGCTACCTCTTCCTGCAACGTTCAACTTTGGCATAAGCATCCCTGTTGGAGAGAAAGTAGATATTGCGGCAGATGCCAGCATTATCGGCTATGACATCTATAAAGAATTGGTATTTGATTACAAGGACAATACACCTACGTTACAGGACACACGTCAAATCAAGAAATATGAAAATGCTTTTTCCGGAAAAATCGGTATTAATTATAAAGCTTCTGAAACCTTGGCTTTACGTGCTGGAACGGGCTATGTATATTCACCTGTCAGAGGCCCGTATGTTTCACCAGAAACACCAGATAACAATCGATTCATGGCTTCGGTAGGATTTACTTATGATATTAACGATAAGTGGGATATTACAGGAGCGTATGTTATGCAACAGCTTTTTGAACGCACAGTGAGCAGCGCGAATTCAGGTCTAACAGGAACCTATAAAACCTATATCCACGCACCGGGTCTATCGTTAACCTATAAATGGTAATTCACATGAAAAACATACTTAAAAATATTCAATGGTCTATCAGCGCAGCAGCAGTTGTTTTTGTTAGCTCCTGCGCTCCCGACATCGAAAGTCCTTCATCTTCTGCTGGTCAGGCTAATTTCTCCAAATACATAGCTATAGGCAACTCCCTTACAGCAGGCTTTGCCGATGGGGGACTTTATCTGGAAGGCCAACAAGTGGCTTATCCCAATCTTATTGCGGAACAGCTGAAAGCTGTGGGTGGTGGTGAATTTAAAACCCCGTTTTTTAGTCAAGAACAACACAACGGATCCGGTTATCTAAGCTTAAAAGCACTGGTGGATGGCCTGCCTGTAATGGAAAATGTAACCAACAACCTCGCTATTCGTGGGCTAAACCCAAATGGCGCTCCTTTATACACGAAATACACGGATCAAATCCACAATTTTGGTGTTCCCGGAATGCGTCTCGATATGGCTTTTGCTCCAGGTATAGGCTCTGTTCTAGGGAATCCTTATTTTGAGCGTTTACTACCGGACAATACACCGCCAGAAACAACCTATTTTGGGCATGTCACCAGTCAGGAATATACTTTCTTTAGCTTCTGGCTTGGTAATAACGATGCTCTTGGCTACGCTACCAACGGCGCTTTCACAGAGGGGCCAACATCTGCATTAACGCAGACGGCTACTTTCAACAAGCTGTACAATGATTTTATTAACAAGCTAACTGAAAAAGGGCAAAAGGGCGTTGTCGCGACTATTCCTGATGTGACGGCTATCCCTTTCTTCAATACGGTAACAACAGCACGTATTGTAGCCGGCATTACGGCATCTACAGGAGGTGCTTATACGAAGGTCTATATACAAACAGAAGCTGGAGTTCGTGAAGCCACAGAGCAGGATTTATTCGGGCTTACATTCCCGACAGATACATTAGGCAAGGTTAGCAATGGTATACCGGGCTACGGCTTAATTCCACAGAACCCATTGCACGATAAGTTTGTGTTGGACAAGGATGAAATTGTAGAAGTTTCTACACGCGTGAACGAATTTAACAAGATCATCAAATCTGCGGCAGAAAGTAAAGGTTTGGCATTGGCAGATGCACATGCTTACCTTAACAAGGTTAAAAATCCGGGTATTCTCTACAATGGAATAGGAGTTAACGCTTCCTTTATCACGGGCAATGCGTTTTCACTCGACGGAGTACATTTAACCCCGATGGGCAATGCGCTTATTGCCAACCTTTTTATTGAGGCCATTAATGCCAAATACGGCAGTAAACTTTCGAAAGTCGATGCGGCACAATACCGTGGGGTGAAATTCCCATAAATACAGAAGCAATAGACTTTAAGTAATGTAAAGCAACGCTTATTGCCTATTGCTGTTTTTTACGTAAGTTTGAGCAAAAATCAACAAATAGAAACATGAAAGTTCATTTACAACGTAAAAACGATGCTGTACACTTTGAGGCATCCAGCGAACTATCTGATATTAAAGTAAACATTGACGGTTCCGAAGGTATCGGAGGCGAAGGAAAAGGTGTACGCCCAATGGAGCTGGTATTGATGGCATTGGGTTCTTGCAGCGTTTTTGACTTAACAACTATTTTAAAGAAACAACGCCAAGACCTCCAGGATGTGCAGGTAGAAGTTTCCGGTGAGCGCCGGGAAGAAATTCCAAATGTATTCACCAAAATCCACATCGCCTTTACCCTATCAGGGAAAATCGATGAAGAAAAAGCACAAAAAGCAGCAGAGTTAGCTGTCAAAAAATATTGCTCGGTACATGACATGCTTGCCGCAGGTGGCATAGACATCAGCTACAGCATACGCATCAATTAGCATCTTTCTTCCGCCAAATCTTCTCAGCCCACCTCCCGACAAACCAAAAGGAAACAGCTAGAATCAGGAAGAAAATCGTGCGATTGATATTATCCCAAAGATATTCCACAAAGCGGGTATACAGGTTCAGTATAAAGAAAACGAAACCTATATCCCGCGTGGCATTATCTTTAGTTTTCATGCCATAAAGTGCCACACCCAAAGAAAGCAAAACAGCCAGCACGCCCCAATAAAAGATATGATACTGTCTCACTTCTGTCCAGCTATCAAAACTATCGTAGTTACCAAAAATAGACAAGCACCAAAGTGCAATCATAGTATATAATAAGCCAACGACATAACTTGTAGACTGAAATGGTTGTAAACGCTGAATTTTAGGCTGTCCCCACAACGAAAAAGCCGTTACCAACAGACCGAAGAGCGTAAAGCGCAAAGGGTAGTTCATCCCCCAAAATTTAAAACCCCAATCACTATGATAAGCTGTTTCTGTTGCAAACCAGATGCCCAGGGCAATAAGCATAAACACCCAAAGCAACTTGGATTGCAGCTTAATCGCTAACACAGCATATATAACAATCGACAACAAGAATGATAATGTGAAATGGCTGGTGTTTCTATCCAGTACCTGTCCCAAAAATCCTACGCATGCTGCCGTTGCAAATGCCCCGGCCAGCATCAGGGTTTCATTGGAAAAGGTTTTGTCCGGGTAGCGTTTTTTATTTCTGAACCCCAGGAAATAGAACCCCGTAGCCAACGCCCCGAAAAACAGACAGAACACGATATTGGGTGTTTCGTAAAATCTTTCGACAAAACGAATCAAGGCATCGTCTGCAAAGAGCGAAAATACAGCAAATACCAAAGATACCAGTGCGATCCAAAAAGCATAACGCGCCAAGGTTTTCCATTCAAAGCCTTTTTCATCGATATTGCCCTTTAGTGCTTCCACTTGTTCTGCCGACAGCAAATTATTCTCCTGCCAATGCTGGAGCGCATCTTCGACTGTTTGCTTCTCATTCCTGCTTAAATCCAGTTTTTTCAATTTCAATTGCTTCTAAGTTTTCGTCAAACAAAGTACAAAATACTCGCCAAAGTATTTTCATATCATAACAAAATCAAAAATTAGCATTTCATTATGTCCAAGGTAGTGCTGTCCGTTTAAAAAACTGTACCTTTGTATCTTGCATAAAAATCAGGAGAAAACATGAGCTCTGCCGAACAGCAAAATCACATAGACTTAGTTGAACAAAACGAAATAGAAGTTTACGGCGCACGCGTACACAACCTTAAAAACATTGATGTTGCCTTTCCACGCAACGAATTAGTAGTCATAACTGGTTTGAGTGGCAGTGGTAAATCCTCTTTGGCATTTGATACAATTTATGCAGAAGGGCAACGCCGCTATATGGAAACATTCTCGGCCTACAGTCGTCAATTTTTAGGTGGTATGGAGCGCCCGGATGTCGATAAAATTTCAGGGCTAAGCCCGGTGATTTCCATTGAGCAGAAAACTACAAATAAAAATCCACGCTCTACTGTAGGGACTATCACGGAGATTTACGATTTCTTGCGTTTGCTATATGCCCGAACCGCAGATGCCTATTCTTATGTAACCGGAAAACCCATGCAACGCATGTCGGAAGAGCAGGTGGTCGAAAAAATCCTTGAAGAATTTCAGGATGAGCCGATATACGTTTTGGCACCGGTCGTAAAAGGACGTAAAGGCCATTACCGTGAATTATTTGAACAGATACGTAAGCAGGGATACACGAAAGTACGGGTAGATAGTGAGATCTTGGACATCGTTCCAAAAATGCAAGTAGACCGCTATAAAATCCATGATATAGAAATTGTAGTCGATAGGCTGTATGCAAATGAAGGCGACCGAAAAAGGTTGTACACCTCGGTCATGCAGGCTATGAAAACAGCTAAAGGCATCATAAAGATTGCCAACAAGGAGAATAAAGAACATTTTTTCAGCCGTTATCTCATGGATGCGGAATCAGGTTTATCTTATGACGAACCCCAACCAAACACATTCTCTTTCAATTCGCCTTATGGAGCTTGTCCGAAATGTGACGGCTTAGGTTATATCTTTGAAATCGATAAGAATATTGTTATCCCTAACCGCAAGTTGAGCATACAAAAAGGTGGTATTGTACCACTGGGCGAATCTCGGGAATCCTGGACTTTTCAAGTTATCAAGGCAGTAGCAACGAAGTTAGATTTTTCTCTAACTGCACCTATCGAAAAATTAACCGAAGAGCAGATAGATTTCTTATTGTTTGGAGGTGAAGAACCGTTGTCCTTAACCGTTTCTTACGGAAGCTACGGAGCACGGGAATACACAACCCAGTTCTTTGGTATCTTCCGATTATTAGAAGAATTGAGTGGTAAAGGGCATCACGACAATTCTAGTTTGGATGAATTTCGAACAAAAGTAGCATGTCCAACATGTAAGGGGGCAAGACTCAAAAAAGAATCTTTGCACTTTAAGATTGATGGTAAAAATATCCACGAACTTGCAACCATGGACATTTCAGCCTTATACGAATGGTTTGACAACATTGAAGGCCGATTAAACGAAAGACAAAACACGATTGCTGCGGAAATACTCAAAGAAATACGTGCACGCATAGGCTTCCTCTTGGATGTTGGCTTAAATTACTTGACACTTGACCGCTCTTCCAAGACTCTTTCGGGCGGAGAGGCTCAACGTATCCGCTTAGCTACACAGATTGGCTCTCAATTGGTCAATGTGCTTTATATTCTAGATGAACCAAGCATTGGTCTGCACCAACGTGACAACGAACGATTAATCAACTCGTTGAAAAACCTCCGGGATATCGGGAATTCGGTTCTTGTCGTTGAACACGATAAGGACATGATTTTGCATGCTGATTATGTTATTGACATGGGACCGGAAGCCGGTGTACATGGTGGCAAAGTTGTCGCACAAGGTACACCGAAAGAGATACTAAAAGCAAAATCACTTACGGCCAGTTACCTTAATGGAGATAAAGAAGTCGCTATTCCTGCCACACGCAGAGAGGGAAACGGCAAGCTATTATCACTAAAAGGGGCAAAAGGAAACAACCTAAAAAATGTTTCAGTCGACTTTCCCTTAGGGAAGCTTATATTGGTGACAGGCGTATCAGGGTCGGGGAAGTCCAGTCTTATCACGGGCACGCTATACCCAATTCTCAATCACCATTTCTTCCGTGCCAAGGCAGCACCGCTCCCTTATAAAAGTATTGACGGCCTGGAACATATTGACAAAGTTATTGAAATAGACCAAAGTCCAATTGGTCGTACACCTCGTTCCAACCCGTCCACGTACACGGGAGTGTTCTCGGATATCCGTACACTTTTCGTGCAGCTTCCCGAGGCAAAGATTAGAGGCTATAAGCCTGGTCGCTTCTCTTTCAACGTAAAAGGTGGCCGTTGCGAAACTTGCCAGGGTGCAGGAATGAAAATCATCGAGATGAATTTCCTTCCTGATGTGCAGGTTCCTTGTGAGACCTGTCAAGGTAAGCGTTATAACAGAGAGACGTTGGAAGTGCGCTATCGTGGCAAATCCATCTCGGATGTGTTGGACATGAGTATTGACGAGGCTGTTACATTCTTTGAGCATATCCCTTCCATCTATCGTAAGATAAAGACTTTACAAGATGTTGGATTAGGGTATATTACCTTAGGACAATCTTCCACTACGCTTTCCGGTGGCGAGGCGCAACGTGTTAAATTGGCTACGGAACTTTCCAAAAAAGATACAGGTAATACGTTCTATATTTTGGATGAGCCAACTACTGGCTTACATTTTGAAGATGTCAATGTCTTGTTGGGCGTTATCAATAGGCTAACAGACAGAGGTAACACGGTCTTGATTATCGAACATAATCTCGATGTCATCAAAACGGCAGACTGGGTTATCGATATGGGACCCGAAGGGGGCAAAAATGGCGGTAAGCTCATGTTTTCTGGTATTCCAGAGGACCTTATCAAACAGAAAAACAACGAAACTGCAAGGTTTCTGAGATTAGAGATGACAAACTAATAAATGGAGCACATAAAAAGTTGACTGTTTTTACATACACGTTGTAGTAAAAAAACTACAAACATAAACTATAAAAAAGCCTATAGGCTGTAGCGTTTTAAAATTTTAGTCGTTTGAGATAATATTTAGCACTATCTTTATATACATTTTGTAAACAATAACTATGGAAAAAGTTCTATCCTATATTCAAAGTATGCCAACAGCTGTACGTTCAGCCTATCTTAGTATACTCATGTTCTTAGTAGCTATAGCACTTATTTTCATAGTAGAATATAATTTATACGAGACCCCGCCAATAAGTATAAAATCATATCACACAACTGAAATGGAACATTTCACGGTGTACAATTAATTTTTTGGCATAATGCTTGTATTATATTAGGCTTCATAATTTAGGTTAATAATTGGTTTTAGAAAGGTTCTCAATCTCCCCGATTGAGAGCCTTTTTCTTTATCGCATAATACAAACTAATTCCCTATATTTATCACAACATATCCTTTTATAAATGAAAAAATATCACTACTCCGATGGGACCAACAGCTTTGGGCCATTCAGCATAGAGGAGTTAGCACACAAAGGGCTGACGCCAGACACCTTTGTGTGGGAAGCGGGTTTTCCTAATTGGGTTAAAGCAAAAGAAGTTCCTGAACTTGCTTCGCTATTCGCTCACACCGACCTCGCAAATCCGGCTCCCTACTATACGAATCCATATTCCAACGCCCCTTCATTACCAAATGCACAACCACCAAAGAACTATCTTATAGAGACTATCATTACCACCATCTTTTGTTGTCTCCCTTTAGGCATTGTTTCCATTGTCTACGCTTCGCGAGTGGAAAAGAAATTCTATTCCGGCGATACTATTGGGGCAGAGAATGATTCTGCCAATGCTAAAAAATGGTTATGGATCAATGTAGGTGTTACCATTGCATTGTATATTTTACAATTCATTTTCTTCGGAACAGCAATATTTATGGCTTTATTGGAGGGAGGAAGCTATTAAGCATATAGCCACGAATAAATATAAAAACATTTGGGTCAGCTGTGCTGTTGTGGTAGGGGTTGGTATACTATATATATACCGCAACTTCAACCCTATGGAGCACACCTGGTTTCCGAAATGCCCCCTAAAAGTCTGCACAGGATTGGACTGTGCCGGTTGTGGCTCTCAGCGTGCTATACATTACCTACTGAATGGTGAATTTCAAGAAGCCTTTCATCAGAATGCTTTGCTTATCCCTGCCATTCCATATATTGCACTTGGCTTAGGTTTTCGCCTTATAAAGCACCCAACCGCAAAACAACTAAAATGGCGGAAAATCCTTTTCGGAGATTCCGCCATTAAGATATTTGGCTCTGTATTCCTAATCTATTCCGTTATCCGGAATATACACTAATTTTATTGCCATCCCCCTCCCAGGGCTTTGTAGATAACAATCTCATTCAGAAGTTCCTCTTTCTGTATTTCTACCTTATCCAGAGCCGCTGTTACAGCATCTTTTTGAGCAGTGATAATTTCCAGATACGAGATCCGACCGGCAATAAACAATTCATTTGCAGCATCGACAGCACCTTTCAATGCTTCGACCTGTTCACTGATATAATGCTCTCTTTGCTGAATATGTTCTTGGGTTTTAACGGCATTGGACACTTCGTTATACGCATTTAATACCCTTTTTTCATATTCTAAAAAATTCAGCCCATACATAGCCTTAAATGTATCATACTGACTCTTTAAATGCCGTTGATTGAGGATGGGGGCAGTTAATCCTCCCAGCAGACCGTAAGTCAATGACTTATCGAAATCAACCAATTTATTAAAGCTAAAGGTCTGAAGACCAACATAAGGAGAAAGAACGACAGAAGGCAAGAAAGAAGCACGCGCAGCTTTAACATCCTGCTCTGCGCTTATTAACTGAAAAGAAGCCTGTCGGATATCCGGTCTCGCAGCCAGCATCTGGAATGGCGCTCCTACATCAAGTTTTGCAAACAGCCTTTGGTCGGCAAAGCTCAGGGAATCACGTTCAATTGGCCCATTAAACCGGCCAGCCAAATAGTTTATATGATGCTCTAAGACAGTTATTTCTTGCTTCATCCTTTCACGCTCAGCCCTAGAGCTGGCAAGAAAGGCCTTAAACTGTTGTACGGCTAGTTGCGAAGTACGTCCGGCTTCTTTCTGGAGCTCAGTGATTTCCAATGCCTGTTCATTTAGACGAATATTATCATCAAAAACTTTAATCTTAGCATCTAAACTCAACAGCTCGTAATATGCAGAAGCTATATTTGTTATGATTTCAGTTTCTACCAATCGGCGAGCCTCGTTCTCAGCAAGTAAGTTTTGAAAGGCCGCCTGTTTTTGACTACGGATTTTACCCCACAGATCTAATTCCCAAGATGCGCGTACACCAACAAAATAGTCAGGGACAGCAGGCTCAGGAATTTTTTCATCATCCTTCAGATTTTCAGAAAAGTTGGAATCATAATTTCCAATACCCGCCTCTGTATAAAATCCATATTTGCGCAATCCAGCCTCTGCGGCCGCATCCAAGCTTGGTAAAAGCGCGGCTTTTCGTTGTCTGAAACTGGCTTGGGCAATTTCTATTCGCTGAATAGCCTGCTGAATATCATAATTATGAACCAGGGCAGAGTCGATAAGCTCCTTCAGTTTCAGATCGGTAAAAACTTCCTTCCAAGGTCGATAAGCTATACTCATCGTGTCAGCCTCTTGTATAGCACTATCTTTTGCAAACTGTTCTGGAAGTGCTTTATGCTCATTTTTATCTAATTTCTTGGGCACACTACAAGATGCCAAAAACGCCACTATCACTAAAACAGTCACCGCAGCAGGAATAGCTTTCTTTTTCCCTTTCTTACCTTTGGAGAAAAGGACGAACAGTCCTGGAATAAGGATAACACCAAACAATGTACCGATAAGCATCCCTCCTACTGATGCCGTACCAATAGTTCTATTTCCTATTGCTCCGGCACCACTCGCCATCATAAGTGGAATTAATCCGGCAATAATCGCAAAAGAGGTCATCAAAATAGGCCGCAGACGTACATAAGCCCCTTCAATGGCCGCCTCCCAGACACCCATCCCCTGTTTCTGTTTCAATACTGCATACTCCACGATAAGAATAGCATTCTTACCTAATAAACCAATCAACATGACTAAGGCTACCTGTGCATAAATATCATTTTCTAACCCCAACAATTTGAGGAAAAGGAAAGAACCAAATATCCCCGGAGGAATACCCAAAATAACAGGGAGAGGTAACAGGAAGCTTTCGTATTGGGCGGATAATAAAAGGTAAACAAACACCAAACACAATGCAAAAATATACACGGCCTGATTTCCCGAAATTACCTGCTCACGAGTCATTCCCGCCCATTCAATCACATATCCTTGAGGTAGCTCTGCGGCCAATTTCTGCACAGTCTCGATGGCTTGTCCTGTACTATATCCTGGAGCGGGTTGACCATTAATCATGGCAGAGGTAAACATATTATACCGCGTTATCTGCTCCGGTCCATAAATACGTTTCATTTGTATGAATGAAGAATAAGGTACCATCTCACCATCTTTCGTTTTGACGAATAAATTTAATACATCCTCCGGTCTTTGACGATAATGTGGTTCGGCTTGCACCATCACTTTATACATCTGACCATAACGAATAAAGTTGGTAGCGTAGAAACTTCCCATCAATGTCTGCAGCGTATTCATAGCGTTTTCTACCGAAATACCCTTTTTTGCTGCCATGTCGTAATCGATCTCCAGCATATATTGCGGGAAGCTCACATCGAAGCTTGACGATGCATCTTCAATAGCTTCGGAACTATTCAGATCCGCGATGAATTGCTCAACGACTTCAGCGGTTTTGTTCAAATCTTCATTTCCGCTTCTATCCAATAGACGAAGCTCAAAGCCGGCAGCATTACCGAAACCCGGCACTGTTGGTGGAGGAAAGAATTCGATTTCAGCATCGGCAATATGTGCCGTCTTTTCTCGCAACACTTTCATAATATCGTCTACAGTCTCATCTCTATCTTCCCAACCTTTGAGGTTAATCATTCCCATACCATAAGATGCTCCGGACACTTCCGTCAAAAGACTATATCCAGCAAGAGTAGAAACCGTTTCTACGGATTCCAAGCTGCGGGAGATTTCATCCACTTCATTCAACACACTTTCGGTACGGTCTACCGTTGCACCGGGAGGCGTAGTCACATTGACATAAATCATCCCCTGATCTTCGGTAGGGATAAATCCAGATGGCAATACACTACTCGCTCCCCAAGTCAGGACAAAGAAGCCAGCCAACATCGCAAGCGTTACCATGCGACGTCCTGCAATCTTCGTCAGCAAATTGCGATAGCTATTTGCTGTCTTGTTATAAGAGTTATTGAACTTTCTAAAAAACTTATCCAGCCAATTGTTGGTTTCTTTTTTATCATGCGGTGAGCGCAATATAATCGCACACAATGCCGGTGTCAACGTAAGCGCATTGATACCCGAGATAACAATCGCTGCAGCCAGTGTCAAAGAGAACTGTCGATAAAATATCCCGACTGGTCCCGAAAGGAAAGCCACAGGCACGAACACGGCGGACATCACCAATGTGATAGCAATAACAGCAGAACCAACTTCCTTCATAGCTGCAAGCGTAGCTTCCATTGGAGGAAGATGCTCATCTTCCATCTTTGCATAGACGGCCTCTACCACCACAATACCATTATCCACCACGATACCAATCGCTAGTACCAATGCAAACAAGGTTAATAGGTTAATAGAGAATCCCATCATCAACATAAAGAAAAGTGCGCCAATTAAACTCACCGGAACGGCAAGAATCGGAATAATCGTTGCACGAAAATCTTGAAGGAAAATAAATACAACTAAGAATACCAAAATAAATGCCTCTATCAAGGTCTTCACGACACTGGAAATAGATGCATCCAAGAAACGGGACACATCATAACCCATCGTGTAGGTCATGCCCGGAGGGAAGGTCGCTTCTTTTAATTCTGCCATACGATCCTTCACGCGTTGGATAACTTCCTGTGCATTTGATCCCGGAAGTTGTTTCATCATAATAGAAGCGGAAGGGCGGCCATCTGTTTTTGATGACATTTCATACTCCAACGAGCCAAATTCCACATCAGCCACATCTCTAATACGGATAATCGATCCATCGGCATTCGCCCGAATCGGTACATTGGCATATTCATCAGGCTCGGAGAACTTACCTGGATAACGCAACACATATTGCTGCATATTGATGGTCTTATCAGAACCTATTCCCGTCTGTCCGGGAGCCGCTTCAATATTCTGCCGACGCAAAGACTCAATCACTTCATCCGTGGAAATCTGATAGGCCGCTAAACGGTCAGGTCTTAGCCAGACACGCATCGCATAATCACGCATACCCATGATCTGCGCAAACCCCACGCCTTCGATACGCTTCAATTCCTTCAGGATATTAATATCCGTAAAATTGTAGATAAAGCGCTCGTCGGCAGTTTCATCGGTGGTAAAGATATTAAGGTACATCAACATACTGTTGACCTCTTTCTCTGTGGTAACGCCAGCACGGATAACTTCTTCGGGCAACTCGTCCAGAACCGTAGTTACCCTGTTTTGTACGTTCACCGCCGCAATATCCGGGTCGACGCCGACTTTAAAGGCCACCTGAATAAGCGTTGTTCCGTTGTTGGTCGTCACAGTATTCATAGAGGTCATTCCTGCTACACCATTGATGGCACGCTCTAAAGGAATGGCTACGGCATTGGTACTTACTTCGGCATTGGCTCCGGTATAGTTCGCCGTAACAACCACGGATGGCGGAACAATATCCGGAAACTGTGTAATCGGTAATGTGAATAGCGCCAGCAATCCCAAAAGCGTGATAAATAAGGATATCACCAAGGAGAGTACTGGCCTTTTTATATAGGTTTCAAACATGAACTTTCTTCTAAAATATTGTTATAGTCAATCTATTATTTAGGATCTACAGCCTCCACTTTCATTCCATTGCGTAGCCCTTGAACACCTTCAAATACAATTTTCTGGTCATCTTCCAGACCACCTTCAACAATATAGTAATGGCCTACCCGTTGTCCTGCCTCAAAAGGTATCATTTCCACAGTTTGATCATCATTCAACACATATACATAGGTTTTATCCTGAATTTCAAATACAGATTTCTGATGTACAAAACGGGTATCTCCTGTAGAGATAGGTACGGCAATTTTTCCAGACGCACCATGTTTCAGCAAACCTTCCGCATTGGGAAATTTTGCACGAAGAGATATCGAGCCAGTGTTCGGTTCGAACTCACTTTCCACAATCTGTGCAATACCTGTGTGTGGGTATTCCTGCCCATTCGCTAAAATAAGTTTCACACTTTTCTTAAAGTTGTTGCTGCTAAAATTAGAATCACTGGCGAGATCTAAGTATTCTCCCTCTGATATATCAAAATACACGTTCAATGCCTGTAGATCCGAGATATTGGTAATCAACGCACCTTCCTCCAACAGTGAACCTTCTTTTAGCAAAATACGGTCTATACGTCCGTTGAATGGAGCACGTATAAGGGTTTGACCAAGTTTCGTCCGAGCTTGGTTCAGAACAGCTTTCGCCTCTTCGATTTTAGATAAAGCGGCTTTGTGTTGTACGGAAATTAAATCTTGCTCCGTTTGTGACACAATATTTTTCTCTACCAATTTTTTGGTTCTCTCCTTTTCCAACTCCACCTTCTTCGCTTCAGCAATGGCAATATTCAACAGCGCTTCTGCCCGTGCATAATCGGCTTTATATTCTTCATCATTTAGCTTGAAAAGTACTTGCCCGGCCTTCACCATACCGCCTTCATCGATATAGATTTTTTCAAGAAAACCACTCAGTCTCGAACGAATTTCAACATTTTTAGTCGCCTGAATATCGGCGATATATTCTTTATAGATGGTTGTATCCATCACCGTAAGCCCAACGACAGGAACCTTACGGATTATTTCGGATTTATTGTCCGTGTTCTCTGTACTCTTCACAGTACAGCTACCTACTAACAAAGCCAATCCCATCAATGGGAATAACAATGAAACTGTTTTCATGTAAACGTTATGTTTGTAATAAAAATGATTAAATACAATAACACATATTATCCTCCAAAAGTTGGGTATATATGTAGTTTCTTTATGGACAAAGGTGTCCTAAGAATTGGGAAACTCTTAGGAATATAAAGAATTAGAAAGGTTTTAAACGATAAAGATGGGAGTAGTAGTCCGGGATAATCTGACGTTTTTTTCCATCGTAAACAGGATGCTTACGAACTTTCAATAGTGGCCTGATCGCGAACAGAAGTCCCAGAACAAGCACAAACAACGGCATCAGATAGTATTGGTGTTGGATGGAACGATATTCTTCGTAAAGGATTTCTACGTCCTCGGCTTCTTTATCAATAGGGATATCCAGAACATCATCCAGTACAAATTCTAAAATCGATTCACCGTTAAGAATGGAGTCATCATGTGCCATAGAAGTATTAGCCCCTGCTTCGTAAGCAAGGATATTGATGTAGCATAGAAGCACAAAATAATGAACCAGTTTCTGCAGCATGATGCAGGGCAAAAATACTGAAGAGACTTATACCTGTCAATACTGATTTGTAAAAAAGGTGTTAAAATAAAAGCGGCTTCCAAAATTTTGGAAGCCGCTTTTATTTTATGAATATGGCTGATTACATCATACCTGGCATACCGCCGCCCATTGGAGGGGCACCAGCACCTGCAGGATTTTCTTCAACCTCATCTGCCAATACACATTCTGTAGTCAACAACATAGAAGCTACAGACGCTGCATTTTCCAAAGCTACACGAGATACTTTAGTCGGATCAATCACACCTGCACCAATTAAGTTTTCGTAAACATCTGTACGTGCATTGTACCCGAAATCTGCCGCACCTTCTTTCACTTTCTGAACAACTACAGCACCTTCGATACCAGCGTTGTTACAGATTTGGCGAAGGGGCTCTTCGATAGCACGTTTGATGATTTCCACACCGATAGTTTCATCTTCATTCGCACCTTTAAGGTTAGCTAATGCCTCTGTAGCACGAATGAAGGCTACACCACCACCGGCAACGATACCTTCTTCAACTGCTGCACGGGTAGCGTGCAATGCATCATCAACACGGTCTTTTTTCTCTTTCATCTCTACTTCAGTAGTCGCACCTACATAAAGTACAGCCACACCGCCTGACAATTTAGCTAAGCGCTCTTGCAATTTCTCACGATCGTAGTCCGAAGTAGTTGTTTCGATTTGGGAACGGATTTGTGCAACGCGTGCTTTGATATCATCCGCATTACCTGCACCGTTGATAATCGTTGTGTTATCTTTGTCAACAACAACCTTCTCTGCCTGACCTAAGTAAGAAAGGTCTGCATTTTCCAATTTGTAACCCCTTTCTTCAGAGATAACAGTACCACCAGTCAGGATAGCAATATCTTCCAACATCGCTTTACGACGGTCACCGAAACCTGGTGCTTTCACAGCTGCCACTTTCAAAGAACCGCGGATTTTGTTCACTACCAAAGTAGCTAAAGCTTCACCATCTAAATCCTCAGCGATAATCAACAAAGGTTTACCTGTTTGTACTTGTTTTTCCAAAATAGGCAACAATTCTTTCATGTTGCTGATTTTCTTGTCGTAGATCAAAATGTAAGGGCTTTCTAATTCCGCCTCCATTTTGTCAGAGTTTGTCACAAAATATGGTGACAAGTAACCACGGTCAAACTGCATACCTTCAACTGTTTTAACTTCAGTTTCAGTACCTTTTGCCTCTTCTACCGTGATAACACCGTCATTACCTACTTTTTCCATAGCTTCTGCAATCAATGAACCGATTACATCGTCGTTGTTAGCAGAGATAGTCGCTACTTGTTTGATTTTATTGTTATCAGAACCAACTTGTTGAGATTGTGATTGCAAATTTGCCACAACAGCTGCAACAGCTTTGTCGATACCGCGTTTCAAATCCATTGGGTTAGCACCTGCAGCTACCGATTTCAAACCCGGAGCTACGATAGCTTGTGCAAGAACGGTCGCAGTAGTTGTACCATCACCAGCTTGGTCAGCAGTTTTAGAAGCAACTTCTTTTACCATTTGCGCACCCATGTTTTCCAAAGCATCTTTCAATTCGATTTCTTTGGCTACGGTCACACCATCTTTAGTGATAGCAGGTGAACCAAATTTTTTCTCGATGATTACGTTACGGCCTTTAGGTCCTAAAGTTACTTTTACCGCATTTGCTAAAGTGTCCACACCTTTTTTCAGTGCGTCACGTGCTTCTACATTATATCTTACTTGTTTTGCCATTTTGTTAGTATTGAGATTTGAGTATCGTGTATTGAGACCTGTTTGGCTCAACACTCAATTTATATTTTATAATCTTAAATTCATACATCGCAATACGCATATCGCATATCGCTATACTTTTTTACAACACTGCGTAGATATCCGATTCACGCATGATTAAATATTCTTTACCCTCGTAAGTGATTTCTGTACCGGCATATTTACCGTACAATACTTTGTCACCCACTTTTACAGTAAGGGGTTCTTCTGGTTTACCTGTACCTACTGCTACGATCGTTCCTTGAGAAGGTTTTTCTTTGGCTGTATCTGGAATGTAGATACCTGATGCTGTTTTTTCTTCTGCTGGAGCCGCCTCTACGACAACTCTGTCTCCGATAGGTTTAATACTTAATGCCATAATTATTTAGTTTTTTATGTTTTTACGTAATATTTTTATTTATCTATCCCTCATTCAGCACCAATTATGCCAAAGGTAAAAAAGCCTTTTTTCTTGCCATTTTTTCACCAACACTATTTAAAAATTGACAGTCTGCATCTTTTTTTGTGCCATCCTGTCACATTCGGCAACCATATACCCACACATAAAAAAAGCCCCGCAATGGCGGAGCTTTCCTCTATTTCTTACACAACTCTTAGTTTGCCGTATCTGCTGGTGCAGATGTAACAGGAGCTTCTGCTTCCGGAGCTGCCGTATTGTTGTTTAAGTTCAATGGTGAAGTTTGTTGTGCTGGTGCATTGATTTGGTCACTTAGCCCTCCTCTTGCTCCGCCGCCTGCTGATGGGCCTAAAATATTTATAGCCAAACAGAACACCATTAGCGCAATGGCCAATCCCCAAGTTCCTTTTTCCAAAAAGTCACCAGTACGCTGAACGCCCATCAAATTGGAACTTCCAGCAAATCCTGATGACAAACCTCCTCCTTTTGGGTTCTGAATCAACACGATAAATGCCAATAGAATACTTACTAATACAATCAGGATAATTAAAAACGTTTGCATTTCTTTATTTTGTTAATATAATTTTTCTTCAAGATTTTTGATTTGGGTCGCAAAATACGATTTTTTTTCTGGAAACTTCAAAATTAATTTTTTATACACTTCAATCGCTTTGACATACATGGCTTGATCAACGTAGATATTTGCCAACGTTTCTGTCACCAAATCAAACTGCTCTTCGGAGCTTTTCCGTGCTTTATTTTCCCCAGTCAGCTGATCCGGCAGTGGGGGCTGTATCTGCGGCTCTTCACGAATAAAGCGCTCAATAAGCTCTGTCGTTTTATCGACACGAGAATATTGCACTTCTTTCTTTTTCACTTCCTCACTCAGCTTATCCTCCGGATTTTGCAAACGAAAGATATTTTCGCGTATTTGCTGATCCAAGATAACCTCATCTACTTTCGCTGCATCAAAAGGTGCTTTATCGGCCACAGGAAGGTGAGGGCTCGCAAAAGGCTGGTAGGTATCGGCGTGCTCCAGACGGGTTTTATGCAGCCACCAACGAAAGCTATAAGGCATCAGTTCATCGTTGTACAAGCTGACATTTTCCTCCTCTTTGTCCGGGTCCGAAGTCGTCTCCTCCATTTCATCAGCAACCTCTTCCTCCTCTATATGCTTATGAAGTGCAAAATAATCGCCTCCACCAATCGCCTCGTGCATAAGCGTTTCGAGAGAAGCCTCATTTTCCTCGTGTTCTACTGGCTCCTCTTCCAAGGGCGTCATCTCCTCTTCGAGTATTTCTTCCACAACCGTATCCTCAAAAGGCACATAATCATCATCCACAATCTCTATTTCAGAGGCCTTTTCAACAGGCTTATGGATATATTCCTGTAGCCAAGTAGGGTTTCGTGCGAGCAACACAGCTGATGCAGAAACCACATCCGTATCCTCTTCCATCGCCTTTTTGCGTTCATACGCAAAATGCAAAGGCTGAGAATAGGGGTATTTCGATAAAAGCTTATCAAAATCTTCCTTTGTCAATGCCCCTGGGTTAACAAGCGCTTGATGAAATAATGTCGTTAATGCTACATTTTGAGACTCCATATCGCTACTTATTTTCTACCAGTTAGCAAAGGCTTTATTATAAATATCCTCCGTCAACAGATTGATGATTTCCTTGGTGATAGTTTCCTCCTGACTTTGGATCATACCCGAGAACTCCCTAAATTGGGAAAAGCTCTGTTCAAAGCTACTTTCACCGGTCTCGTCCAGTTGGTTGGTGTATTTCACCCGTACGGTGATGGTCAAACGGTTCATCGCTGCACGATCGGTATTGGCTTCTACCGCTACCGGAGCGATATCATAACCGGTAATCATCCCCTCAAACATAGCATGGGCATCTCCATCTACCTGACTCAGGCGCGATTGGCTACGGATACGTTCTTTCAGTGCCTCTGTGAAATTCTGACTCAAAGGTGTATAAACCAAAGGAGCAATGTTCTCGAAAAACTGTACATTCACCGTCTTCATATTCTCGGGAATAGACCCTCCTGTAAAGCTATACTTTACGCCACAACTTTGCCAAGTCAAACAGATGACCACAACTATACACCAAAAACGGAGGAAAACCTTTTGCATAGTATTACTAATCTAAATTTAAGTCTTTTATCTTTCTATATAAAGTACGTTCCGAAATACCCAATTCCTGTGCTGCAGCTTTACGTTTCCCTTTATGTTTTTTCAGGGCTTTTTTAATCAAGTCAGATTCTTTATCTACTAAAGAGAGGGATTCTTCCACTTCCTCAGCATCCTGTGCTTCATATGACATGAAATCCGGGGTATTGCTGTTTTCATTAGGATTTCGAATGGTGATTGTCGGTTTTGTGCCTAATTCTTCACTTAAGTACGCCGGTGCAGGACGTACCTCGTCATACAGTTGGTTGATATATGGGGAGTTTTGTTCGAATGTCCCGGCATTGACACCTTTCTGTATAAGCTCGACAACCAGTTTCTTTAAATCTACCATATCCTTTTTCATATCAAAAAGAACCTTGTATAGCAGATCTCTTTCAGAAAAATCTTCTTTTGCGCTATCCTTCACAAAAACAGGCAGATTAGAGCCAACTTGCTCGGCTGGAAGATATTTAGCCAATATAGTTGCATCCACGACACGCTCTGTCTCCAAAACGGCAATTTGTTCAGCAATATTTTTCAATTGACGCACATTACCCGGCCAATTATACTGCATCAACAATTCCTGCGCATCAGGTGTCAATTGTATACCTGGAGAACGATATTTGTCTGTAAAGTCTACGATAAACTTCCGAAACAACAAATTAATATCCTCTTTACGTTCCCGCAAAGATGGAATACGCAACGGCACGGTGTTCAAACGGTAATACAGGTCTTCTCTGAATTTACCTTTTTTTACCGCTTCATACACATCCACATTTGTTGCGGCAACGACACGAACATTAGTTTTCTGAACTTTGGAAGATCCTACACGGATATACTCTCCGGTCTCTAATACACGGAGCAAGCGAGCTTGTGTTCCCAAAGGTAGCTCGCCAACCTCATCCAAAAATATAGTTCCTCCGTCAACCACCTCAAAGTATCCTTTACGTGCTTCATGCGCACCAGTAAACGAACCTTTTTCGTGGCCGAATAATTCGGAATCAATGGTACCTTCTGGAATAGCACCACAGTTGACTGCAATAAAAGAACCGTGTCTGCGCGCACTCAGTTGATGAATAATATGCGAGAAAACTTCTTTACCTGAACCACTTTCTCCTTGAATCAAAACAGAGATATCCGTTGGAGCCACCTGCTTTGCTACATCGATAGCCCGATTAAGCAACGGCGAATTTCCAATAATACCAAATCTGTTTTTTATATCTTGAATATCCATGTTTTAGTATTGAGTATAGTGTATTAAGTAGTGAGATTTATACGACACCAATCAAATGACATCTTAATTCTTCGCAATACGCAAATCTCATTACACAATACTAATCAACTATTTTACCAATCAAAGTAGCGGAGGTACAACGCTCTGCCAATACATTGACATACTGTCCCGGTTTGAAGCGAGTATCTACAGGAAATACCACCATCGTATTTTGGTCATTTCTACCACAGTAGTCTTCATCCGACCGCTTAGAAAAACCTTCGATCAACACTTTTTGGACTTTGCCTATAAAATTTTGCGCACGATAGAGGCTGTGTTCCTGTTGCTTATTTACAATCTCGGTCAATCGTCTTTTCTTTACCTCTTCCGGCACATCATCGGCATAACGTTTCGCGGCTAATGTTCCCGGACGTTCCGAATACGCAAACATATATGCGAAATCGTATTTCACATAATCCATCATAGACAATGTTTCCTCGTGCTCCTCTTCTGTTTCCGTACAAAAGCCGGTAATCACATCCGTTGAGATAGCACATTCCGGAATGATCCGACGGATTGCATCTACACGTCCCATATACCACTCACGGTCATAGGTACGGTTCATCAAGTCCAACACGCGCGAATTTCCAGACTGCACGGGTAAGTGTATATATTTACAGATATTCTCGTAACGTCCCATAGTGTACAACACCTCGTCCGTAATATCCTTTGGGTGGGAGGTTGAAAAACGAACACGAAGTTCAGGGCTAACCTCTGCCACCATGGCTAACAATTGAGCAAAATTCACCGCTGGAGCTGGTTCTTCACCTTCTGCCACAGGTTTTGTATATTTATAAGAGTCTACATTTTGTCCAAGCAACGTCACTTCACGATACCCTGCATTGAACAAATCTTGTGCCTCCTGAACAATAGATTGATAATCACGACTACGCTCTCTTCCCCGAGTAAACGGCACAACACAAAACGAACACATATTATCACACCCACGCATAATAGATATGAATGCCGTAATACCGTTCGAGTTCAGACGAACAGGGCTGATGTCAGCATAAGTTTCTTCGCGGGAAAGCAATACATTGACAGCTTTCGTTCCGTCATCTACCTTATCGATCAAGTTTGGAAGGTCACGGTAAGCATCTGGTCCAACAACCACATCTACCAACTTCTCTTCTTCTAAGAATTTCGATTTCAAGCGCTCTGCCATACAGCCCAACACCCCGACAATCATACCCGGATTTTTTGCTTTGGCAGACTCAAATTCTTTTAATCTATTACGGACACGCTGCTCCGCATTCTCACGAATAGAGCACGTATTGATAAACACCACATCTGCATCTCTATAATCACGCGTTGTTTCAAAACCATTGTCCAACAGAATGGATGCAACAATCTCACTGTCAGAAAAATTCATCTGACAACCATAGCTTTCGATATACAGTTTTCGGCCTGTAGACTTCCCTGTAGGAAGCATGTCTAAAGCCTCACCTTGGCGAGATTCATCGTGTGTTTTTGTGGTATGTTGTAATTCTATCATAGCTTCACTCAAAAGATTACAAAGTTACGAATAAAAACTTATTATAATGCCACTTTGGCAGAGGTTGACCAAAATTTAACAAGATGGACAAGTAACCCCTACAAGCCTCGTCCTCATTTTGTGGTCCTCTCTCTTAATCCCTCTCCCAAGGAGACCAATTAGCTTACGATCCAGTTAGACAGGTAGCAAACTATACGCTCCCTCTTCTTTGCTGTGCCTCGCGGAGCCTCGGTTCAGGCGAGGGCTCTGAAGAGAGAGCTGGGGTGAGGATAAAAAAAGACTTCCGAAGTTTTTTGAAACTTCGGAAGTCTATGCAGTCTCCTAAATATGAATGACTAATTTCTTGAAGCTTCAGCCTGTGCTTCTTTGACCATTTGGTCACCAGCCACGATAACAATCTCTACACGACGGTTTTCAGCACGACCAGCATCTGTATCGTTCGATGCAAGTGGCTCAGAATAGTTTTTACCTTGGGTTTTGATTCTTCCTCCATTCAAACCTTGTGAGACCGCATAAGATTTTACAGAAGCAGCACGAGCTTCTGAAACTTTCTGGTTAGCGGACAAAGAACCAACGTTATCCGTATGTCCGATTACCAAAATTTCAGTTCCCGGCTCCTTATTTAAAGTCTCTACCAAATTCGCAATATTGGTTTTTGCAGTCGACTTCAATGTTGAACTGTTAAAATCAAAAAGGATGCCCTCATCAAATTTCACGATGATTCCTTCATCTGCTTTGATTACCTCCGCTCCTGCTACAGTATTTTCTATTTCACGAGCTTGTCTATCCATTTTTTTTCCGATCAGACCACCTGCAACACCTCCAATCGCGGCACCAGCAATAGCTCCTACTGCTGTATTTCCAGCTTTACCTCCAATTAAGGCACCAAGACCAGCACCCGCTGCCGTACCAATGGCAGCACCTTTCGTCGTGTTACTACTGTTTTGTATTGTTGAGCAACTTGCAAACAACATTACTGATGTTGCTACAGATAGACCATAAACCGCTAATTTTCTATTCATCTTCATCATGATATGCTAATTTCTTTTTAGAGGTATAAACAAAGCGAATGCCAAAAAAGCTTAAAGAGCGTTAAGGGTTCGCTCTTGTTTCATTTTTTTATCTTTCCTGTGGCTGAATATCTACTTTAGGCAGACGCTGTGAGCGAGGACGGCCATTTTTTTCCCAGCTTTCAAAAGAATTCTTTACGTAATCCATAAAATCATACTGCCCCCATCGCTGTACCATGGCATATGAAGGGCGGTATAGGTCCAAAAAAGACTGCAATTCGTCCTCATCCACGCCTTCGATTAAGGCTCCAACACTTGTTTTATTAAACACGCGGTCTACCTGCGATTCTTCAAGTTCTCTATCCATGAGCTTAGCAAATCGTTTTGCATTTTTGGCATCTCTGCCGAAGAGGTTATAAAGTGCTGTAGCTGGGCTATTCAAATACGTGCCAACAGAATTTTTACCGCCATTGTATACACCTTTTTTACGGTAATCATCGAGCATATCACGCATTTCTGCTTCTTTGCTCATCCTACTGACCACAATGGTTTCGAGGGTCATGCCCGCCTGCATCTCAATAAGAATGTCGTTCTCCGTGAATAACAGGGTTTTCACAGGGCCATAGCCTATTTTAGAAAAAGACAAGCTATCGCCTATGGACGCTTCAATAATAAAGACCCCAAAATTATTGGTTTGTACCTTTTTATTGGTACGTAAGTTCGTGACATTCACTTCTCCAATCCTTGAGCCACCACCTTTTTCCACTACAATTCCGGAAACGCCGCTCATCTGCGCAAAAGCCCTATCTGGTAGCCATAACAATAGTAACAGACAACCGACCAACGCACCTATATGTTTTTTCTTTAAATACATTTGTCTAAAATTAACAAATCTTTAGACTACCCGCATGTTAAAAAGTTTTAAATCACTCGTTAACATTATTTATAAGGGTAGAACACAAAATTCGCCCCTTCGGGGACAATTACAAAGAGGCACATAAAATCATTCGGCTTTTTAAAGCTCTTAATAAATGCCTCTTTACGCTCCTCTTTAATTAATCCTCGGTCTATAAATTCCTCCAAAGAGCTTACATTGATGCTCCATTGGGTGTTTAGTTCATTTTTGTCCAACAACAGTTCGCCGACACTGACTTCATGCTGATGTGCGATAAATATAGGGTAAAGGGTATATCCTTCCGCCATCATCTCTGTTGAGACCTCTTTTATCGATTCGCTATAAAAATCCAGATCGACTTTTAAACTTTTCAAGGGACTATTGGCCTTCGGATCCTCCGAGGCACCTGCTTTTCCCATTAAATCTTCTATATCCATCCTCTTTGAGTATTGAGTACAAAGTATTGCGTATAGAGACCATATATAATCTCTAATCTTGCTAACAGTACATAACAAAAAATATCATCGTCATTGCGAGGCAACGACCGCAGAAGGCAGCTGCGAAGCAAACCAATCTGATGACAATTAACTACCCTTCAACGCCAATAGCACCACATTTTCCACATGTTGGGTATGCGGGAACATATCCACAGGTTTGATCCGCACAACATCATATTTTTCCTGCAACAGCGCCAAATCCCGGGCTTGCGTGGCAGCATTACAACTCACATACACCACTTTTGCCGCTTCCATCTCCAGAATACGCTTGACCACATCTTCGTGCATCCCTGCACGAGGAGGATCTGTAATCACGACATCTGGCTTTCCATGTTCATCGATAAAATCTGCAGTCAGCACATCTTTCATATCACCGGCATAGAACTTTGTATTGCTAATACCATTGATTTCCGAATTGATCTTTGCATCTTCAATAGCCGAAGGCACATACTCGACACCCACGACCTCTTTAGCTGATTTCGCTACGAAATTCGCAATAGTTCCTGCTCCTGTATAAAGATCATAAACCAATTCATTACCCTTCAAATCAGCGAAGTCACGTGTAATCTTATATAACTCATACGCTTGTCTGGAATTTGTTTGATAGAATGATTTTGGCCCTACTTTAAATTTCAACCCTTCCATTTCTTCGTATATGAAATCACGACCCTTATAGGTATGTATATCTTGATCGAAGATGGTATCATTTCGTTTTTGGTTAATGATATACAACAACGATGTTAATTCTGGAAAATTTTGGTTTATATAATCCATCAATGATTCCACCTGTCCTTCCTCAGGATAGGCAAATACCACAATCACCATCACCTCGCCAGTGGAAGAAGTACGGATAATCAAGTTCCGTAAAGCACCTTCATGCGCTCGTAAATCATAGAAAGATATACCTTCACCAACGGCAAAATCCCTTACCTTATTACGAATTGTATTAGATGGATCTTGTTGTAGATAGCAATGGTCAATATCCAGAATTTTATCAAATCGTCCCGGCACGTGAAAACCTAATGCATTCAGATCTTCTGGTTTCACTTCTTCGTCTACTGACGTCAACCAGCGTTTATTAGAAAAGGTAAACTCCAATTTATTTCTGTAATATTCAGTTTGACCGGATGCCAAAATAGGCTCCATAGCAGAAGTATCGACCTTGCCCAGACGCTTCAACGCATTATCAACCGATTGCTGCTTAAAATGTAGCTGCGCTTGATAATCCATGTGCTGCCATTTACACCCCCCACAAGTGCCAAAATGTGGACAAAACGGATCTATACGGTATTCCGAAGCTTGTTTCAAAGCTGTCACCCGGCCCTCAGCAAAGTTTTTTTTCTTGCGCATCAATTCCACATCAGCTACATCGCCCGGAACAGCCCCTTCAATAAAAAGCACCAATTCATCCTGCTTGGCTACGCCTTTCCCCTCTTCTGCTATATCAATGATCCGAACATCGGATATAAATTTCTTTTCTTGTGGAATTCTTCTTCTCATATCGAGTGCAAAAGTACGCTTTTTTGAGGGAATATTGACTCCGCTAATTGAGCACATTCAAAAACTTCAACCCCACTACAAAACCATTTTCTGTCCTGTCTCCCTGAAATGAGCGTACAAAATCAAAACGCAGCAGACGGAATTTGCCCCAACCTATATTATTGAACCCAGCCGTGACTTCGTGATAAGGTTTGTGTTCTGTGGTAGAAAGATGATGATAACCCACTACTAGATTCCACTGTAACCTATTCAGCAATGGCAGCTTATTCATCACGAAGCCTTTGAAATCATGTTCTGCATGCGCTTCAAAATAGGCATCTTTCGTGCTGTTAGCATAGTAGGGCATGTTTAGAAATGTATTCATATAGCTTCCAGTAGTGCCGATGTGCGTGCGGTTACCGTTAAAGTGTTTATAGTCTGTAAACGCAATACCCTCCGCATTAAAGAATTTTCCGGTATTCACACGTGCGCGCAATTGTCCGGCGTACCCCATTGTCATACTCTGCGAGACCTGAGCAAATAACATTTGGTGATTATATTTTCTATCCTCCGTTCCTATATTATAATGATAGCCTACGGTAATCTGAGGCCGACTCCCTTCATTCAGCAACATGCGATAGTCACCACGTTCCACAGCTTTTAAGCCAGGCGTCCATTGTAAGGCTAAACTCGTTTTGAATATCTTGTGCGCCTCAAAAGGTGCAGACTCTTGATCCTCTGGCGACAGCGGATTATTAGACACATACTCTTTATCCTTCTTTAAGAAAGAGTAATTGGTATGGTTAAACAGAGGTTGGCGATTCTGATAAGAAGCATTCACAAAAAAGCGCAAAGGAATAGCTATATTCTGTGCATAAGCCGCCGTAATAAACTTCTTCTGATACAGCTGCATAAAATTCTCTTTGAAAAACAAGGAGGATACCATATTGATAAAAGGATGAACACCGCCATTTTCATTAAACTGTACCACCTTATTTCCACCTTCCAGACTCAGCATGGCATAATTCTTCGTGTTGAAGCGATGCAGGAGATTCGCCTGCACCCGCAGTTTATCCTCTGCCACACCGTATTGGAAAGTCGTCGAGAACGTAGAACGATTTCCGACTTGTGCATCGCCTAACTTTGCCTGCAATAAGGCAGAGAAGGTCCAGCCCTGCACAGGATTAAAACCTGTAGCAAAAATATTTGACAGACCTTTATAACCAATTTCTAACTTCTTGTGGGAATTTCGGTAGGTATACCCCGTTAAAACATCCGTTGGTTGAAACCGGTTGTGCTTTCGATCAACAGAATCCACATACGTTTTACTATTTCGAATAGTCTGCACACTATCTTTTTTCACATAGTCGGTGGCTTCCTCTTCCGTAAGAGGTACGGGTCGCCTATTTGCCCAATAGGCGCTATCCTTCTGATTGGCATTTCCCGTCATTCTGCTCAATGTAGAACCAAAGGTGCCCTTTTCGAATTGTTCAACAAAGGCATAATTACTGAAATTATGGATATAACGACCGTTAATATTAATTCCCAACAAACCTATACCAAAATCAATCGTCTGTAATGATTTTACCCAACGCCTGTCAGGGGTATTAAAATGATATTGTTGCACCAACTTCAAAGTATCTATGACTGGCACCTGCAACCTGTATCCGGGAATTGCAAAATCCACTGCATAGATTTCCCAGCTATCCTCAACAATATAGAGAAACCCTTCTACGGTTGGTTCTTTATCGCGCTTGGGTAGAACCCGAATCTTATAAACGTGGTGACCTTCTTCTAAACGGCTATCTACCAACCTGTATGTATAATAATTAAAAGCAGCAGAGGAAATAGGCGAAACCACTGATGCTCCAAGTTCCACCCTATCACTGTAAAAATCAAAATTTGTACCTATTGCGGTATTAAAGCTGAATCCTCGATCATCACCGCTAACTTTGGAAGCGACAATATTCTCATACAATTTATTTGGTTTCTGAAAGCTGATGGTCGATACTGTTTCCGAAAGATAAACAATACCAGAACGCGTAGAATCCAGCAGACCAATCATCTCATCGTCCACTTCCGCCAAGGCTATTTTCTTAGGCAGATTCTTTATCCACATGGTCCCTCGAGAGTAAAAATCTGCATGGAACTTATCATTTTTATCCGCATTCGCCCTACGATGGGCCTGTGCTTGCCGGATAATGCGATGTGCTGGATTTTCAACTGAAGTCACGACAACCTCTTCGATAGCCAGTTCTTCCGGCTCTAACACTATATCCAAAAAAGTGCTTTCCGTATCAATCAATACCGTTCTGCTTTCGATACGGAAACCCAATTTTTTGATAATGAGCGTATGTTTGCCTTTACTGAGTCCATTAATCGAAAACTGACCTTCCACATTGGTAGATGTCCCCAGATAGCTATCCTTAACCATCACACTTACTGCAGGTAAAGCTGTTTGATTTTTATCCTTTACAACGCCTGACACCTGTGCCCTCATGCTGAAAGAAAACAGCAAGAGAAAAACGGTAAAATAGATTTTCATAAATTGAGTATAATATCTTGTTATTTAGCTAATCGCAGTAAAAGTAAAGTTATTTTATATGCAAAAAACCCAAGAAATGTTAATTATACTATTATTTTTAACAGCCTTCATTGTTCCAAGGAAAGCAAAAAAGAAAATCTTACTACCTTTGCTATATGACAAATAACAGGAACACCATTCAAGATATAAAGGAATTCGAAGTTGCGGAACGCTTCTTGCGCTATGTACAAATCGATACGCAATCCGACCTAAGCTCCACTACATTTCCTTCGACAGAAAAACAGAAGAACCTAAGTAAGATTCTCGTGCAGGAACTTCTCGACTTAGGTATCACAGACGCGCATTTGGATGAACATGGCTATGTATACGCGACCATTCCTTCCAATACAGATAAACAAGTCCCTGTAATTTGCTTTTGCTCCCATGTGGACACCTCACCGGATTGTTCTGGCACGAACGTAAAACCTCTTATACACGAAAACTATCAAGGACAGGATTTATCCCTCCCTGAGGATCCATCCGTAGTGATCAAATTTGCCGAACATCCGGACTTAAAAAACCAAATCGGTCATGATATTATAACAGCCAGCGGAACGACACTATTAGGGGCTGACGACAAAGCGGGGGTAGCAGAAATTATGGATGCAGCTCGTATCCTGATGGCGCATCCCGAGATCAAACACGGTAAAATCAAGATTTTATTTACTCCGGATGAGGAAATCGGCCGCGGTGTAGATTATGTCGACTTACAGAAATTAGGGGCCGACTTTGGCTATACCATGGATGGAGAAAAAGCTGGAACAATTGAGGATGAGACTTTTTCGGCCGATGGTGTAAAATTGACTATTCATGGTGTATCCGTACATCCGGGGTTTGCCAAAAACAAAATGATAAGCGCCTTAAAGATTGCTGGTGAAATTATCGAAAGCTTACCGAAAAATAGTCTTTCACCAGAGACAACTTCCGGAAAAGAGGGCTTTATCCACCCCAATGGTATTCATGGCGGTGTAGATCAAACGGAAATAGACTTCATCATCCGCGACCATAACACGAATAAGTTAGCGGAGCATGAAGCTACATTAAAAGCTATTGTAGCATCTGTCATGTCAAAATACCCTTCGGCATCCTTTGATTTCAAAGTACAGGAACAATACCGCAACATGAAGGAAATTTTGGATCAACATCCAGAGATTATGGAAGTTGGATTAGAAGCCATCAAACGTGTCGGCTTAACTCCTGAACGCAGAAGTATCCGTGGTGGAACCGACGGTTCACGCTTATCATTTATGGGGTTGCCATGTCCCAATGTGTTTGCGGGGGGACACGCTTTTCACGGAAAAATGGAATGGGTAAGCCGACAAGACATGGAGAAGGCGGTATTGACAATTTTGCACATTGCTTCCATTTGGGAAGAAAGAAGCTAATATAACTTTAATCTTCGGGCTAAATACAAGACTAAAAAATGTAGTGATAATACTACATATTAGTATCGTAAATAATTCTTATTTTTGAAATAATTTAAAACATATAAAAGTTTCATTATGAAAAAGTTAGTTACACTTATTACTTTCTGTCTAATGTACTTATTTTCTTTTGCCCAAGGTAATGTTGAGGTCAAAGGGAAAGTAACCGACGAGAATGGCCAGGCCATTGCCAAAGCAGAAGTTGTGATCAATAACACCACACACACGTTGACCACAAACGAAAAAGGAGAATTCAGTATCAACTTACCAGAAGGAAAATACGTTATCAAAGTGTCCAAATTAGCCTATGGCACTAAACGCGTTGTCCTTGAAGTAGTAAGTGACACACAAGTAGATGTCTCTCTTGAAAAAATTAAACGCTCTAAAACATCCCGTGCCTAACACATGTCCAACGAAGTATTAAAAGCAATCCAATACCGAAGAACTGTTAACCAGAACAGCTTCACCGATAAAGATATTACAAAAGAAGATATTTTAACCCTTTTAGAAGCAGCGAATGCCGCTCCCACACATAAACGCACACAACCATGGCGTTTTGTCGTGTTTCGAAAAGAAGGTTTGGTCCGTTTAGGTGAAGAACTGAGTCGTATTTATCGTACCATTACTCCCCCTGAGAAATATACTGAACTCGCGGAGCAGAATATGGTCAAGAAAGCTACGGCATCCAATGTAGCGATAGCCATCGTTGTCAACTATACCGGTCAATTACCGGAATGGGAGGAATTGGCGGCGACAGCTTGTGCTGTTCAGAATCTTTGGTTGGCAGCACATTCTTTAGGTATCGGTGGTTACTGGGCTTCACCGGGACTTATCAACCATTTGGGATCTTTTCTAAACCTGGAAGAAAATCAAAAATGTGTTGGCTTGTTTTACTTGGGCCATCACGAGAGTGAAGCTCGGGAACCCGTGCGTAAACCCCTCACAGACGTTGTCCGTTGGGAAGAGTAAATTGAATTGCCGTGGGTTTAAACCCGTGGCAATTCAATTAAACACAATCTTTATTTCTGCATCCGTACCCTTCCATCTGGATTTTTTTTCCAAGACATCCATTAATTCGTTCATCAATATCAAGTGATCGTCAACATCAGAAGTAATATTGAATGGCCTACCCTGTTCATCAATCTGGAATCGGAGTGTCAGTTCGAATAGGTCAGTGACACCCGAATAATGTTTGGATAAAAGTTCCGCCAAAGTTTTCCATCCACCAATAGGCTCAGCGGCTGTATTACCTATCGCTTGCACCGAAACTTTTTGTAGGGTTTCGTCCATCAACTCTACCTCTGTCACATTAACCTGTTTCTTATGAGGCAGATAGCGGATAAGAATTAAGATACATACTGAAACAAACATCACAGCGGCCACCATTCCTATAGCCAATCGCTGCCAACCAAAGAAATACCTATTCTGCCTTTGTGCGTGCTCCTCAACCCGACGACTAAGGCGTTGTTGCAGGAGACTCAGCGATTTACTATCTACTCCATTTTGCAAACGGTAACCATCGATCGCATCCTGCAAGAAAGGGTCTTCCAAGGCTTCCCGTTCCAACGCATGCATCTCCTCCCTGCTCATCAGCCCATGGATGTAGTTATGTATTCTGGATAATTGGTAATTATTTTCCATTTTTTCTGCTCTCCATACAAATTTTCAAATTCCGTTTTCCATTTTGGATATAGCTCTTCACCTTACTCAAGTCATAACCCGTCGCATCAGCAATATCTTTATAACACTGCTGTTCAAGATAGAATAATCGGATACAAGCAGCCTGCTCTTTGGACAATGTTATCAGACAATCATGCATATTCTCAAAATCCCGCTCAGACCATTTCTCTTCTATGGCATCGTTCAATTTCTGCTCACTCTCCAGCAAATTGTGTTCTATATCCACGTGCTGCTGTCGCTTTTCTTTTCGTAACTCCATCAAACAATAGTTCCGGGCAAAAACATACAGCCAGCTTTTGAAATTCTCCACCTCATGAACACGAAGTTTATCCACCAATTGTTCAAAGATCTGCATAACAGCATCCTGACTGGTATCTCTATCCTCCAAATATTTAAAGCAGACACCATAGAGCAAAGACATGTACGGAGCGTACAATCTGCCCAGAATTTCAATATCCCCCGTAGTTCTGTATCGTACAAGAAGCTCCTTTTCGTCCATGTATTCCTTTTACGCTATCGATAAGATGATGTAAGTCGCCAAATTCCATAAGATATGGAGATAAAAATCCTTTAACTACTGATATAACTTTGTAAATGATTGATCGTCTGTTTTTGGTCTTCTATAATGTATTTCACCAAGTCTCCTATAGAAAGCATCCCAATAACCTTGTTATCATCCATAATAGGCAAATGTCTAAAATGATGTGTAGTCATCAACTCCATACAACTTTCAATAGTCTCGTTTGGCGAGATAGTACGAGGAGAAGGTGTCATAACCTCATGAATCGGCGTTTCTTTGGATGATTTACCATGCAGGATAATTTTTCGCGCATAGTCACGTTCTGTGAAGATGCCGATCAACTTTTCATTGTCGATGACCAACAATGCGCTGATGTTTTTCTCCATCATAATTTGTAGTGCTTCCAGAACGGATGTGTTCTGTTCAACAGCATAAACAACAGGAGATTTTGTCTGGAGGATAAGTTTAACGTTTTTCATAATCGTCCTTTTAGTTAGAAATTCAAAACTAAAATACGAAAAATAATTATTTTTCCCGTTGGGGCAAAGGCATCTTATTTTTATGTTTAAAATAAAAGGAGGTTTTGTTTAGCCAATGTTTTGTCCTCCGAAGCCGGACGGGCTTTTCCCACTTTTGACCGCAAAAGTGGGGCAAAACTCGGCGCTGATTTTTGTGAAAATGATGGTTGGGCGTAGGCTAATTTCTACAATACTTCACAAAAATTAGGCGCCATTTTCCGTCAAGGAAAGGTTGGTGCGAGTAGAGTTTAGACTTCCGAAGTTTAACTTCGTTGAGGGCTTCGCCGTTCAGAAACTTCGGAAGTCTTCAATAAAAGTGTAGGGCAAAAAGTAATGTCCTGTCCAGGCGAGGGACGGAAAGGTTTTGTGATGGGGAAAAATCAACATATTGTAGAAACAAAACCTCCATTTCCCTTCAACACCAGTCCCTTTAATTTTTTTTTACGCTTACCCCTATTTTCAATTAAATAGTAGCAAAGCAATGATAAGCGTCACTACAATATTAAACCCTTGTGCAATTAAGAAGGCATAAAGCGGTTTCTTGTTACTGTGGACAAACAAATCTTTAAAATTAGTTTCCAAGCCTATGGATGTAAAAGCCAAGGCAAACCACAAACCCTGTATACTTTTCAATTCGTCTTTAACATTTGCAACCTGCTCTGCACTGATGAAAAAAGAGAAAAGCACCGATGCAAATACAAAGCCTATGACAAATTTCGGGAAGCGTTCCCAAATAATTTTGAGCGTTGGTTTTTCAGCATGTTCTGCACTTTTCGAGTGCGAGTAAGTCCAGTAAATACTAATGGCAAATGCAGCAATGCCCAAAAGCACATTTTGCGAAAATTTTACGATAGTACTAATTTTCAAAGCTTCCTCCCCTACGAGGGAACCCGATGCGACAACAGCACCTGTCGTATCGATACTACCACCCAACCAAGCACCTGTTACTTCCTGTGAAAGCCCCATCCATTCCGCCATATAGGGCATAAAAATCATCATGGGAATAGCCGTTATCAGCACCAACGATACGACATACGATAGTTTCTTAGGGTCTCCCTTAATCGCTCCTGAAGTAGCAATTGCAGCAGAAACACCACAAATAGAGACTGCCGAAGAAAGCATCATAGACATTTCCTGATCGATTTTCAACTTCTTGCACAGCCAGAAGGCAAAATACCACACAGACACTACAACGACCAAAGCTTGTACTAGGCCCAAGGCGCCCGCTTTTAAGATATCGCCAAAAATGACCGTCGTTCCCAACAAAACCAGCCCAACTTTCACATACATTTCTGTTGCAAGTGCTTCCTTAAACCATACAGGCAGCTTAAACACATTACTGATCAACAAACCTATCCCTAAACTAAAAATAACCGCCTCAAGATTATAATCTCGTATAGTGCTATTCCCTGCCAGAATCAAAGCAAATATCGTAATCACAAAAACGGAAGGGAACACGATCAACAAGGGTTTCAACGGTTTGCCCAAGAGCAACGCTCCTACAAGCGCAGCAGAAAACACCAACAAAAACTGCGCACCTATAGCCAAAAAATTATATTCCGACAAAACTCTACTAAAGAGCATATCCACACTTTCCCAGGAGAAAGTCGGATTCGGGATAACAACTCCGTAAAGAGCCAGAAAGATAATTCCCAGACCGAGTATAACCACTACCCAATCTTCGCTGAAGGTAATTCTTGATGAAGAAGACATGTTGTGTAATTAGGGTTCTTAATAAAATGTGACCAATATAGGCATTTTTCATAAAAGCCCCCTGTATTTTTTATCTCCAATTGTAACGAAGCGTAACTCCGTAAGTTTGCGGATCACCAACCACACCTGCGTATTGGCCAAAATTCCCTGGTGCGGCAAGTAATTGTTCGTAATAATCCTGATTTGCTAAATTTCTACTCCATACAATAAGAGACAATCCATTGGCCGCTCGAAATCCCACTCGTGCATTCAATAAAGAATATGCCTCTATATTGAGATATTGCGAAGGCGAAGGACTAGAGGAAAATTTCGATCTATAGAAAAAGTCTGTTCCAGTAAAATAGTTACCAGGAAGAGACAGCAGTTTACCCTTCATTGTCAGCTCTGCAGACAGTGACCATGACCATTTTGAAATCCCTGGAAGTTCTCCACCCGATATATCTTTAAAAGCTTGAGTTCCTCCAACCTCCTCCAAAGGGACAGGGGCATTAGCAAAGGCTACATACCTACCATCGGTGTAGGCCAAAGCGCCATTCAGCATTAAGAATTTCCAAGGTCTAAAACTTCCATCCAATTCCAGCCCTTTTACACGCACTTTCTCCGCATTCGCCAGATAGCCTCTGTTTACCCCTGGATCTGGCGTTTGCACCTGTGTTTGGTAATCTTTAATATTCGTCTGATAAACTGTTAGATTCAACAAAAGTCCACTTATAGGCGTCGTCTTAACACCAAACTCTATATGATTTACCGATTCGGGACGCACCTCTGCCAGTTCTGTAGCTATTTGCCCGTCAACCACAGGTAACCCGCCTACATTTATACCTATAGGCTTATAGGTCTTGGAATAGGTCGCGTAGACATTATATGCTCGATTAAATTTATACTGCAAGGACAGTTGGCCGGAGAGGTTTCCAGCATCAGCATTAACCTGAAACGCTTGGTCAGAATAAATACTATTTATTGCAGAGAGCTGCACGTCACTATATGCCATATTATTATCAATATATTTCTTACGGTCGTAATTAGCAACTTTCTTATCATAGTTATAGCGTAACCCCGGCAATATATGCAGGTGAGGGGTAATAGCCCAATCGATCTGGGAGAAAACAGCTAAACTTGCACTCTTTATTCCGTATCTAGTACGAATACCAACCTTATCTATCAAACCTGGCCCCCATTGAATCGCCGACGGATCTCTTTGTTGAAAACGCCACAATGCATCCCCTGCTTCCTCGGTATGTACAGGGTCTGTTCTTAAATCCTGCCACAAACCGAATACACCAACGACTCCGCTTATCTTCTCATTAAGATGGCCGGAATAACGGAATTCTTGAGACCACTGATCATGTATCGAGTTCCCTGCAGAAACAGTATATACTGGAATCCCTAGATAATCTCTGTCGTTTAAAGGTCCCCAGTTCCAATATCGCCATGCGGAGGTCGAAGTAAGTGTCCCATTTCCTATCTTATAATCGACATTGAGAGAAACTCCCCCAAGTTCATTATCCGCTTTGGAACGTGTATCCAAATCTACTTTCCGTTCAAAGGCACTATTATAGGGCACCTCATAACCTAAATCCTTAATAATCGCATCAAACTGCTGATAGTCCGAACGTTGGGTTTTAACAACACCAGCTATAGCCCAACCATACCCATCTGGCCGTTGGGTGGTTACATCAGCCGCAAGTAATATTCTTAGATTCTCTGTCGGTGTATATAATAGCTGTCCTCTTACCCCCATATTATTGATATCATTTATAGGACGATCGGAATGCACATTATAAAATACGCCATCGCGCTGCGTTCCAGAAAATGAAAGGCGCGCAGCTAACTTCTCTTTGAACAAAGGGCCTGTCAATGAAGTTTTGGCCTGGATGTATCCATAATTTCCATAACTCAGCTCAAAATTTGCATTAGGTTCAAACTCTGGCAGTCGTGATGTAATATTAAAAGCTCCTGCTGTGGTATTTTTACCGAACAACGTTCCCTGTGGGCCACGCAATACTTCAATCTGCTCAATATCAATAAAATCTAACCAAGTAGCTGCTGGACGGGCTAAATACACCCCGTCCAAATAAAACCCTACTCCCGGATCAATTCCGTCATTCGTAAGACCATAGGTAGATCCCAGCCCACGGATATTCAATGTTGTATTACGCGCATTGGAAGTATATAATTGTACGGAGGGAACTAATTCTTTCAACCGATTCACATTGAATGCTCCTGCATCTTCCAATGCTGCTCCACGAAGTGTTGAGATGGGAATAGGAACCTCTTGCAACTGCTCTTTTCGCCTTCGGGAAGTAACAACAACCTGATCCAAAGATTCAGATTTAGGAAGCAAGGCAATCACTGTAGGTGATGTTTCAACAACTATTTTCATCGTTTCGTACCCTACAACCGAGACTATTAGCGTAAAGGGTAATTTTTGTCCTGTCACAAACACAAATTTTCCAGTTTTATCTGTACGCACTTGATGGGTAACTGCCTCCAGTTGTACAGTGGCACCTTCGATAGCTTCTTTTGACAAGGCATCGACTACAATACCCTCTAGTGTTGCATTGATAATTGGTGAGGGTTGAATCTGTGCAAAAGCCATGATATTTGAATATAAGGCTATGAATAAGATATAAGGATAGATCAAAAATCTATATTTTTTCATATTTTTGAATGTTTAATAGTGAATACTACCAAGTGCCAACGCCAATTGAACTTGTATAATTTACTTATTGAACATAGAGGGAAGCACCAAGCTTCCCTTTTCTATGTTTTAAATGTAGAGGGGGATAAGTTCTCATGCACACATTCGCATACGAAGCGAAAGGCTATAAAGATTGATGATATTACGTCCAGCTCGAATAGCTGTTTGTGGAATTAGGTTGTAGCTTTTCATTGTTTTGTTTAAAATTTTATACTATCGTTGCCAACGCCAATTGAAACGAACAGGACAAATATATTAAACATTTTCAAAAAGACTACTAATTTAGTAGTTTTTATTTTTCCCATATCAGCTATACATAACAATGGAAATAGAACATCGGTGTTCCTATTTGTTACAAAAGCATCTGTTATGCAATCGTTGTGTGGAACTAAAACGACAATAGCAATATTGCTGATTAGTTTTTTTCCTTAATACACAAACGAAAGCCCCGCAATTTGCGGGGCTTTTTCAATCAACCAATAACCCTAATATTAAAAACAGTATTTATTCTCTTCAATAAGTTGACGCGCAATCCGTTGGCGTGCTTCTTTCGTATTAAACGGTTCTGCCTTGGTAAAACGGCGCAGCCCCATCAACATCATTTTCAGCTCATCGCCTTCGGCAAAAGCATAGAGTGCCTCTTTACCTGCTACAGCGACCTTATCTATGGTATTGTAAAGGTACACACGAGCTATATCCAATGGAAATGCTGCTACGTTCTCGCCTTGTGTATGATAGATTTTCTCCGCGCGTAGCAACGTAGATTCTGCCACATAGACATAGCCAATAATATCCGCGATGTTCATCAGTATCTCCTCTTCCTTCGATAGCGACATCATCAGTTTTTGCACTGCAGCTCCTGCTACCATCAAACCGGCTTTTTTGAGGTTTGCCAGAATTTTCTTTTCTGCCGCAAAAGGAACTGTATCCTCCTCTCCAAAGTCAGGAATACCCATCAGCTCATTGGCTACTGCCGTAGCAGGTCCCATCAGATCCAGTTCGCCTTTCATAGCTCGCTTTAACAACATATCGACGACTAAAAGACGATTTACTTCGTTTGTACCCTCAAAAATCCGATTGATACGGGAGTCACGATACGCTCTTTCCATTGGTGCTTCAGCAGAATATCCCATTCCTCCATATATCTGTACACCTTCATCCACCACATAGTCCAACATTTCAGAACACCACACCTTGATAATGGCACATTCTATAGCAAATTGCTCGGTAGATTTCAATTTAGCTTTCGCCTCATCCATTCCACCCGCAACCAAAGCGTCATAAGCATCATCAATATTCTGTCCTGCCCGATAGGCAGCAGATTCATTGGCATATAGACGAATTACCATTTCGGCGAGCTTATGTCGGATAGCGCCAAACTTGGAAATCGGCAGATTAAACTGTACACGTTCATTAGCATACTTTACCGCTTGGGTGATAACCGAACGTGCAGAACCTATTGTGGCTGCCCCTAATTTGATACGCCCTATATTCAGGATATTAACCGCTATCTTAAATCCGTTCCCCCGCTCCGAAAGCAGGTTTTCAACAGGCACAGGACAATCGTTGAAGAATACCTGTCTTGTGGACGAACCTTTGATACCCAATTTATGTTCCTCTGGGTTCATAGTTATTCCGCCAAAGTCTTTTTCGACAATAAAAGCACTGAGATTTTTATCGTCATCTATTTTTGCAAAAACGATGAAAATATCTGCAAAACCACCATTGGTAATCCACATTTTCTGTCCATTGATGATATAATGCGTTCCTTCAGCATTCAATTTTGCGGATGTACGTCCAGAGTTTGCATCCGATCCGGCATTCGGCTCTGTCAAACAATAAGATGCTTTCCACTCACCCGATGCCAACTTAGGGATATACTTTTCTTTTTGTGCATCATTGCCGTAATAAAGAATCGGCAAGGTGCCAATCCCTGTATGTGCAGACAAAGCTACCGCAAAAGAAAAACCTCCACCAACAGCCTCGCCTACCAACATCGATGTATTGAAATTCTTTCCAAATCCACCATACTGCTCTGGAACCGATATCCCTAACATGCCTAGTTCTCCAGCTTTTTCCAGAAGACTCTGCATCAACCCTTCTTCCTGCGCATCGATTCTATCTAATTTGTTCAGCACCTCTGCATCCAAAAAATCCAAACAAGTCTGGCGAATCATTTTCGCCTCCTCGTCAAATTCTTCAGGAATAAAAATTTCCGAATACGGGGTCTCACGAATAACGAATTCCCCTCCTTTGATTGCTTGTTTCATTTTTGTTCTAGATTAAAGAGTAAAGAAGAAAGAGCCAAGATGAAAGTCCTCTTTTTATTCCTGTCCCTCCACTCTTACTTCTTTACAATCATTCCCCTAATTTCTTAATAAACCCTGAAATCATCTTTTGTAACTCTATGATTCTATTTTCTATTTCGTTTGTTTTAATTTCTGATATATAATTATTTTGATTCGCTATAAGAAGCTGTGTTCCCAACTCAAACGAAGAGCCAAGAGCAATATTTAAAAAATGTCGAAAATGAGTAATCCCCCTGTTTGAACCTTCCGCAATATTCGAAGGAATAGAAACTGCTGCCCTATTCATTTGGCTTATCAATCCATATTGCTCCGTTTTAGGAAATTCCAAGCAAAGTTTATGGATATGAGAAGCAACTTCCATTGCCAATACCCAAATTTTAAGATTTTTAAAGTTATGCTTCATGTCTTTTTATAGTTTTAGAGCAAAGATGAAAGGAGAAAGATTTATTCTTGTCTCTTTGCTCTTGTTCCTTTGATCTTTTCTCAATACGCAATACTACAACAACTCAAATATCCCCGCCGCTCCTTGACCAGCGCCCACACACATAGTGACCATACCGTACTTCTTATTCTGCCGTTTAAGCTCATTCAAGAGTTGCACGGTCAGTTTCGCACCTGTACAGCCCAGTGGATGCCCTAAGGCAATAGCACCTCCGTTAACATTGATTTTGTTTTCATCCAATCCCAATTCACGGATCACGGCCAAAGATTGCGAAGCAAAAGCTTCATTTAGCTCAAAGAGATCAACGTCCTCTTTCTGAAGTCCCGCCATTTCCAGTGCTTTCGGAATAGCTGCCACCGGACCAATACCCATGATACGCGGAGGTACTCCAGCCACTGCATAGCTAACCAAGCGTGCAATAGGCTTAACATCCAACTCTTTCAACATCTTCTCGGAAACGACCATCACAAACGCCGCACCATCGGATGTTTGCGACGAATTTCCTGCCGTGATACTTCCCCCTGCGGCAAAAACAGGCCGCAACTTCGCTAACGCTTCTGCGGAAGAATCAGCACGCGGACCTTCGTCGGTATCCACGATATATTCTCGGGTCGCAATCTTATTATCCTTAAGATAGTTTTCTGTTACCTTGATAGGTACTATACCCTCTTTCAAGTGACCATTCTGAATAGCTGCTATCGCCTTCTGATGCGATTTAAGCGCAAAAGCATCTTGATCCTCCCGGGAAACATTAAACTCCTTGGCTACAGCTTCTGCGGTCAAGCCCATTCCCCAGTACCAATCCGGATGTTCCTTGGCAACCACAGGGTTAGGTACAATCTTCCATCCGCCAAATGGCATACCCGACATAACCTCTACCCCACCCGCAATAACACAATCTGCCATACCAGACTTGATCTTCGCCACAGCTGTAGCAATAGTTTCCAACCCAGAGGCACAATATCGATTAATCGTCACCCCTGGTACCTTATCTGTATTTAACCCCATAAGTGAAATCAGCCTCGCCACGTTAAGCCCTTGCTCTGCCTCCGGCATTGCATTTCCAACAATAACGTCATCGATTTTATCAACATCCAGCTGTGGAATGGTCGATACCATGTGTTTGATAACTTCTGCCGCTAAATCGTCCGCACGCATAAACCGAAAACCTCCCCGAGGAGCTTTTCCAACTGCTGTGCGATATCCTGCTATGATGTATGCTTCCATATTTGTGTAGTATTGGGTAGTGAGTATATAGTATTGAGAAATTCTCTTGATTGTTTATACAAATAAAAGCTCACCACTATTTTTTATTTCAACGATTGAATTAATTTATAAATCATCTTTTGGATTTCTTCTGATGCAACATCTAACCTATCATAGGTTACAATATCAATATATTTTAATCTTTTTAGTAACTCGATTTGAGTTTGCAGTTCGTAAACAGACCCGTTGGCAATCCCTAAGAATTGGATAAACTCTCCTTTAGAATTTCTACCAGCTCCTTCAGCAATATTAGACGGTACTGACACAGCACATCTACGAACCTGTACTAAAAGTGTAAACCTTTCAATATCTGGAAGATTGCTTGTACAGGCGTATATTTCCTCTGTCAGATCCATAGCTTTTTGCCAAACTTTCAGTTCCTTAAATTTATGCATAGCTCAATTTTTCGTTACTCAATATTCACATTAATTACTCAATACCCACGAATCCGTACTCACCACTAAACACTAATTTCTCAACGCTTTCCCCTTCGTTAGCATGTGCTGAATACGTTCCAAGGTTTTGCGCTCTGCACATAATTCTAAAAATGCCTTACGTTCGATGTCCAGTAGATATTGCTCAGAGACTTCAGTTGGTTCAGAGAGGTTACCCCCACACATCACCCAACCTAATTTTTCAGATATCTTCTGGTCATGTTCGGAAATATAGTTCGATTCGCGCATCGAAGCAGCTCCCAGATATACAATCCCCAAACCTTGATTGCCGAGTACTTTAATATCATTTCGAGGGGTAGGTTGTACATAGCCTGCGTTTGCCAATTCCAATGCTTTCGCCTTAGCATCTGCCAGCAAACGTTTACGATTCATCGTGATACCAAATTTACCTTCCTGTAGGTACCCCAACTCTGCGGCTTCCGCGGCAGACGTAGACACCTTAGCCTGACCAACCGTTAGGAAACGCTCTTTTAGCGTATTCTGTACAATCTGATCTGCTTTATACTCATCCGAAGCCCGAAGTGCAAATTCTTTGGAACCGCCACCGCCTGGAATTACGCCGACACCAAACTCCACTAAGCCCATATACGTCTCCGCATGCAGCTGTACAAAATCGGCGTGCATCGAAAATTCACAGCCTCCGCCCAAGGTAAGTTGAAACGGCGCAACCACAACCGGGATAGCCGAATAACGAATGCGCATCGCTGTATTCTGGAACATACGGACAGCCATATTCAACTCATCAAAATCTTGCTCTACAGCCATCATGAAGATCATGCCGATATTAGCTCCTGCCGAAAAATTTTTGCCATCATTGGTAATAACCAATCCACGATATTCTGTCTCCGCAAGATCAATAGCCTTGTTAATGCCTTGTATCACATCTCCCCCGATGGTGTTCATCTTAGTATGGAATTCACAGTTGATGATTCCATCCCCTAAATCAGTAATAGTCACACCCGAATTTTTCCACAGCGTTTTGCTATCACGGATATGGTCTAAAACGATAAGATCCTCCGCTCCTGGAATAGGACGATAACCTTTCGCAGCAATATCATAGTAATGACGCACACCATCCACAACCTTGTAAAAGGACTCACAACCCGCAGCCAGCATGTCGTGTACCCATTGTGACACTTCACCTTGCTGCCCTGGCAGTCTTCTTTCCTCCGCACGAATTTTGTCTAACGTTTCACGTACCCCCAATGCATCCCAGACTTCGAAGGGCCCTAATTCCCATCCAAATCCCGCACGCATGGCATCATCAATACGGTAAAAATCTTCCGTAATCTCCGGTACTCGACGGGAAACATATTCAAACAAAGGATAATGCATCGCCCGGAACAACATTCCAGCCGTATCAGTACCTTTTTCGTAGACTTTCATTCTTTTTCGGATATCTTCCACAGGTTTGGTCGCTTCTAGGGTGACCGACCTGACCTTTTCCTGTTCCCGATATTCCAATGTCTTCAAATCCAATGAAAGGATAACCGAATTCCCTTGTTCATCCTTCACTTTCTTGTAAAAACCTTGTTTCGATTTTTCGCCCAACCACTTATTTTCTACCATTTTCGTAATATAAGATGGCAATTGGAAAATTTCTTTTGCTTCATCGTTAGGCACATTTTGCGTCAACCCATTCGCAACATTGACCAAGGTATCCAAACCTACTACATCTGCCGTACGAAAGGTTGCTGACTTCGGGTGTCCCATTGCCGGACCCGTATATTTATCGACCTCTTCTACTGATAAGCCCATTTGTTCCACTAAATGGGTCAACGCCAACATCGAATATACGCCAATACGATTCCCTATAAAAGCCGGAGTATCCTTACATAGTACCACTGTCTTACCCAACATTTTATCACCATAATGCAAAAGGAAATCCACTACCTCAGGCTTTGTCTCGGCGGTGGGGATGACCTCCAACAGCTCCAGATATCTTGGTGGATTAAAGAAGTGCGTACCGCAGAAATGCGCCTTAAAATCATCCGATCGTCCTTCGGTCATTAAATGGATGGGAATACCCGAAGTATTGGATGTAATCAATGTACCAGGCTTGCGGTATTGCTCGACTTGTTCAAACACTGTTTTTTTGATGTCCAAACGCTCAACAACTACTTCAATCACCCAACCACACTGCGCGATAGCCGACATATTGTCTTCAAAATTTCCCGTTTGAATTCGTTTCACATAGCTTTTGCTATAAATCGGGGATGGATTGGTTTTCAGTGCTGTATCTAGGGAACTGTTCACAATGCGATTCCGAACCACGGGGCTTGCCAAGGTTAGTCCCTTTGCCTCTTCCTGCGTAGACAGCTCTCGCGGTACAATATCCAACAAAAGAACCTGCACACCTATATTAGCAAAATGGCAGGCAATCCTGGAACCCATCACTCCTGAACCTAAGACAGCTACTTTCTTTATACGTCTCTCCATAGTATTTAGATATTAGTATTGAGTATTGGGATATGAGTATTGAGTACTTAGATGACTCGATAGCTTCTAATATCGCTACTCCTTATTCTTGTTTCTTTGTCCTTGTTTCTTTGTCCTTGCTTCTTTGTTCTTGCTTCTTTGCGCTTATCTCTTTCTCCTCGTCTCTTTGCTATTCAGCCCTTACTCCGCCTCCACGCTTGGCTGATATTCCATTGCCAGGGTGTTTATCTTCTGTAACGATTGAATCAACTGCTCCCGCTCATCCTCTGGTAAGCGTGTCTCCAGAAACTCATTAAATTCCTTAACCACAGTTTTTGCAATCTGGCGTTTTTCCACGCCCAATGGAGTCAAGTACACTTTTACCGAACGCTTATCCGAGGCATTGACCTCTCTATATATAAAACCCAACGATTCCAAATTATTCAGAACACGCGAAAGCGAAGTACTCTTCACCCCTGTCGCATTCGCAATCTGTGTAACCGATGTTCCTTCCTTATGTATATTAATGAGTATATATCCTGCCGCCTGGGTAAACCCAAATTGTGAAGCAATAACATTATACTTATTGGCTACAGTCTGCCAACAGGTCTTCAAAAAGTAATCTATAGTATTATCTTGGGACATAATTCGATTTATATTTACTATGCAAGCATAACAAATGTAATGATTATAAATTTCAAAACAAATTTTTCTCACATTAAATTTTTGATAAGTTTTCAAACGCTCAGTTCTTTCCCTCCAGGAAAACGAACCTTATTTTTATGTTTAGAATAAAAGGAGGTTTTATTTCTACAATATGTTGATTTCTTCCCATCGCACAACCTTTCCGTCCCTCGCCGGGACAAGGCATTCCTTTTTGTAGCGCAAAAAGGAATCAAAACCGACCGAAGGGAGCTCATCGAAGATAAACCCTTTTATTGAAGACTTCCGAAGTTTCTGAACGGCGAAGCCCTCAACGAAGTTAAACTTCGGAAGTCTAAACTCTACTCGCACCAACCTTTCCTTGACGGAAAATGGCGCCTCATTTTTGTGAAGTATTGTAGAAATTAGCCTATGCACAACCATCATTTTCACAAAAATCAGCGCCGAGTTTTGCCCCACTTTTGCGGTCAAAAGTGGGAAAAGCCCGTCCGGCTTCGGGGGACAAAACATTGGCTAAACAAAACCTCCATTTTACCTCAACACGCTCCCCTTTAAAAAGATTTTTTGATTCTGTTCTCTCCCTCCGCTCATTGTACATAAAAAGGAATTTATCTAAGTTTGTAAAAAACACCGAGCTATGGCATTAGTAAATATTCCAAGACTGGATCTGCTACAATATACCGAGGGTACCGCAGAGCAGCGTAAGCAATTTTCACAGGAGATTGGCAAGGCTTTCAATGAAACAGGTTTTGTAACTATTGCAAACCATGGACTAAGCCAGTCGCTGATTGACGAACTTTACAGCGTAGTAAAGGCTTTTTTTGACCAACCGGAAGCCATTAAACGCAAATACGAATACCCTGAACTGGCAGGACAGCGCGGCTACACTTCCAAAGGAAAAGAAAAAGCCAAAGATGCCAGTACACCCGACCTTAAAGAGTTCTGGCAACGCGGACAGACCATCGTAGGCGAAACCTACTCTAAAGAAGATTTTCCGGACAATATCACCGTTGAAGAATTACCCCGTTTCAACGAGGTCACAGCCGAAATCTACAAAAAACTGGAAGACGCAGGACGCAATCTGCTAAAAGCGATTGCCTGCTATTTGGACTTAGAAGAAGACTATTTCGAACAATACGTCATCAACGGCAACTCCATCCTTCGGGCAATCCACTATTTTCCGATTGAAAATCCGGATGCTATTGCAGCCGATGCTGTACGCGCAGGCGCCCATGAAGACATCAACCTGATTACACTCCTGATTGGTGCGAGTGCTGATGGCCTTGAAGTGCTGACCAAGGACGGACAATGGTTTCCAATCAAAGCGAAAGGAGAGGATATCGTCGTCAATGTAGGCGATATGTTGCAACGCTTAACAAACAATAAACTAAAATCCACAACACATCGCGTAGTCAATCCACCTCGTGAGCTAATGAAAACGTCACGTTATTCTGTGCCATTTTTCCTTCACCCAAAAGCATCAATGAGTTTGGCCTGTTTGGATTCCTGCGTATCTGAAAGCTATCCTAAAGCGTATGAAGATTATACTGCAGGGCAGTACCTAGACGAGCGATTAAGAGAAATCGGTTTGAAAATGTAAATAGTTAAAAAAAGATCGATAAGCGGAAATCCGCTTATCGATCTTTTTTTCTCAATCTATCCAAGGGCTCTGTACCCGGCATAAGTATCGAATTTTCACCAGTCAAAATTTTGACCTTACCTGTATAAAAGATAGAAGTATCGGGGCTGATAATTGGCATACGACCGGCATCACCCGCATTCTTGAGCTGAACAAAAAAACTTCCCATATCCTGTAAAGGCACTCGCTGTTTCATCGTATCCAGAAGAGGCAGTTTCTGCTCCGGATAAAACTTTCTAAGCTTAAACGCGACACTATCCTTTTCCTGCGCCAACACCGATATAGTCAATAAGCTACAAATAATAATTAAACAGTACTTCATAACACCGACCTATTAATTGTTTCTTTAAATTTACACTAACTATGTGGAAATTACAATTTCCCCCGTTAAATTGTGTTAAATAGGCAATTGGAAGCTTAAGCATAGCTATTTTTGCAATGTGCAAGCAGCCAATAGCTGACAAACAGAAAGAAGATTTGCTAAACAACGGATGAAGAAACGGAGTATCCCTTTAATTATATGGTTGATGTCTATTGCCCTCTTAGGGGTTATAGCCATGCAATATTATTTTGTAAAGGAATCTTATAAACAAAAATCCCAGCTCTTTGACGAAGCAGTAAATGCTTCACTAACTGCTGTTGCAGGAAAAATTGAACGGCAGGAAATAGTAGATTTTGCTAAGGCACAGGAACGGCTTAATCAGGAAAAATATAAAGCAGACCAGAAAAAACAGCAACAGAAAGAAAAAATGTTGGCCGATCAGTTGAAATTGCAGGAACGAATCAAAAACCTGCAAGTACAACAATTTGACCACCAACAATCATACAAAGAGCAAGAAGAGCAGCTGAAAGCCGCATTTCCCAATGCTATTTCCATCGACAATTCATTTTACGAGACTTACGTACGCCGCAAACGTTATCAGGAACTTTTGGGGTTCAACGTTTTCACGAACTACGTGGATGGCACATACATTGAGGCAGATATTGAGGTCTTTGCCAAGCGCAAGATTCCTACTATCCCATCAAAGGACGACAGCACACGTTTTGTTATCCCGATCATGCAGAACGGTCAAGTTGTCGCTATCCAGACGGCAACCCTCATGCCGAAAGTCAACTCCAAGATTGCTTTTGACATACATGCACTGGACAAACAATTGGCCGAGTTTAATGCCCGTAGATTTGAGGGAGCAGAAAGCCTTTTCGACACCCTAGCGATTATTGGCGGAAAGAGCATGACCATTCTTCAAGACATCGAATACGCCCCGGAATTGGCAAAACGACCATTCCAAGAGCGTCTAAACATCACGTATTTACGTAATGAACTTGCCAAAGAGTTAAGTAAAAGAAGTATTGTTGCGCCATTCAATATTGAAGTTCGCGACAACCAAAGCGTGGTTATTTATGAAACTATTTCCCATAAAAATCCTGCTGACCAATTTAAGACAGCTCGCTATTCTACTAACCTCTTTGAGAATGACCTGGGCAATGCTCCAGGGATACTATCTGTATATTTCCCCCAGAAATCGTTTATCATACGCGATAATATGGGCTACTTACTTTTTCCGATGATTGCATTGCTTGCCCTACTTATTGGAGCCTTCGGCTATACATTAAGCATCATCTTCAAGCAGAAGAAAATCTCGGAAATGAAAACGGATTTCATGAACAACATGACCCATGAATTCAAAACCCCGGTAGCCACTATCATGATCGCGAGCGAATCTTTACGGGACCCCGAGATAGCGGCTGACGGCAACCGTGTAAACCGATTGGCAAATATCATCTATGATGAAAACGTACGCTTAGGCAACCATATTGAGCGTGTATTGAACATCGCCCGATTGGAAAAAGAGAATCTCAAAATAGAAAAAGTCAATGTTCATATCAATGCAGTCGTATCCAACGTACTGGAAAGCATGCAGCTGCAGCTACAAAAGGCTGGAGGTACATTAAACATGGACTTAGAAGCACCACAGGATCTTGTCATTGGCGATGAGTTGCATCTCTCCAATGTATTTTTTAACTTGGTAGATAACGCGATCAAGTACAGTAAGACAAGTCCAAACATAACGGTCAAATCCATCAACCATAAAGGTAATATTGTAGTGACGGTAGCGGATAAAGGGATGGGTATGACCAAGGATCAAAAGGATAAGATTTTTGACCAGTTTTACCGTATCCCGACAGGGAATGTCCATAATGTAAAAGGGTTCGGACTGGGCTTAAGCTATGTACACGATATTGTAAAACGATTGAACGGTAGTATACAGGTGAAAAGCGAAAAAGATAAAGGCACAATATTTGAACTATCTTTTCCTTTAAAAGGTACAACACCTGATTAATTAGAAAACTTAACGAATATACATATGCAAAAAATATTGTTAGCAGAAGATGACCCAAATTTAGGGGAGCTTCTGAAAGACTATCTGGAATTAAAAGGCAAATTTGAGGTTACTTTATGTCAAGATGGAGACGAAGCGTTGAATGCTTTTCGCAAAGAGACCTATGACCTCTGCATATTTGATGTCATGATGCCGAAGAAAGATGGGTTTTCGTTAGGAAAAGACATCCGCAAAATGGACAAGACTGTGCCTATCATCTACGCCACGGCAAAAGGTATGATGGAGGATAAAACGCAGGCATTTGAGTTGGGTGGGGACGATTACATTACGAAACCTTTCCGTGTGGAAGAACTTCTGCTTCGTATCAACGCCTTGTTGAAGCGCGCTTCGAAAGATAAAGAGGAAGAAATTGCAGATAAATTCGAAATCGGCGATTACTTTTTCGATTACACCAGCCAGATTATCTCCTATAAAGGTCAACAGCAAAAGCTTTCTACCAAGGAAGCAGAATTGCTACGCTTACTTTGCTTAAACAAAAACGATGTGTTGACACGTGAAGAAGCGTTAGTAAAAATCTGGCATGACGACAATTACTTCACAGGACGTAGCATGGATGTATTTCTCAGTAAGTTGCGGAAATACCTCAAAGAAGACCCAAATGTGGAAATTGTCAATGTGCACGGCAAAGGCTATAAATTATTGGTTAGTTAAAAAAGAACCCCGATATTTAAATATCGGGGTTCTTTTTTACGCTATTCTTGCGGAGCTGTTCGGATAATCGTCACATAGCCTTTGTGGTTATGCTTCTTCCCCTTTCCATCCACGATTTCCAGATGATAGAAATATGTTCCGGCGGCCAATCCTTGTCCAGTCCAATTATTTTGATAGTCTATAGCATAGTATACCTCATTGCCATGTCTATTATAGACACGTAGAACGTTCGACTGAAATAAATCCAGACCTAAAATTTCGAATGTATCGTTCACTCCATCCCCATTCGGTGTAAACACATTTGGGATAAAGAAGTTGACAATCATCACTATAGATTCCGATTCGTTGTTTGAAAGGTTTATATCTTCCTGTCGGCTACTTACCTTAGCTAAGGTGATCACCTGTCCCACTTGTTCTCCGCGCACCCGAATCCACTGTGAGGCAGCTTCCCCGGCATCCAGCTTCGGAATTCGCCAGGTAAGTTCTCGGGTGTTTTCATTATACTGTATATCTGTCGTTCCATCGGGATCAATTCCAAGGTAGGTCAGATACAACGGTAGTGAAAAAGTGACGATCACATCATAAGCATCCACTTCACTATTGTTCAACACCATCAGTTGGTAATTGAATTCTTGTCTTAGGTGCACTTCTTTTGACTCGGGCAGATTGCGTACTTCAATATCAAGGTAGACAACCTCCCCTTCGGGGTCAACAATAACCTCAACAGGATCCGACATGTCGGAATTACAGTCATCACCCAAAGCCATCACCGTATATACACCTCCTTCCTGAACAACAAGGCGCTGATTGTGCTGCCCTTGTAGTGGCTCACCGTTATAGAACCAAATATAAGAAAGCGCATGTGCAGCATCAGCTCGCAAAGTCACCTGTTTACCCTTTACGATATGCACAGTCTGCCCCTGCTGCGCTTTTGCCGACCCGAAGATCAGCAAAAGCACGGCTACCAGTAACGGTGTAAGCAGGGGCAGGTGAAACATATCAATTACACATTAGAAATGCAAGAATTTACCACGTCTCTGCAGTAGCACCTTCAACAGTAATGGTTGGTTTACTTGGTTTAGCAGTTACCGTAACATCTGTTCCTGTTGTGGTATACGAACAGTACTTACTTGTTCCGACCAAGTAACCAATCCGTACTTTATATGTAATCGTAGTCCCGGCAAGAACATCTTGAGGTTCATAAGTGGCGCTAGTTGCACCTGCAATCGGTGTATCTACTCCTCCTACAACCGTATACCATTGATAAGCAAACGCAGTATATGCATCTGCACTTACTGGTGTTGCCGTAAATGTAGCTGGATCCTCTTCACAATACTCAGGAGCATTCACTGTAGCTGTTAATGCTGCAAATTTATAGATTGGCACTTCCTCGGGTATAGACTCACAATTTTCATCATCGATATAGGAGATGTAAAGATAGCCTGTCGTTAGGTTCGCGGCAGGAATTGAATTTCCTGTCAATGCAATTGGCGAAGTATCACCTATATTTGCGATAACTAAAGGTGTTGCACTATGCCTCACAATCCATCTGGGATTGGGGCCTGTTGCCGGAGAATTGCCTAAATCATAGTCTTCTGCATCTGCACAAAAGAGCACCACATCCGGAGTGGTAGGTGTTACTTGACCATAGCTATCGGTAATTCCGATAAATAACAATAATCCAATTATTGCCATGATTTTGTTGAATTTATTTTTCATAATTTTTGAAATTTTTATCTTTTTTAATATTGTGAATTTGGGTGAAGTTCTATATTAGGAGCAGGAGGCTTAGGTTTAACAGTTATTGTTATTTCATTACTAAGCGACTCACATACCGTTCCATTTAAGGTAGATGTCACTTTTCTTTGATATTTGGCAGTTTCTGCTGATGCAATCGGCAAATAATTTTGGGTTGTTGCCCCAACTATGGTTTCATACGTCCCAGAAGTATTTTTTTGCCATTGATAAACAATAGTTGCTCCGACTGTTGTTTCATCCGGTAATGACCCATTTATCATAACTGGATTATCACCTTCGCAAATAGTCTGGTCTCCCGAAATTATACCTCCAGATATTTTATTCCGTATAATTTTAATTTCTGTTCTTGCAGAAGGATAAGCGTTATGTTCTCGTGCTTCTAGCCAATATGACCCTTCCCAATTAGCAGGTATAGTGAAAGTACTCGTTGTGACATCCATATCGATCTGTACTCCTCCTATTCGACTATTATAAAATCTATAGGTATAAGGCGTGTATGTTTGAAAGTTGGAGATCGTGATGGATTGAGTTGCTCCTTGGCAAAGCGTAATATCACTTTCCGATACCGTAGGAGGAACTATATAAAAGGCATAATAATAACGTGCAGTTATTCCAATTCCCAATAAACTGTTTACCTCAAATCTTATTCCATCAAAACTATTCCCAGTAGGAGGAAATACGACATTTCCGGTTGTATTTCCTCCTAATAATTGTAATAAATTCAACAACTCGCTTACAGAGTAAGATGGCGCTACTAAACTATTTATCCCCCCATTCGTCCGCTGAATGACAAAGCCTCCTAATAATGTCAACAAAGAAGAATTACTCCCTATCTTCGCTACCACAGGAGAATATATACTGGGTTTTGGATTATTTACAAATTGTAGATTCTGTTGAGCATGGATTAACCCTCCTATTCCTAATGTTACATTTAGAGTAGAATAGTTTGTCGTATCGGGTAAATCAACAGCATTTCCTGCACCGGAGACCGAAGCTAAAGCTGTATTTGACGGTTGCTGAGCATCTGCATAAATTCGCTGCCCATAGCCAACCTGCACCAAGCCTAATAGCAAGGAGAAAGCCGTAGCCAAAAAGATATACCAAGTCCGTATACACATAGACTGGTGTTAATTAAATAAGATTTAACAATAGTATTCTTTCATAGCGAGGTATATCCCCTTAGGACGCTCCTCGGCTTAAAAATAGTATAATTTTAAGATGAAACCATATTTATCAGGAAATATTTTCCTGTATAAATCGAATCTCAACAAAAAAATACCAAGATATTTAAAGCAAAGGGGGGCTAAAAAGGTCTGAAAACCGCAAAACGCTTCATTGCGCTGTGCCTCGCCTCCTGCGATGGAGGAACGCAGTGAGGAAGCCTGCCTACCGCAGGCAGACAATCTGCGTTTTTAATGTCACTCCTGCCCCCTATCCTTAGAGCGCTTCGCTAACTCTAAGGATGAAGAATTAGGGTAGTCTTAGACTTACACGAATCCAAAACTAGGATAACATTTATTACATTTTATGGCATTCAATTTACACGTAGAATTGCAAATTGATTTTTTATATCAAGAAAGAGTAGTATTTTTGCATTCGAAAAATGTGGACTGATTTGCGCATGGCATACGGACAGGCTGCCAAAGGAGATTGCAACCACGGTAAAAAAGTGCTAAAACCAGAAGAAAAATGTTTTTCCACTTCTACTTCGATTCTTTTTCTCCTGCGTACATCACAAAAATAGAACGCAACAATGGCATATTTATTTACTTCAGAATCTGTATCAGAAGGACACCCGGACAAAATTGCCGACCAAATTTCTGATGCTTTAATTGATAATTTCCTAGCGTGGGACCAAGATGCACGTGTGGCTATAGAGACCTTGGTAACCACTGGACAGGTTGTATTAGCCGGCGAGGTGAAATCCAACATCTATCTGGATGTGCAGAAAATCACGCGCTCAGTTATCGAAAGAATTGGTTATACCAAATCAGAATACATGTTCGAAGCGAACTCCTGTGGGGTACTTTCGGCTATTCACGAACAATCTGCCGACATCAATCAAGGTGTGGACAGACAAACCAAGCAGGAACAAGGCGCGGGCGATCAAGGTATCATGTTTGGCTATGCCAATAACGAAACAGAAAACTACATGCCCTTGGCACTGGATATTTCTCATCGCCTCCTTTATGAATTGGCAGCACTACGTCGCGAAAACAATGAAATCAAGTATTTAAGACCTGACGCTAAATCACAGGTGACCTTAGAATACAGTGATGACCACAAACCGCAACGTATCGATACCATCGTTATTTCTACCCAACACGATGATTTCGGCACTGAAGCAGAAATGTTGGAGAAAATAACTGCTGATATCAAAAATATTCTTATTCCTCGTGTAAAAGCCCAGCTTAAGCCGGAATTGCAAGCACTTTTCAACGATGATATCAAGTTCCATGTGAACCCTACAGGTAAATTTGTTATTGGCGGACCTCATGGGGATGCTGGATTAACAGGCCGAAAAATCATCGTAGATACCTACGGAGGAAAAGGGGCACACGGTGGTGGTGCATTCTCAGGGAAAGATCCTTCCAAAGTAGACCGTTCTGCTGCATATGCTACCCGCCATATTGCTAAAAACTTAGTGGCTGCTGGTATTGCTGATGAGCTATTGGTACAGATTTCCTATGCAATCGGTGTAAAAGATCCTATGGGTATCTATGTGAACACATACGGCACAAGTAAAGTAAGCTTGTCGGACGGCGAAATTGCGACTAAAATCACCGAACTGTTTGATATGACGCCTTATGGTATCGAAACCCGCTTAGGCCTACGCAACCCAATCTATTCGGAAACAGCAGCCTACGGCCACATGGGACGTACACCCAAAACGGTCACCAAGACATTTGAAAATTCTAACGGCGAGAAGAAGACCTTGGAAGTGGAACTGTTTACTTGGGAAAAACTTGATTACGTAGACAAAATCAAAGAAGCTTTCGGTTTGTAAGCAAACAGAATAACTGATAACGAAGAAGGTGTCCGCAAAGTCAAGTTACTACTTGAAGTTCCGTGGACACCTTCTTTTGTTTTTAACTACAGTGCAAAAGCATTAAGAATTTCACTGTAATTTTCTTGTGTATCTGTACCCAGATAGGTTACCCGAAATTCGTAACTCTGAAAACTCTCCAAACCTTCCAACACAACAGTGGACTTCGGACTTAATTGATAACTCCAGGCTTCATCCACCCCTCTTTTACGGTATTCAAATTTATAATAACGAGCCCTTCTCCATGGTTTTGCCTTAATAAGCAACTTTGAGGTGCCTACACCCAAAGAATCAACCTTTAAAAGTACGGCTTTAGGAGTCGGGACTCCACTGCCACGGCTAACAGTAGGCGTAAACCCTGCCGTCATGATAACCGCTTTATCACCCTGCGCTACGAAGTCCACATACTTGGATAACCTGAATACTAGAATCTCCAGCTCTGTTCGCTTCTGGTCTCGAATAGTAATCGCCCGGCGATCATAAAAAGAAGCGTCTTTCACACATTCCCTATACTCTTGCAGAACAGTGGTCACTGTGGGTAGAGCCGGATCTGGTGTTTCAAATACATCTACATGTTCTGTCATCTTGCTGATGATCTCTTCAACGAATTGCAACAACTGTGCTGCATTCATCTTTCTGAAATTTAATGTTGTTCTCATAACATTGTTTTTTTACTGTTTAAAAAATAAATTAAATGAACCAGTGTTAGCTAACAAGACAAAGTTGCACATCAAAAAAGCAGAAAAATTGTAAAATCGTGCCAAATTTCGGGGGTATCCGAAATTTTATTTGGCACGATTTTACAATTTCTAATTCTTCAAAAGCTATTATTTTTAGCTTAAAAAGCTGGTTTAAGTTCTGTCAAAGGCTGTTTTTATTGCTTTTCACACCAGAAAAAGGGAAATGTCAGCGAAAGAGTTTGACGTGTCAACCAAACAGTTTGACGCACCAGCGAAACAGTATATTACATCTGCAACACTGCTTTTAGCTTCCAACAAACAGTCTGGAGAATCAACGCCCTAATTTCTGCCTTGTACTACACTGTCTAACCTACCAAACCAAGTAGCTGACACAAGGACAAAATAGTTTACCTCATTCGTCACATGATTTATAGCCATAGCGAAATAGACTGATGCAAGAGCAAAAGAAAACTGCTGGACAAACCGATACGCCGTACTGAATGCGAAAGCGGTAGAAGTTGAAAACTTAGGCTATTTATCCTCACAAGATACCGTTGGCCGTGCCCCGCTACGTCTCAGAGGCTGTTTAAATTTTTGCTTTCACCCCAAAACACGTCATTATGAGGAGCGATAGCGACGTGATAATCTGTGTTTTGATTCTCTTGTCCATAGATTTCTCCTCGTTCCTCGTCGAAATGACGTAAAAATTATATTTTTAAACAGCCTCTCAAGCGAGGGCTCAATCTTGTTAAAGAGAAAGAGGAGACAAATAAAAGGTTACAGCAACCCTCTCGCTTTTATCTCCAGGTATTTATTAATCGCGTTGATCGTTAGGTTTTCAGGAGCCGTAAAAATCGTCTGTATACCTTGGCGGTTCAGTTCCTGCACAATCAGTTGTTTTTCGTAGACAAATTTTTCAGCAATAATCTGGTTATAAGTATCCATAACTTTCTTGCCTTTATGTTTTGCCATATCGACGAGTTCGGTATTTTTGAAGACCACTACGACAACGATATGAGTTTTGGCCAACATACGGAGATAGGGCATTTGCCGGTTCAGGGCATCAATCGTTTCAAAATTGGTATAGACCATCAATAGCGAGCGCTTATTGATATGTTTATTACAAAAAGCATACAGATTACCAAATTCCGTTTCTTCAAATTGTGTAGTAATGCTATATAGCTTTTCCAAAATCAGTTGCATCTGATTGTTTCGTTTCTCGGCTGCAATATGATTCCCTACCTGCTTTGAAAAGGTCAGCATACCCGCTCTATCCTGTTTGAGGATAGCTGCATTGGCTAAAACCAAAGTTGCATTAATCGCATAATCCAACAATGTTAAGCCGTTGAAAGGCATACGCATCACACGCCCAGTATCGATAAGGGAATAGATAGGCTGTGATTTTTCCTCTTGATATTGATTGACCAGTAATTTCTTATGCTTGGCCGTAGCTTTCCAGTTGAGATGACGGTATTCATCACCTCTTACATACTCACGGATATGGTCAAATTCCAACGTTGCCCCCACTTTACGCACACGTTTTATCCCCAATTCGACCAAACGATCCGTAGTAGCTAACAGCTGGTATTTCCGCATCTGGATGAAAGAAGGATAGCACGAAATATCCATGGGTTCAGTCAAGGTAAACTTTCGCTCGAACAAGCCTAAATGTCGCACCAAAACATGACAGCGTTGGAATGTATAAACGCCACGGGAAGTCGGCCGAACACTGTATTGTAATGTTTTGACTTTTTTGGGCAACAACGGCGTCTCAAAATCCATATCCCGCAATTGCAACTGTACCGGAAATTCTTCGATAAGCCTTGCGCTCACCTTGACCGGGTAAAAGCTCGTCAAGCGAATTTCCATAAGGTTTTCGTCGCCATTCGATAACTTCTCCGGATAGTTTCGCACGATATCTATCCTTCCTTTTCCCAAATACAAAAACAGGAGATCCCATAGACATACACTTAGGTATACCCAAAATAGCACATATACCGGAGTAAAGAGTTGCTTCACAAAAAACGACAATAGAAATAGAGTCGCCATCAGCAACAAGCTGTTGAAGAAACGATTCGATAGGTATAGGCTTCGGATAAAACGCATTATCTTGGGATTTCGATACTATCTACAATTTGTTGGATAACGAAGTCGCTTGTAAAGCCCTCCATTTCTTTTTCTGGCGTAAGCAGTACACGGTGTCCAAGAATGCTTGGTGCAACATATTTCACATCATCTGGCGTGATAAAGTCACGGCCTTGTAAGGCTGCAGAAGCCTTGGCCGCTTCCAGAATAGCAATAGAAGCACGTGGTGAAGCCCCTAAAGTAAGGTTAGGGTGCTGCCGCGTGTGATACACCACCTGTGCAATATAATTAAACACATCCTCATGCACATAGACCTGCTTCACTAGATCCTGAAAAGCCACGATTTCTTTTACATCCACCACAGGTAGCACCAGATCCTCTTTGTTTTGTGCTTTCTGCAAATGGTGTTCCTTCAATATTTCCAACTCTTCTTGCAATGCCGGATAGTCTACGTTGATTTTGAACAAAAACCTGTCTAACTGCGCTTCAGGAAGACGATAAGTCCCTTCATGTTCAATCGGGTTTTGCGTCGCGAACACAACAAAAGGGCGTGGCATCGTATAGGTATCCCCATCAACGGTTACTTGCCTCTCCGACATACATTCAAAAAGTGAGGATTGTGTCTTTGCAGGGGCGCGGTTAATCTCATCAATCAAGATGATATTCCCAAAAATGGGGCCTTTCTTAAATTGAAACTCATTGGTTTTCAAATCAAGGATAGATGAACCCGTCACATCAGAAGGCATAAGGTCAGGCGTGAACTGTACCCTTTTAAATTCCCCTTGGATAGTCTTGGCCATCAATTTCGCAGTCAATGTTTTAGCGACACCGGGCATCCCCTCAATAAGCGAGTGCCCTGCAGCCAATATTGAAATCAACAACTTGTGGATAACATCATCCTGTCCTACGATGACCTTTTTAACCTCTGCTTTGACTGCGCTCATTTTTTCTTTCAGCACAGTCAAATCTATACGGTTCTCAAAACTCGGTTCATATTTGTTTTCTAATTCATTCATAGCATATTTGCTTTATTCTTAAATTCTTCAATCGTCTCGTTAAGGAGCAAAAGCTCGCTGTCCGTAAAGGTTTCGCGCCTACGATATGCTCGGATCAAACCAAGCAGTTGCTCGCAATCACTTACAGGCACACCTGAACGCATCGCTACCTGTTGTGCAAACTCCTCTTCCTCGATTTTTAATGTATCCAATTGATAATGGCTACGCAAATCATAGAGGAAATATTCTATTTTTTTATTCACCAGATTACCCGGACTCCCCGTCTCATAATACAGCGAAGCAATAGTCTTGGCAAATTCTTTGGAGAGATTTGGCTCCGGTTGTACGACTTCTACAGCCCTTGATTCACGTTTGCTGCGGAACAGCAAAAACAGGATCAAGGCGAACAGCAGAACATACCAAGCTTGACGCAAACCATCATTGGTCAATAAAACCCGTAGGGGTGTTCGGGCAAATGAATCAGAGGTGTAATAATCATCATACCAACGCACATCTTTGCCTTGCAGTAATTTCAAAGCACTCGCAGCATAATTGTAGTTATCCTCTTGCAGCATATAGAAATTCGTAAACATCAACGGTTCTAAATGCAAAAGAAAACGTCCTTTGTTTCGCTTTACTTCAATAAAATTGGGTAATTCCCGATTCTTTTCTACTTCATAAGACCCAATAATCCGTACTTCAGCAGAATCCAACCGATAAAAAAGCCCTGGATATTCCAAATCTTTATAATAAGCCGTGATCCCATTGTGGAGAAAGAACGGGCGGTCTTCAAAATCAAATATCGCCCCGAACTCCTTAGGATAATAATAGTCCATCCGTATACCAAGAGAGTCCAATAGCCCATTATAAAACTGATTGGCAGAGATAAATACCTCGCCCCCCTTATCTACAAAAGAAAGGAGCTCATCCACCACTTGAGGCGACTCATCAAAATAATCAACGACATACACCAAACTATTGTTCGGACGAGCCTTCAATGTATCACGGATATCTGGAAAAACCGTGCTTGTTAAATCTTTTACTTGGACACCCTCCCCAAGGATATTGGGCAACTCTTCATGGACCACATACAACCCATAAGGAATCTTGTCCCGTTGATTGAAGGAGCGCCTCCAATCAATAGGCTCCTGTCTGGTCACATCGATAACCGCGATAACCAACAGCGTAAGGCCAAACAAAAGCAATCCTATCTTACTTGAATTTCTCATTTCCACCGCGATTGAAATTGTAAGAAATAGGCTGCATACTCCTCATATTTTGTGCGGTCTATTGCCGCACTACCGAACCATACTCTATCGAAAATAGCCACATTTCGTTCAAAATCCCTACGCAGCTCTATATCCGATATTTCGCTCAATAGCTCCATATTCGTCTTGGTATGTTTCCACTTGACCACTTTTCTTTGTGCCAACAACTGGATATTCAACAGATTGAGATAGCGTATTGCCAACGCATAATTATTATCTTTTAGCGCTTGCTCGATATATTTGGAAATATCTACATCCAACAGATTCTTCTCTACAAAACGAATCTCCGAACTTTCCTCACCCTCTTTCTCCTCATGCGCAAAAAGACGGTTTCCAGAAAACAATACGCGATAAATAATCACAATGAACCCCACAATAGCGATAACCGCCAGAATCTTGTAAAACCAGTCTCCAAAGCGAAGAAAGCCCATATCTGGCAACAAATTATCAATCCATCGGGATATACGGTTCCACGCTCGCTCAAAGATATTGGTCTGGAAAACATCTTCATCATAGTTGAATTCCGGATTCTGATATCTTTCCGACATATCCGAAAAAGCAGCCGTGTCTATCAAAGGATACTCCTGAAACTTCGGCACTTTATCGTAATAGCCTTCCTCCATGTATTTCCCCTGCTCAATCTCCACACTATCCACTGCAAACACTTCCTCCTCCACAGGTGGAACAATCTTCACAGAATCCTGTGCAAAACCCGCCACACTTAGAAAAAGTGCAACAAAGAACAATCCTATTCTATTGCGCATCATTCCCCCTCCCCAAGCTATTGATTTTATCGTAAACGTCTTCCCCGTATTTCATTTCCTTCGCCGTTTCGTAGATAATGCCATATACCAGCACTGACAACAGGTAATACACCAGGTAGAGTACAATCAACACAGTTCCGCCCAGTGCCGTCAACATCCGACCAGCAAAGGTATCAAAAAAGGTATCCGTAAAGCCTAATGTATTATAAGCAATAATACCAACGATAACACTGGGAATAATAGTCAGCATCATCAACAGTATCTGGAAAACCATCCCCACCACATAAGAGGAAACGCCATAATCAATAAACTTCTTCTTCAACAATCCGAAGGTCTGTTGTATTGTATCCGTCAACCCATAATAGCCTTCCCTATAGAATAAAAACGAACATGCAAACCATGTCCCAACAAAAGCCATAAGGATTCCCGCAGCAAAGCTTCCTATAAACGGAATAAAGGACAATATACCCACACCCAGCAAAAGCGGAATAGACAATAAAAGTCCAGCAACAATAGATACTACCAAAAATTTGAGATATTTACCGATGTGTCCCCTAAACGATCGTACCACAGATTTCGCATCAAAATCGGTAGATTTCTTGTTTTTCAACAGGATGAAGTATTCCATACCCAATCCAAAGAACACTGTTGTAAATACCAATAAAGCGATAATCCCAATAAAAACAAGCAACAGCATTTCTGCCGATTCCGTAAAAAACAGGTTAGATTTCAGATTAATGCGTGTAGTACCATAATAAATCAGCACGAGCATAGCACATAAGGGCAATACCGCCAGCTTAAACATCGTCTGCGCAAAATGCCGGATAACAAGCCGAAGCAGATTAACAAAATCTTGTACAATTTCGCCCAATTTACGTTCCTTACCAAAGTCAAACTTTACTTCCATCCGTTGCGTTTTGCTAGTTGATAAGGCCGTAAAACATAAAAATACAAGATCGCGATAAAGGATAGTACTATAATCGCTAAGCACATCCATATAGAAAACTGATAGTGTCTGGTAACGAATCCTTCCAGAAAACCAGCGACAATGAAGAAAGGAACCGTACTCACCAACACTTTCGAAGCCGTTCGAATTCCTTGCTTAAACGATTCCAATCGCGTATACGATTTAGGAAACATAAAACTGTTGCCCACTGCCAAACCGCAACCACCAGCAATAACGATTACTGATAATTCAATGGCACCATGTATCCAGATTGCGGACATTGCCTCTTCCAATACACCATGCTGGTAAAACATATAGTGGAATGCGCCTACCATTACGCCATTACTGAACAGGATATAACCCGTACCAACACTGAAGATCAAGCCAAAGGCAAATGCAAGAAAAGCAACCCGCACGTTGTTAATCGTTATTGCTAAAGAAGAACCGACGGCACTTCCATCACCATACACTCCTGCGGGATTGCCTTGCTCAATATTACTGATGCTCATATCTACATACCGATCTCCCATAATAAACCGCACGAAATTCATGTCAAAATGCGAAGAAATCACACCAATCCCAATCGCCAGCAGAAAAATCGCCAGCGAATACAACAACGGCCTGCGAATAGCCCAGATCGCTTCCGGAATATCATACTGCACAAATCGTAAGAACTGATTCTCAGAAGATTTTTGGTCGCGGTAAAGCTGTTGATGAGCTAGAATAGAAAGACCATTTAGGTAGTCCTTGGTCTTGGAATCCGGGTAAAAAGTCTGGGCATAAGCCAGATCATTGGTCAACTCCATATAGTTAGAAGCCAATATATCAGGATCTATATTGATTTTATTTCTTAAATTGCTTTCAATTGAAATCCATTTTTCTTTATTTCGTTCAATAAAGGAAGCTTCTCTCATATATGAAGGGACTATAACTTGCACTAATATAGGAAATATCGGCTATTTCAAATATATATATGATGACAAAAGAATGCAAACATGCATACACTATTAATTAATACACCGCAAAATGTAAAGTTTGAATACAAACTGGCTTCTCTAGGATCCAGGATGATATCCTTTGGCATCGATTATTTCCTTATAATCTGTTACTCGCTATTCGTTTTTTACTTTCTTCGCTCTACAGGGCTTTTTAATATAAGTGATGACTGGTTGCTTATCGGGATTTATATGTTGCTTCTGCTCCCGGCATTTTTTTACACCTTCATTATGGAAACATTTTTCCACGGACAGACAGTGGGAAAAATCATCATGAAGATTAAAGTTGTGAAAATCGATGGAACACGAGCCACAGTTTACCAGTATTTTATCCGCTGGGTATGTACGATTGTAGATATTTTTCTGTCAGGGGGAGCTTTAGCCATCAGTAGCATCATTGTTTCCAAGAATGCGCAACGTATTGGGGACATCGCAGCAGAAACAGCGGTCATCAGCACCAAACAGGACATGGCTTTGCATCAGACCTTATTTGCTGAAATCACGAAAGAACATACCGTCACCTTCCCGCAAGTAATGAAACTCAGTGATAAGGATGCTAACCTGATAAAAGACATCTACAAAAAGGGGTACGAAAGAAAAGATTACAACCTTATTATCGCACTAAGCAACAAGCTTGTACAGCTGTTGGACGTAAAGCCGCAGATGCGCCCCGAAGAGTTTATTGATGTCGTGATTAAGGATTACTACCACACGTTTAGGGATAGATAGGTTATCTCTATGGTTATTGGATTTGTCAATGAAGAGAGGTGAAACAGATAAGCGCTCCTGAGCATTTACAATGAGTATAAATTTTACTCGCACTAACCTTCCTTAACTTCAAAATGTCGCCTTAAAAGTTTTGACCATGTAGAAAGTCTATTTTCGCACTCCCCTATGGTCAAAGCTTTTCAGCGACGAGTTTTGCCTACTTTTGCGGAAAAAGTAGGATGCTCGTCCGGCATAGAGGACAAAACAAAAAACGTCCGGTGTTCAAATAACACTTAACCAAACCTCCACTTCACGTAATTAATATTCTTATTGTCCGCTAAGTATTTGCGCTCGTAATACGTTTTGATGGCCAAAACCTCATCCACCAAGTTCGAGTGGTATAAATCGGTTGTCTCTTTCTCTTTTGGCAGATTTAAAAGAGCTATTTGCTCCAACGTATAGGCATAAAAGCCATCATTGTCCGTTTTCAAATGCATAACCCCATCGGCTTTCAAGATATATTTATAGCGTTCGAGAAATTTCGGATTTGTTAAACGCTTTTTCTCCCGACTTTCCTGTGGCTGAGGATCCGGAAAAGTAATCCAGACTTCGTCAATCTCATTCTCTGCAAAATATTCTAAAATTGTCTCAATCTGTATACGCAAAAAACCAACATTCTCAATCCCCTCTTCCAACGCCGTCTTGGCCCCTCGCCAAATACGATTACCCTTATAATCAACACCGATAAAGTTTTTGTCTGGAAAAAGCTTCGCTAAGTTCACTGTATACTCACCTTTGCCACAAGCCAACTCTAGGATAATCGGTTTATCATTCTTAAAGAATTCCTTCGCCCACTTTCCTTTGAAAGGCTTACCCTCATCCAATTGTACTACGTTCTTGAATGTTGCGACCTCGGCAAACTTTCTTAACTTATCCTTACCCATTTTAAACTGTTTTGTCCGCAAAAATAACCTTATCTTTGTATTATATCAATAATAAGACGTGGAAAAAGACGCTAAGATTTTTGTTGCAGGCTATCGCGGTATGGTAGGGTCAGCCATTGTGCGCACCTTGGAGGAACAAGGTTATAATCATATTATAAAACGCACTTCCGAGGATCTCGATCTACGCAATCAACAAGCCGTAACGGATTTTTTCGCTACGCAAAAACCTGATTATGTCTTTTTGGCAGCGGCTAAAGTTGGAGGAATCATCGCCAACAATACCTATAGGGCAGATTTTATTTATGAAAACTTAGCTATTCAGAATAACGTCATCCACCAGTCGTATGTCCATGGTGTAAAGAAACTGTTGTTCCTTGGCTCCAGCTGTATCTATCCGAAAATGGCTCCACAACCACTAAAGGAAGATTATCTTTTAACGGGCACTTTAGAACCAACCAATGAGCCATATGCGATTGCTAAAATTGCGGGTATAAAAATGTGCGAGGCTTACCGCGAACAATATGGCTGTAACTTTATTTCCGTGATGCCAACAAACTTATACGGCGTCAATGACAATTACCATCCAGAAAATTCCCATGTACTCCCTGCCTTAATACGCCGTTTTCACGAAGCCAAAATAAACGGAAGTGCCGAAGTGACGATTTGGGGAACAGGCACACCACTTAGGGAATTTATGTACGCCGATGATCTGGGAAATGCCTGCGTTTTCCTCATGGACAATTACAATGAAAAACAATTTATCAATATCGGTGTCGGGGAAGATTTGAGCATCAAGGAACTCGCTTTGCTCATTCAAGAAGTTGTAGCGTATAAAGGCCAAGTCCGTTTCGACACAACCAAACCTGACGGCACACCACGCAAACTAATGGATGTCTCGCGGTTACACCAATTGGGTTGGAAACATCGCGTAAATCTCCGCGAAGGCATCACACTTGCTTATCAGGATTTTCTGAACAGATATTAATTACACGTTATTATCGGGATGCTGCGTTTGTGCAATAATATCTGCATTCGGAGCTTCGTACGGCACTTCTACTGATTTTCCAATCGCCAGACTTCCTTTTTTGTCCTTCTTTTTCTTTTTAGGTTTTATAAAATTAGTCACTTTATTGATAAGCCCGCTTACTTTCCCTTGGTTCACCTGCCCTACAGCCGTTTCCGAAGCCAACAACACCAAGGCTTTTTTCAACCAACCTGCTTTTTTTAATATTGTGGAATTAAGGACAATGGGCGTACCTATCTGCAAGGCTTTCGTTAACCAGTCTGAATCTTTGCTTTGTGTAGCTTTGCGTACACCACTGAATAGACCCTTCACCATACCAACTCCTGGAACATGCGAGGTCACATTATTCAGAAAACGCACTGGCGCTTCTATTTTCTTTTTAAGCAAGTGATACTGATCAGACAGATAAACCTCTTGTTCTTTCTTGCGAAGCTGAACACGAGCAATTTCCGACCTTAGATCCTGTAAATTATTTATCTTAATTGAACTTTTCATTTTCATCTGTTTTGGTTTCCTCTTCCGCTGCCTCATCTTCTTCCTCATTCCACTTACTGGCTATCTTCCGGATAGTGATATCCATAAAAATTGTCTCCAATTTAGGCTCAAACAGACGAATCAGCAACAGGATAACAAAAAAGATGACACCTGTAAGTAGAAAACCTAAAGCATTGCTTCCCAATACTTCGCCCAAGTAGAAACCTAAAGCCAATGAGCAAAAGAATACAATAAATAAAGTAAGTACGACCCTGGTCAAATCCAAAACCAACGAACCAAAAATACGCGACCCCTTCGCCAAGGCCTTTAGCCTTAACAGAGCAATTTGCGTGTCAACATATTCCTTCGCTTTTTGAAAAGTTCCGGATAGCGAAAATTTTTCTTCTTCCATGTATTTACAGTTTATGGAGAGGGTATAGCCCTTCAGCTTCCCTCTCTACGCCAGACAAATATATCTATGCGTGTTCTTCAATCTCATCATCGATAGCCTGCTCTACTTCTTTTACTTTTGAAGTCAAACTAGCTACAATTCTATCTTTTAACTCGCTTAACTGATCCAACTGCTCCTCAGCGCGCTCTTTAATAGCATCTCCTAAATCAGCCAATGACTCATTGATTTTGTCTCTCGTTTCTGAGCCTTTATCAGGAGCAAATAATAATCCCAAGACAGCACCTGCTGCCAAACCCGCTAATAATGCGGTTACTACCTTTCCGTTATCGTTCATTTTCTCTTTCTTTTTAGTCTTTTCCATTTCTAATCAATCTAAGGTTGTTTACTTAGATAAACAATTATTTTAACGAATCGTTTTAAATTTACAAAAGTATTTTCAAAACCTCCTCGTCATATTGTCAAACAACAAAAATCTTTCCAATTAAATTTCATGTGCCAATACTTCCTGAATTTTGGAAACCTCCAAAGTATTACCTATTTTTAACCTAACCACTTATAATAAAACTTGATATGCTTACCAAAACATTCAGCAGTGCCGTTTATGGCATCAAGGCTACTACAATCGGTGTGGAGGTCAATATCTCTTCTGGCACAAAGTATTACATTGTCGGACTTCCGGACAATGCTGTAAAGGAAAGCCTGCAGCGTATCGAAAGTGCCATTTTGACGGTAGGATACCGTATGCCTCGACAAAAAATCGTCGTTAATCTAGCTCCTGCAGATCTTCGAAAAGAAGGTTCTGCTTACGACCTGTCCATTGCCATCGGAATATTAGCCGCTTCGGGACAACTTGATACCGATCGGCTAAAAGACTACCTTATCTTAGGCGAATTATCATTGGATGGCAGTATACAACCAATTAAAGGCGGGCTTCCTATTGCTATTCAAGCGCAACAGGATGGATTCAAGGGGATCATCTTACCACAGCAAAATGCCCGAGAAGCGGCGGCAGTAAATCAGCTAGACACCTTACCGGTCAGCAACCTAAAAGAAGTGATTGATTTTTTCAATGGCGATCTGAATATCAACCCTACCCGTATTGACATAGAAAGCGAATTTCGGCAACAGGTCGACAACTATGATATTGATTTCTCAGATGTGAAAGGACAAGAGAATATCAAGCGTGCTCTGGAAATTGCCGCGGCAGGAGGACATAATGTTATTCTTATCGGCCCGCCAGGCTCAGGGAAAACCATGCTTGCCAAACGCCTCCCTACAATCCTCCCACCGCTTACACTTAACGAGTCATTAGAAACCACCAAGATACACTCCGTTTCGGGACAATTGAAAGCTTCATCTTCCTTAATGACCATACGACCGTTCCGCGCTCCGCATCACACCACTTCGGACGTGGCATTGGTTGGTGGTGGAAACAACCCACAACCTGGAGAAATATCTCTAGCTCACAATGGGGTGCTATTTTTAGATGAACTTCCCGAATTCAAACGCTCAGTTTTGGAGGTTATGCGCCAGCCTTTGGAAGCGCGCAACATTACCATATCAAGAGCCCGCTTTTCGGTCGACTATCCGGCAAGTTTTATGCTCATCGCCGCAATGAACCCCTGCCCTTGCGGTTACTACAACCACCCTGAGAAAGAATGTATCTGCGGCTCTGCTATGGTACAACGCTACTTAGGTAAGATTTCAGGACCATTATTAGATCGCATAGACCTACATGTGGAAGTTACACCTGTCGAGTTCAAAGAACTTTCCAACGCCAGAGTTTCGGAAAACAGTGCTGCTATCCGTAGCCGGGTTATTAGCGCAAGGAAGGTACAGGAACAGCGCTTCGCCGATCATGCAACAGTTCATAGCAATGCCCAGATGGGTAGCAAAATGCTAAGGGAAGTCTGCCGGATTGATGAAACAGGCAAGCAATTATTGAGCATGGCTATGGAAAAGTTAGGTCTATCCGCACGAGCATACGACCGTATCCTTAAAGTCGCCCGTACCATCGCTGATATGGAAAACGAGAAACACATTTTAAACCATCATCTAGCCGAAGCGATTCATTTTAGAAGCCTTGATCGAGAAAACTGGGCGGGGTAACAGTAATAGCAGTGTCTAAAAAGGGTCTGCAAAACGCGTCATTGCGAAGAGCGTAGCGAGGAAGCCTGCCTACCGCAGGCAGGCAATCTGCGTTTTTGACATCATTCCCGCCTCAGGCGGGACTTCGTTACCTCGCAATGACGATGATGTTTAGCTTTCTTAGGCACTCTCATCGTTTTTATTCTAAAAAAACTGCCCTATAAAATGGCGAAATGCCCAGGGATAAAGCAAAAGTGTAATGGCCAATCCAGCTAATGCCCCGAACAAGTGTGCATCATGGTTGATACCATCCTGCGCTTTTTTGGATGCCCAAATACAATAACCTAAAAACAGTAATGCAAATAGGTAAGCTGGCATAGGTATCACCATGAACAGCCCAAGGGTTGCCTTCGGTTGGAAAAGAATAAAACTAAACAGTATCGCGCATATAGCGCCTGATGCCCCTAAGCTATAATAACCCGGATTGTTCTTCTGCTGGAAAATTGTAGGAATATCACTCAACACTAGGCTAAGAATATACAGCAACGCAAACCAAAAATGCCCCATTGGCCCACTAAACTGCACAAACATGGTCTCAAGACTGAATCCAAAAAAATAGAAGGTCATCATATTAAAAATAAGATGCATCCAGTCCTTATGAATCAGACCGCTTGTAAAAACAGTATAGAGTTTGGATTTATCACGATGTATACCATAAGGATGCAGCATATACTTCCCGTAATACTGGGGATTAGAAAAGAGGTATAAGCTAAACCCAATGGTTAATGCAAAGATAATGGAGGCAACAGGTGTTGCGTATAAGTATTGTTGAATCATGAGCTATAGCGTAAATTAAAAACGGTCTTCTATCAGAAACACATAGAGTTCCTTTGGCCCATGTGCCCCCAAAACGAGCATTTTCTCAATATCAGCGGTTCGACTGGGACCTGTAATGGTGGTTAACATAGTCGGTAGGTTTTCACCATATCTTTCCTTTACCCGATTAAGTCCGTGTTTAATATCCATCACAAGCTGGGAGGCCTTGGCGATCACGATATGCACCGGAGGGTAGATACTCAAACGTCGACCAGCCTCGCTGCTATTCGATAGTAGAATACTTCCATTTCTTGCTATCAATGCTTCGCATGCTGTGATACTGGCATCCACTGCCTCAAAATTATAGGACGTTGTATAGACCGGAAAACCGTATTGATCTAACAGTTGCTGCACCCCCTTTTCCCAAGCGTGAATCTTTGTAATTTTAAGCTTTTCGGCTAAGAGTATTAAATTTTCGATAAGCGCAATCTCACCATCACAATAGATAAAATTGCCAGCAACCTGCGTAAATTCCCGAGCAAAGGTGACATCCAAAGGTTCCTCTTCGTCTTTATATAACGGAGAATCCTCAAAGTCTGCATGCGGATTATCACGCTTCTGCAACAATGCGTGACGAATCTTTTTCAGCATCTTTTCTTTGGCTGTCGTATTCCTTATATTCATGTAATCGTATATAATACACTTTAGCCTCGAGTTAATCCCGAGGCTAAAGGCATTTATTTAGTTTCTATATTTCCACCTTCGGATTCCACCTCGTTATTACTGCTTTCCGGAGGAAGGTTCAACGGCAAATCAGTTTGTGGGACACCTCCACCGTCTGCTCCACCATTTACAAACTCGTCATAAGTGGTACGATTACCAAACGGACGCTTACCCAAGATTTCTTCTAAATCACTTTGGAACAAAATTTCTTTTTCCAATAATTTCTCAGCAATTTTTATCAATCCATCTTGCTTTTCAAGAAGAAGTTCTTTGGTTCTATCATAAACCGCTGAAATCAATGTTCTAACTTCTTCATCAATTAGCTCTGCTGTCTGGTCAGAATATGGTTTTTGGAATTGTGACTCTCCTGAACTATCACGGAACGATACATTACCGACCCGGTTATTCATACCGTATACCGCAACCATAGCATAGGCTAGCTTGGTGATACGTTCCAAATCGTTTTGCGCACCGGTACTAATGCGTCCGAAAGTAATATCTTCTGCCACACGTCCGCCCATGGTCATACACATGCTGTCCATCAGCTGCTCCGTAGTGTACAGGAACTGCTCTTTCGGCAAATACTGCGCATAACCTAATGCTGCGACTCCTCTCGGAACAATGGAAACCTTTACCAATGGATCTGCATTTTCCAAGAACCAACCGGCAATAGCATGTCCTGCTTCGTGATATGCCACGATTTTTTTCTCTTCCGGAGATATAATCTTATTTTTCTTTTCCAGACCACCAATCACCCGGTCAATGGCATCCTGAAAATCCTGCATGCTGATAGACGGTTTGTTCTTACGCGCTGCAATCAAAGCCGCCTCGTTACAAACATTGGCAATTTCAGCTCCGGCAAAACCCGGTGTTTGGGCAGAAAGTTTTTTTGCATCTACTTCTTCCGCCAATTTCAATGGCTTCAAATGCACGTTAAAGATATGCTCACGACCGATTAAATCTGGTTTATCGATAGAAATCTGTCTATCAAAACGCCCTGGTCTCAACAAAGCTGAATCCAACACATCAAGACGGTTAGTCGCCGCCAAGATGATGACACCAACGTTTGTCCCAAAGCCATCCATCTCCACCAACAACTGGTTTAAGGTATTTTCACGCTCGTCGTTTCCACCCATAATGGAATTTTTCCCTCTGGCGCGGCCGATAGCATCAATCTCATCAATAAAGATGATACATGGCGCTTTTTCTTTGGCTTGTTTGAACAGGTCCCGTACACGTGAAGCACCGACACCGACAAACATTTCTACAAAGTCTGAACCTGACAAAGAGAAAAACGGCACCTGGGCTTCCCCAGCAACGGCTTTTGCCAACAAAGTCTTACCTGTACCTGGAGGGCCTACCAATAAGGCTCCTTTCGGAATCTTACCTCCCAAATCGGTATACTTTTTCGGGTTTTTCAAGAAATCTACGATTTCCATTACTTCTGTTTTCGCTTCTTCTAGACCCGCTACATCGTTGAACGTGATGTTAATCTGCGATTCTTTATCAAAAAGCTGTGCTTTAGATTTACCAATATTGAAGATGGCTCCACCACCTCCACCAGCACCTCCACCCATACGGCGCATCAACAAAATCCAAATTCCGACAATAATCAGCAATGGAAGCATGAACGAAATAAACCACCCCGCCCAAGGATTGGAACGGTTTTCATAGTGTGGTTCAATACGCACACGATCATCGGGTAAATTCTCTTGCGAAACCTTCAACTTTTCATTCAAGATAACATCTGAAGGCTCAGTAAATACATATTGTGGCCCTATAGCTGGAGAAAGCAGCAAAGAGTTAGCACTTGGTGCCACTTCCTTATACTTCTCATCATCTAACCGATCTTTTTTGATATATACTTCGACTTGTACCAAATCGTTGCTCTTCACCGCTACCAATTTCTCCACATCGCCCGGAAGCAACATCTCTTTCTCAAATTTGGAGTAGGTAATCTCCTTGGTTGAATCACTACTAAAAAAGTACTGTAGCCCAAAGAAACCAAGGATAATTAATATCCAAATCCACATCATATTGAACCGCGGCGGAACTGGGGTCACTTTCTTACTTGGGATTTTCTTCATTACAATTTATTATATCTTCTTACAATTATTTACAAAAATTAAGCACTTTGATAGGTTTGAACATCTGCATCTCCCCATAGCTCCTCTATGCCATAATGTCGCCTTGTCTCGGTTTTGAAGATATGCACAACCACATCTACAAAATCCAACAACACCCACTCTCCGTTTCCATGGCCTTCTTTTTGCCAAGGATCTTGCCCGAAAGCTTTATAGACTTCGTCTTCCACACTCTTTGCAATAGCATTGACCTGTACGTTGGATTCCGCATGACAGATGACAAAATAATCGGATAGAGTAGCATTAACATTCCGCATATCCAGCCTTACGATATCATTTCCTTTCTTTTCCTGCATCCCCAACACCACAATCTCCGCAAGCTTGGTAGACAATTCTGATTTTATATTTTTACTCATTAAAAAAACAGTAGTTTTGAACGTTATTTACTCTTTAAAACATTTTTCTTTTGCAAAATAACACATTTTCGGGACTTTACCTTAGACAAAATTTAATTGTTCTGGATGAAGTAACATCCACAAATGATTATTTAAAAAATCTATTGTCAAATATTAAGCCACTACCTGCCTTTACTGCCATTATGGCAAAACACCAAACACAAGGCAAAGGGCAACGCGGAAGCACATGGTTGGTTGAACCGCAACAGGCACTTACCTTTAGTCTGCTCCTATATCCCACCGACTTACAGATAAGCCAAGCATTCAACCTCAATATCATTGTGTGCCTCGCCATACAGCAATGGCTAAGCCAATATACGGACAACGTGCGCATCAAATGGCCAAACGACATCTACGTCAACGATCGGAAAATCTGTGGGGTGCTGATCGAAAACCAAATAGCCAACCTAAAAATCAAGTCATCCATCATTGGTATCGGCATCAACATCAACCAACGCCATTTTCCTGAAGACTTACATCAACGCGCAACATCCTTACTATTGGAAACACTCGACCAAACTCCTCAAGATATCGAGTCATGTTGTCTATCGTTATTGGAAACACTGGCATATACCTATCAGACTTACTCACTCTCAGACAGCAATACGCTCTTCCAACTATATAATAACCTGCTCTACCGAAGAGGAGTCTCTGCATCATTCTACATTCAAGGCAAAGAAGTCACAGGCATTATACAAAAAGTTAACCACGAAGGAAAATTGGTTGTAACTATAGATGGGGAGTTTAAGGATTTTGACCTGAAAGAGATCCGGCATCTTTAAGTGTGTAAAATGAAGGTTTGGTTTAAATTACTTGTTTCCTCCCTATGATCTTCCTAAATTTGCTTTCCGTGGCAGGAAGAGATTAAACCTTTCTCCCTTATTACAGTCATAATAACGAAAGAAACAAAACGAAAATGAAGAAATTTAGTTTATTGATTGCGGCTATACTCCTTACCATAAGCGGAGCAATGGCACAAATTTATAACCCTGTAAAATGGCAAGTCGCTTCTAAGAAATTGAACAACAACGAAGCAGTTGTGTATATAAAAGCGATAGTTGATAATGGATGGCATATCTACGGACTGAACGTACCAGATGGCGGGCCTATTTCAACTTCTTTTGATTTTACAGCTTCAAAGGATTATACGCTGAATGGTAAAGTAGCCGCTCCAGCACCTAAGTCAAAATTTGAGAAAGATTTCAACATGAACGTGCCTTATTACGACACGAAAGAGGTTGTTTTCCAACAAAAAATAAAACTGAACAAGGCACAAACCACCGTAAAAGGGGTGGTTACGTTCATGGCTTGTGATGCACAAAGATGTCTGCCACCAGACGAATATGCATTTAACGTCACAATTAAGTAGTATTTACGAATATAAGACATGAAAAAGGTAGTAGTTTACTGCCTTTTTTTTATTTTAGCGCCCTTACTAAATATGCTATGCGATTATTGTTAAAGTATTTTGTAGCTCTACAAATTTTATTGCTTCCATTATATCACTCGTCTTATGCACAGCAAGACAGTTTGATATCGTTTGACGATGTTGAATTTACAGATGGATCCGCAGGCTCGGAAAGTTCGGACACCTTGTTGGAAGTGCCGGACGATTTGGTCTTTAGCGATGGTTCTGAAGCTGAAGAAGCTTCGCAAGACAGTCTCTCTACGGACACATCAGGCAAAACCTTCGATGTGCAGGAGGAAAAACAGTCTCTTTGGGGTGTCTTCATCGCCGGACTGTTAGGTGGTTTCGCGGCCTTTATCATGCCTTGTATATTCCCTATGGTACCGTTGACAGTCAGCTTTTTCACTAAACGAGGTGGCTCTAGAGCCAAAGGAGTATCGCAGGCGCTACTTTACGGGTTATTTATCATTGTCATATATGTTGCATTAGGAATGCTCATCACGATTACCTTTGGGTCAGATGCTTTGAATGCCCTTTCCACAAATGGTATATTCAACTTTTTGTTCTTCTTGATATTGGTGGTTTTTGCGGCATCTTTCTTTGGTGCTTTTGAGCTGACTTTACCAAGCTCCTTTGTCAACAAAATCGATGCAAAATCTGATAAAGGAGGATTCGTTGGATTATTCTTTATGGCATTTAGCTTGGCTTTGGTTTCCTTCTCCTGTACAGGGCCTATCATTGGTACGTTATTGGTAGAAGCCGCATCCAGAGGAGAGCGTTTGGGTCCTGCTGTAGGGATGCTTGGATTTTCTATCGCGCTGGCTATTCCTTTTGTACTGTTTGCGTTCTTCCCTTCCATGTTGAAATCCCTTCCCCGTTCGGGCGGATGGCTTAACAGTGTAAAAGTTGTATTGGGATTCTTGGAGCTTGCTTTAGCTCTTAAATTTCTGTCCAATGTCGATTTGGCATACCACTGGAACTGGCTGGACAGGGAAGTGTTCCTGGCACTGTGGATAGTTATCTTTGGCATGATGGGGCTATACTTAATCGGTAAGATAAGCTTTGCACACGACAGTCCTCTGACACATCTATCGGTTCCGCGCACTATATTATCCATCATCGTATTTTCCTTCGTGATGTACATGATACCCGGAATGTGGGGAGCCCCTCTGAAAGCAATCTCTGCCTTCTTACCGCCTTCTGCTACGCAGGATTTTGACCTTTCAGTAGCAAACTTTGCCTCTACACCAGCGCAATCGGCAACAGGTAAGAAAAAGAAATACTATGAAATATTCCACGACCGTGGAACACCGAAGGGATTTGATCCTTACTATGATTATGAGGAAGGACTGGCTGCTGCCAAAGAACTGAACAAGCCTGTACTTGTTGATTTCACAGGCTGGAACTGTGTGAACTGTCGCAAGATGGAGGCAAATGTCTGGACTGACCCTAAGGTGGCAGCGCTTCTACGAGAAGAATTTGTTATGGTCGAACTGTTCGTAGACGATCGCACGGAACTTGCTGCTGAGGAGCAATATGTCTCCGAATATTCGGGCAAACGTATTCGCACTATTGGCAATAAAAACAGTGATTTTCAAGCATCAGCGTTCAATAGTAATTCACAGCCATTATACGTCATTGTAGATCCGGAAGGGAATGTATTGATACCGCCCACTGGAGCAGATTATAACGTAAATAGCTATGCCGCTTTCCTTCAAAGAGGAATCGAGGCATTCAAAAAATAACAGTATTGAATAGCTAACGTGTATTAACATTATGTAAAATATGTCCGCCAATTAGGCAGATGAACATCTTCTGCACGATTATTGCGTACATAGGCAAAATTGAATATAAAAATAGAAAGCTGTCTAAAAGGATTCTAAAAACGTAAAAATGCGTCATTGCGAGGAGTATAACGACGAAGCAATCTACATTTTTACCGTTACTCCCCGCCAGAACCGAGACACGGTCGCCTCTGGTGATGGAAGGATAACAAGTACAGATAGTTAATAAATTGTTTGTTTCGACAAGCTCAACAACCTGTCCCTACTTTGGCGGGATGACAATTTATTACGCTTTTTAGCAATTTCTAATAGATTAAAAAAAGAAAAATCAATCTAAAAAAATGAATACGATTAAAAACATTGCAGTTTTAACTTCTGGGGGAGACTCTCCGGGCATGAACGCGGGTATCCGTGCTGTCGTGCGTGCTGGTCTCTACCACAATTTAAATGTATTTGGTATACGTCATGGCTACGACGGTCTGGTTAATGGTACAATCATCCCTATGGATGCTAAGTCCGTTGCCAACATCATCCAACGTGGGGGAACCATACTCAAAACAGCAAGAAGCGAAGAATTCAGAACATACGAAGGTCGTAAAAAAGCCTACGACAACATAAAAAATTTAAACATCGATGCGTTGGTGGTTATCGGTGGGGATGGAACATTTACCGGCGCTTCTAAATTTATTGAGGAGTTCGATATTCCAATCATCGGGATGCCAGGAACTATTGACAATGACCTTGCGGGAACAGACTTCACCATTGGCTACGATACAGCGATCAATACTGTAGTGGATGCTGTGGATAAAATACGTGATACAGCAGAGTCCCACGACCGCGTTTTTGTCATCGAAGTTATGGGGCGCGACTCGGGGTTAATTGCTCTTCGTTCGGGTATTAGTACTGGAGCAGAGGCTGTATTGATTCCAGAGCTTGAGGTCAATTATGATGCGATTATGAAGCGCTTGGACAAAACCCGTAAAAATAAATCATCCCGTATTATCATTGTTGCTGAAGGCGATAAAGAAGGTGGTGAAGTGGTTGCTGAGAAGATCAAAGAAAGCTTCCCACATTATGATGTTCGTCTCTCCATACTAGGGCATATTCAACGTGGAGGTAGGCCATCTTGCATGGATCGTGTATTAGCGAGCCGATTGGGGGTTGCTGCTGTAGAAGGTTTGTTAGAAGGCCGAAAAGGAGAAATGGCAGGCTTAATTTGTGGGCAGGTACAGTTTACTCCGTTCAGCAAAGCCATCAAGCACATCAACAAGGCTGATGAAAACCTAACCCGAATAGTAGAGATATTGTCATTATAAAAAAATAAGGAGCTCGTTAAGAGCTCCTTATTTTTTATAATACTTCGGCCAACTTAGCCTCTAACGCTTCACCTCTCAGATTTGAAGCCACAATTTTACCTTCCGGATCGATCAGGTAATTTTGCGGAATACCACGGATAGCGTAAAGTTCTACTACGATAGAGTTCCAGAACTTCAAGTCAGATACATGTGGCCATTGTTCCAGTTTATCTGCCTCAATAGCTTTTAACCAATCGTCTTTCCTTCCCGGACGGTCCAGAGAAACACCCAATACGGTAAAGTTTTTGTCTTTAAACTTATTGTAAGCAGCAACTACAACCGGGTTTTCATGGCGACATGGCCCACACCAACTTGCCCAGAAGTCTACCAAGACATATTTTCCTCGCAACGAAGACAGAGATAGTTCATTACCTGCCGTATCAGGCAAAGTAAAATCTGGCGCTACAGCTCCCACCGCCAATTTCCCCATTTTGGTCATTTTATCTTCCAAACTTTTGCCCAATGTACTGTTTTTTAAATCTGTAGACAGCGATGCAAAGGCCGGTTTGACAAAATCAATAACATTCTCCGGCGAAATCAACTCATCCAATATCGTCAAGGAAACATAACTATCTTTGTTATTTTCAACATACGCTTTATTTATTTCGTTCTGTTTCTCATAAATCGCAGCAGCTCGCTCTTGCAGCCCACCGATAAATTCCTCACTTTTCTTTTGTTCTTCCGAGGCTGCCATGAATTCTTCATTCAGCGCTGCAAATCCTTCACGTACAAAACTGATTTCTTTCTGATATACCGCAAAATCATCATTGATACGGTTACCACTCACCGATGCAGATTCAAGGTTTTGTCCTTCTACTTTGATAACACCTTTAGACAGGTAAACCATATTTGTTTGTGGCATTGCTCCGCCTTGTTGTAATTCCTGCATGGATTTTCCTTCTTCAGAGAGCGCTAAGAAAGCCTTAACAGGAGCCGAAACTGACCCTTGATACTTGAACTCACCATTATTTACTTTTGCTGAATCCAGTATATTTTGCCCTTTGTCATTATATTGGATGAAAATCTTTGCCTCGGGTTGGGTTTGCCCAATCTTACCCTTTAAAGTAAAATCTTCCTGAGCAAACAGTAGTACGGGAAGTGCTCCCAATACCGTTACTATTCCTTTTTTCATATATTCTCTTGTTTCTATTATTCTTCTTTAAAAATCTCAATACGCAATACCCACAATACTCATACTACTTATCCCTGTTACCATCTTCCACTGGCACCGCCGCCACCGAAGCCGCCGCCGCCAAAACCTCCGAAACCGCCTCCAGAGCCACCACCAAATCCACCACCACCGAAGCCGCTACCTCCTCCACCAGAACCTCCTTTGCCCAAACTATTCAATAAAGTCCACCAAAAGATATCCGATGAGCCTTTGCCCGACATCACATTTCCACCACCGCCACCGCCATTTCGCGATATCAGCGAGATGATGACAAAGATGATTATAATGATAAAGATAATCGGAATGCCCCCTCCTTCACCTTCTTTTTTCGGATCTGCTTTATATTCACCTTTCGTATAGGCGATGATGGCATCTGTTGCCTTGTCCAGTCCGCGGTAATAGTTTTCTTGACGAAAGTAGGGCTTGATCTCATTTTGGATAATTCGATAAGCAATCACATCGGGCAGTGCACCTTCCATACCATAGCCGGTCTGAATTGTTACAGCCCTATCTTGAATAGCCGCCAGAAGTACTATCCCATTATTGTATTTCTTTCCCCCTACTCCCCATTTTTTTGCCAGTCGAACCGTATAATCTGCGACATCATAGCCATCAGTTGTGGGTACAAGCACCACGGCAATCTGTGTAGACGTAGAGTCTTCAAAATCCAACAATTTCCGTTCCAAAGCGTTGATTTCCGCTCGGCTCAATGTGCCCGTATAGTCGCTTACCAAATGGTTCGGAGCTTCTGGCAAGTTCTGTGCATAGACCAACGTGCTTGTCAGCATAACAAGCCCTATCGTCCATATATAGATGATTCTCCTCAGTAGATTATTCATATCCATTCACCTTCTCATTATCGGTTCCCGAAGTAGATATCGTTCGGAAGCTCATTGATGTCATCCACGCGACGCGGAAAGAATGCCTGTAGCTGTTCTCCTGCATGCGTTATCCCTGCAATCAATCCTTCTGTAAGTTCTCCTTTCACAAAAAAGGACACCATTTGCTCTTTTGTTGCTTCCCAAAAATTCTCGGCAACTTTTTCGTTGATTCCCTTATCCCCAATAATGGAAAAAGCATGGTCATCTACAGCCAGATAAATCAAAACACCATTTCTCAACGATGTACGATCCATTTCCAGTTTTTTGAAAAATTTGATGGCAGCATCCAATGCAGAAGGTTCTTTCAACGAACGCTCCACGACCAAACGTACCTCACCTGAGGTTTTACTCTCAGCAACACTGATTGCATTTACGACCCGCTCCTGATCTTCAACCGATAAAATATCCATCCGTTTACTATTGTATGTTTTCCATATAAAGACTTTTAGCCCAAGGGAAACCATGGGCTAAAAAACTAATCCTTGTTATCGCGTATTAAAACGATACAGTAGGTGCTTTATCTGCTCCTTCTGCAGCCTTAAACGTTCCCTTAGCCTTGAAACCAAAAATCCCTGCCATAATATTGTTCGGGAAGCTTCTTACTGTAGTGTTATAATCCTGCACAGCTTCATTATATGCTCTACGCTCGACAGAGATACGGTTTTCTGTACCTTCAAGTTGCGCTTGAAGCTCCTGAAAGTTGGAGTTTGCTTTCAAATCCGGATAAGCCTCTACACTCACCAACAAACGACCGATAGATTGCGAAAGCGCATCTTGTGTCTGCTGATAGTTGGCAATCGCTTCTTCCGACAGATTCGATGGATCCACTGTAACGGAGGTCGCTTTTGCACGTGCTTCTACGACAGCTGTCAATGTATTTTCCTCATGTTGAGCTGCACCTTTCACGGTATTCACTAAGTTCGGGATAAGATCCGCGCGACGTTGATAAGCATTTTCTACCTGTGCCCATTTCCCTTTGACATTTTCGTCTTTAGACACCATGGTATTGTATCCACACGAGCTGAAAGACAACGCGGTGAACAAACCAACAAAAGCAATCAATAATCTTTTCATGTATACTATTTTTAATCAATTTTTTATAAAAATACTAAATTGTTCTAAGATGACAAAGAAACCACATACAGTTATCTGATGGAAGAAATCCATATATCTCGCTCTCTGCCTTATCTTGAATGATAAGCTATCTTAAAAACGGAGATTTATTTTTTATACGAACCCATTTAAATATTATTCAAATCGGAAATTCAAACCTATAAGGTTTGTTGTTCTTAATTTGGCTTGTGCTGTTAAAAAACTTCTATCCCCTCTATAACTTCATTTACCACCGTAACTTTAAAATAAAAATACCTATTTTCGGGGAATGACAGTGCATAAGGACAATTTATTCCAATACAACACCAAACAGCGATGGAAAGTTTTCCTCTTGCTCTTTGCGGCTCTTATAGCCGCTGCTTCGTTATTGTATACCAACTATCTGGTCAAGAATTTATCCCTGTCTGAACGTACTAAAGCAGAGGTATGGGCTATGAGCACGCGTAGTATTCTTTCCATGCCGGATGTGGACGATCAGTTTATCAGTTTTGTATATGCAGTGCGTGATAGTCTGTCTATTCCTGCCATCATCACCGATGCACAGGGGAATATTATCTTTTGGCGCGGGTTGGACAGCACCAAAACCAACATCAAGGAACATGGTGGCGACTCCACACAACAGGCTTTGCAGTACGATCCTACTTATTTTGAGAAACAACTGGCTGAAATGAAGCGGAGTCACCCGCCTATTGACCTCCTGTTGGATAATAACGAGACTTGGTCTGTCTATTATAAGGATTCTGATGCACTACGCCAATTGCGTGTGTTTCCTTACATACAACTGTCCCTGATAGCTGTTTTTCTTGCCATAGCTTATTCTGTTTTCAACTCTATCCGAAAATCGGAACAGAACTTGGTGTGGGTGGGGATGGCCAAGGAAGCAGCTCACCAGTTGGGTACGCCAATTTCTTCCCTGATGGGTTGGTTGGAATTGGTTCGTATGAAATTTGATGCAGAGGACGATAATATCCTAAACGAGATGGAACGGGATGTAAAGCGATTGGAAATTGTTGCGGATCGCTTTTCCAAAATAGGCTCTACGCCGACATTGACCAATCACATCGTCTATAATGTTATTTTAGATTTTGTGAATTATTTTAAAGTCCGGACAAGTGATAAAATCACATTTGAGCTACAGGGAGACCGTACGATAGAAGCCAAGCTGAATATCCCCTTATTTGATTGGATTATCGAAAATTTATTAAAAAATGCGGTCAATGCAATAGAATCTGAAGGAAAAATTTCTATCAACATCATCGATAACATTGCAAAAGAAGAAATTTTTATAGACATTAGCGATACGGGAAAGGGAATACCCAAATCAAATTTTGATTCTGTATTCCAGCCCGGATTCACCACGCGCAAACGTGGATGGGGCTTAGGACTTAGTTTGACCAAGCGCATGGTAAATTATCACCAAGGACAGATCTTCATCAAAGAATCGGAGATAGGAAAAGGAACAACATTTAGAATAATACTTAAAAGCAATCTACGTTATGAACCCACTCAAGTCTGACGAATATCCAGCAGTTTACGCCGACTATATCGATCATGTAGTAGGCGATGTAATGGAAGACCTGCAAGAGCAGCTACAAATCTTCCCGGAATTTATACGTTCTATTTCTGAAGATATGGGTTCTTATGCCTATGCTCCGGGAAAATGGACAATCAAGGAGGTTTTGTGCCATATATTGGATACCGAACGGGTTATGGCCTATCGTGCATTGCGGTTTTCGCGCAATGACATGACCGAGCTTGCTCCTTTCGAGCAGGATCCATACGTACAGAATGCACGCCATAATGAACGCTCTTTGGAAAGTATTGCCGACGAATTTACTTATTTGCGTCGAGGCAACTTAGCGTTGTTCGAAACTTGGAACGAAGCGGAGTTGGCCCGAAAAGGCATGGCTGCAGGACGTTTAGTCACTGTCCGCGCTTTTTTATATGTCATTGCCGGACACTTAACACATCACCGCATTATTCTGAAAGAACGCTATTTAAACAACGAAAATGTCGAACAATATCTGGTTTAAGAATTATCCACTCGAAGAAATCAATGTTATCTTCGGGAAGTTTATGACAGGCTACTTGGATATCAAAGCTACAGCCGTAGAAGACAATATGCTCATCGCTACGATGCCAATAACGGATCGGGTCAAGCAGCCATTTGGCATCTTGCATGGCGGAGCTTCAGTCGTTCTGGCTGAATCGGTTGGCAGCGTTGCGTCCAACCTTATCATTGATCCGGCTCTTTTTGTAGGCGTAGGTATGGAAGTGAACGCCAACCATCTCAAATCAGTGGCAGAAGGCACCTTATTTGCCTACTGTTCCGCTCTTCATATTGGCAAAACCAGCCATGTATGGGATATCAAGATCAGAAATGAAAAGGAAGAACTGATCTGTGTTTCTCGACTAACTGTGGCTATCCGCGAGAAAAAAAGCCGGTAAAAAAGAACTTTTTACTTGTTATTTTGTCTTAACAGTAATGACATTCCATTTTAATCGGATGTTGTAATACGGTTTAGGTTATAGATAGGCTCCGTTTCCCAACGGAGCCTATCTACTTTAAAGTTTTTCCTGATTGTCCCTAATCAAAACCAACAGGACTTACCTTTCACAATATATGCAACCGATTGCCTGATATTTTTCGTTTCCTATTATCAATATAATTTATTAGTCTTGTAATACGGAAGGTTTCCAAAACAGACAACCAACCAAATTAAAATAAACTTTTTATCAATGAATAGTATCGACACACCAAAAAAAACAGCTTTTATGCCAATGGCAATCTGTTGTGCTTTTTTCTTTATTCTTGGGTTCATAACCTGGGCAAATGGGTCATTAATACCCTTTTCCAAACAAGCATTCAATCTTGAAACAGATTTACAAGCATTCTTGGTAACGACAGCTTCGTATATCGCTTACTTTTTTATGGCTATTCCAAGTTCTTGGATTCTGAAAAAAATTGGATTTCACAATGGTTTAGTAACCAGTATCGTCATGTTGGCCTTAGGCTCTCTCTTGTTTATTCCAGCAGCAGACAATAGCAGCTACTTATTGTTCTTAGCCGCTATTTTCGTTCAAGGATCTGGTATGGCACTGTTACAAACAGCTGTGAATCCTTATTTGAGTATCATTGGACCAATAGATAGCGCTGCACAAAGGATTTCTATAGCTGGTGTCTTCAACAAAACAGCTGGAATCATAGCTCCGATTGTATTAGGATCCTTACTTCTTAAAGGAGCTAACGATTCACAAGCTAAATTAGAAGCGGCAACTTCAGAGGTTGAAAAAACAGCTATTCTTGATCAATTACTACAACAATTACACACGCCTTACATCGCATTAGCTATATTTTTGTTCATTTTTGCTATCCTTCTTAAGTTTATTGTAAAACTTCCTGAGGTAAATGCTGAAGACGATGAAGTAACAAGTGCAGAAAAATCTAAAAAATCTGTGTTTGAGTATCCTCATTTATTCTTGGGCGCTTTCGCTATCTTTTGTTGTGTAGGTGTTGAAGTAATGGCTGGCGATATTATCGGAACTTATGCCCGAGAGTTGGGTTCTGTACCACAAGTATTTACAGACAATGCTACAGCTTTCACATTAGGGTTTATGTTGGTGGGTTACCTAATTGGTATTGTTACCATTCCTAGATTTGTATCACAGCAAACAGCATTACGCATCTGTACATCAGTCGGTATCATTTTTACCATCTTGTCAGTCGTCACGACAGGTTTAACGTCTTTTTGGTTCGTGGCATTACTTGGCTTAGCAAACTCACTGATGTGGCCAGCGATTTTCCCACTTGGCATCAAAGGTTTGGGTAATTTCACAAAAATCGGATCTGCTATTATGATTATGGGTATAGCTGGTGGTGCTATCTTACCTCCTCTGTACGGCTACATCAAAGACCACTTAGAGGTTAACTTTCAGACAGCATTCTTGGTTACAATGGTACCCGCTTACCTATACATTGTATACTTCGCAACCTGGGGTCACAAGATCGGACAGAAAAAAGCTTAACATATTTACAGGGCATCGCTTTCGTGATGCCCTTTCTCTTTACAAAATTCTTGTTATCTTTAGGCTGATTAAAAAAAACAGACTATATGAAAAAAGCTTTTTTATCTCTATTCGCTGCCGGAGCAATCTTTTTGTCCCTACAAGAGGCACAAGCGCAAGCAAAACTTCCACCTGCCAGTAGCACGACCAAAATCGAGCAAGGTGTAGGTATCCGTAACATATCACTTGTTTATCAACGCCCTAATGCAAATAATCGTGTTGTTTTCGGTGGCTTAGTCCCTTATAATGAGGTATGGCGCACAGGAGCCAACAATATTCCTGCGATTACTTTTGAAGAAGAGGTAACTATCGCTGGAAATAAAGTTCCTGCAGGCACCTATGGTATTTTTAGTATCCCTACGCAAAACGGCGATTGGACCATTATCCTTAGCAAAAATGTACAGCAGTGGGGTGCTTATCAATACAAACAAGAGGAAGATTTCTTGCGTTTTTCTGCGAAACAGCAGAAACTAAACGATAAAGTTGAAACCTTTACCATGGCTTTTGAAAATGTCAATCCAAAAGGAGCAGATTTAACGCTAACATGGGAAAACACAAAAGTCTCTTTCCCCATCGCTGTCGATCAATCTAAAGAAATCATTGCTAGCATCGAAGAAGCCATGAAAGGTGAGAAAAAACCTTACTTCCAGGCTGCACAGTATTACTTCAACAACGACTTAGATATCAATAAGGCAGTAGAATGGGCAAACGAAGCCGACAAAGGCAATACGCAAGCACCACATATCAAATATTGGAGAGCACGCATCCAATTGAAAGCTGGCGACAAAGCTGGAGCAATCAAAACCGCAACCGAAGGAGTTGCTATAGCAAAAGCAGCTAATAACGACGAATATGTGAAGTTAAATACGCAAGTGCTTAACGAATCTAAATAGTTTTTGTAACGAAGTTGTTTAAAAATGGTTATGCATTTTTAAACAACTTCGTTTTTCTCTTTGATAGCCAATTGTCCACAAGCGGCATCAATATCCTTTCCACGGCTACGACGCACATTGGTAATAATTCCTTGCGATTTCAAATAGGCTGCAAATTCATCGATTTTATCGGCTTCGGCATTCACAAAATCCGCCAAAGCAATAGGGTTATACTCAATGATATTCACCTTACAAGGCACATGCTTACAGAAGCGAGCCAGTTCTTTTGCATCTTCCAGCTCATCATTGAAATTATGAAAAACGATATATTCAAATGTAATCGGGCTCTTCGTTTTGGCATAGAAATATTTTAGTGCTTCCGCCAAAGCCTGCAATGAGTTCTGCTCGTTAATAGGCATAATCTCATTACGCTTTTTGTCATTTGCCGCATGTAGGGAAAGGGCTAAATTGAACCGCACTTCATCGTCCCCAAGCTTTTTTATCATCTTGGCAATACCTGCTGTAGAAACGGTGATACGCTTCGCCGCCATATTCAATCCATCGGGAGCAGTGATACGTTCCACTGATTTCAGCATATTGCTGTAATTCAACAAAGGTTCACCCATACCCATGTACACAATATTGGTCAAGGGTTGTTGGTACTGTTCCTCTGCTTGCTTGGCGATAAGTACCACTTGGTCATAAATTTCATCAGCATTCAGGTTGCGTTTGCGATCCATATAACCCGTAGCACAGAATTTACAGGTTAAACTGCACCCCACTTGAGAACTAACACAAGCCGTCATCCGCTCAGGGGCAGGAATCAATACGCCCTCAATGACATTGCCATCATATAAGGTGAAACTGCTTTTGATGGTTTTATCGGAACTGATTTGCGACTGCCTTACCTGAACTGCGTGGATTACAAAATGTTCTTTCAGTTTCTCACGCAGAGCCTTGCTTAGGTTACTCATTTGGTCAAAGTCCGTACAGGATTTCACCCACAACCATTCGTAGATTTGCTTGGCACGAAAACCTTGCTCCCCCATCTGCGTCAACGTATCCTTTAACTTCTCTAAGGATAAACTTCTGATATCAATCAATTTACTTTGTATAGCCACAGTGCAAAGATACGGTAATTTTACCAAATGGTATATGCGGGGTAAAATGGTAGGGGATTAATGATTAATAGCAATGGAGGATTTTATTAGATAGTTTTGTCGCTCAAGCCCCCGAAAGCTTTCGGGGGCTTGAGCGACAAAACTATTTGTAGAAATAAAACCTCTCTCTTTTAATTAACTAAAAAAACAGCATTTGCCATTAACAATTTACCGCTCTCCCAAAAGTTTCGAAACAGCACATTATCTACCAGATAAATCACTGTACCTGCTCCAACAGATTCCGTACCGAACACTAAACCGTTTTTCATTTGTTTGCTGAGATTTTGCCCAACGAAACCACTCATTAAGGAATTTTCTTTAATATAACCCACATTCCAACCCTTATTATCGGTGAAATATTGGAAAAGATTAGCGCTTTCTTTCAGCGTGAAATAGTTATCCGTGCCAAAAAATAAGGGGTGAGTTTTGTCAAAATCTACTTTATAGATTGCTCCTGCAGTGTATTCCTTCAACGCATCACGTTCTCTATCCGCATAAGCTCTTAAGGGAGATTCCTTAGCCTTAGCAACCGAATCCTGCTTCACAGCCTTGATATTACTCCAACCTTGTGAAGATACTTGATTTACGGCATTGCCTATAGCGATTACTTTGCCTCCTCCGCGAATCCAATTGGCGAAAGCCTCACTCTGCGCTTTTTCTTTTAAAAAAGAATAGTTTCCCGTAGGCATGATAAACACATCTATCTCATCCCATTTCACACGACTGATATTCTTCGGGTTGACCAAGACAATAGGATATTCCAGCTGTCGATCAAAATAATGCCACACTTCTCCTACATTCAGCGCTCTCTGCTCTTCTCCTGCCAACATCATGACTTTTGGCGCTTTCACCGATTTCACGTCCGAGCTTCCTAGATCCTTGGCACCATCAACAATGCCTGAATTTATAGGATGTAGGGTAACAGCAAATTTATCAGCCTGCTGCTTGACAATCTTCTTAAAATCAATATTTTTATTCGCGCCTGCCATCAAAATAACCGAACCGCTCGGAAATTCTTCACCGTTCAGCTTGAAGGCAATTTCAGAAGTTTTAACACTTACTTTCTCTTTCAATAGGGCTGCTAATAACTGTGCGGATGCAAAGCCATTCCATTTGAAAGCGTAGCCGAAGCCATCGATAACGGTATTGGAGACAGTCGGCAGTTTATAATCCGCTGATTTTGCAACTTTACCGGTAGAGGCAAGAGCCGGAACTCCGTATACATACGGCAGCGACCAAGCCGTGATATCATACGTAACGGAGTCTGTCAACTTAGCTTCCGGTTCAAAAAGAACCCTTACTAATGCTGCTTTAGATTGATTGCCAGGAATGACTACGTCTCTGTTCTTTATGGTATAACTTTCATTTCTCTTACTGAAATAGTCAAGTCCTTTCACTGCTCCAGAGGCACTATAATACTGTATCTTATTCTTATCTAACAGTTGTAGCAATGCCCTGATTTTGAGTTCATGTTTAGGCTCGTACTTCAAAATATAGCTGTGGTAAGAGGAAAGTCGCCCCTCCACAGCATCTGTATGGAATTTTTTAAATTCTGCCACCACTTTATCTGCATGACCAGACACGACCTCTACAACATTCAAGCCAGAGGCATGATGCTGCAAAGCACGATCCACTAAAGTCAGCGTATCCTTATCGCTGGTATAAATCCCCAATCCGGCAGAACCATTTCCTGCTTTTTCATAAGTCATTCCGATAGCACCGGAATAGATGGGATAAGTATCACCGTAAGAAGGATAAAACAGATCAAAACGTTCCTTCGTAAAATATAACCAGCCTTGTTGGTCAAAATATTGGGCATTGTGTTTTCCGATTGTTCCCTGAAACTCCCGTTGCCAAGGGGTAATCACTTCATGAAATGGCTCGGCTGCCGGAGGAAAATAATAAGGAGAATTTACGCCTTGCTCGTGAAAATCCACATGGATATGTGGCAACCATTTATTGTAAAGTGCTAGACGCTGTTCACTTTCGACTTGCGTTTGCCATGCCCAATCCCTGTTCAGATCAAAATAATAATGGTTTATCCTTCCCCCCGGCCAAGGTTCCTGATGTTCTCGTGCATACAGGTCTGGATAGAACTGTGTACCCAAAACACCATTCTGCCAATTGTTATAGCGCTCTGTACCATCTGGGTTTAGGCAAGGATCGATGACGATCAGGGTATTAGCCAATGCTGCTTTTGTTTTTGCGTTATTGGGATTAACCAATTGGTATAATGTCATCATGGATGCTTCCGCCGAAGAGGTTTCATTACCATGAACGTTATTACTCATCCAGACAATGGCAGGCATATCTGATAAAGTTGGATCGCCTTCGGTCAATTTTGCCAATCGCAGATTGTTCAAACGTATTTCTTCCAATCGAGCAATGTTCTTCTCCGAGGAAATGAAGAATGCATAGAGAGGTCTTCCCTCCACCGAGGTACCGTATTGCTCAAACTTGATCTTGTCAGGAACTTGACTTGCTACATATTTGTAGTATTCCAGAAGTTTCCAGTGTGGTGTAATCTTGGCACCGACTTGATGACCTAAGTATTCTTCGGGAGACTTTACTTGTGCCCACGAAAGACTGAATAGGAAGAAAAAAGCGATACTAAATAACTGTTTCATGAAGTTTAGATTAGTAAGCGCAAGATAAGACTTTTTATGAATAAATAAAGAAATGGGGCAAGTGTACTTGCCCCATTTCTTTATTTATTCAACGCTTCTCTAACCTTGGGAGCGATCTTTGTTCCATAAAGTTCGACAGCTTTCATCATGTCTTTATGATCCGGACTCCCCACATCCATGTGTGCAGAAAAACGGGTCAGACCGAACAACTCAATAATATGTAATATCTTGTCTATCGATTGGTTTACATCTCCTACAATCAAATGTCCATGCATAGAACGACCAAAGTCGTATTGCATCCGTTGATAAGGGGGCCATCCTCTGGAAGCTCCGATTCTGTTCATCTGTCCAGCATAAATCGGGTAGTACTTGTCCGCCACTTCTTGACCATTTTCACCAAAGAAAGCATGCATATGAACACCTACTTGAAAATCTTCTGGATCATGCCCATTATCATCCCATGCCTGACGATATACCTCAAACAACGGCTGAAAGTTTTCGGGATTCCCACCGATAATGGCAAACATAACCGGCAACCCCATTTTACCTGCACGAATAACAGAAGAAGTCGTTCCTCCCACAGCAACCCATATAGGCAGACTATTATGTTTTGGTAGTGGAAAAACGGGTTGGTTAATCAACGGTTTTCGGAATCTCCCTGACCAGGTAATCGTATCTTGTTTATTTAAACGAACCAATAAATCGAGCTTCTCCTCGAATAAATCCGCATAGTCCTTCAAGTCATATCCAAACAAAGGGAAAGACTCGATGAAAGATCCTCGTCCCGCCATGATTTCCGCACGTCCGTCAGAGATCAGATCAACAGTTGAAAAATCTTGAAACAACTTAACAGGATCTGCTGAGCTGAGCACAGATACCGCGGATCCCAACTTAATATGTTTGGTCACCGTAGCTGCGGCTGCCAAAACAATTTCGGGCGAAGCAACAGCATAATCCTCTCGATGATGTTCTCCCATACCAAAGAAATCTAAGCCTACTTCATCCATTAGCTTCACCTCTTCGATAATCTCGTGCATCCGCTGTGCAGCTGGCTGTATCTTTCCTGTTGTGGGATTAATCTGTAGATCCCCGAACATACCTACGCCTAATTCAATCATACTATTTTTTCCTTTCTGAGACAAAGGTAGCCGGTCTATTAGACCTGTGCATTGATATACATCAAGAAATGCTTAACCGTGAATATATTCTTTCTTCCCGTAGCTTTGGATAAGTTCACCTTCAAAGTCTAACCACTCCTGCCAACGTTTGTCCACATCTACATCTGTTGCATATTTTCGTGCAAAGTTCAGGAATGTGGTATAATGATTAGCCTCGGATACCATCAGGTCATAATAGAATTTCGCCAGCTTTTCATCCTTGATATTTTTGGACAATACCCGAAAACGCTCACAGCTACGGGCTTCAATCATCGCTGCAAAAAGTAAGCGGTCGATAAAGGCTTGATTACGCGAACCATCTTTTTTGGAAAATTTCATCAATTGACCTACATAATCATCTTTACGCTCACGCCCTAATGTATAGCCTCGCTCTTTGATGATTTCGATAACCATTTTGAAATGTTCCATCTCCTCAATAGCAATTGCAGTCAGTTCATGAACCAAATCTTCCAATTCTGGATTCTGCGTAATTAAAGTAATGGCATTGGACGCCGCCTTTTGCTCACACCAAGCATGATCGGTTAAGATTTCTTCCAAATTTCCCTCTGCAATATTGGCCCAACGAGGGTCTGTCAATAGTTTCAATCCAAGCATAACTGTACGTAATTAAATAAGACAAAGCTACGAAATAAAAGCGAAGCGCCTCCCATAGGAAGGCGCCTCAACTTGTATTTTAATATTAGCTTTTTCAATTCAGCACAACCTATAAGGTTTCCTGATTTCACCATCGTATGCAATATACGCAACTATAATCAAGCTTTATAGATTGATTTTTTATCCAAAAAACTTTTCGGGATCAAAACCGTGCTCTTTAAGTACATCCTCGGGAACACCGTTCCATACGCCGGGTCTATTTCCGGCATAGCCTATATCCTTAATACCTATTTCGCTCGTGAAGAATCCCGAGGAAGTCAGATTACGCATTAAGGAAAAGAAAGCTACGCCTTGTTGCATTTCAGGTTTCGCTTTTTCAGGGTAAGCAATTTCTTCCACCAAAGCGAGTTGATCGGCTTCCTTGCAATTGACAAATGCATCACCGTAACGTCGCTGTGCTTGCAGATCCAACCACTTCAAACCTCCGCGCATAGGTGTCTTATTATCCGGAAGATCTTTCACCATGAATTCGATAAATTCTGGCACATCTGCTTCTGACGCCGATCCTGAGACTTCATCTTTGGGTATAATAATATCTGCTAAGACGGTAATCGTTGCCATTTCATGATCGGTAAAGAATTTCTCTTCCAATAATTTCTGGGTGCGTTCATGCTCCCAATCCATTACACCAGGTAGCTTATCTGCGTCCGCTACTGCCTGTACACTCTTACTTTTATCATCTTTACAAGCTCCTGCCAATAGACCTGAACCTGCAGCTACCAGCCCTAATGCTTTTAATGATTCTCTTCTGTTCATCGCAATATTTTATTAGCTGTTTAACTTTTTCTTCTCTTCCAAAATATATTCTGCGGTACGCATAGACAGTGCCAAGATAGTCCACGTCAGGTTCTTATCCCCTTGCTGCACAAAAGGTCCGGCATCCACTACATATAGGTTCTTACAGTCATGTGCTTGCCCCCATTTGTTCAGTACCGATGTTTTCGGATCATTACCCATACGGGTTGTACCACCCTCATGGATAATTTTCCCCGGAGCTTCCAAGCCATACATGGTATCCGCACCAGGAATCCTTGAAGTAATAACAGCTCCCATCTCATGCATAATAGATTGGAAGGTATCGATCATGTGTTTAGCCTGCTGAACCTCTTCATGTGCCCATTTGTAATGGAAACGAAGTACAGGAATACCATATTTATCCACTCTGTTCGGGTCGATTTCACAGTAATTGTCTTTTCGGGCCAATGCTGTTCCCCGTCCTGCCATACCTACGTTTGCACCGTAAAAGCTGCGATAGTCTTGCTTTAAAGATTTACCGTAACCACCTCTGTCTTTGCTTTCACCATTTTTATCTCTGCTATTCACATTCGGCACCCAATTTAGGAAACCATAAGAAGGCATGTGTAATCCGCCTCCATATTCAATATGATAGCCTCTCGGGAAATTCAATTTTTTGTTGTCTTCCCACCAAGGTGAATAGATATGTACGGAGCCAACGCCGTCTTCATTATAGCGTTTTCTGTCCATCAACTGAGGTAGATAGCCCGATAAACTTGCACCTGTTGAATCGTGCAGATATCGACCGACCAAACCAGTGCTGTTGCCTACCCCCCCTGGATGTGCTGCTGATTTGGAGTTCAACATAATCCGCGCACTTTCACAGGCACTTGCTCCAAGGATAACCGTTTTGCCACGAACAACGTATTCTTGTAAATCTGTGGTGTTCACATAAGAAACCCCTGTTGCAACTCCTTCATCATTGGTAATCACTTCCCGCACCATCGCATTGTCAATCACTTTCAGATTGCCTGTTTTCATCGCTGGAATGACCAGACAGGACGAAGATGAAAAATCACCATAAACCTTACAAGCTCTTCCGCACTGTCCGCAGTAGAAACATGTTCCGCGACCTTTAATCTCAGGAGATACCTCTGTCAAGACCGAACCTCGACCCGGAATAACCGGTACACCGGCTTTTTTTGCTCCTTTAGCAATATAAAGTTCGTTCAAGCGAGGTTTTGGTGGCTTCATAAAGATGCCGTCTGGTTCATTTTCTATGCCCTCTACCGTTCCATAAATTCCAATCATACGGTCAACACGATCGTAAAACGGTTTTACTTCATCATAGGTAATTGGCCATTCATCTGTTACTCCATCTTTTGGTTTAAAGTCGTCCGGTCCCATACGTAAGGAGATACGTCCCCAGTGATTTGTACGCCCCCCCAACATCCTTGCACGGAACCATTCAAATTCTGTCCCTGCAACCTTTGTATAAGGCTCACCTTCCAGCTGCCAACCACCGAAGGCGGCATCAAAATCCCCGAAAGGGCGTGTAGTACCTGCTCCACGTCTTGGGGATTCCCAAGGCCAACGGAGCTGCAATGCATCCACAGCTGGATCATAGAACGGTCCAGCCTCGAGCATTAAGACCTTAAGTCCCGCATGTGCAAGGATATAACCAGCCATACCTCCGCCTGCACCTGACCCCACAACAATAGCATCATATACCTCCGGACTCTCTTTAATCTGATAATTTGACATGATTTACAAATTGATTATTCGGTTTATTTTAATCTCTTCTCTTTTACTAATACCATTTAGCAAAAGTAAATATAGAAAAAAGTTTTATTTTCCACCAAAAATATCTGTGTATCATGATGGTTACGGAGGGAGACATACTGCTGGTCAAATATAGAAACTCAATACCATAAGACAAAAACTGTTAGACGAACAAACAAACCTATGACATGATTATCTTGAGCAATCCGTAAATTTGCCTTACAATATTAAGAAATGATTACACGAGAACAAGTTTTGCACGCTTTAAGTCATGTCGAAGAGCCTGACCTCAAAAAGGACCTGGTAACACTCAACATGATACAAAATATAGAGATACTTCCTAACAAGATTAAATTTGATGTCGTCCTAACCACCCCAGCTTGTCCTCTGAAAGGACATATTGAACATGCATGCCGGAATGCAATTGCTTTATTTATTGGCAAAGAGGTTGAAACAGAAATCAATATGACCTCTCGCGTTATCGGAGCAGATGCACAGCTTGATGGTATTAAAAATATTATTCTGGTTTCCTCCGGCAAAGGTGGAGTTGGTAAATCCACCGTAGCTAGTAACCTGGCTTTAGCACTAGCAGAAACAGGCGCTAAAACTGGTTTATTGGATGCTGATATTTACGGTCCATCTTTACCTCTGATGTTCGGGCTGGAAGGGGTTAAACCACAGTCCACACAGACGGCTGATGGCAAAACTAAGATTGTCCCGGTTGAGAAGTTTGGTCTTAAATTACTCTCCATCGGTTTCTTTACCGACCCGAATCAACCCATTCCTTGGCGAGGCCCCATGGCGACTTCTGCCATTAAGCAACTCTTTGGAGATACCGACTGGGGAGAATTGGATTACTTGGTAGTGGATATGCCTCCCGGAACAGGAGACATCCATATAACTGTAGCACAAGGCTATCCTATAGCCGGAGCTGTTATCGTAACTACACCTCAACAGGTCGCTCTAGCTGATGCCATTAAGGGACTGGCCATGTATCAAATGGAAGGCATCAATGTCCCTGTTTTAGGCGTTGTGGAGAACATGGCTTATTTCACACCTGTAGAGCTTCCTGACAACAAATACTATATTTTCGGCAAAGACGGCGGTAAAAGACTCGCAGAAACCAACAATGTACCTTTCTTAGGAGAAATCCCTTTAGTAAAAGCTGTTGCAGATTCCGGAGACAATGGTTTCCCCATTCTTTTGGATGCAGATGAACCTGTGGCGGAAGCATATAAATTCATTGCAGGACGGGTAGCCCAAGAGTTGAGTATTTTAGCTAATAGCAAATAATAAATAAAGCCTACCGGAAGATCAGTAGGCTTTATTTATTATTTTACAGAAGATAACCGCCAAGTAAAAATCCCCAGCACAAAAGTGCTGGGGATTTTATTTACAGCTGAATATAAATCAGCGATTACCATCCAGGGTTTTGCTGCCCTCTTAACACAGGGTTAGCATCCAATTCTGATTGTGGGATAGGCCACAAGAAAACATATTCAGAATAAGCAACCACAGCCTGTGCCGGAGTTAAGATAGTTGAACCATCATACACCGCAGATGACAACTGCTGAGGCAATACTTTGGCTGGAATTCCTCCTGTTCCATAAGGGGAAAGCGCTAAACGATGTACATCACCCCATCTTTTCCCTTCTGCAGAGAACTCTATACGACGTTCGTTATAAATTGCCTTTTTCAAATCTGAAGGAGCTGTGGCTCCAAAAGAATTTGCTGCGCCAACTGCACGGTCACGAACAGCATTCAATAAACGTAAAGCTTGTGCATCATTACCATCATAAGCATATGCCTCTGCTACGTTTAACAGAACCTCCGAATAACGCAAAATCGGATTCCAATCGTCGTTATCCCCATATTTTCTGAATTTATAAGTATATACAAATGGACGATCTCCCGCACTTTGTTTATAAGTAAGCTCTTTCTTACGCACATCGTCTGCCAACCAGAAGTCAATGTTGTAGAAGTTCGGGCTTATTGCTACCAAATCACGACCATTTAATGCCGATGGCCCTAACATTCCTGAGATAGCTCCGTTCACACCACCATTCGATGCGATACTTTGCGCTACGGAGAAAATAGACTCCACGTTGTTCGTATAACTTAAGAAAGGTGTAGTTGGATCTGCTTCTAATCTGAATCCCCCAATAGAAGACTGGAAAGGTGCCGAACTTGCATCCGTTCCCAATTTAGCTCCTTCTGCAATTACACCTTTGTAATCTGCTTGATGTAACTTGATACGTGTTTTCAAGGCAATAGCTGCACCTTTTGTCGCACGAGAAATACGCGCGGCAGCTGATGAGCGTGTCGCAGGAAGAATATTTTCTGCTTCATCCAAATCAGCTAATAATTTAGCATACGCATCTGCGACAGTACCTCTTTCCAAAGCATTTGCTTCGGAAGCCGCAGCGGCACTAGTAATAGCAATCGTTCTGTATGGAACACCTAAATTACTTGTAGGGTTATCAGCATACGGACGTGCAAAATGTATCAGCAATTCATGGTGAGACAATGCACGCAGGAAAAGTGCTTCTCCTTTGTATGGATTAGCTACTTCGGCAGATAGAACGCCGGCAGAAACTGCTCCATCCACACCTTCGATAATAACATTACACTGGTTAATCAAAGCATAAAGCTGTTCCCAGTGATTAACATTATTCGCAGAAGTCACATTGTAAGTATTCTGATACGTGATTTGGAAAAAGGCCTGTAAGTTGACCATATCTTCGCCACGCATCTCTCCCTGCTCAATAGAAGCTCCACCAAATGGGTAACCACGACCGGCCCCACCGTTATACGTACCTACAGCCGCCTGCCAATACATACCGTTTACCGCCAATTCGATATTTTCAGGTGTGGTGAATGCCGTTGTTTCTGAAAGTGCAGACAGCGGATCCAGCTCTGTGAATTTCTCACAAGAACTAAAGGACAAGCACAATGCTAATAATGATGCCCCAAAGATTTTATATTTTATTTTCGTCTTAAACATGTTATTCAATTTTTAAAATCCAACATTAAGTCCTAACGTGAATGTACGCGGAATCATATTTGCTCTGTTATCTAATGCTGATTGGCTATTTGTTGTAAAGCTATTAGCCACCTCTGGGTCTATACCAGAGTATTTTGTAATTACGAATGCATTTTCAACATTTGCGTATACTCTCAAGCTGGAAAGGTGTATTGTAGACAAGAATGGTGCATTATTGAATGAATAACCAACACCGATGGTTTTCATACGTAAGAAATTACCATTTTCTAAGAAGCGACTATTCGTTCTTCCTTCCAAATTGATAGAAGAACCGTGTCCGTAAACCACTTTAGGTACATCTGTTTGTTGACCAGGAGTAGTCCAACGATCCAACAATTCCGTTCCTGCATTTCTGAAGTCCATACCATTCAAAGCCTCTTGACGAGTTTGGTTGTAAACTTTATTACCTCCTGAATAAACCATATTCACAACGAAATCTAAACCTTTGTAACGGAAAGTATTGTTAAAACCACCGTACCATGTAGGTAATGATTTGCCCAAGATTTGTTTGTCTCCCAAAGAACCAGCTTGGCTTACGTCAGTAGGATTGCTTGCATCGTATTTACGGTAACTTGTTGTACCTGCAACGTTTTGAACCAATTCACCTTTGTCTGTTCTATAGATAGCATTACCGTTTTCAGCATTTACTCCGTAATATTCATATCCGAAGAAAGAGCCAATGGATTCGCCTTCTCTATTTACATGATAAGTGTAGGTAATGTCATTTCCATCAACCAGTGTCTGAATTTCATTCTTTACGAAAGTAGCATTGAAGTTGGTATTCCATACGAAGTTATCGTTAGAAATCACATTTCCTCCTACTGTAAACTCAAGACCTTGGTTAAACATCTTACCAACATTCATATTGATCGAGTTACCCGGAACACCTAATGATGGAGACATTGGCACAGCCAAAATCATATTATCAATATTATTGCGGAAGAAATCTGCCGTGAATGTAATACGGTCATTTAGGAAAGCCATATCTAAACCGACATTGATTTTTTTACTGGTCTCGAACTTAAGATCGGGATTACCGGCCTGTGAATAGTAAATACCCGCATCAGCTCCATAAATACGAGCAGCAAAAATCCCCGCATAAGGGTAAGAGCCTATTTCGGTGTTACCCACCTCCGCATAACCACCTCTTAACTTAAACTGGCTGATAAAGTTGCTTGTAAAAAAGTCTTCACGTGCAACATCCCATCCCAATGAAACCCCAGGAAGGGTGGCACTCTGTTTGCCATGTGGCAATGAAGAGATTTTATCGTGTCTTAGAGTTGCTGACAAGAAGTATCTATCCAACAACACATAGTTTGCACGGGCAAAAGAAGACTGGAAAGCTCTTTCAGAAGCACCGCCACCCAACAATTGATTTGTCAATGAACCAGAGATGATGTTCTCATTTTCTGCAAAATAAGTCGATGATAAACCTGTTCCGTGTGCAAAGAAGTTGCGACTTTTTGATTTCTGATATTCTAAACCGGCAACGATATCCAAACGACTTGTACCAAAATCTACCTTATAGTTTAAGGTATTCTGCCAGTTGTAGCGGAAGCTTGGTAAATAGTATTGATAAATACGTCCCGTCACTGAGCGACCATCTCCGTGCTCTGGATTCCAATACAAATATTCTTCTCCGGCAATATATTGCGTAGCAATCTGGGTTCTAAAATCTAACCCTTTAAGCAGGTTCACATTCGCATAAGCATTACCATTGAAATGTAGGTTAGCCGACTTATAAATATTGTGATCTAACACATACGCTAAGTTTGTATAGTTACCATCAATACCAGACAAGTTCGCGCCGGATCCTAGTGCAGCACCATCTGCAGACAAGTTATATGTACCATCTGCCCATTTTGCAGGTACATTCGGAAGAGCCACTAAAGAGTTAGCTACATTCCCCGAAAGAGAATTTCCTCCATCATTAAAACCACGGTCCTCTACGTAAGAAACTGCAGTATTCAAACCAAATGTTACTCTATTATTGAATGCTTTCTGATCTACCTTACCACGGATGTTATAACGTTTTTGGTTGTTCGATACAGACACACCTTCCATATTGCTGTAGCCTCCAGAGAAATAATAGGTCGTTTTATCCGTACCACCACTCAAAGACATAGCATGATTTTGTTGGAAAGCATTTCTGAAAGCAATTTTTTGCCAGTCTGTATCGTACACTTGTCCTGTTACAGGATCTGAGGTAGGGAATGCCTCTGGATCCCATCCTCTTGCAGCTAATTTTTCATTCGTGATTTCGATAAACTCATTCGCATTCATCAAGTCGTAACGTTTAGCAGGCGTAGCAACAGCGAACCAATTGTCATAAGTCGCTTTTACCTGACCAGCTTTACCTGATTTGGTTGTGATCAAGATAACACCACCTGCTGCTCTCGAACCATAAATTGCTGTAGCCGCACCGTCTTTTAATACTTCAACGCTTTCGATATCGTTGGAGTTAAGACTTCCCAATGGGTTCGTGTAGAATACGGCACTTTGATCGCCTGTGATAAATGGCACACCATCAATCACATACAATGGATCCGAAGAGCTGGAAATAGAACTTACCCCACGGATACGGATTTTTGCCGGCTGCCCCAAGATACCTGAAGTATTCGACGCCTGCACACCCGCAGCCAAACCAGATAAAGATCTATCCAACGATGGAGCTGTCACGTTTGCGAACTCCTCTCCTTTAATAGAAGTAATCGAACCTGTAATCTCTCTCTTCGTCTGTGTACCGTAACCTGTTACGATAACCTCATCCAACGAAGTTTCTCCACCTTGAAGAACTACGTTAACCGTACTACGGTTACCCACAGTCACTCGTTGAGTGGTATAACCAACGTACGTAAAGACCAATGTGCCATCAGCAGCAACATTGATCGAATAATTTCCTGAACCATCTGTTTGTGTAGCGACATTACTACCTGCAACAGCAACTGAAACCCCACTTAAGGAGCTTCCGTCCGAAGCTGAAGTAACCCGACCACTCACCTGACGATTCTGCGCAAACGATTGCCCTATCAAGCAAGTAAGCACAAAAATGATACTGAGTAATTTTTGTTTCATGTGTGTATTATTTAGTTTAATTGTTTTGTTAGTAGCATAATGTATAACGATTGTTACAACAACTACAACACAAACGTAACAAAAAAATAACAATCTTCACACTTTTTAACAAATTTTTCAAAAAAACATTTTGGTATTATTTCTTTATGAAATCAATATAGAAAATATCAAATCACTTCACATAAAAAGGCAAAGAAACTATTATTTTATGTAAAATTAATGCAATAGCTCTTTGCAAGAGGCCTACATAAAAGAAAAAGGTGGCCCAATGGGCCACCTTAAGAAATATTGAATAGGTTTTTGCTTCTAAGGAAGTTTAATAATTTCAACACCTCCTCCGAAAGAACCAGCGGATACCGTGTAAGCTCCGACATTCAAAGTTACAACACCATCAACCAATTTTCCTGTAACGGATGTCATAGAAACAGGTCCGTAGCTTGGGTGATTATCAATAATTTGGTTAGGACAAACAATTGTTTCACCATCAGACTTAATCATAAAAGCAAAGCTTGTATATCCAAATGGCTTTATCACCTTGTATACATTTGCTCCTTCTGATTTCGCGACTTCAACACCATATGTATCACCCATCCATCCTTCTTCTGAATTCAATTGAGCAGTCGCAGCAGCTCCAAAATTAAGAATACTGGAAGCCAAAACATCCACTTTCTTTCTATTGGAAGGAGATAGGCTCTCATCAGGAATATTAAGGGAAATAGGGAACGCTAGACCTGCTATAACATCAGTACCCGACAAGGTAACAGATAATGCGCTAGGGTCTATCTTCGAAAAATCGCCATAGTTAACTTTAGCATAAGATTTCGCTTCTCCATTGGCAAATACTACAGGTCCGTCCATTTTAAAGATGTCCGTATAGCCCGCACCAGCAGCAGAAATCGTTACAGGCACCGAAAGCTCTCCACTTGTTGAGGTTCTACCTACAGGAACACTGATTGATCCCCCCTCCATCGTTAGACTTGTCGATACGTTAAAAAAACTCACTTTATTTGGCTCTCCAGGATACAATGTTCCATCGGTCTTATCACAAGAGGATAGCCCAAACGCCAAGGCAAGTGCACCTACGATATGTATATAAACTCTTTTCATTGTTATATTCTTTAAAATTACATTGGGTTTTGATCTTTCGTCGCATCCATATTTGGATTACCATCGAATTCCTTCTGAGGAATTGTTAAAATAAACTCCTTGTTAGCTGGATCCAAAGTATTCCAATTTGGCTTAGCCGTATGGTTTGAGTTTGCTGCGTTTCTATTAAATCCTGTTTTCAAACGCAAAATATCAAAAATACGCTCAGATTCACCCCATAATTCAATACGACGTTGAAGAATGATCTGATCCATCAAGGTTGTAGGGCTTCCAATAGAGCCCATGGTCAAACTATTAGACATTGTCATTGCGTTCAAAATAGCTTGGTAACCTTGTGGGTTTCTAAGTTTCATCAATTCTTCTAAAGCTGTTTTTGCCTCTGGCAATCTTCCCGCATGCGCTAAAGCTTCAGCTTTTACAAGTTGCATTTCTTCTGCACGCATGAAGATATAGTCTCCCAAGTCGGTTGCCAAATCAGAATAACGGAACTTACGCTGGTTATATGGCTTGGTATCATTAGTTCCTCCATCAGTAGGGCCTTGCCACCAAGCTTTACGCTCATCCGTTGAAGGGATTTGATCATATAGCCAATTGTAGATAACCTTTCTTGAAGACCTTGCATAACGATCTGCTCTCGCATCCATATGTGCAAAGAAAGACGCATAGATACCAGATTGATCCGCTATTACTTCAGATCCCCACAATACACTTTTGAGGTTTCTGTTGTTAAACCCACTTTGCAAATCATCACCAGTAATCATTGCTAAACCAGACTTAGATAAGGCCGCAGTAGAATGTGTTACAGCGTCGGTCCACTTATTCTGTACCAAAGCAACATTTGCTTTAATAGCATTGGCAACATAGTAATCAATATGCGATTTATGTGCTTGCGATTTGTCTGCATCAAGCATGGATATAGCTTTATCTAAATCCGTGTTGATCTGTGCATACACCTCTTCAACAGTACCTCTTCCCTTTCCTTCAGATGCAGAAGTAGTGGGCTCAGTATATAAAGGTACCCCAGGTGCATTCTCATGTCCAACATAAGTTTGTTGGAAAGATTGAATTAACTGGAAATAAGCATATGCTCTAAGGGCATAAGCCTGAGCCATAATTTTACTTACGACAGCTGGATCTCCTGGCAATGTCTCCTCTTGTGCCAAAATATAGTTAGCATTACTTACGATATTGTAATAAAAATTCCAAGTGGAATAGGGTCTCCAAGTAGTCGCAGTAAATCTCGAGCGGACATCATAACGATAGTCAAAATAGAACCAACCATTACCCTGCGCGTCTTGTAACAAATCTTCCCCCATTAAAGAGGTGTAGAGTTTGGTTGATAAGATCCCAAAGTTTTGGTGTGTATTACCTGTTGCCCAGCCAGAGGTATATAGCATACGGTAAATACCATCTAAAGCTACTTGCGCCCCATCAGTAGTTTCAAACAAAGTAGGAGCGTCGACCCTGTCTGTAGGTTTTGTCTCTAAGAAATCTTTACTACAAGAGGAAAGACCCAATGCAAGACTCAAAGCAGATATATAAAATATTTTTTTCATTTCTTTCTCTTATTTATTCGATTAAAACTTAAGGTTAACACCTGCAGAAATCGTTCGGTTAGGCGTATATACATAGCCTGTCGTTCCAGTAAAGTTATTCTGAGGATTTAATCCTTGTCTAGCAGAGAACAATGCCAAGTTATCACCTTGTGCAAAAACTCTTACAGAGTTTAGACCGATACTTTTCACATTAAATGTGTAGCCAATAGCGATATTTTTGATAGAGAAATAAGATGCATCTACCAAAGATCTATCAGTCAAAGTATAAGTCGCTTCTTTTTGGACACGAGGAATATCTGTAACGTCACCAGGTTGTTTCCATGCTCTCAACATTTCTCTTGAAAAGTTATTACCTATGTAAAGTGGAGTCATATATGAATATCCAACAACATCATAGATTTTACCTCCAATAGAGTAAGTTGTCATTGCCGAGAAATCAAAATTCTTATAAGTTACACTTGTTGACAAAGATCCATATAACTTAGGAATGCGGTTCCCCAACATAACACGACTTGCTGCAGCTTTACCCATATCGTTAGAAATATAATGCTTGCTTAAGTCAAACTCATCGTCTTTATTGTCATAGACCCAGTACAATTGATCACCAGTCCCTGGATCAACCCCTGCGCTTCTTGCCATATAGAAAGAGTTTAGGGCCTCGCCAACACGAATTATATTGCTTCCGCTAATAATCTCATTTTGACCGTCTGTCAATTTCAAAACCTCGTTTTTCACTTTAGATCCCATAGCGGTAATGTTCCAAGTCAACTCACTATTTCTGATTACATCATAACCCAATGAAAGATCGAAACCAGAGTTTTTCATATCGCCCACGTTGTCGTTGAATCCATCAAAACCTAAAGATAAGGCCAATGGTCTATTTAACAACATATCCGTAGTTTTACGAGTGTACCAATCAAAACCAACCGTTAATCTGTTATCTACAAAACGTCCATCAAAACCGACGTTGAAAGCTTTATTTTTCTCCCAAGTAACTCTTTTATTCTCAACTGATGAAACTTTACCACCATTGTTGTTGGCGTTATTCCATGTTAAGTCATAGAAAGCTTGCCATGCATAATAAGCAGATGCACCATCAAAAAGCAAATCATTATTACCTTGGCCACCATAACTTGATTTAATTGTAAAGCTGTTCAACCAAGAAACATCTTTAAGAAAATCTTCTTCTGAGATTCTCCAAGCTCCACCGATTGACCAGAAATTACCCCAACGATTGTCTTTATAGAATCGAGAGGATCCATCAGCTCTAAAACTACTCGATAGATAGTATTTACCATCAAAGTTATACTCTAATCTTGAGAAATAGGATTCAATGGTTTCATTATTTTCATACGAATCCGCATCAGCTATGGTAGAACCAGGTGCCAATTCATAGATACCTCCAAAAGGGAATCCTGTTTTCTGTGCACTTAAGTGATTAAACTTATAGCTATAGTTCTCGTGACCCAACAAGACATTTACATTATGTTTATCGAATGTACGATCCCAAGTCAAGAGTTGGTTAAATGTATAAGAAAATACTTTTCTCGATTGCTTATTTAAACGTCCAGAACCAGCGGCATTACCAAAATACGGGTTGTAGTAGTAGGTATAAAGGTTATCTCTATAATCTGCTCCTAAGTTAACTGCTAAAGTAAAGCCTTGGAACGCTCCGTATTTACTATCCTTCGTATTAAATTCGATCATACCTCTTGCACCTGCATTGTTTCTGATATCGTAATATTTATCATCATACAATGTTGCGATAGAGTTGAAGTTTTGCTGTGCTCCTGACGCACGGTCAAGACCGTAATCAAATAAGCGGTTACCATCAACATCTAACACAAAATCACCATTTGCATCTCTTTCCCAAATTGGGTATAGAGGAGCCATTTGCTCTGAAGAATACCAAACATTTGAGGTTGTACTACCAGTAGCCTCTAATGAATTAGTTGTACTTCTTGCAAAGTTAGTAGACATCGTTGTTCTAAACCAATCTACTGGTTTTAATTCTGTATTAACACGACCTGTAAACCTATCATAGGAAGTGGTTTTTAACAAACCATCTTCTTTCAATGCATTAATAGAAGCCATTGTTTTGATTTTATCACTGCCTCCAGAAGCATCAAATTGATATTCCTGACGAACAGGATTACTCGCCATTACTTCGTCCAACCAGTTTTCGTTCCATTTTAATTGGGCATTGGAGTTAATTTTACCCGTACTAAGATCGAACAGTTGGTCAACAGGAACATTATACGGATTATACTGTTCATTAACACCAAAAATAGGATCTACAGTACCTTTCAAACGGTTAACCGCGTTGACTCCTGCTTGTCCTTCTGGGGTTCCTTTGGTATAAATTTCATCATTTTTATACGCTTGGAATACTGTCTCCAAATACTCTTTAGTATCCATGACATCGTAACGCTTCACTGCACGAGAAGCGATACCTACATTCGTTCTAAAGTTAACAGAAACCTTACCTTCTTTCCCTTTTTTGGTTGTAATCATAACCACACCATTTGCAGCCCTAGAACCGTACAATGTTGAAGCTGCAGCATCTTTCAATACACTTAAGCTTTCAATATCATTAGGGTTGATGGAGTTAAGGTCACCATTAAATGGAATACCGTCCACAACATACAGCGGATTAGCTGAAGCATTGATAGAACCGAATCCACGAACACGTACTGTTGCATCAGAACCAGGTTGTCCTGAACCCAAAGTAGAAACTACCCCTGGTGCAGCTCCATCCAAAGCCTTGGTGATACTAGTAATCGGTCTGTTTTCAATCGTTTCCGCCTTTACTGTAGCTACAGATCCTGTAAAAGCGGAGCGTGTAGATGTACCATAAGCGACAACAACAACTTCATCCAATTCTGTGTCGTCACCAATCAATTGAGCATTTACTACTGACCGTGAGCCAACATTTACACGTTGGGTTGCGTAGCCAATGTAAGAAAACGCCAAAGTAGCATTGTTACCAGATACATTGATGGAATAACTCCCCGAAGCATCTGTCTGAGTGGCATCAGTTGTCCCAACAACAACGACAGAAACTCCAGCCAATGGAGATCCATCACTCGCAGAAGTCACCCTACCACTCACTTGCCGATTCTGCGCGTATGCCGCCCCTATAAAAAGCGTAAACAGCAGAACAAAACTGAGTAATTTTTGTTTCATGTGATTTGTTTGTTTAGTTATTACTATTATAATTGTTTTTATTATTTGTAAGCTTACGACTCAACCAAAATAAATTTGGTTGAACATCCCCAAAACAGCTAAAACATTTGTTAAAAACTGTTAAAGTGTGGACAAACCTATAAAAATTAGATTATCACTGCAAATATTTTAACAATAAATTCTCACGATGCTAAAAAAGCAATAAAACACTCAGAAATATAAAAAAAGGAAAAACAACCCACCAATAACAACTTTAACAAAAAAATAACATTAATAACAGAATTATATTCTGAAAACGACAACATATAAAACATTATCCAATATAACAGAAACATATACAAAGGTCTTTTGCAGTATCATTGTTACATGGATTTTTTCAACCATAATATACCACGACCACATTATTTTCTTGTTTACAGTCAAACTACTGATTGTTAAAGACTCCCACTTACAAATCTAGCCATACTTACAATAAAACAATCCTACCAGATTAGCCTTTCCTGCTCCAAACAATCTTCCTATCTTTGCTGCATGCGTTTTGATATTATTACCGTATTGCCAGGCTTACTGGAAAGTCCATTTGCACACTCCATTCTTCAACGTGCACAGAAAAAGGAATTAGTCGAAATCTATGTACACAATCTTCGAGACTATGCCGATAACAAGCATAAGTCTGTAGATGACTATCCTTATGGTGGAGGTTCAGGCATGGTGATGCAAATTGAACCTTTTGCAGCTTGTATTGAAAAGTTACAAGGTGAACGCATATATGATGAAGTTATCTACATGACACCTGACGGGGAAACCTTAAATCAGGATATTGCCAACACTTTATCTTCTACTGAAAATATCATCATTCTTTGTGGCCATTATAAAGGAATAGATCAGCGCATCCGTGACGTATTTGTCACTAAAGAGATCTCCGTCGGCGATTACGTTCTATCTGGAGGAGAATTACCTGCAGCTATATTAGTAGATGCTATTGCAAGGTTAATTCCGGGGGTACTTTCCGATGAAACCTCTGCGCTTTCCGATTCTTTTCAAGACGGCTTATTAGACGCTCCAATTTATACACGTCCGGCAGAGTGGCGCGGTCACAAGGTTCCTGATGTTCTTTTGAGCGGTCATGAAGCTAAAATAGCTGCATGGCGCGACGAACAGCAACTCAAACGGACACAAGAGCGGAGACCAGATTTATTAAAGGACTAAGAGTTAAACGGAGATTCTCGCTATAAAGATTCTTTGTCGCTTAGGCCGCGACTGGCCCATACTTTTTTTCCGCAAAAAAGTATACAAAAAACTCTCCGCTTAAAAGCTTTGACATGTTAGATAGTGCAAAGATAGGCTTTCTACAGATGTCAAAACTTTTGAGGCGGAATTTCGGTTAAGGAGTGTTTTGTGCTAGTAAATTTGAGTACTACACTGCAAGGTGCTGAAGCACTCTCTGTTCCATCCCAGAGGTGGAAAGACAAAGTAAATCCCGAGGGATTGTGCGGAAGGGAAAGGCATGGAAACTATTGTCCGAAGCTCTCTAAAAAGCTTCGGACAGTGGTTTCAGACTTGGAGAGGGATTTCTTTTGTGTGGGGTGGGGTGTGCGACAAACCACCTCGGATGGGACAAAGGGTTTTGGTCACTTTTGCCCTTCAAAAGTGACGCCCTGTCCCGGTGAGGGACGGAAAGATAGTCGGGAGGGAGGAATCGACATATTGTCGAAAGAAAAGCTACCTTTATTCCCTCCTATTTTGTATTTTCGAGTTATGCAGAAAGTCCTTTTTATAGGTTTAGTCTGGCCGGAGCCAACTTCTTCCGCTGCGGGAACACGTATTATACAATTAGTCGAATGTTTTCTTTCTGGAGGTTACGAAGTTACTTTTGCATCTGCCGCAGCGAAATCTCCACACAGTTACGATTGGGAGCCCTGGCCTGTAGCCGAGCAAAGCATCATCCTAAATGACAGCAGTTTCGACAGCTTTATCAAAGATTTACAGCCAGATATGGTTGTTTTCGATCGGTTTATAATTGAGGAGCAATACGGTTGGCGAGTTCGCGAAACCCTTCCTCAGGCGATAACAATTCTCGACACTGAAGATCTACACTTTCTACGTAAGGCACGCCAACTCGCATCAAGCAAAAACGAATCCATTGTTTATCACAATGATATTGCTAAGCGCGAAATTGCATCTATTCTACGTTGTGATTTATCACTTATGATTTCTAAAACCGAAATCCAGCTCTTAACAGAACAGTTTCAACTATCATCAAAGATACTGTTTTATCTACCCTTTTTAGAAGATGAGATAGACGAGAAACGCATTTCCAACTGGAAAGGCTATGATGATCGGGAAGACTTTATGTTCATCGGGAACTTCCTCCATGAGCCCAACTGGCATACGACATTAATACTTAAAAAAGAAATCTGGCCTCGCTTAAGGGAACTTCTGCCAGAAGCTTCACTACATATATACGGAGCCTACGCTACAGAGAAAGTCTACCAACTACATAATCCTAAGGAACGCTTTTTCATCAAAGACAGAGCAGACGATGCTCGTGAAGCCATGGAAAACTACCGTGTGCTGCTAGCTCCTATCCCATTTGGTGCAGGAGCAAAGGGAAAATTAATAGATGCCATGCAAAGCGGCACGCCCAATATCACCACTTCCGTGGGAGCAGAATCAATGTCGATAGATGGCAGATGGAATGGATTCATAGAAGACGAATGGAATACTTTTGTCCAAAAAGCACAACAGCTTTATCGTTCTTCATCTCTTTGGAAAGCTATGCAACAGCAAAGCATCAACCTTCTTAATAAACAATACAGCAAGCAGATGTTTTGTGATATATTTTTAAAGAGGATAGAAGAAATACAAAAACAGGTACATCAACATCGGGAAGGAAATTTCATAGGGGAAATACTCAAATCACAACAATTTAACAGTACCAAATACATGTCGCTCTGGATAGAGGAGAAAAATAAATGAAGGTAGAGGCATTTTGCCTCTACCTTCATTTATCGCTTCCGTTTGAAGACCATAGTGGTAGTTACAGCACCCTCTATGTGAGTCAAAGTTAGCGTACTCACTCCACCGACTATGCTTTCTTTAATTTGATATTCTACCCCATCAAAAACCATACTTTTGGAAGTCGGCATATGATAAGTATGCGACTGTGCTGTACCGTCATTTTTCTTATGCCAAGCCCCATCCTTATCGAAGTTGAGCGTCTCTCCTTCTTCCAAAATTTGTACCGTCACATTCAAATCCGGATTAGATGAACCTGCAACAGTTTTTGTCCAACTTTCCCAAGTCCCTGTACGAATAATATTCAGCGCGGTATCTCGCCCCATATTATCAACGGTCTCTTTGCTACAGGCCCCGAGGCCAACAACCATAATTCCTAAGCAAAGAAACATCCAGTTTTTAAAAGTAAATGTTTTCATATTTTTCGAATTTATACAGTAATATCAAAACTATTTTTCAAGTACTATGCCAAATCCTCAATCACAAAAAAACTTAACATTATTTGTATTTACGATATTTTCGTATATCTTTGATTAATTCATAACAAATAGATCATGAAAAGATTATTTATAGTATTCAGCCTATGTATAGGCTCCCTGACCCTCAACGCACAAGAGAAGGCTGTAGCCAAAATTCATTACATCTTCAAACATGTGAACGACACCACACAACGAGATAAACACCTTCGGGATGAAGTCGTCACTTATTTAGGCACTTCCAGCTCCTACTACAGCAGCTATTCTTCGACACGTGCACAAGAGGATATGCAAAAACAATTGAATGATCCGGCATTCGATGGAAATTTGGTTATCAGTCGCAATACAACTCCCGTAAAAGAGTCCTATTTCTTGGATTTTGCCAATCAAATCTCCCAGGAAGTTAGACAAATCAGCATCGATAAATTCATTATTGACAATGAATTCCCCACACAAGACTGGGAAATCAGGGAGGAAAGTAAGACTATTGGAGGATATGAAGTCCAAAAAGCAACTACCCACTTCAAAGGTCGGGATTATACCGCTTGGTTCACTACCGAACTACCGTTTACTGCAGGCCCCTGGAAGCTGAACGGCTTACCGGGTTTGATTCTCGAAGTCTATGATACGAACAAAGAAGTTGTTTTTGAATATTCAGGATTTGACAAACTGGAAGACACAGAAACGCTCGTTTCCACACCGGAAAAAGCATTAAAATCAACAGAAAAAGAAGTCAATAAATTAGCCGAAGCCTACCGTGCTAACCCCCAAGCATATACCCAATCAAAGCTTGGAGGGACTTTTACAACAGCGCAAGGAAGGGAAAACTCGGTGAGAGTCTCAGGTAGCGGTTCTACTTCAGCAAGTGCCTCTATACGAGTTTCTGGCGGTTCAGAAAATTCATCAGCATCTATAGACGCGAGCAAAATCAAATCCATGAACATCAAAAACGAAGATGATTACAAACCTTCTGGAACGACCAACAACCCTATTGAACTAACGCCATAACGTGAAAAAAACAATACTCTTCCTTATCACTTTCCTGTGCTTCCACTTAGTTGAGGCACAGGAAACAACAATATCTGGAATATTAAAAGATAAAGCCAATGGCAATCCTATCCGTTCGGCCAGCGTCAACATAAAATCATCCGAACACAAAATCATAGCATTCAAAGTGTCGGGGGCAGACGGTTCCTTTAACATAAAGACTAATCGGGACCTAACTGGAGCTTATATTGAGGTCAATCATTTGGGTTACAAAAAAAAGCAAATAGCATTAGAGACTACGATCAGTAATCTTGTGGTTGAATTGGAAGGCCAACAGATACTATTGGAAGATGTACAAGTAAAAAGTCGACCCCAGGTAAGACGTATTGGAGATACTTTATCTTACAATGTAGGAAGTTTCGCCAAAGAAGAAGACCGCAGTATTGGCGAAGTCATCAGTCGACTTCCTGGCATGGAAGTCTCCGAGTCCGGACAAATCAAATACCAGGGTAAAGATGTTTCGAAAATGTATATAGACGGTGACGATTTACTAGAAGATAGGTATAACTTAGGCACACGTACCATTCCCCATAAAATGGTCAAAGACATACAGGTATTGGACAATCATGAACACCTCAAGGTGTTAAAAAACAAGCGGTTCACTGATGATGTAGCCATTAATTTGGTGATTAAGGACGAAGCTAAATTGAAACTAACCGGGCAAGCTAAGATTGGGGCAGGGTTGCCTAAACAATATGACAGTGAAGTCAATACAATTCTTTTCAACAAAAAGTTCAAAATGCTCAATGTCATCCAGGGCAACAATGTGGGGAGAGACCTTACCGGAGATTTAATCGGTTTTAACCGCAACAGTACGTTGGCACGCTTAGGGAGTACACCCACCAACAATTTATTGAGTTTGGGAACAGTCAGTGCCCCTCCTATTGCCAAGCAGCATTATTTCATGAATAATTCCGGCACACTCAATACCAACAATCTAACTAATCTGCAGAATAATTGGCAATTAAAGTCTAATATACAGGCTATATACGACAAAAATCATCTTGATTTTGCTGGAAAAACTGATTATTTCACCCCACAGCAAACAATCAGCTTTGATGAGCGCCAGCACAGTGATTTTCGACAGTTTCTTGCTGCTCTCCGATTTTCGATATCCAAAAATGTAGATAAACAGTTTGTTGAGAATAACTTTTCTTTCGAATATGAAAGGGAAAAAGGAACTTCACAAATTTTAGGCAACACAACAGATTTAACAGCCTCACTCAGTCATCATATTCGAGGCATCACCAATCAGTTGCAATATGTCCCACAGCTAAAGAATGGTAATATCATACAATTCGATTGGTTTTTAAACTACGGTAATAAACCTCAAACACTCCATATTTCTCCTGGTGTTTTTCCAAATACCTTTCTCCAAGGAGAAGATTATATAGCTACTATACAGCAGTTTGAGGTGCCGACTCTTTTCAGTCGTATCTCAACAGGCTATCGTTTTCCAAAAGGAAAAATAAAACAGTATTACAGTCTTGGGCTATCTCTAGAAGACCAGAAACTACAGTCAGAAATCAGCCTAAATCAAAATGGAACAATATCTGTCCCTAGCCACGATTCTACAGTCAATGACCTGCATTGGTTACGAACACAATATACGTTAGGGGCAGACTATAACTGGAAGAGAAAACGATTAGAGACGCGCTTATTTTTACCCATCTCTTTACAGCACACACAATTTAAGGATCCAAACTATCAGTTGAACAAAGGACAGAACAAAATATTGTTCAATCCCTCCTTTCAGCTGAAATACCGTGTAGCTGCAGAGGATGACTTATCCTTATCGTATAGCTTATCCAATTCTTTTGGCAATATCCAGGATATCTACAGAGGAGTTGTCATCAAAAATTATCGTACACTCTCCCAAAACAACACAGATATCAACGAGAGTAAGACACATTCCACGGGATTAAACTATCGTTGGAGCAGAACGATAAATCTATTATTTGCCAATATGGGTATGAACTATTCGCATACAAAACGTAATGCGATGGTAGCTCAAGACATCAACAATTCTATTTCACAGACCATCCTTTTACCCATCGCCAATTCCATCAGCTCTTTTTCAGCTAATGCTGGTTTCGATAAATACATTTTCGTCTTGGCAAGTACAGTTAAGTTAAATGCATCCTATAGCTTCTCCAACTTCAACCAACTTTTCAATCAGGAAGTACTGCCTTTCAACAACAGCACATGGAGTTTACGTCCCCAAATAGAAGCCAAACTGTGGAAGAAGATTAATCTTTCTTATTCCGGCACACTCGCTTGGTCCAATTCTGAGCAGAAAAACAATCCATCGTTGAACAACAAGGTCTTTAATCTTTCACAGAACATCGGCTTACCATTTCACCCTTTCCAAGGGGCATACCTCCGTATTAGTGGTCGGCATCTCCTAACTGAGCAACCCAACATGGAACAAATCAATTATTTCTTTGTAGATACCTTCTTGCGCTTCCGTAGCAATAAGTTAAAAACAGATTTTGAGTTGAGCTTAACCAATCTGGCTAACGTGAAGACCTTCGAGACTTACGCCATCTCCGCCAACCAGCAAACCCATAACAGTTACCAGTTGCGCGGAAGAATGGGGATATTTAAGGTGATATTCAATCTATAAAAAGAAAAAGGGCGAAAGCCCTTTTTCTTTTTACAACATTTCTCTTAGATTTCGTACACTTTCGGCTACATCTCCTTGATTATTCTCCCAGTTGTATTCATATTCTGCGGATAACATACCATTAAAGTTTTGTCTTTTCAGTTCGTCAATAACTCCCTGAAGAGGTAATTTACCCGTTCCCCAATGCACATCATGCGCATCTTTCTTTCCAAACTCGTTCAAATCTTTAAAGTGCGAGTGCACGATCTTGCCCTCCAATTTCTTCAAGCATTCCACAGGATCCAATCCCGACCGCATCCAATGTCCAACATCTACTGTTGCTCCCATCTTTGGACTTCTACCTTCCAAGGCAGCCAATACAATTTCCGGCTTCCAATACGTTGTCGGTTCCGGATGATTATGGATAGAAGCCCGCACATCATATTTATCACACAATGCGGATACAATATCTAGATGTCCTTCCTCCGGTTCACAATTGATCACCTTGATGCCCATATCTTTTGCGAAAGCAAAAATCTGCTCCCATTCTTCCTCATCCTTACCATTGGTCACACCAAAAGCATGCAAGGTGATATTATGGTCATTCAACAATTTCTTCACCAATGCCCTTCCTTCTTCCGAAAGTGTATAGCCCATTTTTTCCTCATTGCCGGCACCGATCGTCTGTCCCGGGAAAGCCTCTACATAGCGCAAATCGGCGCTATCAATCTTGTCTAAAGCTTCTGCAAAAGTGTACAATCTGAAGGTATAAGCTTGTGCTCCCAATTTCCAACCAAGCTTCTCCTCCGGATAGGTTACCGAAGAATCCTGTTCCGTCTTTTCGGTAGCTGTTGTTGAAGAATTAGTGCCGGAAGAACATGCTGAAAAGGACAATCCAGCGAACAACGCCATAGCGTATAATGCATTTTTTTTCATGAGTTTTAAGGTTTTTTTTTAATCTAATGTAAGAAAAAAATAAGGGAAAACGTACGTTTTCCCTTATTTTTCATCTTTCAATTGTTTTTATGCCTCAAAGAAAGGTAAAGCATTTGCTATACGATGAATGATCTCATCCTTACCTAACGCTTCAGCTATCTGGAATACATCCGGACCAAATTTTCCGCCCACCAACATGATACGGAAAGGCATCATCAGCTCGCCGATCTTCATTCCAGATTCGCTAATTTTTTCTTTAAATAGGGGTTCCAATGTTGCGGCATTCCAATCCTCCACTTCGGCAAATACAATAGAAATATGCTGGAAGAAAGCAGTTTTATCTGCATTCCACTTCGGTTTCACGGCATCTACATCGTAAGCCTCCGGCGTCTTGAAGAAGAAGGAAGCTTGCTCCCAAAAATCCTCCACAAAAGTCATACGCTCTTTCACTAAGCCTAAAATCTTGGCCTGATAAGCTGCATCTACCTTCTCAATGCCGTGCTGACTCAATATTTCAGTAACCTTTGGCAATAGTTCTTCATCACTCGTTTGCTTAATCCATTCGTGGTTGAACCATTTGGCCTTCTCAAAATCAAATTTAGCCCCCGCTTTACTGATACGTTCCACGGAAAACTTGGCAATAAGCTCGTCCATACTGAAGAGCTCCTGTTCAGTACCATCGTTCCAACCCAATACAGCCAGCATGTTAATAAACGCTTCAGGAAGAAATCCCATTTCACGAAAACCTTTGGTCAAATCACCTGTTTTCGGATCTGCCCAATTCATAGCATACACTGGGAAACCTAATCTATCACCATCACGTTTGCTTAACTTACCGTTGCCATCCGGTTTCAAAATCAATGGCAAATGTGCCCATTGTGGCATATCCGATTTCCAGCCTAAATATTCCCATAATAAAATATGGACTGGTGCGGATGGTAGCCATTCCTCGCCACGAAAGATATGAGAAATCTCCATCGCCTTATCATCTACCACGACGGCCAAGTGGTAAGTAGGCATACCATCAGCCTTTAAAAGCACTTTGTCATCTACCAAATTCGTTTCAAAAGCTACACGTCCACGAATCATATCCTCAAAGGATACTGTTTCACCTATCGGCATCTTGATACGGATAGTATGCGGATGACCCGATGCCAAAAGTTCCTGTGTCTCTTCCGGTGAAAGGCTCAGCGAATTTCGTAATTGCATACGGTTTTCATGTGAATAGCGAAAATTCGGTTGTGATTTGCGCTGCTCATCCAGCTCTTCTGCCGTATCAAACGCATAGTAAGCATAGCCATCACGTATAAGTTGCTCTGCATATTGACGGTAAGAAGGCTTACGCTCACTTTGACGATAAGGTCCAAAAGCTCCTGGCTTGTTCGGGCTTTCATCCGGGGCAATGCCACACCAAGCCAAACATTCCGTAATATATTCTTCGGCACCAGGAACAAAGCGGGTCTGGTCGGTATCTTCTATCCTCAATATAAAATCGCCCCCATGGTGGCGTGCAAAAAGGAAATTGAACAAGGCTGTCCGAACACCTCCAAGGTGCAGACCTCCTGTAGGACTTGGTGCAAAACGCACACGAACTTTTCTCTGCAAATTCATTTGTATATAATCTGTCTTTTAAAGGGTAAAGAGGGCGCCTAAAAAGGTTGCAAAAACGTAAAAACGCGTTCCCGAACGCATTCGGAACGAGAAGCGTAGCGACAAAGCCTGCCTACCGCAGGCAGGCAATCTGCGTTTTTACCGTCACTAGATTGCTTCGTTGCCTCGCAATGACGGTGACGGCGAGCTTTTAGACACTGCCTAGAATATCCACGATTTTATTCATATTCTACAATTATGGATATTTCATAAGGGCAAAATTACGCAATTTCTGACGATTATGTAACTTTGTAATGTTTTGGGATAAAAACCCAGCCCATATTTATGCAAAAAGAAATTGAACTTGCCATCACGCCAGATTTTATCGAAGATGAGCAGCATATCCTATCGGAGGGAGCCCGAAAATTAGGCTTATCCCCCAAACGTATCCAAGGAATGTTTATCCGCAAACGTTCCATTGATGCCCGTAGCCGTCAAGTAGTTTACCGCATCCGTGTGGTGTTTTATATTGATGAACCCTACACTCCGGAAATTATCCGTCCTATCATACAACCTGTACACCAAGCTAAGCCTGTCGTCATCATCGGCGCAGGGCCTGCTGGCCTCTTTGCCGCTTACCGTTGTTTAGAACGCGGGTTGAAACCTATTGTATTAGAAAGAGGAAAGGAAGTACGCGAGAGGCGTAGGGATTTGGCCAAAATCAACAAAGAAGGATTTGTTAATCCCGAATCTAATTATTGCTTTGGTGAAGGCGGTGCTGGTACCTATTCGGATGGAAAGCTTTATACCCGATCCAACAAGCGGGGTGACGTACAGAAAGTATTGCAAATCTTTGTACAACATGGGGCTACATCTGATATCTTGGTCGATGCTCGCCCGCATATAGGCACCAACAAGCTGCCACACATCATCGAGGACATGCGCCAGACCATTTTAGAGCACGGGGGAGAAATCCATTTCAACTGTAGAGTAGACGATATCTTGGTTAATTTCGGTAAAGTAGAAGGCGTTCGGACGGCAGATGGCGAGAACATCAAAAGCGAGCATGTAATTGTCGCTACAGGGCATTCTGCACGTGACATTTTTGAGCTCTTCCGTCGTAAAGGTTGGCTTATCGAAGCCAAACCTTTTGCTTTGGGCGTGCGTATCGAACATCCACAAGAGATCATCGATCAGGCGCAATATCACTGTGCTGTGCGCCATGAAAACCTTCCCCCAGCCTATTACAGTTTGGTGGAGCAGGTCAACGACCGTGGCGTGTTTTCTTTCTGTATGTGTCCTGGGGGCATTATAGCACCTTGTGCTACCGATAAAGAAGAAATCGTGGTGAATGGTTGGTCGCCCTCTAAGCGCAATAATCCGCATGCCAATTCGGGCACAGTGATACAAATTAATTTGGATGACGTCCCTAACGCTCTGGAAGATGCCTTTGCCCTGTTGGATTTCCAACGCCAAGTGGAGCGGAAAGCTTTTGACCTTGGCGGCGGCAGCCTTGTCGCCCCAGCACAGCGTATGGTTGACTTTGTCAATAGTAAAGTTTCGGGCACGCTACCAGAAAATTCGTATAAACCCGGAACTAAAAGTGTGGATTTACGAGAGGTCCTTCCTGATTTTGTACACAAAGCCCTACGAGGTGCTCTACCAATTTTCGGCAAGAAGATGAAAGGTTATTATACCAATGAAGCTATATTGGTTGGCGTGGAATCCCGCACTTCATCGCCCATCCGCATACCAAGAGACAAGGACAGTTTGCAACATCCCGAGATTTCAGGACTATACCCTTGTGGTGAGGGCGCCGGCTATGCAGGTGGTATCGTATCCGCTGCTATTGATGGGATTAACTGTGTAGATGCAATAGGGCTTTCATAAGTCCCTGAGGCTGAATCCACATACATTTTTTGTTAAAAAATTAGCTATAAGATATTGACAGATTAAAAGTAAACTTCTATCTTTGTAGCACAAAAGCGAAAGTAGCTCAGTTGGTAGAGCACAACCTTGCCAAGGTTGGGGTCGCGAGTTCGAATCTCGTCTTTCGCTCAGAAAAAGCTTCTCAATTCAGGAAGCTTTTTTTATTTTTAGGGTATGATAAATTTCGGTCCCCAAACAGGTATAAAACCATTATTACCGATATACGGGTTTACAACCCTTATCTTGATTCCCACATTCATTATATTTATTAGCACAAAAGCCGACATAATCGTGTGGTGTGGATTACTACTATTCTCCTATACTTTTATCAGCATTGCTTATTTCATAGCCCAGAAAACAACTCGGTATTGGATAGAAGGGGATTTTTTGCATTACAAGACGTTATTTCTAAAAGGAAAAATCGCCATACACTCCATCCGAAAGCTGGAAGTGAATACCAGCTGTTGGCTAAGCAATAAACCCTCCACCAGCAATACAAAAGGCATCATCATTTACTTTAACAAATATGATGACACGTTCATAACTCCCGAAAACAATACAGAGCTTGTTAATGAGTTAGTTCGAATAAACCCGACTATTGAAGTATTTACAAAAGACAGGCATTTATCAAAAAAAGACATATAATCAGCAGACTGTCATTAATAAGTTGTGCAGACAACTATTTACATAAAAAAGCTTGACAGCAAAGCGTTTTTGACGTACTTTTGTGCTGTAATCAATGAGATAATCAACGATTGCAAGTTAAAAATTGTCTTTTCATAATTTAGGTTTATAATTGGTTAGTAGCAAACCCTGGTGCCCATCACCAGGGTTTTGTTTTTTATGTAACTTTTATAAATCAGTCTTTAGTACATGACAAAACTTAATAAGTCATAAAAAAACGCGTCATTGCGAGGAAGTATGACGAAGCAATCTGCGTTTTTAATGTCATCAGATTGCTTCGTTACCTCGCAATGACGATGACATTATTTTTTATCATATACCGTAAAATCAGTCTTAGCCTCTCCTTACTATTAACAAATGTCTTCTATTAACCAGTAAATACAATATCCTCAACAAAACCAACTATTATTAAGAATAAATCAAAACAAAATCATTTTATTTATAAAATTTATAATAAAACATATTTTTTATTCCTATATTAGCAACCTAAATTATTTTGAGGAGAAAAATGAAAAATGAAAGATTAGCGGAACAAGGACTATACAATCCTGATTTTGAACATGATGCTTGTGGTGTTGGTTTTGTTGCACACATTAAAGGCCAAAAATCACATCAACAAGTTCAGGATGCCCTGACGATGTTGGAGAATATGGAACACCGCGGAGCTTGTGGCTGTGACCCAGAGAGCGGTGATGGTGCAGGAATTATGATACAATTACCTCATGAATTTTTATGGGAAGAATGTATTAACCTTGGCATCCAATTACAAGAGCCCGGATATTACGGCACAGGTATGGTATTCCTTCCTAAAGAAGAAGATCTAAATGCTATCTGTCGCGAATCGATTATTGCTGCAACAGAAGAGCGAGGAATGAAATTCTTAGGTTTTCGGGATGTGCCGGTTAATAGACAAGGTATAGGCGTAACTGCGCTCAGTGCCGAACCAGAAATCGTGCAGTTTTTTGTTTCCCGTCCAGACGGTGTGTCAACCACAGAGGATTTTGAGCGGAAACTATTTGTTTTAAGAAGGCTCATCATCCAAAAAGTAAAGAAACATCAAGAATACCCTCTCCCACTCTATATCGCATCACTTTCCTGCAAAACTATTATTTACAAAGGACAGCTTACGACATACCAAGTAGGTTCTTATTTTGAAGATTTAAAAGATCCACGCGTCGTATCGGCTTTTGGTTTAGTACACTCCCGCTTCTCTACCAATACTTTTCCCTCATGGTCTTTAGCACAACCTTTCCGTAATATCGCGCACAACGGAGAAATCAACACACTCACAGGAAACCTCAACTGGTTTTACGCAGGTGTACGTTCACTTTCATCACCTTACTTTACTGAGGAAGAAATGCAAATTCTTCTTCCTGTAGTTGACCGTGGGCAGTCCGATTCTGCTTGTTTAGATAATGTCGTGGAATTGCTTTTGCATAGCGGACGAAGCCTACCGCATGTCATGTTAATGTTAGTTCCTGAAGCTTGGGATGGAAATACCCAAATGGATCCGTTGAAAAAAGCATTCTATGAATATCACGCTACGCTAATGGAACCTTGGGATGGGCCTGCGGCACTTTGTTTTACGGATGGGAAAACTATTGGGGCAACGCTTGACCGCAACGGTCTACGCCCTTTGCGCTACGCCATCACTTCAGATGATCGCGTTATTGTAGCTTCTGAAGCTGGGGCACTACCAATCCCCGAAAGCCTTATTATCAAAAAGGGACGTCAACAGCCTGGTAAGATTTTCGTCGTAGACATGGAACGAGGTAGTATACGTTCTGACGAAGAAGTCAAAGGAGAACTTATCCGTCAACAGCCCTACGGCGACTGGCTGAATAAATACAAAATCCGCATGGATGAATTGGAAGAACCCCGTGTAACCTATACTTATCTTAAAAAGGAGTCAGTACTCAAGTACCAACAGGCTTTTGGCTACTCTCGCGAAGATTTAGAGACCATTCTTACACCAATGGCACTCACAGGCTACGAACCGATCGGCTCCATGGGTACAGACGTGCCATTGGCTATTCTTTCGGATCAGCCTCAGCATCTCTCCAGTTATTTCAAGCAGTTTTTTGCACAGGTAACCAACCCACCGATTGATCCTATCCGTGAGCGTTTGGTAATGAGCTTAGCTACCTTTATCGGCAATGCGGGCAATATATTAATCGAAGACAAAAAATTCTGTCACTGTGTTACCTTGGAACATCCGATATTAACTTCCAGCGAACTAGAAAAGCTTCGTTCCATCGATACAGGTATATTTCAAGCAAAAACCCTGCAACTTTATTTCAAAGCAGATGGTCAATCAGGTTCGTTAGAAGCTGGTATTGAGCGACTGTGCCGTTATGCAGACGATGCCGTACGCGATGGTTTTGAGGTAATTATCCTCTCCGATCGTGCTATTGATTCGCAGCACTGTGCTATTCCATCCATCTTAGCGGTATCTGCGGTGCATCACCACCTTATCAAAACAGGAAACAGAGGTGCTGTTGGTTTAGTTGTGGAAGCTGGTGATGTCTGGGAGGTACACCATTTTGCCTGCTTATTGGCTTTTGGTGCTACAGCAATCAACCCTTATATGGCCTTGGCTACTATCCGCACCATGAAAGAATTAGGCCAGATAGACACCGAACTCACTTGGGACGATTTAAAGAAAAATTATGTTAAGGCTATCTGTGCAGGCTTATTAAAAATATTCTCAAAAATGGGTATCTCTACCCTACAATCGTATCATGGTGCACAGATTTTCGAGGTGTTGGGTATTGACAAGTCTGTCGTAGATAGATATTTCTGTGGTTCAGTTTCCCGTATCGGAGGGTTAGGACTTGACGACATTGCGACAGAAGCACTCGCTAAGCACTGGCGTGCCTTTGGCCCTACTCGAGTAGAGAAAAGATTACTTCCTGAAGGGGGATTATATCAGTGGAAGCGTCGAGGAGAACGTCATTTATGGAGTCCGGAAACCATACATCTTTTACAGAAAGCTTGCCGTACAGGTGATTTTGAGGCTTACAAACAATACGCGACCTTAATCAACAACCAAAAAGAACGCATGTTCACCTTGCGCGGCTTGCTTGATTTTGCGAAACACCGCACGCCTGTGCCTTTGGAAGAAGTGGAGTCTATAGAAAGCATCATGAAGCGTTTTGCTACAGGAGCGATGTCTATGGGATCAATTTCAACAGAAGCACACAGCACTTTAGCTATTGCCATGAACCGTATCGGTGCTAAAAGCAATACTGGCGAAGGAGGTGAAGATGCTATCCGTTTTGAACGTCTACCAAATGGTGATTCCATGCGTTCGGCCATTAAGCAAGTTGCCTCCGCACGTTTCGGTGTGACTTCACATTACCTAACCGAAGCGGATGAGATACAAATCAAAATGGCACAGGGTGCTAAACCAGGTGAAGGGGGACAACTCCCAGGTCATAAGGTTAACGAGTTCATCGCCCGCCTGCGTCATGCTACACCAGGCGTAGGATTGATTTCTCCTCCTCCTCACCACGATATTTATTCCATAGAGGATTTGGCTCAGTTAATTTTCGATTTGAAAAATGCCAATAGAGCTGCAAGAATCAACGTAAAATTAGTATCTAAAGCTGGCGTAGGAACAATTGCTGCCGGGGTGGCCAAAGCACATGCCGATGTTATCCTTATTGCGGGGTACGATGGCGGTACAGGCGCATCCCCAATCAGCTCTATTAAGCATGCCGGCTTGCCTTGGGAACTGGGTTTGGCAGAGGCCCATCAAACATTGGTACAGAACAAGCTGCGCAGTCGCGTTGTATTACAGGCGGATGGGCAGATGAAAACCGGACGTGATATTGTCATCGCTACCTTGCTCGGAGCAGAGGAGTGGGGCGTAGCAACTGCGGCTCTTGTTGCTGGAGGATGTATCATGATGCGTAAATGCCACTTGAACACCTGCCCCGTAGGTGTCGCCACACAAGATCCAGAGTTGCGTAAGCTTTTCTCCGGAAAACCGGAGGATATTGTGAACCTATTCCGTTTCTTAGCGGAAGAAGTACGTGAGATTATGGCGCAACTTGGTTTCCGCAGCATCAACGAAATGGTAGGTCGTGCACAATTTTTGAAAAAACGGGAAGCACTCAACCACTGGAAAGCAGAGAAAATTGATTTCTCGCAAATTCTATACGTGGCGCGCAATGAACCTTCCGAGAGTTTATACAATACGCAGGAACAGGATCATGGCATGAGCATGATTTTGGATTGGGGACTATTGACACAAGCCAAACCTGCCTTGGAAAGTAAAACACCGGTCTTTGGCACATTTAGAGTAAAAAACACGGACCGCACAATTGGAACAATGTTGTCCAACGAGATCTCCAAGCTATATGGAGCCGAGGGACTTCCCGACAATACCGTCAACTTCAAATTTGAAGGTTCAGCTGGACAATCTTTTGGCGCATTTGGTGCCAAAGGGCTTTCTTTCGAGCTGGAAGGCGAAGCTAATGACTACGTAGGAAAAGGGCTTTCAGGCGCACAGTTAGCTATCTATCCAACGGCTGATAGCCCACTAGTTGCCCATGAGAACATTATCATCGGTAACGTGGCTTTATATGGTGCAACTTCCGGTCACCTGTTCATCAACGGTATGGCAGGAGAGCGGTTTGCCGTAAGAAACTCTGGTGCAACAGCCGTTGTAGAAGGAATCGGTGATCACGGTTGTGAGTACATGACCGGTGGACGGGCATTGATTATCGGGCCAACAGGTCGAAACTTTGCTGCCGGTATGAGCGGCGGTATCGCCTGGATATACAATATCGCCGGAGACTTCCACGACAACTGTAACCAAGAGATGGTAGACCTTGACCCACTGGATACCGAGGATGAAAATGCTATTATCGCTCTTTTGAAGCGTCACATCCATCTGACCAATAGTGAGCGGGCTAATTTTATTCTCCAGAATTGGGATAGTGAAAAAAGCCGGTTTATCAAAGTATTCCCTCGTGAATACAAAAATGTGTTACTTAAAAAACTAGTGGAAGCTTAATAACGAGGAGGAAAAATAATCATGGGAAAACCAACAGGATTTTTAGAATTTGAAAGAACGCTTCCTCAGAAAGAATCTGTAGAAAGCAGAAAACAGAATTATCAGGAATTTGTACATAGCTATTCCGACGTACAGTTGAACCAGCAAGCAGCACGTTGTATGAACTGTGGCATTCCATTTTGTCATTCAGGCTGCCCTTTAGGCAATGTGATACCGGAATTTAACGATGCCGTATACGATGGCCGTTGGGAAGAAGCGTATAACATATTAACATCGACCAACAACTTTCCGGAATTTACAGGTAGAATATGCCCGGCTCCTTGTGAAGCTGCCTGTGTATTAGGCATTAACAAATCACCGGTAGCTATTGAAGAGATCGAAAAGCATATCATCGAGATTGCTTATAAGAAACAATATGTACAACCAAACCGCAATCTGGTAAAAACCGGAAAACGTATAGCCGTAGTAGGCTCTGGTCCAGCGGGGCTTGCCGCTGCTGCGCAACTCAATAAAGCCGGACATGATGTCGTCGTTTATGAACGTGATGACAAAGTCGGTGGTCTTTTACGCTATGGTATTCCAGATTTTAAACTGGATAAATCGGTCATTGACCGACGCGTGGAAGTGATGCAGGAATCCGGGATTGAATTTAGAACAAATGCTGAAGTTGGAGCAAATGTTCCAGCAAGTGAACTTCAATCCTATGACGCAATTGTATTAACTGGTGGTTCTACCATCCCACGTAACCTTTCCATCCCGGGACGGGAATTAAAAGGTGTACATTACGCAATGGAATTCCTCAAACAGCAGAACAAGCGTGTGGGTAATTCACCTATTGAAGTAGAGGAGATTCTCGCCACTGGCAAGAATGTGCTAGTTATCGGTGGAGGTGATACCGGTTCTGACTGTGTAGGCACATCCAATCGTCATGGAGCAAAAAGTGTAACACAATTTGAGCTCATGCCGCAACCACCGCAACAGCGCACCGAAGCCATGCCTTGGCCAACATACCCTATGCTCTTGAAAACGACTACCTCTCATGAGGAGGGCTGCCAACGTCATTGGAGCGTGAGCACCAAAGCTTTTCTTGGCGATGATAATGGACATGTTCGTGCGGCATTGGTTGTCGATCTGGAATGGGAAACCGACGGTCTAGGCAGACCGACCAAGTTCAAAGAAGTAGAAGGTTCGGAACGCGAAATGCCTTGTGAACTGGTTACATTGGCCATGGGTTTCCTACACCCTCAACACGACGGTCTTTTACAACAATTAGGCGTAAAATTAGATGGACGCGGTAATGTAGAAGCGATCGAGGGAGAATACAAATCTTCTGTTGACAAAGTCTTTGTGGCAGGCGATATGCGTCGCGGACAGTCTTTAGTGGTATGGGCGATTTCCGAAGGTCGTGAATGTGCGCGTAAGGTTGATGAATACCTCATGGGATATTCCGAACTGGAATGCAAAGATAAAACCGTAGCTTACGCTTAGTTTTTTAGCCTCGGGATTTGAAATCCCGAGGCTAAAAATTAATGCAGCTTTCTATTAATAAGACGACGCTCCCTATTTTCAATTTTGGCCTTAATATATGGGTAGGCGAATACTGCCCCTAACACAATAACCGCTCCTGCATAGAAACCTAAACTCATGGTTTCACGATGCCCAAATATCAATAGGGCTAAGATAATTCCATAAACAGGCTCCATATTGGTAACCAAAGCCACCGTAAAAGCACTAAGCTCTTTCATCACAGCGACCCCCAACACATAGGCTACTGCAGTACAAACTACGCCTAACAGTATCAGGTATGAAGCATCCGATGCGCTTAACCACATCTGCTCATTAAACTGTCCCGTAGCCAACATAAAGAGAGAAACCCAAAAGAAGGCCCCTAACATCTCATAGAAAGTAATAATAGTAGGGCTGGTCTGCTTGACCATCCGAGCATTCAATATGGAGAATATACTCGCACAAAATGCGCAAGAGAGTCCAAAGATAATCCCCCACACATATTTGAACTCAAATTTAAAAATCAGGTAAATTCCAAAAATAATAACTAATCCAATAGCAACATCAGCTATAGAGATACGTTTCCTGTTGATAATAGGTTCCAGGATAGAAGTAAAAAGTGTCAAGGAAGATAAGGTCACCAACGTAACCGAAACAGTAGACACCTTGATGGCATGAAAGAACAGCACCCAATGTAATCCTACAATCCCTCCCACCATAAAGAATTGGATAAGCTTATCGCGCGTCACACGGATAGACTTTCCCTTGATGATAAAATAAAGAAAAAGAGAAAGTGCAGCTATCAAAACTCTGTACCATACTAAGTGTAATGCCGACACCGAAATCAATTCTCCCAAAACACCGGTAAAGCCCCAGATAAGTACCGTAAAATGTAGAATAAGAAGGTTTTTGTTTTTCATCAGAATGATTACACAGATTTAATAAGATTTGACAGATACAGTTGGTACGCAATACCCTCTACGCTATACGCAATATACATACTACTTAGGAGCCTTGTATTTCAGCCAGAGGGCCAACGCAAGGAACAATACATTTGGAATAAGCATAGCTATCAACGGAGGCAGCCCTCCTTTCAAAGAGAACATCGTAGAAAATTGCACCAAGACAATAAAAGCAAAGCTCAACCCTATCCCAATCCCCAGACTCAGACCAATACCCCCACGCACTTTTTTTGAAGAAAGGGAAACGCCCATCAGTGTCAAGATAAAAGCAGAGAAAGGCCCCATATAACGTTTATATCGCTCCAGCAGCAGATCCGTCATCATGCCTGTTCCGCGAGTTTCCTCCTTTTTTATCCTTTCATTCAGCTCTTTGGTATCCATCGCCGTGAAAACATCATCGTACACCTCAAAATCTCTTGGCAGCATATCCAAAGTGGTATCGCGCGCAGTCCCCTGTTCCATTGTCTCCCGCAGACCATCAATTTTCCGGACAGTATAATCCTCAATTTTCCATTTGGTAGCAACTGAATCCCAGGTAATCCGTTGGGCCATCAGTTTTTCAATCATATGGTCGCCATCAAATTTTTCCAGCGAAAAATTAAATCCCACGTTTCTCTTCGTATCAAAATTATCGATGTACACATAGGTATTCGAATCTATTTGCATGTGGGTAGACAACGTAGTGGTACTCACTTTATGAGGTTTTACATAGACACTTTCAAAGTTAACCTTGATTTTGTTTGTATAAGGAATAATCCAAAGGTTAGAGACCAATGTAAAGGTAAAGATCAATCCCGCCGCAATCATATATGGTCTTAGGAAGCGGTTAAAGCTCATTCCTCCACTCAGTATAGGAACAATTTCCGTTTGGTCGGCCATCTTGGAGGTAAAGAAGATCACCGCCACAAAATTAATCAGTGGAGTAAGCATGTTCAGGAAAAAGGGGATACTACCTAAGGCATAATACTCAAAGAAAACCCTTGACATAGGAGCTTTATTCTTCAAGAAGTCATCCAGTTTCTCCGACACATCAAACACGACAATCACCACAATAAAAATCCCTACCGTAAACACAAAAGTGCTTAGGTATTTTTTGATGATATAGCGGTCAATGATGTTTAACATTTTACAAATTAATTAATGAGGATTGGAGATTAGTAGTTTCCAGGTTCCAACTAACTACAATCGTTGACCAAGAATCTTTATCATTTTCTCCTTCCACGTATAGAAAGTCCCTTCTATAATTTTATCCCGAGCCTGTTTAACCAACCAAAGATAGAAATGCAAATTATGCAAGGAAGCAATCTGTGCACCCAAAATTTCCTGTGAACGTATCAAGTGCCTTAAATAGGCTTTGGTGTGAATCTGATCTACCAACAAATCACTCTCCGCTTCGATAGGCGAAAAGTCATCTTTCCATTTTTCGTTCTTGATATTGATGATACCATTCTGTGTAAACAACATACCATTTCGCGCATTTCGCGTAGGCATAACACAGTCGAACATATCAATACCTAAAGCAATATTTTCCAAGATATTGACAGGCGTACCTACTCCCATCAGATAACGAGGTTTGTCCTTTGGCAGGATATTGGTCACCACATCAGTCATAGCATACATCTCTTCTGCAGGTTCACCTACGGAGAGTCCACCGATGGCGTTTCCATCTCTGTTGAACGAAGCAATCACTTCTGCAGATTTTTCACGCAAGTCCTTATAAACAGAGCCTTGTACGATTGGGAACAAGGTTTGCTCATAACCATAAAGCGGTTCTGTACTATCAAACCTATCCACGCAACGTTTTAACCAGCGATGCGTCATATCTAAGGATTTACGGGCATAGCTATATTCACAAGGATAGGGCGTACACTCATCAAAAGCCATAATAATATCCGCTCCGATAACACGTTGCGTATCCATCACATTTTCTGGCGTGAACAAGTGCTTGGAGCCATCGATATGCGAACGGAAAGTCACTCCTTCCTCGCGAATCTTACGCACCTCCGTCAAGGAATAAACCTGATAGCCTCCCGAGTCTGTTAAGATTGGCCCCTGCCAATTATTGAATTTATGCAGGCCACCTGCCTTATGCAATACATCCAATCCAGGGCGCAAATACAGGTGATATGTATTTCCTAAGATAATCTGGGCTTGTATATCATTGACCAGTTCATGTTGGTGTACAGCCTTTACTGTGCCCGCAGTGCCTACCGGCATAAAAATTGGCGTCTGTATATCCCCATGTGCTGTGTGCAGTACTCCTGCCCGTGCGCGTGAACCTGTATCTTGTGCTTGAAGCGTAAATTTCATCTGTGCTCTCTTTCGTTTTGTATAAAAGCGTCTCGAATAGATGCTTTTCACAAATCCAGTGCAAAAATATAACAAAAATCAGCAGGAAACGATTATCCCGAAAATTCTTAATAAAACTTAACGATTTCTCACCTGTATCTACGTAGAACCCCGTATCTTTGGGACTTTTATATGGCAACATTTGAACAAATCTTACCTTACTTTCCTCATGCCCTTATAGGGGTATTGTCCATATTGTGGCTTATACAATTGTACTATATACTCTTCGTCTACGGGAAATTGGCGGTCTATAAAGTAAAATCTTATGCCGATACCGAGAATAAACCTCCCGTAAGTATTATTATCTGTGCACATAATGAGCAAGAGAATATAAAAAACTTTCTCCCGACGATACTGGAACAGGATTATCCCGAATTTGAGGTCATATTAGTCGATGACTGCTCAGATGATGACAGCCGCTGGATATTAAAAGACTTCTGTCAACAATATCCCAATAAGCTTCGCATCGTTGAAATCAAGGAACATGTTCGTCTAAAGCATTCCAAGAAATTTGCCGTAACCTTAGGTATAAAAGCAGCAAAATATGAGCATTTAGTATTTACAGATGCCGACTGCCAACCACAATCTCACAGATGGTTAGCAGAAATGGCTGGCGCATTTACCTCACATAAAGAAATCGTTCTTGGTTATTCTCCTTACTTTAAGCAACAAGGCTTCCTAAATCGGCTTATTCGATTTGAAACTACACATACAGCCATGAGCTATTTGGCTTACGCCTTAAAGCGAAATGCCTATATGGGGGTGGGCAGGAATCTGGCTTATACCAAAACCCTATTTTTTGAAGGAAAAGGCTTTAACAAGCACATGCATATCAAGTCGGGTGATGATGACCTTTTCGTCAATCACAATGCCACCCCCACCAATGTCAACATCGCTATCCACCCAGATGCACAGGTATATTCCGTTCCGAAAATGACATGGAGAAGCTATTACAAACAGAAAAGCAGACATTCAGGAGCTTCGGTATTATATAAAGGCAGACATAAACGCATGTTGGGAACACAATTAGTTTCTGCAGTGTTTTTTTATATTGTATTGATAGCATCCTTCATCTCATACCCAACTTGTTGGTACATCCCATTAGCCTTTTACGGAACACGGTTATTAGCTCAGTTTTTCATATTTACACCAGTATACCGTAAACTACAGGTCAGTGATCTTTTAATAGTATTGCCATTCTTAGACCTATTTTACTATTTTTATATTTGTATCAACGGTCTTTTTAACAGGCGAAAAAAAGACATTTCGTGGTAAGTAATAAATTGTGTCCTTTCATCGCCAGAGGCGAGACACAGCGACAGGCTCAGGATGACAACGAAAATCAACTTTTTAGACAACAGCAACACTAAAAAAACAATAAAATAACATGAATCCTACAGTCGATATTATATTCAAATATTTCCCTAAACTAACGGAAAAACAAAAGGAACAATTCACCCAGCTGGCAGAAGTGTATCCATTCTGGAACGACCAGATTAACGTTATCTCCAGAAAAGATATGGAAAGCCTATATCTCAAACATGTACTTCACTCCCTCGGGATTGCTAAATTTGTTCAGGAATTTGCTCCCGGCACACGGATTTTGGATGTGGGAACGGGCGGTGGATTCCCAGGGATTCCGCTGGCAATTTTATTTCCGCACGTGCAGTTTCATCTAGTCGATTCCATCGGCAAGAAAATAAAAGTAGTACGTGAAGTCGCACAAGCTATTGGCCTGACGAATGTAGAGGCAGACCATATCCGTGCAGAGCAATTGGACTACAAATATGACTTCGTTGTGTCCCGAGCGGTTACACGACTGGGTGATTTCATCCCATGGGTACGTAATAAATTTGAGAAAAAGGATAAAAACGGCGTTCCTAATGGTATCTTATACCTCAAAGGAGGTGACTTGAAGGAAGAAATAAAAGATGCAAAGGTAAAGGTACAGCTTCATTCCCTATCCAGCTATTTTAAAGAGGATTTCTTCGATACGAAATATGTCTTGTATGTGCAGATGTAGGTCAGAGATATACTTTTGTTTATACTAAGGCTCAGCTTTTAGCTCTAAATTTTTATGGATAACATCTACGGAGTCCCTATAATTCTTCAGACTGTTTACCATATATTCTACACGTTCATAATGTGTGGCATTGGCGAGAAAATCCAAATCAGGCTTAAAGTATAGACTAAACTTCTGTAATGAATCGCCTTGTAATGGGATGTACTCATCCAGTAGGGGGTTCCACAGGGCATTAACCAAGTCATCGGCATATTCCTCTTCGAATATACGTTGCAGACGACGTGCGCCTTTCCCTCGTCTGCTGAAATGGTTATACAGTTTTTGTATATTAACAGCTATCCCACCCAGGGGATTGATGATAACCATATTCTTGTTATCTCCAAGCCCAAAAATCTCCTTGTGATATGCCTTCTTTGCCTCCAACTGCTCTTCGGGACTGAGCTTCTGATGGACAACCACTTCTTCAAGGACTATCGTGTCCCTTCTTATGGTATCCTGCACAGAAGTTACCAGATATGACGGAATCTGTGCCGATAGCACCATTCCATAAGCTCCAATGACCATACCTACAATAAATAAAAAAGCCCTTGCCATAACTTGGGTACTGTTTATCTAAAGTTATGGCGAAGGCTTCTTCTTCGAGGAATCTTTAACGGAATTTAACGCTTACCCAAGCTCAGCGATGATTCCTTGACCTATTGCATTAATCTCCTCATCCATACCAAACATCGGCAATTCCGTTTCCGGGTTCAATTTTAACCAGGTCTGCTCTGTATCCTTTATAATCTTCACGTATTCCTCCCCGTCTTTAAATACCATATACACATCTTTCTCTTCTGGAAAGATCGAATAAACTATATTCCCGATCTCTATATCGAAAGGTTCCTGTGGGCCTTGTAATTCCATATCCTATACTTTTTTTTATTCAAAATTACTGAAATCTAACCTTGTCCGCAACCTTGTTTTCTTTTCATGAAAAATGAATCAAGCAAAAAACGAAAAGCCCGAAAAATTCGGGCTTTTCTGAAGTGGGAAATACTGGGTTCGAACCAGTGACCCCTACCTTGTCGAGGTAGTGCTCTAAACCAGCTGAGCTAATTTCCCTCGTATGAGCGCAAACTTACATAAATTCTATTTTATATGCAATCCATTCGATACAAAACTTAAAGATGATTACATACCGTACTAACTATTCAAAACATACAGCTACTTCCTGCATATATTTATTACCACACAGCATTATAACAACACTATAGATACAACAGTTTCTGCAAGAAACACAACTGCATTACATGACCTTCAAATATACCTATACTCGTTATACAACCTCATGTGCACATACTCAAATGTATGTTATACAATGTAGGTAGTTTTCTTCTTGCTGTACATAGGATGAACAAGAGATGCAATTAACTATATCATAATGTACACAAACATAAGACTACAGTATAGTGTATCCGTCATTTTGCTACGTAACATGCCTTTAAGGAAACATATATTTCGCTAAAAGAGCATGAACTTCACCATAGATTAAACATTCGAACACAATCTGTATATTGCAACTGTATAAAAGACAATATACTCTATCTTTTTGAACATGTAGTCTACGTTAAACTACAATGACTGCGACAAAAATCAAGTTGTCGAAAAGATAGACTCCTTACACGATGAAAAAACGACACATTTCATCAAGATACAGCACATTGCACAAGCCTACAATGCTATCGTCTTTTTGTTAAAGTCTATTGACTTTGTTGTGCTGAATATTGTCGTTGTTTCCATGTTACGTAGAAATCCTTACTATTTTATCTTCCTTTACGAGACAATCCTTATCCGAAACTTTTGTTGTAATTGACCATTAATAACAAGAAGCTTTTTATCCTACCCCTTATTTTACGCTCTGCCACTCTTTATCGTTCAACTTTCCCGGAGAGGTTAACCACAACAACAAGAACGTTAGCAACCCATTATACACAATCAACTCAAAACCTACCTTATAGCCGGTATATGGCAACACATACAATGTCAACAAATAAATTAGAGTAGGAGCAAGTATACAGATGTAAGGCACTAAATTATCATTCACTCGTTTTTTTGTCAAAATGCCGAAGGCAAACAATCCCAAAAGAGGACCATACGTATATCCTGCGACCTTGAAAATAGCAGTCACTACCGAATCATCATTAATCACATGAAAAAAGACAATGACCAACAACATGACAACCGAAAATGCCAAATGCACAATATTCCGTTGACGCACCAGTTTAGGATCATTAGGATTCTCTTTCTTATTGAAGTTCAGAAAATCCACACAATATGAAGTTGTCAATGCTGTCAGTGCTGAATCGGTAGTGGCAAAAGTCGCAGCAGTCAACCCCATCATAAACACAATACCTGGTAGGATCCCTAAGTGTCGCAGTGCAATCTCGGGATAGAGATAATCGGATTTGCCCAAGTCGGCAATATTGATACCATTGGCATCTGCATAGAAGTATAATAATGCGCCTACACACAAAAAAAAGATATTAATCACAACGAAGATACTGGTGAAAGTCATCATATTTTTCTGAGCTTCACCAATAGTTTTCATACTTAAATTCTTTTGCATCAAGTCCTGATCCAGACCTGTCATCGCAACGGTCACAAAGATCCCACCAATCAGATGTTTCCAAAAATGACGGGTATCTCCCAGCAGGTTTTCCCAGACAAATACCTTAGAGTACGAGCTCTCTTTAATTTTTTCCATCGCCTCTGGTATACTCCAACCCAAACCATCTGCCATAAAATAAATAGATAAAAAAACAGCAAGCACTAAAAAGGTTGTTTGTAGAATATCCGTAATAAGAATAGTTTTTAGCCCTCCTTTATTGGTGTACACCCATATCAATAGCAAGCAGGCCGCTACTGTCACTATAAAAGGGATATTCCAAGTGTCAAAAATATAACGCTGCAATACGATAGCAACCAAATATAGCCGGAAGGCAGAGCCAATTGTTCTTGAAATCAAGAAAATCATTGCGCCAGACTTATAACTTTTGTAGCCCAAGCGTTCCTCCAAATAGGTGTAAATAGATGTGAGCTGCATCCGATAGTACAACGGCAAAAGCACATAAGCGATGAGAACAAAGCCAATTGCATTTCCCAGAACAAACTGAAAATAGCTGAAATTATTAGGCTGTAAACCCGCGGGGGCATTGCCAATATCTCCTGGGACGGATATAAAAGTAACGCCCGATAGCGCAACGCCGATCATCCCAAATGCCACCACATACCACTTAGCACTCCGGTTAGCAACAAAAAAGGTAGAGTTATCGGCGGTTTTGCGGGATGTGAAATACGCTATCCCAAGTAGTATAGCGAAATATACTACCAAAAAAGACAATAAAATAAGAGGTGACATAATTGTATGTTTAAGTTATAAAAGTGACGGAAGTGATGAAGGTTACGGAGGAGGTTCTTCATCACTGTCCTAACCTACACCACCATCATCACTTGCATGATAATGGATAGTTTGTTTTATTTTTCTTGGTAGCTTTCAATAGCCTTTCTGACGTTACCAAATTCTTCCAACAGTGCTGACGCCGTGTCTTCATCCAATCCCGTCTCATCCATCACCATGCGTACCCCACGTGCCACCAATTTCACATTGGATAGTTGCATATCAACCATTTTATTCCCTTTCACACGTCCTAATTGAATCATAACAGACGTGCTGAGCATATTGAGTACTAATTTCTGCGCTGTTCCGGATTTCATACGTGTAGATCCTGTAACGAATTCAGGACCAACAACAACTTCTACCGGATATTGAGCCACCTGTGCAATCGGCGAGCCGTCATTGCACACGATACAACCCGTAGCAAGCCCTGCCTCATTCGCTTTTTCCAAGCCTCCGATAACGTATGGGGTCGTGCCAGAAGCAGCAATCCCCACAACCACATCATTTTGGTTAACACCAAATTCTTCCAAATCTTTCCAGGCTTGCTCTTCGTCATCCTCTGCAAATTCCACAGCCTTACGAATTGCAACATCTCCTCCGGCAATCAGACCGACAATCCAGTCAAAAGGAACGCCAAAAGTAGGTGGACATTCCGAGGCATCCAATATGCCTAAACGTCCACTGGTACCGGCACCTATATAAAAAAGCCTTCCTCCTTTTTTCATCTTCTCCACAGCCACCTTCACCAAAGGTTCCAACTGAGGAATAGCTCTTTCCACCGCATCAGGAACGGTTTTGTCCTCTTTATTGATATTTGTCAATAATTCTGTTACGGACATTTTATCCAAATCCTGATAATTCGACTCCTTTTCTGTTACTCTTACCATATTACAAATAAAAAAACTATTACAAATATGCGAATTTCAAAACAAAACACGCACAAACCTGCATAAATTTTATTAATCTAACATTTCGTTTATAGGGAGAAAATCATATCCCCTGTCCCTCAATACTTGGATAATATCTTCCAAGCGGTCATATAGCTTATCTTTTCTTCGCTTATCAACGCCTAAATGTATCAAAATTATATGACCATTTAGCCCTTTTTCTTTTTCCGTTTGCAATAATTGCTCAAAAATTTTTTCCGAGGTCATATATCGTGTTCCCATTTCCGGATAAGTGTAATCCGCAGCCGTCCGCAAACCCGGCGTATAATTTACCGCCTCAATACGTTCGGCATTTGCCCACCGCACAATATCATGATTATACCATTCATATGAGGGCATGAAAAATGTAGCTTCTTCCCTACGGATACCAAAACTTGCCAATGCCGTATAATTAGCTTCCAGATCCCTTTTGAAATCTTCTTCTACGACCAGTGTACTATCTCTATTTTCCCATGTGGCATACAACAAATGCTTATCCGAATGCGGGCCAATATAATGGTTCTTCCTAATCTTGTTTATAAAACTTTGATTTTCTTTATTTCTTAGAAAATCCCCTGTTAGAAAGAAACTTGCTTTCACCTTTTGTTTTTTCAGTACACGGGCTACAGTCTCATTCCCATCATTAAAGTCATGCGCCGTAAATACAAGGCTAATCTGCTTTTTATTACCATCCCCTTGCACAATAGCACCATATTCATCTTTTTTCACTTGTTGGACAGATTCCTGTGAAGACAAGAGATAAATCAAAGAAGCTGTACCGTCCATCGTCGGTTCGTTCGTGCTATAATCCCCATAGTCATCATGATAAACGACCAAATCGCTCTGAAATTCGGCATATTCATCTTGCTCGTGCAATTGTATCCCGATAAGGTTATTAAAGATAGCTGCATACACAGGACCATCCACCAGTCCTCCATCAATTGGATAGTTATGCAGATGGGTAAAAGCAGAATGAGGATCTACTGGGGTATCTCCCCACGCAGGCAGACCATATACCATGCTCGTCCCCCATGGATTAACACCAAACAGCCAATCAATATTGGCTTGCATCAATTCGTCATAACTTGCATCATTCGTCAAATCTTTATACCACAGACATTGCATGGCAAAGGCGACTGTCAGATTATTGCTGCACCAGATAAAAGGTACACCACGATAAAAAGCATTTTGCTTAGCTCTGTCCCACACTTGCTCTATCCCATTTTTATAATAGGAAATAACTTCCTGACGCGGCTCTCCTTGTAGGTTTTTTGCCAACTCATAATGCCCGAGATTAATAAAAGGATAATATTGATAATGGTTTGCGGTATCACGAACCATCCAAGGGGTTATAGGTTCTTCTTTGGCAAAAGTTAATGCCTTCTCTAAGTATTCCTGTTTTCCGGTCTGTTGGTACATCGTCGCGTATGCCAACTCCATATCATCCACCCAATTGTCTTCTGCATAGATATAAGGAGATTTGACAGAGACTGTTTGGGTAACACCTAATTTCTTATGTGCGTAGTCAAAGGCTGTTCGTGCTTTGCCTGTCAGCATTTGACTATAGTCGGTATCTTTTTCACGAAAGATAGCTGCTCCCAGATTAAAAGCACTAGCAAACTTTGAAGCCGTAGAACTTGTTCCTGTTGTATTATTGAGAAACTTCCCTCTTTGCTGTGGTTCACCGTCGATAAAGTAAACCGGCCGTTCATAACCTCGACCATAATAAGGATCTTCACCGGGCATACGCATAGCTGCATGATCACGGTCATCCGCTATTTGATTAAACATAATATGAGGCTCGGGGTGCATTTTCAACAACCAATCAAGTCCCCATTTTGCCTCATCCAGCACATCCTTAACACCATTCGCCCCAGATAATCCGTTGGCTTGCTTATGATCCGTAAAGGCATGCGGAAAGTCCCGATAAGCAGCCAGTAGGTGATATGTCGCATTGGCGGAAGTAGTTGCATATTGCAGATAATCGGAAGCATCATGCCAACCGCCGCCCACATCTACATGTGTACTATCTGGCAAGCCTACAGACGCTGCATACATGGTAAAACCATCGTGTGTATGGCAGCTATCTTTCAAAAAGGGATTAAAGAGTGTACGTTGTTGCCGCATATAGCGCAGTGCAAAATCTGCCGTGCCGTTATAAACATCATCTGCTATACGGATAATGTGGGACTTTACCCCATCCACCTCAACGATATATGTTCCTTTTTGTCTTACAGCCGAAAAATCCAATCGATAGGACTGTACAAAAGCACCATACGCGCCAAAAGGTGCAGAAGGTTTCCCTTTGAATACCACTTTATCGGACTTTGCATCACGCAGAACAAAATCATGGATTGGCAGATCGCTCTTGCTGACCCACACGGCTACTTTTTTAGCCTGTTCTCTATACCCCAGCTGATTGACACGTATCCATGTGTCCTGCGCAAAGGAGAGCTGCACAACCAGCGTAATGAACAACAACAAAATACATCTCATCGCAAATTAAATTTCATAATCACCCCATCCATCGTTGAAGCAACGACCTGTTTATCATCAAGAATCAATATAGGGTTAATCATCCCGTTGGACAGTTTATACTGCCACAAAACCTCTCCTGACTCTTTATCCACAGCGGACAATAGCCCAGAATGACTTGGCACAAATACTTTTCTTCCTCCGGAAGTAATAGCCGATGGTGTTAATTCATAGGGTAATTGCAATTTTGAAGTCCAAACCACTTCCATGTTATCTGCATTTGTTGAAATCCCTAACAGATTTCCATCCATTGTCTTTACATAAACGTAGTTTCCATCTTCCGATAAACCCATGGATTCACGGACACGAATCGGATCTTTCTTTTCACGCCATATTACCTCCCCATTATCTGCATCCAAACAAGTCATAAACCGATCGGGAGCGACAATAAAAATCCGATTATTCACAGCTATGGGATAGCAGGCTGCAGCGGAAAACATACGGTTCTTATGCCCATTGTCCCATGACCAGAGAATCTTTCCGTCTTTTTTATTCAGTGCATAAAACCCATTACCCCAATCACCAAAAATAACTTTATCCTTATAAATTGTAGGTTTAGCTGAAACATAACCTTTCAGCTCATCAAAAGTCCATAATACCGTTCCTTTCTCCACATCAATAGCGCGAAAACCACCATCTGACCCACCAATAAATGCAACACCATCTTCTACTGCAGGGCTGCCCAATACCGCTTTACCGGTCCGCACCTTCCACTTCAACATTCCCGTCTCTGCATCCAAGCCATAAATATGGTGGTCAGAAGAACCTACAACGACCACACCTTGCCATACTGCAGGAGTAGAGTAGACTTTTCCTCCAGTTGTATATTCCCAACGTTTTTCACCGCTTCCCGTGCTGAGCGCATATACTTTACCCATGGTATTTGCTGTAATCAGCAAATCGCCATAAACGGCAAACCCCGTCCCTAAATCACTGTCATCCTGAAACGACCAAGCTTTGGACACTTCGCCGATATATCGCTCATTGACTGAAAAATCAGGTCTTTTATACATTTTCACGTCTTTCTCGAAGTGATGATTTCGTAAAGGCACTTGCAACCAGCTTTCTTCCGTACGCCACAAAGGCCTACGCAGCTCATAGGTAGCCTGGTTATCATCAATCGAGATAATATTATATCCACCAACAGTGTCATTCGCCCGCAGGTTAGAACGCCCCATCACTCCCGGGATGCCCTCCCAATCGTATAGCTTGTTCTGATGTCCGTGACCACACATCGCCAATTGCACATTACGCTGCTTCAAGCGATCGACAGCTTCATACCAATTGTTTAAGGAAGAATCCTGAGGATAGTGGTTAATATAGATAAGCGGTGTTTCTTTATCTGGATTAGCTGCAAAAACGGAATCCATCCATACCAAATTTTCTCTCGGAATTTGTCCTGGGCTCATTCGCATATTAGGTCCCGAAGTTGTACCCATGAACATATAGCCCTTATGCTGAAAGAAGAATGTTTCTTCACCGAACACTTTCCGAAAAGAATTAGCCCCGCTTTCTGACCAATTGCTGTCATGATTCCCCGGGATCACATACCAAGGCAATTGTAAACTATCCAGTATCTGCTTGGCAAGCAACAATTCATCATCTGAACCAAATTCAGTAATATCTCCTGAAAATATCACAAAATCGACATCTAACTGCTGGTTGAGGTCTTGAACGGTTCGACGTAAGTCATCAGCACCGGTAGCTCCACCCACATGGGTATCCGTTACTTGGGCAAACCTGAACGGCTGGGCAAATACAGAAGCAACAAAGCAGAATCCTGTTAGAAAGAGTATAATTTTTTTCATGGGAAGCAGACAAAGCAAAAGGTCAAAAAACTGACCTTTTGCTATTATTTAAATCGAGATTATTCCCAGCCCGGCGTTTGGGTCAAGGTATAGCCTCTATCTTCATACGCTTGGATCAGACCTATGCTCACTGGAGACAAATAGTTTCTGTCGGTGACAGCAAGCCTATTTGTAAAACCAAAAGCCACATAGAACCCTTCCATCTCCGCATCATTGGTACCATCATATTTCACAATCGTACCATCTGATTTCATGACTTGCAAACGGTCTTTAAATGCAGGTAAAATTTTGCCTGGATTGCTCTTGTCACCAAAATCTTTAACACCTATAACCCAAGCACCTAATTTATAATCATCTTTAGTGAAGTTCATATAATGCAGTTTCTTCCACCGGCGAAGATCCTGAATTCGAGCATACTCGTAAACGAATTCCATTCGTCTCTCACGACGTATTTCCCACATCAAAGGCGAGACATCACCGTCTCTGCCCAAATCGTTAGGCAGTTTGCTTAACATCAATGGAGCTGTTTTCTGCACACCTTTAGCCACAGCTTCTGCATCCAACGGTCTATTGCGTATAGCATTGATGGATTTATCCAAATCAGACTGAGAAACAGGTGCTCCGCCATAGTTTTCTGACAAAATCTGTTTGGCTTCTACCCAGTTTAATACGACCTCCGCCAATCGCACGATTGGTGCATCATTAGTATTCGTGCTTGAACCCCATTTCGGAGGATAAGCCCCACCGATGAAAGACAAAGCTTCCCTTCCAGCAAACTTATGCGCATAAACTCGTGTACCAACAGCTGGAGCATTGACCGTATCCATGAATGTGGCTTCGAAACGAGGGTCACGTGTCTTCACCAATTCCTGTAACCTGAAATTGGAAGCTCCATCTACGGTAGAATTTTGCCAAACATCACCATCCGAACATACAAAAGCCTTGATCAAATCCAAATTCGCGGAACGCGCTTGAATTTCTGTACCATTGCTATAAGATGCTATGGCGTGTCTAATCGTCAAGGCATCATCGTATGTTCTGTGAAAGATCACTTCGCTGTTGCCCGCTAAATCTTCAGAAGCAAACAAACTTTTATAATCTGAGTTAAAATTCCATCGGCCGCTATCCATCACATACTGTGCTGCATCACGCGCCATCTCTAGATATTTCTGTGCTTTTGCCTTATCCAGATTATGATAGTGCTGCCACGATCCCTCAAAAAGCATCAGATTGGAAATCAATGCCGCGGCAACATAGCGGTTTACATAGCCATTTCCATCACTTACCCGCATATTATTCAGTACGTATTGGAAATCTTCGTAGACTTTGTCCATAACAAACCCACGCTCATCTCTATCTTTATACTGGGCATCAAAATCATCCGATCCAATTGTATGGTCATAGTATGGAACATCGCCAAAATTACTCACCAATCGGGCATATTCATACCCTCGGAAGAAACGTCCCACGGCAGTCCAATGGTTCAACTCCTCGTCTGAAAGTCTGCCTTGCGCTTCCTTACCTAAGCGCTCAAGCATAAGATTGGCTTTCCGTACCCAGTAAAAATTCCAGTTCGGCCCCATATGCTCTAAACGAAGGGTTGCCGGTGTTGCCGAGGTAGATCCACCTCCGCTAGTAGGTACTGCTCCTAACATGGATGCCTGTAAATTTTCAGACGTAAAATCATCCGAGAAGTTAAATCCACGCAGCGGAGTATAAGCCACACCAAACCCGGTATTGTACCCTACAAAGTAATTAGGGTAGAAGTCATTGGCATATAAGCGTAAGTCATTATCGTTTCGCCAAAACGAAGTCTCTGAGTCGATGACCTTATTGAGCTCGGGTCTATCCAGAAGGTCTGTACAGCTACCCCCCAGTACCAAAGAAGCTCCTAAAAGAATATATGTTAATTTTTTCATTGCTGTCTGTTTTTAGAAATTTAATTGAAGACCAAAAGATGCACTTTTGAACGTCGGCGTTCCGACACCTGTTCTGCCCGAGTTATAGTTTGTCGCATTGAACATCGACACTCCGGATTCTTCTTCCGGATCGATTGGCAATCCATTCAGCTTATCCCAGGTAAAGAAGTTCTCCAACGCCACATATACACGCAGGTTATTCACTTTCACTGGCGCCAACACACTTTTTGGTAAAGAATAACCCAATGTGATATTTTTGATTCTTAAGTAAGACATATCCAATAGATAGCGTGATTGTGGCCGCAGATTATTCGCATCATTACTGTTCGCATTGTTAAATGCCGCAGGATAAAATGCATTTGGCGTCTCCGGTGTCCAATAATTGTTCACAATAGCTTCTGGCATCGCTCCATCAGCCGTATTATAGCCTGCTATAGCCAATGCACCGTTACCCCACATTGCACGCTGACCAACTCCCTGGAAAAACATCGAAAAGTCAAAACCTTTATAATCTGCCCCTAAGCGGAAACCATAGTTATACCGCGGCGTAAAGTTTCCGATAATCTTTCTGTCGCCCGGATTATCAATCGTTCCATCTCCACCATCAATCTCTCCGTCACCATTCAAATCTTTGAATTTTACATCTCCAGGACCGAAGTTAAAAGTATTGGTGCTTTCCAACCACGCCTGATAAACCGGTTTCTCACCATTTGGACCATTTTTCTGTAAATACGTCTCACCTCCACCACTGGTGTTATATTTCGTCATCTCTGGCGTCAGTTTTACAATCTGCGGATTACCGTTAGCATCCAGTACAAAGTCATCATATTGGAATAAGCGATCCGTCTCATAGCCCCATATATCACCATACACTCTACCATCGTAATTGGCGGTTACTAAGCGTGAGCTTGTATAATTACTGAATACAGATTTTGCGTCATCCAGATTTGCACGTAGATTGATTCCCAAGCCATTTTCAAAACGATGATTAAAGTCTACGGCAATTTCGAAACCACGGGTCTGCAATTGACCAAAGTTACCCCAAGGAGCTGCGCCGCCCAATGTCCAAGTTGTTCCTTCGCTTGGAGAGAACATGTTCTTGGTTGTTTTCTGATACCAATCGAATACTACGCCCAACTTGCTGTTGAAGAAGCGTGCATCCACCCCGATATCCAGCGTTTCTAAATCCTCCCAGAATACACTCGGCACACGTAACGCCGGCGAACCAAGGCTGATCACCCTTCCACCATTGGCAATCCATGAGCTTTGTGAAGACCCCATATTCGAAACATACAAATCTGATGGTACAGCCTGGTTACCAATGCTACCCCAAGAACCTCTAAATTTCAAATGGGATAGGTATGGCTTAGACCATTCCATGAAACTTTCTTCGGAAGCGACCCATCCTGCCGAGAAAGAAGGAAACCATCTCCACTGCAAATCACTTGGAAAGTTGGAAGAACCGTCATAACGCAGATTAGCCTCTACCAGATATTTATTTTTATAAGCATAGTTCAGACGACCAAAGTAGCCCAACTGCGCTCCCCAATGTGTACTTCCACTTCCTGTTATAGTCCCTGTGGCCAGATCAAATTGCGGATTAGTAATATCTAACAATGTAGTCTGCTGTGTCCAATGTGTGCGTGCATTGTCCGTCACCAAGTTAGTCCCTAACATAAACTTGAAATCATGCCCTCCGTCTAGATTAAGGTCATACGTCGTGAACGCATTCAAGGTGTGTTTGTAGGTATTTGCTGTACGCGCATAAATATGATCCGGATTTCCTCCCGGCGCGGTATATTCCCGATAAATCAAATCATATGCAGGCATTGCCCCTGGCGACCCTGCCCCCACCACCGCTCCGGTAGCATCAACATACACAGGGTTTCCACTGGCGTCCATACGTGCCGCAGGTGCTGACCAGCTATCTCCTGCAGTAAAACGTGTTCCAGGACGGAACCAATTGTAATCTTCGTTCGTAAAATTATAATCGACATCAACCTTCCAGTTGGATTTCAACTTCACAGTTGTCCCAACATTCATATTGATATAGTTTCGTTTCATAGAAGCCTCATTTGCTGCATCAAACTCACTATGTGGACTACGGATAGGATTACCATGCTCATCATTACCCATAGGATACAACGAGCTCCAACGATACATATAATACCACATATCCGCTGTAGCAGAGTTCGTGGCGTAAGGATACGTTTTATTCCGTTGCGAGAACATTGCGCCTCCACGCAAAGTGATGTTATCATTTAACTCCGTCGTCAAGCGAAGTCCACCGTTGATCCGTTTAAATCTATCAGAATCTCCGGGTTTAAGCATTCCGCTCTGTGAAAGTTGAGCAAAGGAAGCCGTAAATTTAGTCTTACCAAAAGACCCGTTCACCGAAGCATTATTCGTAATCGTTGGCGCCCATTCCCGAATCATATAATCGTATGGGTCATACGTCCGCAAACCTAGCTTTCTTGCTGTGTTTGTAGGGTCGACATACCAATCTCTTCCATATACCGTAGGGTCATTCTTGCCGATTGAGCTTCCATATTTTTTATCCCATTCCACCGCTTTTTCGTAGCTTTCAGGTGTCAGGTAATAAAATGCTCCGGTAATATTAGTCCCCATTCTTTCCATAGCATCCGCCGTATACTTCAAGGCATTTAACCGCCCCATCTCATATTTTTTGAATGGATTTTGAAAAGAAAAGTTATTGGAGTAATTGACCGTAACTTTTTCCGATGTTCCACCGGTTTTTGTCGTGATTAGGATTACACCGAATGCTGCTTTCGCTCCATAGATCGATGCTGAAGCCGCATCTTTCAGCACTGTGATGGATTCCACGTCATCCGGATTGACATATTGGATACTTGGAATCTCGACATTATCCAATAAGATCAATGGATTTCCGTTTCCTTGAACAGAAGCAATAGCTCCACGAATCTTTATCGTAGGGTCTGAACCAATCTCACCGCTTGGAATCGTAATCGTCAAACCCGGTGTAGTACCTTGGATACCACGCCCTACGTCAGCAATCGGCCGACCTTCCAGATTTTCTTTTACATTGATTGATGACACCGCTCCGGTCAGATTTCCACGACGTTGGGTACCATAGCCCACAACAACCACTTCATCCAATGACTGGTCGCCACTGTCCAATGTAACGGATAAGCTATTCGACGAAACGCTCACCTCTTTGGTTGCAAAACCCACCGAGGAAAAACGCAATGTTGACCCCAGCGGGGCCTGAATGGTATAACGCCCATTAGCATCTGTCTGCGTAGAGGCTGTTCCTCCCACAACAGTGACCGTCACACCTTCGATAGGGCCGGAAGATCCTGTGACCGTTCCGCTTACCGTGTTCTGGAAAACAGAGCTCGAAAAAGGCAAAATCCCTTCAATGGATAAGGAAGTGCTTTCCCGCTCTCCGGCAAACATCTCATACGAAAACGTAGGAGAAGATGCTAAGAACATGCCCATTACAGAAAATAGTAAAGATTTTCTCATGATTAGTTTATTTTAAAATAGTATGATTTCACCATAAGTAAGTTTTATGTTTTTTGCATATTTGTACGAGAAATTATAAATAAATGCAAAAAACCGACACTAATATAGTTAAGAAATGTTAATTACAAAACATTTATGCATCTTTTAACAAATTCTTGCTATATATATAAAAAACACGCACAAAGGCGTGTTTATATAAATAACAAGCAAAAACAAGCATTACTTACTCATAATCAGCATATAACAGGTATTCCGATCGCATTTTTTTGTACTCGTACAGTTCCTCTTCCCAACTTTTGCGGATTTCCTCTTCGGATAAGCCTGCAACAATCTGCTTCCGTAGTTCATCTGTACCTGCAAGTTTATCAAAGAACTCAGCTCTACTAAAAAACTTGCTCTTGTCCGGCATCTTATTATAAAAGTCTAAAACGTATTTCAACGTAAATTTCTGTTCATCAGCATCCAAATCTCTTAAATCTACCCCATACATCGTATCCCCTTTACCTTCGACATGTTTCGCCATCCCAGCCTTTTCCCCTGGAACAAATTGAAAATCGCCATATACAGGACTATCGTAACCCACCACTTGAAAGGGCCAATCTGTCCCTCGCCCCACAGAAATTTCTGTACCTTCAAACAAGCACAAAGACGAATACAAACGCACAGAAAGATGATTCGGTAAGCTTGGCGACGGAACAACCGGAAGTTCATACATCATTCCATGATTCCAATTCTCTACTGGAATAACCGTCAATCTGCAAGTCCGCCCCTCTTCTAACCATTTCTCTCCGTTGATCATCTTTGCAAGCTCCCCTACAGTAAGCCCATGCACCATAGCAATCTTATGGAAAGATACATTGGATTTGAATTTATCGTCCTTGCGCACGGGTCCATCAACCTGATCACCACAGGGATTAGGACGATCCAACACGATCAACTCTTTATCATGCTTCGCACAAAGTTCCATAACACGGTGCAAAGAGGTTATGTAGGTGTAAAAACGAGCTCCAACATCTTGTAAATCAAAAATCATTACATCAATAGATTGTACAATGGAATCTTGTTTCTCATTGCCTCCATACAGTGTGAACAATGGCAACCCTGTTTTTTCGTCAACTTCATTACTCACCTTCTCTCCACGCTCTACTTCTCCACGAAATCCATGCTCAGGCGCAAAAGCAAATCTCAAATCCACACCTTCTCGCACCAACACATCAACAAGATGCTCTTTTTGTTCCCCAACAACTGAAGTTTGGTTACCCATGAGCCCGACTTTTTTATCTTTCAGTAATGGCAGATATGCAGATAGTCTATCTGCTGCAGTTAGAATCGGACCAGAAGATGTATTAGAGGAACTTCCCTTGCCGTTCTCTGCAGATTTATTGCTCTGCGCATTACAAGAAAACAACAAAACCACTGATACAACGAGGATACTAAAATAATTTTTCATATTTATGCGTTTTTAATTGCCTAACAAACATAAACAAGAAAATTCAATTTTAAAGGATGTTCTATAAATAAAAACTTCCGAAGTCATTTTTCAGACTCCGGAAGTTTCACTAAACAAAAAATTCAAACTATGATTATTCTTCGATATCCCACCATACAGGGGCAGAAAGGATACTCCTTAGGTTTGCCTCTGGATGTGATGCCAACCAATTTTCTGAATTGTAGTTTCTCTCGTGGCTACACTGCTGAATACGGCGCGGCCAATAACGAACGTCCGAAGGAGAAGCTCCTGGATAACACTCCGCTACTGTTGCCGAAGCGACTTCAAAAGGTCTCGCAAAATCTGGATATACTACACCAAACTGTGGATGTGGAGCCGAATAGTTAAAACGGCGCATATCATTCCAATTTTGTACAGTCAACGACATTGAAATCTGTTTTTGTTGCATTATTTTTGCCATGCTCAATTCACCGGCTGTTTGTGCAACGGCTTTGCTTGACAAGAATGCTGCAATTTCAGATTCAGAAATAACCTGTTTTCCATACTTACTTTGATCGTACTCCCTTAACTTCTCATTCATTGCCTCCATGTGCGCACGAATACCTGCCTTATAGGCGGTTAAAGCATTAGCAGCATCTCCTTTACGCAATAATACTTCAGCTTTAATAAAACACATCTCATGGTAAGTCAATAAATGGGCAGGAGCATCTGCTCGGATATAAAAACTCCCTGTCGAATTTACATTAATTGTTTCGTCATTAAAGTTTGGATTAATCAATCGCATACCATTATAACGACTTGCCAAGTATTGGTCATTCCGAACATCAGCATCTTTTCTTGCCTCACGTACGGCTGCCACCCAGTCCAAACGATCCGAATATACAGACACATAGACTGAGTCTCCCTGCCTATCTGCAGTAGCATTCGTTGTGTACCATCTATTGAAGAAACTCGCATTAGCCGCCTCTGTATCATTGCCAGCCCTAACATAGCCAGAAGGATGGGTAGTATTAGCATCTGCTTTAGTTGCCATAATTTCAAACAGGACAGGTCCACCTTTTGTACGAATATCCGATCCGATCAGGTCGACACCTTCTGATAAACGCCATTCTTTTTTGCCAGTAGTACTATTATAGAACTCTGCACTTGGTATGATGCGTACTGCTCTAGGATCTACTACTTTAGAGCCTCCTGTAAAAGAGTTCGTTAACAAATCCGTATACCATTTCGACATTTTATTACCTGTACCGCCTAAGTTTCCATGCTGCATAGAGCGCACTATGCCGGAAATATTGGTTTCGTCTGTATTGATTGCATCCATTACAGTATTATCTCCAATTGATTGAGGTGCTTTTTCCAAAGCAGCCAATACAGCATCTGGATCGTAGAAAGATTTTTTGCTCAAGTTGTTCAACCATCTCGCTTTTAAACCATACGCTAGTTTAAGCCATTTTTGCGGGTCTCCACCATTCCAAATATCACCTCCCGACAATGGTGTTGCAGTCACACCCTGCTGTTTTGATAAATTCTCAATAGCTTTATCCAACATATCCAAACAGCCGTAGAAAATTGTCTTACCATCATCATAAGCAGGCGTAACATCAGAACCTAATGCATCCGTATACGGCATCTCACCATACAAATCCAACATCAGCATAAAACCCCATGCGTGAATAAGCTGTCCTGCCCCCACGTAATGCCAAGCCTCTTCTTCTGTTGCCTTGTTAATCATCGGCTCCAGATTGCCCGCAGTAAACACAAACCAAGCCTGATAAGGCCATGTTGTGGACGCTAGGGGGAAATCCCAGCGAACAATCAAATCATTGTTCGTGGAAGCTCCATTCTTAGTAATATTCTGTGTAATCCACGCCGCTCTGGTTCCAGAAGATTCATACGCATCAATAAACTGCATCTGAATAGATCTAAGCCTTAAATCTGGAGTAGGCACCTCATCATTCGCTTGGCTGGGGTTTTCGTTCACATCCAGCCACTTTTCGCAAGAAGTCAAGTTTAAGAGCAACAATACTCCTAATATATATGATAATTTTTTCATGTCCTTGTTTTTAGAAAGTCACATTAAGTCCAAATGTCACACCTGCTGTGGCAGGGACACCATTGTAATCAATTCCCACAGAGCTGGAACCTATAGCGCCTGACCCAGCTGCAGATGTTTCCGGATCCATGCCCTTATAATTGGTCCACACCAATAGGTTAGTACCTGTTACAGTCGCCGTCAGACCTTTTATAGCCTTTACTTTACTTAAAGTTGTTTTCGGAAGAGAATAGGCTAATGAAATAGTACGCAGACGCAGCCAGTTGGTATCCGTCATATAATTCGCCGACTCAAGGTTGTATGCTCCACCACTCTGATAATAACTGTTAATGACATCCTCACCACTTCTGGTTTGATTACCAATTTGGTACATTTTACCTGTTTCGTATTCAAATGTTTGTACATCTGAATAGATTGGTGTTTTATCGGCATTTTCACCGGTTTTCACCACCCCTGTAAGCGTCAATTTCTCGCGATCCATAGAGCGTGTACTCATACCCATAGCAGTCATATAGTAGTCTGTTCCGTTATAGACATGCCCACCTATACGATAATCCAAAAGAAACGATAAATTCCAGTTTTTATATTGGAAATTGTTATTGAGACCGCCAAAAAGCTTTGGTTCTCTATTTCCAATTTCATGTGTCACCAATCCATCAGATTGTGGCATTCCTGATTGCGGGTTTAATACTAAATGTCCTTCTGGACTTCTTAGCCACTTCGACCCAGAAATTGCCATAAAATTACCTCCATTGAAAGAAGCGGCTTTTGCATTTCCCACTTGTACATCGGTCACATAAAGTACATCCAAACCCGGTAAAAGATTTTCTACACGTCCTTTATTTCTCGAAGCGTTTAGTGTCAAATCCCATCTAAAATCTTCTTTCTTGATCGGAGAAACTTTAGCCGATAATTCTAGCCCATTATTAACAATTTCGCCGGCGTTTGTCCACATCAAGATATAACCCGTAGCTTGAGAAGTACGTGGTTGCATCAATTGGTTAATACTTCTATTCTTATAGTAGGTAAATTCCAATCCTAATTTGCTGCCGAACAAGTTAACATCCAAACCATACTCCTGCGATTCGGTAATCTCTGGCAATAACTCACGGTTACCCCTTAACCAGTCATTACGAACACCTACACCCGCACCGTTATTATACAAGGTATATTCTGCAGGGGTAACCACATACGTATTGGTTACATAAGGGCTTGCATCCTTACCTACCCTAGCCCAGGAGGCACGCACCTTACCAAAGGATAAGATATTGTTTTCTGGAATAAACTCAGAGAAGATAAAACTTCCCGATACCGAAGGGTAAAAGTAAGAGCGGTTATGAATCGGCAAAGTAGACGTCCAGTCGTTACGTCCGGTAACAGTCACATACGCAAAATCCCTGTACGATGCTCTGTATTCTCCATACACACCCACCATCCGCTTTTGTGTTCTTTGCTGAGCAGCAGCCCTATCTGTAAGAGTAGTATTGGTATAGGCGTAGAATCCTGGAATAATAAAATTCCATGCCTTGCGTCCATTGTACTCAACATCTGTCATCTCAGCCATCGTTCCGACCAATAAATTCATGTCGAAATCACCAAACTTCTTTTTGAAGTTAGTCATCAAGTTTGAACTCAGATATTGAAAATCTGTATCATTTTCGGACAATAATCCATTTTGATAAATCTGATTAACACCTGAACCCGGCTCTGTAAATCGGTTTGTTTTTTGCGTATAACGGTCAATCCCCACCGTATAGTGTATATCCCACCAATCCGCAATGTCTACACTGGCTTTGAAGCTACCTGTTAAACGCTTGGTATTGTCCGTTCTTGGCATTTTATTCATTATCCAGTACGGATTATCGAAGTCGTTAGCAACCTGCTCCCAATCAAAAGGACGATATTTTGACCCATCCTCATTCAGCCAATGCGACATATTCATGTCACGCGGCCAAATAAACGCACCCTGTACAGCACCTGCGCCACCGTGACCATACAACCCTCCTGACGTTAGAGAACTCAGTTGGTCGGCACTAGAATAAGCAACATTTGCACCGACTTTGAGAATGCCATAGTTTTGCTGCCCATTGAAACGAACAGTAGTCTTTTCGTACTCTGTACCTGGAATAATACCATTCTGTCTAAAATCGGATGCTGACAAATAGAAATTGCCATTTTTTGATCCTCCTGAAACACTCACCGAGTTATCCCAAGAAGTGGACGATTGAAAGAAATCACCCATATTATCATACATCACATCATTTGGACCGAACTTAGCTCCCCAAGATCCCATAGTCGTTGTCGCATCGCCTTCCATCAAAGTACCATCTTGCTGATAGAAACCTCTTTTATAACGATTTTGATATTCTGGCAAACGATTAGCCCAATTAGAAATCATCCGCGAATTTACCGATACACTTGCAGTCCCTTCTTTACCGCTTTTAGTTGTAATCAAGACAACCCCAGCAGCTGCCCGTGACCCATAAAGCGCTGCCGCCGCAGGCCCCTTTAATACCGATACATTTTCAATATCTTCCGGGTTAATATCCATCACACGGTTACTATAGGTGGAGTTAGTGGACGAACCTCCATCAAACAGGCTATTACCATTCACACTAGTTGAATTATCATAAATCACACCATCCACAACAAACAAAGGCTGATTATCCCGCTCTAAGGAGGTTCCTCCCCGAAGAATAATACTTGCCCCTGCACCCGCACCCCCACTGGTTTGGGTAACATTTACACCTGCAATTTTACCAGCCAAAGAATTGACAATATTAGCTGTCTTATTCTTCATCAATTCTTCACTTCCCAGGTCTTGGACGGCATATCCTAAGCCTTTTTTCTCACGGGTAATACCCATTGCTGTTACGATAACCTCATCTAGAGCGGTATCTTCAGCTTGTAGAGTCACATTTACCGTTCCCGAAGTGACGGTAACTTCTTGTTGCGCATGCCCTAGACTCGTAAACCGCAAACGGTCACCCGTCGCTGCTTCGATACTAAAGGCACCATTTGCATCAGTTTGCACAGAAATAGATTTTCCAATTACACTGACCGTTACACCCGCCAGTGGGCCATTGGCATCACGAACAACACCCCGAATGGTGCTTTGCTCTTCAAACATTTTAGGAACCTCAGTTTTAAGAGCGCTGCTTGAACGCCAGTCAACATGGCGATCTAAGGCAAAACCCTGATAACTGATCATCCCCAAAGCAACAGAAAACAGTATAGCTTTTCTCATTGTCTTTTAGTTAATAATGATCGTTTATGGTTAATTAACTCCTTTTTCCGAGCGCAAAAAAACGCATCGGATTATATATAATTAAATGTCTTATTCTTTAGTTTACAAATACATACCAAAAATTAGGTACTACAATGTTAAAGTATTCTTTTTAAGATTGCAAGTTTTTGCAAATCTTTTTTAAAAAAATATACAAAAAAGCAAATCATAGTCTTAAAACTCATCAAAACACGCACGAAGGTGCATAAAAATAGAAAAGAATTACTGCACTGCTAAGTGCTGGCTCATGCCAAGGTTCAAGCGCAATCGCTCCATAAAGGTTGCTCCTGGATCAGATTTCTGCGTGAGATAATCGGGATTGGTCTCTTTCCACCAGGATGTATTTCTAAAATCTTGGTATTCATGATGTCCAATAACATACTGAATACCATATTTCGTCATGAGATATTGAATCAACTTTGTGTTTGCTTCTAGCTGTGCTTCGGTTAGTGGATATCGGGCAGATCCCACATTCTCGATACCTATCGCACAATAATTCAACCCGATAGTATGTCTGGCGAAAGTTGTTTCAGGAAGCAGCTGAAAGACACTACCATCTCGACCTATCACAAAATGAGCTGAGACATTCAAGGCACTGGCCTTCTGCAATTGTGGTCTCCCAGGAAGCTGAACAGGATTAAAGGTGCGAATAGTCTTATCCACGGAAAGCACATCCGTCCAATGTACAACAATCATTCGAGGATCAATGTGGACTGTAGGATTAACGAAACCATGACGATTCTGTAAATATTCCAAAGAGAGGCGTTCGCGTTCCGCGTTCCACGTAATCGGACGTTGGACAATAGTCGGTCTCTCTTGCGCCATAAGCAGCAACGGAATGAAATACAAGAAAAGAATAAAAAACAAACCTGTTCTCTTTGTCCCCATACTAACAAAACTACTTATTAATCTTAGGTAATTTTGTAAATTGTCTGTTATATATCTTGGACAGGCCTTCTTAAACTCCTTTACTTATCCCCACTTCCAATTGTTACAAATACCTTCTGTGTAGAGGAAGCTCTACATCAAAAACAAGTGTTAAAAATGTTAAAAAAGGTAAAATATTGAGATTAAAGTTCTTGATAGCCTACCTTTGTGGCTCTGTATAAAAAATAAAGGTTTTTATTATTGAAGCTATGCTAAAGAAAAAAACAGCCGTTGTTATTGTAGAATCCGACGGTTCCCCTAAGAAAAACATTCAAGTTCCCACATTACTTCTAACACATTGGAAGAAGGTTTTGTTTTCAATAATTGGATTATTATGTGTTTGTGTGTTTTCATTGATCTATTTTGTAAGACAAAAGACCTCTGAGGAATATACACAGGTCTACGACCAGAAAATAAATAAGCTCAAAGCCCAAAATCGCCAGTTGGAAATAGATGACTTCAACAATCAGATGACCAACGAGGAAATGAAAAAATCTTTTCATGTCATTGATAGCACAATTGAGCGGATCAATGAAAAGATGAAAAAAAGAGGGCTAAAAGCAATTTCCATCAAAAATGCTGGAGGACCAGTGGAAGAGGGCGAAGAGAACTGGACCGAGCTCGCTGCTTTCTATGAAAGAGAGCTCAAAAATATTGACGCAAAATTAGAGGAAATCCCATTGGGCATGCCACATCGCGGACGAGTAACTTCCCGCTTTGGATATCGCAGAAACCCTTTCACCAACAGAGGTCGCGAAATGCACTCAGGCGTAGATTTAAAAGGCAGAGTTGGAGATCCTGTGCGCGCTACTGCCAAGGGTAAAGTCACTTTCGCGGGTTACAAAGGCCAATATGGGTATGTAGTGATGGTACAACACAGCAACGGATATGAAACCCGCTATGCACATCTTACCCGCACGAGAGTGAAGAAAGGACAACGTGTAGAAGTTGGCGAGGTTGTAGGATTGTTGGGAAGCACTGGTAGAAGTACCGGCCCACATTTACATTACGAAGTATTGCAACACAACAAAAAGTTAAATCCCGAGAGATATTTCTCATTTTAATTATAAAAAGAAGAAGGTGTCAAAAAAACTAAACATCATCGTCATTGCGAGGTAACGAAGCAATCTGATGATGTCAAAAACGCAGATTGCTTCGTCGCTGCGCTTCTCGCAATGACGCGTTTTTAAGTTTCGAGAACCTTTTTAGACAGCCCCTTCTTTTTCTGTTGCTTTTGCTTGCTTCAATTCGCGTTCATATTGGCAACAACCATGTAGGTTTTCATAAACCTCATCAGAAGCCAGATGCTTCTCATTATCGTAGCCGGCCTGCGCAATACGTTTCAGAACAGTGTCTACATTCGTTTTCTTCGCATCATAAGTAATATTTGCGGTTTTCTTATCGATATCCCAGACAACCTGGGCTTCATCTTTTGCATTGCCCGCTTTCTCTATTGTGCGCTTGCACATACCGCAATTTCCATTAATTTCAACGGTTTCTGTTTTGGCATTCTTCACTTGCGCAAAGGATACGGTCGCCAACATAACAAAACATGCTGTAATAATATAAGATAATATCTTCATTGTTTCTGATTTTAAAAATTAAACTTGCACAGGTTCAATTTTGAAACCTGCCTTTTCTACAGTAGCCACAATTTCCTGTGCTGTAGCACTGCTTGCCTCAACAGTTAAGATCTTGTCTTTATTTGCGGTGTCTACTTCCCATTTTTCTATGCCGTCCAATCCGTCAAGATGAGGTGTTACTGTGGAAATACAACCTCCACAGTTGATGTTTGTTTTAAATTTAAATGCTTTATTTTCCATTGTTTTTTCCTTTGATTACTTCTTAACACTACAAATATCCGTATAATACCTCTAGATATTGTTGTATAATTTCTTGTTTGATTTGTGAAATTTACAGATTCCAGTCGCCCACTATACAATCTTTCATTTTTTCCACTTCAACCGTAAACTATTACTCACCACGCTTACACTGCTCAGCGCCATCGCAGCACCCGCGATCATTGGATTCAGTAAGAACCCATTGATTGGATACAGGATACCTGCTGCAATCGGAATGCCAATCAAGTTATAGATAAATGCCCAAAAGAGATTTTGACGGATAGTTGCCACGGTCTGCTTAGACAGTTTAATGGCTTCGGGGATTTTGTTCAAATCGGAAGAGATAATGGTCATTTTCGCTACATCCATGGCAATATCACTTCCTTTACCCATCGCGATGCTGACATCGGCGGTTGCCAAAGCTGTGCTATCGTTGATGCCATCCCCAACCATCGCTACTATTTTTCCCTTCTTATGCAGCTCTTTGACAAAATCTGCTTTCTGCTGCGGCAATACCTCTGCCTGATAATGCGGTATACCGGTCTGCTCCGCAATTGCTTTTGCCGTCGCTTCATTATCGCCTGTCAGCATATAGAGCTCAATCCCCATATCCTTAAGCGTCTGTATCGCTTCGACAGAAGTCTCTTTAATCTTATCTGAAATAGCCAATACGGCCAATGCTTCTTTACTGTTAGAAAACCAGATAACTGTTTTGGACAAGCCGCTCCACTCATCTGCTTGCTGTTGTAATTTTGCATCGATGGATATGCCTTTATCAGCCAATAGTACCCTATTGCCTGCGTAATAAGTCTCGTCATTATGCGATGCTTTCACACCTTGGCCGGTAATGCTGTCAAAATCTGATAGTTTTAACTTTTCCAAAGTTTGTAACCTTGGAAAAGTTTCGAAATAATTAACCACAGCTTCGGCCAATGGGTGTTCGGATTGCTTTTCGATACTCAACAGGATGTTTTGATGCGTATCGTCATCGTTGAACCATTGGATACCGGTGACTTCGGGTCTGCCTTCAGTAATAGTCCCAGTTTTATCTAAAATAATCGCGTTAACCTTTTTTGCCAGCTCCAGACTTTCTGCGTCCTTAATCAGAATACCTTTTTCCGCACCTTTTCCCACGCCCACCATAATAGCTGTAGGTGTTGCCAACCCCAATGCACAAGGACATGCGATAACTAACACAGTCACTGCTGCAAGCAAGCCGTGGACAAGCCCCTCACTACCATCGAACACAAGCCAGATCACAAAGGCCAAAACTGCAAGACCGATTACGACAGGAACAAATACCCCTGCAATTTTATCCACTAATTTTTGCACTGGCGCTTTACTTCCCTGCGCATCCTGTACCATTCGAATAATCTGAGCCAACATCGTTTCCTTACCCACTTTCGTTGCTTGAAAGCGAAAACTCCCCTTTTGGTTGATCGTACCTGCAAAGACTTTCTCGCCTCCTGTTTTCTGTACAGGCACCGGCTCCCCACTTAACATACTTTCATCTACGTATGAGCTGCCCTCAGTCACCATACCATCCACAGCAATCTTTTCTCCGGGCTTGACCAAGATAATGTCATCGACCTGTACATCCTCAATAACCACTTGCTTCTCTGTTCCATCAGAAAGGATAAGAATTACTGTTTTAGGCTGTAAGCCCATCAATTTTTTAATTGCTGTAGAGGTATTCCCTTTGGCTTTTTCCTCCAACAGTTTACCCAGCAGAATAAAAGCAATAATCACTGCTGCGGCTTCAAAATACACATGTGGATGCAACCCCTTGCTGTGCCAAAACGCTGGGAATAACATATTGAACATGCTGAAGATATAGGCTATCCCTGTACTCAATGCCACCAATGTATCCATGTTTGCCGAACGGTGCTTGGCTTGCTTCCAGGCATTAACGAAAAAGTCTTTACCAAGCCATAGCACAACTGGTGTGGAAAACAGCCACATAATCTCGTTCGCATAAGGCATGTTCATAAAAAACATTCCGATCACCACTACGGGAAGCGACAATACAATTGCCCAAACCGTTTTGCTTTTCAGCTTTTTGTACTTCTTCTCATGCAGGGAATCAAGTGCTTCCTGTTGTGTACTTTCATCCTCCAAAAGCAAGTCATAACCCACATCCTGTACCGCCTTTTGTAAAGCAGCGGGATTGGTCATATTGGGCAGATATTCTACCGATAGCGTAGCATTTGCAAAATTTACAGAAGCACCCAACACCCCTTCTACCGCTTTGACCGTACTTTCTGCACTCACCGCACAGCCTGCGCAGGTCATGTTCAATACGGGAAATGACTGTTTCACAGTAGTCACGCCGTAACCTAAATCTTTGATGGTTTTTATAGCTTTCAAAGGAACAGCATTATCTGCCACGACAATTTTAGCGCGTTCGTTGTTGAGTTCAACGTTGTGGCTTTCTATTCCCTGCACCTGCGCAAGCCCCTTGTCGACAATCATCGCACAATGCTCACTGTGCACGCCCTCAAGCGGAAGATAGAAAGTTTTTTTATTATCTATTGCCATATCGTTTACTATTATTACAATAACAAAATTGACAATAAACGGTTAGACCGGCGTTACACTATTTTGGAAAAGAGTTGTAAGATTTACAGCCTTTACACCTCATCTAAGGGCTTTCTTTTATCAGTTTTTATCTGTTTAAAATGGCTTGGGGAAAGTCCTGTAACCTTTTTAAATTGGTTGCTAAGGTATGCAACACTGGAATAATTCAGCTGGTAGGCAATTTCACTAAGAGAAAGTTCGTCATAAACCAATAATTCCTTCACTAGTTCGATTTTTTGAGCAATATGGTATTTTTCAATCGTGATACCTTCGACATCGGAGAAAAGATTGGATAGGTAATTGTAATCATGCTTAAGCTCTTCGGCGAGCACATCGGACAGGTTCATATTCCTCTCATTCTCCTTCTGACGCACCCACTGTATGACTAAGGTTTTTATCTGTTCGATCAATTGACCTTTCTTATCATCTATCAGTGCAAAGCCCAAGGCTTCCAAAACCTCGGACAGCTCCTGTTGTTGTTTCCTATCGAGAGCAGATTCTAGATATACTTCCCCCAACTTCACTTCCTTTGCAGAAATCCCCAACTTTTCCAACTCTTGCTTAACAACCATAATACAACGATTGCAGACCATATTCTTAATATAGAGAGTTGATTCCATACGGGGGTAATTTTTAAAACGAATGTACGGAATACAGATGGATACTTTGTTTCGTTAAAGTAAAGAATCCCACGACCAGAGTTTATTTTTAAAATTTAGAATCTTCCAAGAACGATATTATCGACCTATATTTTTCGCAAATCACCAAAGATTAACAACCTCATTTCTGCGAAAGTCAGCGTAATCTGCAGACAGGATTAAAGCGTGCTATTTTTTAAGCAAAAGGTAATTCGCTCCATTCGGACCTTCGATAACTTTTCCTTCTTCATCTAAATAGAAAAGTTGATTCTCACCGACTTTCAAGTGAACATCAGTGGCATTGCCTTTCAAATGTATTGATCCGCCATTATTATACCACGTGAAACTACCGCTATCTTCTACTTTCGAATCTCTCTCCAAATATGCGCTTTGGATGCGAAATGTTTCGTCTTCATTCAACACAATCTCCGTTTGAATTCCTGGACAATCCGCGCATGGCAACGTTCCCTCGTAGGTTCCTGCCCAATCTAAAGAATTCTGCGATGTGTGTACAGTATCAATCTCCGAAAGAGAAATACCAGATAGCGCACTGCTATCTTTAGTTTCTACATCGGTATTGGTTGATGACGACGGGGCACAAGCAGCTAAGCTTCCGCAAATACAAGTAAAGAATAAAATTTTATTTAACATATTGCTTTTTGGGTAATAGCATAGCAATTTGTTTGCCAATCTTTAGACATGGTTTAAATCATGTCTAAAGATTGCTATGTCACCACGCCAACACAGACATGACCGGAAAATGGTCGGAAGGAAATTTACCAATATAGGTATCCGTCAATACACCATATTTCAGCACACTGAAAGGTGTGGTAATAAAAATATGGTCTATACGACCTGCGGGATGCAAACTTTTCCCCCAACCGTTAAAAGAAGAGTTAGGTTCGTACACCAAAGGAGCCACTTCATGCGCATCCTGCACAACACCGCTTTTAGCCAATGTAAAATAAGCCTCATTATGCTCATCAACGTTGAAATCTCCAGTCAATATCAGAGGAAGGTCAGCAGCAAACTCTTTGGCTTTCGCCAAAATAAGGTTGGCACTTTCTCGACGAGCCTCAACCCCGACATGATCAAAATGGGTATTCATGAAGATAAATTGTCGGTTGTTCTGCTTATCCTGAAATACACCCCAAGTACATATACGGGGAAGTGCAGCATCCCACCCCTTGTTAGGAGATTCAGTATCGGTTGGTGACAACCAAAACGTTCCGTCTTTGATTAAGCTAAATCTGTTTTTATTATAGAAAATCGCTGAATGCTCCCCTTTTTGCGCTCCATCATCACGTCCTACACCAACATAGTCAAAGTCTGGGAGCAATGCTTCCATGTCTTGCAATTGTTCCAAAAAGCCTTCCTGAATACCAAAGATTTCAAACTCATGAAATTTAATTAGGTTCGTCAATGCCTCTTTTCGATCTTCCCATAAATTCCCCACATCGCCATCTGTTTTCAGGCGGATATTATAAGATGCCACCGTCATGGTTTGTGCCCAAGTAACAAAACACATTGCAACCAGCGCTATTGCGATAAAAAATCCTCTCCTCATGCTTTTATTTATTCAAAAGATTATTCAATAATTCCGGTTGGTCGGTCGTAATATAATCAATTTTACTATCGATAAAATATTGTAAATCTTCTTCGCTATTGACCGTCCAAACATTGGACTTCAACCCCAAATCACGAGCTTCTTGAATCCAAGTTGGGTTTTTCTTCAGCACGCTTAGATGATAATCAAATCCATCCAATCCGGCCTCTTTCAGCTCTGCCGGACTCTTGTCGCTATTGAGGTAATGGACTTTTGCTTGAGGATCAATCTTTTTGAAATGTAAACAAGCGTCATAATCAAATGCAATATATTCTACTTGTTGTTCGGCAGTCAGGCTTTTCACCAAGTCAACAGCCACTTCAACAGATCTGAGTGTCCGTTCCTTACCCAAACGGTTAGTTTTCAATTCGAAAATCAATTTTGTCCCCTGCTGCTTCAACCCCTCTTTAAGATACTCTTCTGCTGTAGGAATTTGTTCACCATTCGGATGTTTCTTTGTCAACAGTTCGGCATAAGTTGCCGTTGCAATGTCAATACCGTAAAAATCGTTATCATGGGTCACAACCAGCACATCATCCTTGGTTAGGTGTACATCAAATTCACTCCCCCAAGCCTTTTGCTCGACAGCTTTATTCAAAGATGCCAATGAATTTTGAGGAACTTCGGTGTTTTTCCATGCGCCACGATGTGCAATCATCTGCGTTTGGGCATAGGAGGATATGCTACAAAAAGTAATCAAAGTGAGTAATAATAATGTCCGTTTCATCTGAAATCGTTATTGAGTTTATTGCCTTATTGTGCCACTAAGATACCCATTCCAGATTAATTCTATATTAAATTATATGTTTTCCACTTTTTTAACGTTTCCTTGCGTCTTACTTTCTCCCCTCCCACTCATCGTAGAATTGCTGTAAAAAACCTTCCATATATCGGTGGCGTTCATCTGCAATTTGTTTTCCTGTTTGCGTATTCATACGATCTTTGAGCAAGAGTAACTTTTCGTAAAAGTGGTTAATCGTAGGTGCCGTTGTATTTTTATAGGCTTCCTTTGAAAGATTTTCTTCGACCGGAATAGTCGGATTGTATATTTCACGGTTCTTATATCCACCATAGTTAAAAGCACGGGCTATACCTATAGCACCAATTGCATCCAGCCGATCAGCATCCTGCACAATTTCCAACTCCTTGGAGTGGAAAACCACCTCTCCCAAAGAAGCCTTGTACGACATATTCAAGATGATTTGTTGCACATGCTCGATGCGTTCGGTATCTAATCCTACTGAATGGAGAAATTCTCCAGCAATACGAGGCCCTAAGCTTTCATCTCCATCATGAAATTTGCTATCGGCGATATCATGCAACAAAGCCGTCAGTTCACAGACCAATACATCCGCCTGCTCTGTTTGCAAAATAAGCTTTGTGTTGTTCCACACCCGAAGAATATGCCACCAATCGTGTCCAGACTCGGCATTTTTCAGTCTCTCCTGTACAAATTCTACCGTTTGCTGAATGATGTTTTCTTTGTTCATTGTGCTGAAAATATGAAATTATACTACTCGACTTATAGACCTTGTTTATATTTTTTGCCGTGCTTCAACAGGCTCAGCATGACAAAAAACAACAGTATCACCTTGAGCCTGTCGAAGGGTCTATTTTAAATAAAGTCTTCAAAACCTTATAGGTCTTTAATCTTTTACTTAGACTTCCGAAGTTTAACTTCGTTGAGGGTTTCGCCATGTTGGAAACTTCGGAAGTCTTTGCTTATTACTCCTTTTTATCTTCTTTTGTACCTTCGTACAGCTCGTATTGCAACAAACGACAGTCCAGTTTTCCATTGAAAAACTCAAATCGTCGAGACGCACGCAAACCTATTTTTTTAGCTAGTTCCGGATTCCCGGTGAAGATATAGCCACGATAACCGCGGCATTTTTGCTTCATAAAATCTCCCATCCGTTTGTAGGTGATTTCCAATCGTGCATGTGTTCCTAAACGTTCACCATATTCCGGATTGAACATAATTACTCCTGGGGCTTCCGGGATCGTTGTTTCCTCGAAATCGCAGACCTCAAAAGTAATCAGATGCTCTACTCCTGCGTTGCGCGCATTGAGCTTGGCAATTTCGATAGCTTCCCTGGAAATATCAGAAGCGATGATGCTGGGAATATTCGTTTTTTCTGTAATATCTTTTAACCTTCGGCGCTCTTCAAAGAAAACCTCCTCATTATAGCCTATAAAATGCATAAACGAATAATTCATCCGCAACAGTCCCGGCATACGATTTTGTGCCATCAAAGCGGCTTCAATAGCCAAAGTGCCAGATCCACACATCGGGTTCACAAAAGGTGTTTTACCATCCCACGCCGTTGCCATGATGGTAGAGGCTGCCAAAGCTTCCAACATCGGCGCTTTACCCGGATGTTTACGATACCCATGCTTAGCCAGAGTCTCACCAGACGTATCAATGAAAATCTCAGCACGTTCTTCCATCCAATGCAAATGGATGACACAACGGTTAAGCTCTGGACCTGAATTCGGACGTATGCCTTTTTTGTCTTTAATCCGATCAACGATAGCATCTTTAACTTTTACATTCGCAAAAAGTGGCGTTGTAATAGTCTCATTGTGCACGTTGGACGTCACAGAAAAATAGCCGTCAAGAGGAATAATTTCTTCCCAAGCTATACGCACTAGATTTTTATATAATTCATCTGCATCGGCAGCCCTAAAGGACTTAAGCTCATATAACACCTGACTTGCCGAACGAAGGTTAAGGTTCAATCGCATACATTCGTTGACAGAAGCTTTCACTTCTACTCCCGTATTAAAAGAACGAACAATTTGAAACCCTAAATCTGTCACCTCCTGTGTAAGATAAGGAGATAATCTTCTATTACAGGTGATGATTACTTTATTTGCTGTGTTGAAAACTTCCATCATATTTTTGCAAAGTTACTTATTCTGCTTAGCAAAAAATGTTTAATTTTACAGTTTAATAGTTATTGATATGGAAATAAGAGGAAAAGTACACGAGATAGGTGCGACACAACAGGTAACAGAATCTTTCAAAAAGAGAGATTTGATAGTGGCTTATGCCGAAAACCCACAATTTGTAGAATACATCCGTTTTGAAGCGACACAGGATAGAGTAAATATCTTTGACAACCTGGCTATAGGTGATGACATAGAGGTTTCTTTTAATCTACGTGGCCGCCCTTGGACAAACAAAGAGGGAGTGACAACTTATTTCAATTCTTTAGTAGCATGGCGCGTAACGAAGTTAGCAAACACAGCTCCTGCTGCCACTGCTCCGGGCATGCCTGAAATGCCTCCTGTAGATATTTCATCTTCCGGTGCTGATGATGACGATTTACCTTTCTAAATAAAATAGAATTTTAAGGAATAGGGCTGTGCAAATGCACAGCCCTATTTTTTTAAGAAGTAATCTTATAGGTATCAAAACCCAAAAGATGCTAAAAGAATTGATTGCATGGTGATAAATGCAAATTTTAGCCTTATTTTTGGCTTAATATTTTAGAACATAGGCTTTGATGAATATCCTCTTGAGACGTATTTTTATATTTTTGGCTTTCTTTTTTATTGGTGTAAGTGCTATAGCGCAGGTTGTAGAGGAGGAATTCAGTAGTGCGCTTGACTCTGCTCGTGCTGCGGAGGATAACCGCAAGGACTCGGTTATATTTACGGCAAGGTACATCCGCTACACCACATTGGCGATGATGAAACAGTCTACGCGTACAGTACAGTTGGACACAACACATGTCAATTTTCAATATTACAACAAGCAAAATCTACCTTGGAATCCATCGATAAATTTGGGCTCTTATGGATTAGCTAGCCGAGACCTGCTTTTTGTTCCCAATAAAACCATAGGTTTTCAACCTGGATTTCATGCGTTGGAGCGATATATCATACACCCAGATTCGGTACAATATTTTCGGGCAAGAGCTCGCTATTCGGAACTCTCAGCCGTTGGTTTTTTCTTCAACGATCAAGTTTTTCGGGCACGTGTAGCGCAAAATATCAATCCCCAATTAAATATTGGGGCGGATTATTATGCCACGAATACGGATGGTTATTATGCAAATCAAGATTATAACGACCGCAAAGCAGCGGTCTACTCTTGGTACGAATCTAAGAACAACCGCTACAACCTCTTGCTTAATGCCACATTTAACAGCTTGAACTCACCTGAGAACGGGTCGATTGTAGATCGAAATATCCCTGGCGGCGATATTTTTAAAGATACGACCAGTAATAAATCCAATCTAGGTTATCTAACTCGACTCAGAGGACGGAACGCAACCCGACCGTATAACAAATGGAAAGACAATGGGCTTTTCATTCGGCAGTCTTATTTTATCGGCCGGTTAGACACTGTAAATAAAGGAACTCCAGAGATGGAAATACATCCGACTAACGCCGTGGCACACAACTCCTCTATCCGTCAGCGCAAATTTATCTTCTTTAAAAATGAAGCAGATTTGGAAGGGGCTTTTCCTTATGGCGATGCGGTTTTAGTTGATGACACCACCAGTATTACCACGATTACCAACGATTTCTCGTATAGCTTCTATCTGCGGGGTAAAGGTGTCTTTAAAAATGAAGCTAAACTGGATTTAGGTTTTCAGAACGATCTAATATGGTATAGAGACAGCCTTACCTCTGACTTTTACCAGAATAGCATGGTCAAGGGAACGTTAGGCTATAGGTTCAGTGACCGGGTCGATTTACGGGCTAGTGTCAACCAGATTGTAGTCGGCCGAAACGCAGGTGACTTCTTGTATGAAGCAAATGCTGACATTTCCTTTGGAGAGAGAGCTGGAAAGATTAGCTTAGGTGCTTATTCCCAAAATAAATCACCAGAAATGGTATTCAGCCGAATGAACTATACATATCACCAATGGGAGCACGACAATCTGGAGAAGACAAAAATACAGAACCTATCCTTTGCTTACCGAAACCCCTTATTGGGCTTCCATGGTAAAGCAGAGTATTTCCTGATGGACAACTATACTTACTTCAAGGAGATTGACAACCCCGATGACAATGAGTTATTACGGAAATTAATAGAACCTACTCAATCGGGCAATATTAACCTGTTGAAGGTCTCGGTTGGTCAAAATTTTAAATTCAGACGATTCCATCTTGACAACTTGGTCGTTTATCAGAAATCTGATGCTAATAATGAACTGGCTATTCCAGAACTATACACTTGGCACAGCTTATATTACGCCAATATACTGTACAAGGTCATGGATTTTCGACTGGGAATGGATGTACGGTTCAATACCCCTTTCCGCTCTCCTTCCTATGCCATCAATGCAGGACAGTTTTATAATGACAATGTAGGGATAGAATATTCGACATATCCTATTGCCGATGTCTGGTTTACGGGGAATATCCGACGTGTAAATTTATTTGTAAGCTATAACTTTGCAAACCAGGGCCTTTATCCAAAAGGCTATTATACAGTGAGAAGGTATCCTATGAACGATTCCAACTTCCGCTTTGGTGTATCTTGGAAATTTTACGACTAAGCTGCGGGAGCGATTCGACTTTGATACTAGCCTGCTTCGAGATTTTTCCAAGACTGGCTCCGAGAACTGGCTCTATATACGAAATACATAATCAAAAGTCTATAATACTAAAAAAGCATCGATAAATCGATGCTTTGTTGTGGGAGATACTGGGTTCGAACCAGTGACCACTTCCGACTGCTCAGTCGGAATGCCCTGAACCAGCTGAGCTAATCAAGTTGATCAAACGCTTGCGGCTCTTCCAAGATTTTATTTCTTGTTCACGATCCATGGCTTGTAATTTTTCCTCATATATTTCGGTGTAGACTATTCGCCAATCTGAGGTTCTGCCCGTAAACCCACGATGATGGTTATTATGTTTTTTGAGCCTATCGAATAAATCTGAAGTATAGCCAACGTAATATCTATCCAACGCTGAGGAATATAGCACATATACGAAATACATAATCAAAAGTCTATATACTAACAAAGCATCGATAAATC
>NZ_FOZZ01000005.1 GCF_900116225.1 Sphingobacterium wenxiniae
CTTCGAGTATTCGCCTGATATCCGCAGAGCTATTTATACCACAAATGCTATTGAGGCTATGCACCGTCAGATCAGAAAAGTGACCAAAACGAAAGGTGCATTTACTTCTGATCAGGCACTCTTGAAGTTGGTTTATCTCACGGTTAAGGAGATTTCAAAAAAATGGACCATGCCTATTCGAAATTGGGGATTGACAATGCAACAACTACATATTAAATTTGGGGATAGAATTAAGGCCTTCGGCAACTCCTTTTAGGGTTCGCACTCGAGGCTTTCAGCCTCTGAGCACGAACCCTAAAAGGAGTGATGTGACACAGTTCAGTTTACACTACCGCCAAATGTACCACATAAATTCACTGCCTTGGAAGACAATACGATTTACATTCTGGCTGGTAATTTTCGCATAAATCTGTGTGGTAGAAATATTCTTGTGTCCCATCATTTTGCTTAAACTTTCAAGCGGAACGCCCTCTGTCAAAAACATTGTGGCGAATGTATGACGTGCAGTGTGGAATGTTACTTTTTGTTCAGTAATAATACCTGCTTGTTCAATCAGTTTACCAATGTGCTTGTTACAAGTTGCATTGGACGGCATAGAAAACACATATTCGTTTCGGGAAACTCCACGATATTTTTCAATGATGCGTTTCGGGATTTCCAAAAGACGGACGTTGGAACTAACATCAGATTTTTTTCTTCTGCTGATTATCCATTGGTGTCCATCAAAGAATGACTGAATATTACTCCATTTTAGCTTCTTGATGTCAATGTAAGAAAGTCCGGTAAAGCAACTAAAGATAAAGAGATCTTTTACAAGTTCAAATCTTGGCTTTGACGGTTTCAGTAGCAATAAGGTTTCTACATCCTCTTTTAAAAGATAGCTCCGGTCGGTTTCCTCCATACTGATTTCATAATCCTCAAACGGATTGTCACGTATCAGCCCTTTTTTGATAGCCAGCTCTGCCAAAGCGATAACAGGCATCGTATAGACCCAAACCGTATTATGTGTACATTCTTTATCAATGCGGAGAAAGAAATCAAACTCACGTATAAAATCGGAAGTAAGCTCACGGAAAGCCATATCGTCCCTATGATAACGCTCTCTTATAAATTCGCTAAGATGATTGTAACCCGTGTTATACTTGCTATAAGTGCTTTGGGAGCGTTTTCTCTTAGCGACCAGTATTTTGAAATCTTCATTTTGGTCGTTGAAAACTTTCAGTATGGCATCATCCATCACACCTACACCGAGAAATTTATTTTTTACTTTCTGTGCAGTAGCAAAGCCCTCGTGTTTCAGCATATCTTCATAAATCTTGTCGATACGCCCACGTATGTTGTCCAGCTTTTTGTTAATGCTCAAAGCTGTGGCACTCTTGCCCTCAACTCTTCCATATTTTAAATCCCAATTGTTGGGATCAATTTCTAACTTTGTACCCAAAGTCTTAGCTGTTCCGTCAATGGTAATACGTGCCATAATAGGGCCATTACCGTTCTTTTTCAATTCGTTCTTTTTCAAATAGAAAAGCAGTTTGAACGTCGATTTTTTTGTCTGCTCCATAACTCAAATGTTTAATGTTTAAAATTAAATTACATTGAGTTACAAGGAAATAGAGAAAATGGTGCAAAAGACTGAAATATAATCAGTTACTCTATGCTATTACCTTTGTCAATCGGTAACGAATTAGTAACCTAACCTTGTCATTTTAAGCCCAAAACCTATCAGACACCGAGTTCCAAACTAAGACTACTCTTTTACAAAACGTTATATAACAACGGTTCTAACCGTTTTGCTTATTTTTGCTTTTATCTAATCTTTTTTAATAGAAAAATATGAAATAAATCGCCAATAATATAACAATGGCAACAATAATTGTCCAATTCACATTTTTCCCTGCAGGCTTGTCATCAGGTTCGTCCTTTACTACATCCGCAACTTCTTGTTCTGGTGCACCTTGAATCTCTTCATGCTCATCATATTTTCTCTCATTCTCTTCCATAATATTATCCTCCTTTTATACGACATTAAATAAAAAGCCAACGTTATGTAAAAGAACAACTTAGCGAAGGTTTTGGTTTTACCAAATGGAAGAAAGGCTATTCGTATAGAAACTTTAAACAAAAATACCCTCATTAGAGCTGTCCTAAGCGTTTCGGGTGCACGACAGATTACAGTACCTCCTCGTTGTCGTCATTGCTTCGTCGTACCTCCTCGCAATGACGACAACGAAAAAATCAGATTGCTTCGTTCCTCGCAATGACGTTTTTTCAGAACCGGATTTTGTAATGCATCTGCAAAGGCAAGTCGGCGAAGAACAACAATAATGAGGGGTTTCCTAAAGAGGATTAGAAAATTACAATATCGCTTCTCTAACCCGAACCAGTTTTTCCATCAAACCATCCAACAGATCAAGGTGCAGCATATTGGCTCCATCAGATTTGGCATTTGCCGGGTCTGGATGCGTTTCAATAAACAGCCCATCTGCACCAACCACTATAGCTGCTTTGGCAATTGTTTCGATCAATGCAGGTTTACCACCTGTTACTCCAGAAGTCTGGTTAGGTTGTTGTAGGGAATGTGTACAGTCCATAATCGTCGGCACATCAAATGACTTCATCTCTGGTATTCCACGAAAATCTACAATCAGATCCTGATAACCAAAAGTATTACCCCGGTCTGTCAAAAAGACTTTATCATTCCCCGAATCCTTAACTTTATCCACAGCAAACTGCATTGAACCCGCCGACAAGAATTGTCCTTTCTTGATATTGACCACTTTCCCGGTTTCAGCAGCTGCAACCAACAGTTCTGTCTGACGACAAAGGAAAGCTGGAATTTGCAATACGTCCACATAAGCCGCCGCCATCGCAGCTTCATGGCTTTCATGTATATCCGTTACAGTCGGCACACCAAAAGTACGTCCCACCTTTTCCAATATCTTCAATGCTTTCTCATCTCCAATACCTGTAAACGAATCCACACGCGATCGGTTCGCTTTGCGATAAGAGCCTTTAAAAATATATGGGATACGGTATTTGTTAGTAATCGTAACAATACGCTCTGCTATACGCAAGGCAATTTCTTCACCCTCGATAGCACAAGGACCCGCCATTAAGAAAAACTGAGTCGAATCTCCGTTTTTGATAGCAGGCAAATAATGTAGAATCATATTTTAAAGTTTGTGGCTTTAAGCTGTATGCTTTAAACCGTAATCATCTGTATAATTTATTTAAAGATTATCGCCTACAGCCCCTATTGCCGTAAGCTCTATTTTAAAGTTTCCCATTTAAACCTATAAGGTTTTTCCTGATATGGCGGTTTTCGTGAGACCCCATTTTTCTAATGGATATATAACCAAACCTTATAGGTTTTTATTTTAAAGTTATCGGGCTGATGGAAGGAATATCTCAATACTCAATACTAATTCCCTAGCTCTGACATAAACTTGATACGCATCAACTGAATATCCTCGTAGGTGTAATCCTCTTCACCCAATTCGCTCAGTGCAGTGTCGATGGAGTCCACCTCTGCGCTTTTGAAATAATCATAAACCTCATCCTGACGATCTTGGTCAATCATTTCATCCACGAAATAGCCGATATTGAGTTTTGTTCCTGAGTTTACGATGGATTCCACCTCTTTCAATAGGTCTTCATAGCTGATACCTTTTGACGAAGCAATGTCATCCAACCCGATTTTACGGTCTATATTCTGGATAATGGATACTTTCAAAGCAGACTTGTTCGCCGTGCCCTTTACAATTAAATCCTGTGGTCGGTCAATCTCATTTTCCTCTACGTACTTCTTAATTAGCTCTACAAACGATGCCCCGAACTTCATAGCTTTACCTGCTCCAACCCCCTGTATCTGCTTTAATTCATCCAACGACACCGGATAATGCGTACACATCTCTTCCAACGATGGGTCTTGGAAAATAACAAACGGAGGTAAAGATTTTTGTTTGGCAATCTTCTTACGCAAGTCCTTCAACATCTTCAATAGCTCCACATCTAGTGCACTGGAAGCTTGCATCACATCATCTCCGCCCTCTTCTTTCGCTTTTTCCATCGGACGGTTAAGAACGAACCGCAATGCATAAGGATTCGCTATATATTTCCGTCCACTTTCCGTCAGCTGTAACAGCCCGTAATGGTCAATATCTTTCTTGAGGAAATCGTTAAGCTCAGCTTGGCGAATAAGTGAATTCCAATAATTCACACCCTTTTCCTTACCTTTTCCGAACAGAGTATGTGTATCATGTTTATAGGAAGATATCGGTTGATTGTTCTGTCCTACCATGACATTAATCATGTGGTGGTCATCAAACTTCTCTCCTTGCTCCTGAATGAATTTCAATACATCCAGAAGTGATTCTTCCGCGTCAAAATAAGTCTTTTCTGTACGACAGTTATCACACATATTGTTACAACCAGTCTCGTCGAACTGCTCTCCGAAATAATGTAATATCTGTTTCCTTCGACATACCGAGGATTCCGAATAATCGATAACCTCCTTGAGTATTTGTGTTCCTATTTCCCGTTCGGAAACAGGTTTATCTTTCATGAATTTTGTCAATTTTTCAACATCCTTCTCAGAATAGAATGCCAGACAATAGCCTTCGCCTCCGTCACGTCCCGCACGGCCTGTCTCTTGATAATAGCCTTCCATCGACTTTGGAATATCATGGTGGATAACATAGCGCACATCCGGCTTGTCTATCCCCATACCAAAGGCAATGGTCGCGACAATTACCTCTACATCTTCCATAAGGAATTTGTCTTGTGTGTCTGCCCGTGTCTTAGCATCTAAACCTGCATGGTAAGGCAACGCCTTTATTCCATTAATATTCAACACTTCCGCAATCTCTTCTACTTTTTTACGGCTTAGACAGTAAATAATCCCTGTTTTCCCACTATTGGCTTTTATAAATCGGACAATTTCTTTAACAACATCAATCTTCGGACGTACCTCATAGTAAAGATTCGAGCGGTTGAACGAAGACTTGAACAAGGTAGCATCGTTCATTTGGAGGTTCTTACGGATATCCGACTGCACTTTGGGTGTAGCTGTAGCAGTCAAAGCAATGATAGGAATATTTTCGCCGATACCGTTAATAACTTGTCTGATTTTTCGGTATTCCGGACGGAAATCATGTCCCCATTCCGAAATACAATGCGCTTCATCTACTGCTACAAATGAAACATTTATCTGCCTAAGAAACTGCACATTATCTTCTTTGGATAAAGACTCAGGCGCTACATATAACAATTTTGTCTTTCCATCAGTCACATCCTGTTTTACACGAGTAATTTCTCCTTTATTGAGCGAAGAATTCAGAAAGTGCGCAATACTATCTCGTCCACCAAAAGCCCGCAACTGATCCACTTGATTTTTCATCAAGGCTATCAGCGGAGATATAACGATTGCCGTTCCCTCGCTCATCAACGCAGGCAGCTGATAGCAAATAGATTTACCCCCTCCCGTAGGCATAATCACAAAAGTATCCTTTTTATTGAGGATATTCGTGATGATAGCTTCCTGATCCCCTTTAAAGGTATCAAAACCAAAAAACTCTTGCAGATTGTCAAATAATGACTTTTCTATTTCCATCGACTGTTGAACAAAAAATTAGTTAGACCTGTACCTCTTTTGAATCTGAAATAACTTACTTTTGTAATTTCTAAAATAAAATTAGACATTTTTTCCGTGATACACAACATTGATATCAAAAAGACAGCCATAGACACCTTACTCCTTGAAGCCCATGCTTTAGAAGGATTGGTGCAACATATTGACACTGACTTCGAAAAGGTCATTCAATCCATATTAGAGCTGGATGGACGGGTCATTGTAACAGGTATAGGAAAAAGTGCTATTATCGCTCAAAAGATAGTAGCCACTTTCAACTCCACAGGTACTCCGGCAATCTTTATGCATGCTGCAGACGCCATACACGGTGATTTGGGAATTATCCAGAAAAATGATCTCATCATCGCTATTTCTAAAAGTGGAAATACACCTGAGATTAAAGTACTTGTTCCTTTTTTAAAACAAACTGGCAATATTTTGGTAGCCATGGTTGGTAATTTAAGTTCTTTTCTGGCACAACAAGCTGACTACATCTTGAACACGACTGTGGACCGTGAGGCCTGTCCGAATAACCTTGCTCCTACAACTAGTACCACTGCCCAATTAGCAATGGGCGATGCGCTCGCTGTGTGTTTGCAAACCTGCCGACAGTTCTCTGATCGGGATTTTGCAAAGTATCATCCGGGCGGTGCTCTTGGTAAGCAACTTTACTTAAAAGTAAGTGACCTTTCCGATAATAACGGCAAACCTGCCATCGACACAGACGCCTCCGTCAGAGAAGTTATCATCACGATTACCAATTTCAGATTGGGTGCTACGGCAGTGCTATCCGACAACAAGATTATTGGTGTTATCACCGATGGAGATATCCGACGTATGCTGGAAAAGCACGAAGATCTCAGCAATCTTACCGCAAAAGATATCATGAGTCAGAATCCAAAAACAATTGAAAAATCAGTTTTAGCGGTCGATGCCCTACATAAGATGCGTGAAAACAATATCACACAGCTCTTGGTCACGAATGAGGGTCAATACGATGGCATCATTCATATACAGGACTTATTGAAGGAAGGTATTATTTAGTTTTTTGTTTAAAGGTTAGAGGTTATAAGGTTAAGGTTTAAGGGTTAGGAGTTAATTCAATTAAACAGTTAACCGTTTCACCAATTAAACAGTTCACCAATTAACCACATTAACTGTAAAATTTTTGTAGGTTTTGGAGAAGTTATCAAAAAAGCCAAATGGTATTTCTATTTTTGGCGCATAATTTGAGTATATTTGGTAAAACTAAATTAACGAGATATGATGAAGAAAGCATTAGGAATACTTACCATGTTGGTAGCAGTAATAGGTTTCACAGCAATGGGATTAGCGATTGGTGAGTTTAAGTTTGAAAAAGAAACACATGATTTCGGCAAAATTGAACAAAGCAAACCGGTATCGTATGATTTCAAATACACCAATAGTGGTGATGCGCCGATTATCGTTTCCGAAGTAAAACCGTCCTGCGGATGTTCGGTAGCTGAATTTACAAAAACACCTGTAAAACCAGGTGAGACTGGCACAATCACCGTTACCTTCAATGCTGCTGCGAAAGGACCTTTCACCAAGCAGTTTACGGTAAGATCCAATACGAAAACTCCTGTCAAAACCTTGACTATTAAAGGTGCAGTAGAATAAGATATTGATTGGGTAAAACAAAAAAAGCCATCAATGATGGCTTTTTTTGTTTTTTATAATACTTTTGAACCAAAATTAAACTAAAACAGCATGCCAAAAATATCGAACAAAGGCATTAACATGCCTGCTTCACCTATCCGCAAGCTCACACCTTTTGCGGACAAGGCAAAAAAAGAGGGTAAGAAGATATATCACCTTAATATCGGACAGCCCGACATCGAAACACCGGAAGTCATGCTCAATGCTTTAAAAAACATTGACTTCAAAGTATGGGCTTATACGCCATCGGAAGGAACAGCTTCATATCGTAGCAAACTAGCGGAATATTACAACAAGCTCAACTATAACGTGGAGCCTACAGACATCTTGGTAACCAATGGAGGATCTGAAGCCATTACCATTGCCATGCAAGCTTGTCTAAATCCGGGAGAGGAAATTATTATCCCAGAACCGTTCTATGCCAACTATAACGGCTTCGCATGTTCCTCAGATATTGTTGTCAAGCCTATCATGTCCTATATCGACAATGGTTTCGCACTTCCTCCTATTGCGGAATTTGAGAAATTGATTACAGAGAAAACGAAAGCTATCGCTATCTGTAACCCGAACAACCCGACAGGTTACCTTTACTCACGCGAAGAGTTGGATGCTCTTAAGGAATTATGTTTAAAACATGATCTTTATCTATTTTCTGACGAAGCCTATCGAGAATTTTGCTATGACGGCCGTGCTTTCATTTCACCTATGCATTTAGATGACCTAGAGGAGAATGTGGTGGTACTGGACACGGTGTCTAAACGCTATTCTGCCTGTGGAGCACGTATAGGCTGCTTAATCACTAAAAACAAAGAACTATATCAGGTAGCTTTAAAATTTGCCCAAGCACGTCTAAGCCCGTCTTTAGAAGGGCAGATTGCAGGCGAAGCCGCCGTTGACACACCTGACAGCTACTTTGAAGCGGTATCCAAAGAATATACAGCACGTCGCAATACCTTGGTAGAAGGACTGAATGCCATGGAAGGCGTATTCTGTCCAAATCCGGGAGGTGCTTTCTACGTAGTCGCAAAGCTCCCTATAGACAATGCCGACGTATTCTGTCAATGGATGTTGGAGGAGTTTGCATACGAAAGCGAAACCGTCATGATGGCTCCAGCCACAGGTTTCTACAGTAGTTCTGACGCAGGGAAGAACGAAGTACGTTTAGCCTATGTGCTCAATCAACAGGACTTGAAAAAAGCCTTGACCTGTCTTCAAAAAGCATTGGAAGTCTATCCAGGTCGAGTAAGTTAAAAACGTTTATATCAAATCTAGAAAAAATCTCCTTGGTCATTATGACCAAGGAGATTTTTTTTTCCAAAACAAAACCACCTTTCTATATGTTCTATCCTTAGAATCAAAAAATAAAAGTGATATGGATAAGTTGAAAAAATTTGATTTAATGGAAAAAATAACCCGAGAACTGGAAGATGTCCGTCATAGCCAACAGGCTGTTTTGGAAAAGATCGGTAAGATCGAGGTGGACAATATCGAACTCGGGGACAAGGTTATCGAAAACAAAATTCCCGACATTTATCAGCGTACAGCTGAAAATGCCGATGCTATCAAAGAAATTCTGGAATCATTTCAACAGAAGACAGAAGAATTTGGAGAGAAGAACAATGTCGACAAACTTCGGGAACAAGAGGCTATCAATAATTTAAAATGATAATCAAACAAAAAGGGCTTGCAAATGCAAGCCCTTTTTGTTTGATTATCCTCGACTATTGTAGTTCGGTGCTTCTTTCGTAATCGAAATATTATGTGGATGTGACTCTCTTAAGCCAGCACCTGTAATCCGCACAAATTGCGCTTCTTTCAATCTTTCGACTGTCGGTGCTCCACAATAGCCCATTGAAGCTTTCAATCCACCAATGTATTGGTAAACCACTTCGGCCAATGTCCCCTTATAAGGCACACGTCCTACAATGCCTTCTGGCACCAATTTTTTTATATCGTCTTCTACATCTTGAAAATAACGGTCTTTGGAACCTTTTTGCATAGCTTCCAACGACCCCATCCCACGATAAGATTTGAATTTACGTCCTTCGTAAATAATGGTTTCACCCGGTGCTTCCTCTACACCAGCAAACAATGATCCAGCCATAATGGTATCAGCACCAGCAGCTATAGCTTTCGCTATATCCCCCGTTTGTTTAATACCACCATCAGCGATCAATGGAACCCCCGTACCTTTTAAAGCTTTAGCCACTTCATATATCGCATACAATTGTGGGACACCTACACCCGCGATAATCCTTGTCGTACAGATTGATCCCGGACCGATACCAACTTTAACAGCATCAGCTCCTGCTTCAGCTAATGCCTTTGCTGCTGCGCCTGTTGCAATATTACCAACGATTACCTGCAACTCAGGGAATGCGCCTTTCACTTCTTTCAATTTATCAATTACTCCTTTGGAGTGACCATGTGCCGTATCAATCGTTACCACATCCACACCTGCAGCCACTAAAGCTTCCACACGCTCCAAAGTGTCTGCCGTAACCCCTACCGCAGCACCTACCAATAGGCGTCCATGAATATCTTTTGCTGCATTTGGATAATGCTTATATTTCTGAATATCTTTAAAGGTAATCAAACCCTTCAATATACCGTTTTCATCCACTACCGGTAGTTTTTCGATTTTCTCATTTTGCAAAATCTCTTCTGCCTGAATCAAGTCTGTACCCACTGGAGCAATGACCAAGTTGTCTTTAGTCATCAACGTATTAATCGGTTTTGACATATCCTTTTGGAAACGCAAATCACGATTAGTCACGATACCAACCAATTTTCCTTCAGCATCCACGACAGGGATTCCGCCGATCTTATGGTCTTTCATAATTTTGAAAGCATCTCCTACGGTAGAACCTTCCAACAAAGTTACCGGATCCTGAATCATTCCACTTTCCGAACGCTTTACTTTACGAACTTCGGCAGCCTGCTCAGCGATACTCATGTTCTTATGCAGCATACCGATACCGCCAGCTTGTGCAATAGCAATAGCCAGATCAGCTCCAGTTACAGTATCCATAGCGGCTGAAACTAAAGGAATGTTTAATCTGATTTTTCTTGTCAATTGGGTGCTCGTATCGACATCACGAGGCAAAACTTCAGAGTAAGCTGGTACTAATAATACATCGTCATAAGTGAGACCTTCAGCTACAAATTTTTGTGGATCTAATTGCATATGGCAAATATCTTTGGGGTTTCTATTTGCGAGGCAAAACTACGTATTTTCTCTTACTTTTCCAAATAAAATATTCTTTTGAATAAGGTAAGCGCATATTATTTTCAACCCGTTATGCATTATGGAATAAAAAGCATCCTAAATTGTCCTTTGCTATCCGTAGTGTTAAGCGGATCGCACTACGGATGGGGAAATAAAAGGTAGTCTGAGACTACCTATCATAACAAAGTCCTTAGACACCCTTCGGAAGTCGAAGGACAGTAAGAGGTAGGTGATTTGGAATTATTGCCCCTCCTATCCGTAGTGTTGAGCGGAGCGCACTACAGATGGGGAAATAAAGGGTAGTCTGAGACTACCTACCATAACAAAGCCCTTAGCCCCCCTTCGAAAGTCTAAGGACAGTTAAAGGGAGAAGTATATAATATCTGAGCGGAATATTTCCGACGTTAAACCCTAATTGCACTATAGTTAAACCCTAGTTAAAAGGGACTTGAAGGGGCTTCCACGGACTTTAGCGGACTTTAGCGAACTTCTTCTCTTAATATTAGTAGTTTTTTATGATTAGAAAACAACCCCTCCAAATATACTTTTTTTAGCAGAAAATGAACTAACAGGTTACTAAGAAAAACATATCTTCACGTTTTACACTATTCGGTATCGAACAGTTCTCAGAAATAAAAATTTCAAAATATACTTATTCCCCTGCTAGCCGTAGTGTTGAGCGAAGCGCACTACGGATGAGGGAAATAAAGGGTAGTCTGAGACTACCTATCATAACAAAGTCCTTAGACACCCTTCGGAAGCCTAAGGACAGTAAGAGGTGGGTGATTTGGAATTATTGCTTACAGATAAAGTAATCTTTTCTTTTTTTGGCAGACTATTTGCTTAGAGCTTATTCAAGAGGGATTCAATAGTTGATTTCCTCAGTTTAAGTTAACATTATATATAATTAAAGATCCATGAAAAAAGTATTTTACTCTTTATTAGCGACTTCAATCTTGGCAATGGGGGCACAGGAACTTAAAGCACAGACGCGTTACAGGACTGCTTTGGGTTTAGGTATCGATGTGGGTGATGGACCTACTTTAGTTGGACCACAAATAAAGCATTTTTTTGATGGACAAAATGCCGGAAATGCACAGGTTCTTTTTGGAGATGACGTAACTGTATTAGGTGTGGACTATTCTTACAACCAGGCTATTCGAGGTGCAAACGGTCTAAGTTGGTATGTTGGTGTGGGGCCGCAATTGACTTTTATAAACCATGGACGTTGGCACAGTGGTCACTGGGACGGCGATAATCATACGGATGTTGCTATTCGCCCAGCGGTAGGATTAGAATTCAAGATTCCTACTGCTCCGTTGGCTTTCCACTTTGATTGGAAACCATGGTGGAATTTATCCCACGATTCAGATTTTGAACCAGCCCGTTTTACTTTAGGGTTTAAATTCACCCTTAAATAAGAAGTAGGTTTACCTTTCTAAAGATGCCCGTAGCTCACTACGGGCATTTTTTATACCTATTTTCCCTCCAAAAAGCATAACCAAAATTTAATTGTCATATATATACAATAATCTTCGCTTTATACAAAATTTTTATACCTTTGCGAATCTTGGCTACAATTAGGAAAAGCCTGAATTTGTTAAGAAATTATTAAAACTAATACACGAATTACTAAAAGACAATGCAGAGTAAAGGGTTGATTAAATTTTTGGTAGTAGTGGTATCAATAGCATGCCTCTATTCCCTATCATTCACATTTGTTACCCGTAAGGTTGAACGTGAGGCCGCTGAATACGCAAAAGGCGACATGGCTAAAGAAAAAGCGTATTTAGACTCTATGGCCAGTGAAGATGTTTACAATTTAGGAATTGCAAAATTCACGTATCGTGAGGCAAAAGCTAACGAATTAGCATTAGGCCTTGACCTTAAAGGTGGGATGAACGTAACAATGGAGATTTCCTTAGAGGAATTGATCCGCAATTTAGCCGACAACCCAAAAGACGAGAAATTTAATGTTGCATTGGAAAATGCCGTTAAGAAAAGTAAATCCGTAAACAAAGGTGTTGTTGATCTATTCGTTGAAGAATACAAAGCGGTAGGCGGCACAACGCCATTGGCTTCTTTCTTCGCTACGAAAGACAACGCTTCTTTAATCCAAGCAACCGACTCCGAAGGAAAAGTACGCAGCTTCTTAAACCAAGAGGCAGACAATGCTATACAAAACTCCTACAAAGTCTTGCGCACACGTATCGACAAGTTCGGTGTGGCTTCTCCGAATATCCAGATCCAACAAGGAACAAACCGTATCCTTATCGAGCTTCCGGGTGTTAACGATGAAGACCGTGTACGTAAACTATTACAGGGTTCTGCAAAATTGGAATTCTTCGAAACCCATGACAATTATCAGGTATATCCTTTATTGGAGAATATCAATGGTATTTTGGCCCCCTCATTGAAATCCAACAAGACTCCTGCTACAACTACTCCTGCTGACACAGCTGCGGTAGAAACAACCAAATCCGATGAGAACTTATTGGCGAACTTAGGTGCGGGTAGCACAAACAATGCAGATTCTGCTGCTGTTTCTGCTGAATTAGCAGCTAACAACCCATTATTCGCTATCCTAAATCCAGCAACTTACGTAGAGCAAAATGGTCAACCTCAGTTGATGCCTGGTCCAATGGTAGGTATCGCTAACTTGAAGGATACTGCTCGTGTAAACGAATATTTGAACCGCCCAGAGGTTCGTTCTATCATTCCGAACAACCTAAAATTATTATGGGCTGTTAAACCTGAGCAAAGAACACCAAACTTCCTTTCTTTGTATGCGATCAAAACATCGGGTACAGAAAGCGGAGCAGTAATGACTGGTGATGTCATTACGGATGCACGCGATAACTTCGACGAACGCAACAATCCGGTTGTCTCCATGCAGATGAATACCGATGGTGCTCGTCAATGGCGTAAAATCACTGCACAAGCTGCACAGAACAGAGAGGCCATTGCTATCGTATTAGACGGCGTTGTTTATTCAGCACCTAACGTAAACGAAGAAATCCCTAACGGAAACTCACAAATATCCGGAAACTTTACTATCGACGATACAAAAGATTTAGCAAACGTATTGAAGGCGGGTCGTCTTCCTGCTACTGCTAAAATCGTAGAAGAAGCAATTGTAGGCCCTTCTTTGGGTCAAGCTGCTATTGATGCTGGTGTAAATTCTGCTGTAATCGGTATTATTGTGGTAATGATTTTCATGATTGTCTACTACAACCGTGCGGGTATTGCAGCCAATATCGCTGTATTGTTCAACGTATTTTTCTTAATGGGTATCTTGGCATCACTGAATGCTGTATTGACCTTACCTGGAATTGCAGGTATCGTGTTGACGATGGGTACCGCAGTGGATGCCAACGTACTTATTTATGAGCGTATCCGTGAAGAATTAGGCTTAGGCAAATCCATCCGCCAAGCTATTGCTGATGGTTACAAACATGCTATGCCATCTATTCTGGACTCACAGATCACCACTTTCTTGGTCGGTATCGTGTTGTTCTTCTTCGGTAGTGGTCCTATCCTAGGTTTTGCAACTACGTTGATGATCGGTATCATCACCTCACTCTTTACCTCTATCTTTATCTCCCGCTTGATTTTCGAATTCATGCTGGAAAAAGATTGGAAGATTTTAGTATCCTTCCCTTGGTCTGCAAACACGTTACAAAACGCAAACTTCAAGTTCATTAAGAAACGTAAAACTTTCTATGTTATTTCTATTATAGCGTCTATCATCGCTTTGGCGGCCATCTTTACCAAAGGATTTACATTAGGTGTAGACTTCAGTGGTGGTCGTACGTATACAGTAGCCTATGAGAAACCTGTAGATTTGGAAGAAGTACGTAAGAACTTGGATGCAACTTTTAACTTGACTACAGAGGTAAAAACTTTCGGTAGCTCCAATCAGGTGCGTGTAACAACAACTTACCATATTGACAACACCAATGATGAAGCAGATGCGGAAGTATTGGCCAAATTGAATGAAGGTTTATCCAAAATATCGGGTAATGGCTATGAAATCGTGTCTTCCCAAAAAGTAGGACCTACTATTGCGACGGACATTAAAGATCGTGCTATCTGGTCCGGTATCTTCTCTATTCTCATTATTGCGGGTTATATTTTGGTACGTTTCCGTAAATGGCAATACTCTATCGGTGCTGCCGTATCTACAATCCACGATGCGATTATCCTGTTAGGTTTATTCTCTATCTTAGATGGTATCGTTCCGTTCTCATTAGATATCGACCAGCACTTTGTCGCTGCTATCCTAACTGTTGTCGCTTACTCTGTAAACGATACAGTAGTTGTATTTGACCGTTTGAGAGAATACCTGAACAAGCCAAATGCACATCGTGAAGATTTTGGTGATACTGTGAACAGTGCAATCAACTCGACATTGAGCCGTACCATCATCACATCGTTGACGATTATCTTCGTATTAGCGGTATTATTCATCTTTGGTGGTGAAGTAATCAGAGGTTTCTCTTTCGCCATCTTGATCGGTATCGTCGTAGGTACCTATTCATCCATTTTCTTAGCAGCTCCAACCGTTTACGATTTGGGTAAAGGAAAACACATACATGAAACAAAAGCAGAAAAAGCTAAAATCGTGACCCCATAGTCACTTTCAGCCTTTTCTAAACAAAAAGCCCTCGGAAAAATTTTCGGGGGCTTTTTGTTATATTATTGTCTATAGATGACATCCCAGCCTCTACTCTCCTATTTTTTTGTTAGTTTTGAATTCAATAAAAAACACAACGCATGAGAAAACTATTCATCGGACTTTCTATCAGTTCACTTCTAGCTTTAGCATCTTGTCAGTCAGAGAAAAATAACAATACGCAACAGCAAGCGAATGAAACTCCCGCAGCGTCCCAACAGGAAGCTCAAACTATAGCAAAACCTCAACAGACTGTACCTTTAGCAAAAGAGCCGGCTACAACAATACCTCCATTCAAATTCTATAAAGTAAAATCTGGAATGGCCTTCAGCAATGAAGATATTCCTGCAAATAGAAACAATGTGTTCCTTCTCTTCGATCCGAGCTGCGGACATTGCCAACATGAGACTACACTTCTAGCAAAAAACTACGATAAACTAAAAGATGTGAATCTTTATTTTGTTTCCATGAACGATCCTGCATTAATGGCTACCTTCTTGGAAACTTTTGGCAAAGAGTTAGTTGGCAAACCCAATGTAGAGGTTTTATACGACCGCAATCAATTATTTATACAGCTTTTCCATGTACCTAAACAATTCCCAGCAAACTACGTTTACAGTGCTGACGGCAAGTTGAAAAGCAGTTGGGAAGGCGAAAAAGACATCAATTCTGTAATCGCTGAATTCACTAAATAATGAAAGTAGCCATCAATGGTTTTGGGCGCATTGGACGTAATACGTTAAGAAATATCTATAGGCGCAACCTCGAAAATCTCATTGAGGTTGTTGCCATTAATGATTTAACAGATTCTGCCACACTTGCCCATCTGTTGAAATACGACTCTGTACACGGACCGTTTGAGGTTTCTATTGCTCATGATGAAAATCATCTATTCATAAACAATAAACCGATACAGGTTTTAAGAGAAAAACACCCAGAAAAGCTTCCCTGGGCAAGTCTAGGTATTGATGTGGTTGTTGAATCTACAGGCCTGTTTACCTCAAGAGAAAAGGCTGAAGGTCATTTAAAGTCAGGCGCTAAACAAGTCATCATCTCAGCGCCATCCTCCGACAGAGATGTCCCCACCGTCGTACTAGGCATTAATGACGAACAGTTTGATTGGAGGACGCCTCTCTTTTCCAATGCATCCTGCACCACAAATAATGTAGCACCACTAGTTAAGGTATTAGACGAAAACTGGGGGATTAAAGATGGTTATATCACGACCGTACATTCCATGACAGGAGATCAGAACCTACATGATGCCCCACACCGTGATTTACGTCGTGCGCGAGCTGCCTCCTCTTCTATTATTCCAACAACAACCGGAGCAGCCAAAGCTATCACCAACGTGTTTCCACACTTGGAAGGCAATCTTGGTGGAGCAGGTATACGCGTCCCTGTACTGAACGGTTCCTTGACCGATTTCACTTGCACTTTGCATAAGCAAACTTCTGTAGAAGAAATCAACCAAAAGTTTAAAGAGGCTGCTGAAGGTTCGTTGAAGAGCGTCCTGTACTATACCGAAGATCCTATTGTATCCGTAGATATTATCAATAATCCTTATTCCTGCGTCTTCGATGCACAACTTACTTCTATCGTTGGCGGATTGGTCAAAGTAGTGGGTTGGTATGACAATGAGTTTGGTTATTCCAATAGAATGGTCGACATATTAGTTTGTTTATTATAGAAGCGTAGCTTCTATAATAAACAAACTAAACTTCTCTCTCCACTCCAATTCCAAATAAGGCAAAATCATATTTCACAGGATCATTTGGATCCAAACGCCGTAAATTCTCTGTAAGCTCTACCGCCGTTTTCCAATTGACCTTATCAGCGGTAATTAGTCCAAAGCGTCGCGCCACACGTTCTACATGTACGTCGCAGGGACAAATTAAATCAGCTGGTCGAATGCGCTTCCATAGACCAAAATCTACACCTTTATCATCTTGGCGCACCATCCAGCGCAGAAACATATTTAAACGCTTACAACTGGATTTTTGACGCGGAGAGCTGATATGCTTCCTCGTACGAATGGGATAATCCTGTAGTGAGAAAAAATAAGCTTTAAACTCATCCAAACTACGTTCAATAGATATTGTTTCCACTTCCTCCTGTTCGATTAGGAAAGCATCCTCCAGAGAATCGAAGCGCTCGTAATGAAACCTAAGAAAAGCAACAAAGTACAGTAAATCCGTATCGTTAAAAGTGCGATGCTTGAATCCCAGCAGGTGCTGTAAGTCTCTTTCCTGGTGATTTCGGATAAAGTCATAGGGTTCGCCTCCAAAACGTTCTATAAGTTCCATACATTTATTGATGATGGTCTTGCGTTGACCCCAGGCCAATATAGCCGCAAAGAATCCCATAATCTCTATGTCCTGTCTTTTTGTAAAACGATGTGGAATAACAATAGGGTCATTCTCGATGAAAGTAGGTTGGTTAAACTGCTCAACCTTTGCGTCCAAAAAGCCTTTAATATCAAAATCTGCCATAATCTCCTCCAACCGTAAAGATATTTATTTCATCCATACCTGCCATATTTATAATACCTTTGTATTAGTACATCACAAAAATGATGTCATCGTCATTGCGAGGCAACGAAGCAATCTCATGACATCAAAAACACAGATTGCTTCGTCATTCTTCCTCGCAATGACGTGTTTTTTTTGTCATGTAGTGAATAGTTTGTTTAAAAATTAGAACATGGACAGCAACACATCAAAAAAGACGCTACATGAGCGCAATATACACAAAACAGGATATGACTTCCCAAAGTTGATCCGCGCAAATCCTGCATTGAAAGAATTACTTATCAAAACCCCGAAAGGGACAACTTCCATAGATTTTGCTGATCCTGTATCCGTATTAGCGCTGAACAAGGCTCTTCTGCTAGCTTACTACAATATACAGAACTGGTCTATCCTTAGCCATAGCTTATGTCCACCTATCCCAGGACGTGCCGATTATATTCACCATTTGGCAGACCTGTTGGTTTCCGAAAATGATGGCAATATACCTACAGGCAATAAAGTTAATATTCTGGATATCGGTACAGGTTCTTCATTGATATATCCCATCCTGGGAGAGCGGATTTATGGATGGAACTTTGTAGGAACAGACATTGATGAGACAGCACTTAACCATGCCCAATCCCTCATCAAAACCAACCGTGATCTATCCAAACATATTACCTTGCAATTACAGGAAGACAAAAAACAGATTTTTAAAGGCATCGTCCGCAAAGAAGACCGCTTTAATGCCGTGATGTGCAACCCTCCCTTCTTTAAATCCCGCGAGGACAATTGGGGCAAAACGTCGAAAAAATTCCATAACCTTCATAAAAATCCTGAAAAGCTTCCTGTACAAAACTTCGGCGGACATGCCAATGAACTCTGGTGTGAAGGCGGCGAAAGGCAATTTATCCGTACAATGATTAATGAGAGTATGCTCTATAAAGGGCAATTAGGCTGGATAACGACCTTAGTTTCCGATAAAGACAATCTGAAACCTTTAATTGCCAATCTGGAATATAATAAGGCTTCCAAGATTGAAATCATCCGCATGGAACAAGGAAACAAGACTATGCGGATATTAGCCTGGAAATGGTAACTGAGGCATCGGGGGTCTATAGAAAAACCTATAGACCTATATTAGGTTCGTTGTTTTATACTAAGGAATAAATAACCTAAGACACCAGCCAATAAAGAAGTCAGGAGGATAGAAAGCTTTGCTTCGGCAATGTGCAGAGCGTCTTCAAAAGATAGGATAGCGATAAAAATAGACATGGTAAAACCAATACCTGCTAATAGCCCCACTCCTATTATATGCCTCCAACCGCTTCCCTCCGGCAACGCACTCAACTTAACTTTGGTACAAATCCAAGAAGTCAAAAATATACCTATAGGCTTTCCAAGCAGCAATCCCAGCGAAATTCCTAATCCTAATGGAGCTGTTAAACCATGAATCATATCACGCTCTAATGTGATATTTGTATTGGCAAATGCAAATATCGGAATAATCAAAAAATTCACAGGCTTTGCAATAGTATGTTCCAGTCTTTCCAATGGAGATTCCTTATCTGTATCATTGGTCGGGATAGTCATCGCGACCAATACGCCGGCAATCGTGGCATGTATGCCCGAATGGTGCACAAAATACCATATAAAGACTCCTGGTATCAGATAGAGATATGGATTTTGCACATTCATCCTATTCATGATAATCAAGATAATAATGCCTATCCCTGCATACAAAAGATAGGTCATCTCAATACCCGAGGAATAGAAGAACGCTATGACTAATATCGCTATCAAGTCATCCACAATAGCCAGTGCCGCCAGGAATATTTTTAAACTGCCCGGAATACGATCACCAAGCAGATTGATAACCGCTAAGGCAAAGGCAATATCCGTTGCCATAGGTATTCCCCACCCTCCTGCTGTGTCCTTGCCTGCATTCAGGCTCAAATAGATCAAGGCTGGTACGACAGCACCGCCAATGGCACAGAGAATCGGTAAAGAAGCTTTCTTCGGAGAGGACAACTCTCCTTCTACGATTTCCCGCTTTATTTCCAGACCGACCAGCAGGAAGAAAATGGCCATCAACCCATCATTTATCCACAACAGCACACTGTAACGTAAATGCAGGTATTGGTTTTCAAATCCAATCGGATAATCCAGTATACGCTGTAATCCCGCTGCCAAAGGCGTATTGGCGATAACCATAGCGATTACTACGCCAATAAATAGTAGTATTCCTCCTGCATTGCTGGATTTCAAAAAGTCTTTAAAAGCATTCAGATTGATCAATTGAGCCATGATTAAGATTCGATTTTATTATTTTCTATTACATACATCTATTGCAGAAAAGGTACAGCATGCATCAACCAGGATAAGCACAACAATACACTGTTTATTAACTACTAACAGCTGAATGAATTTATTTTATTTATTCAAAAATTGAAGTGCCCAAAATAGATAAATCCGGGTGTGTTTTACAGAATTATTGCATAGATAATTACTATAAAAAAGACAAAATAAATCAATTTAATTTATCAGTTCGCATATTCATCTTTTTCCACCTACAGCTCAAAAATTATTTTATATCTTTACACCGAATTTATTCATTTGAAAATTGAAGAAACGTTTCTACAATCCGGCACAGCTCTTCGTCCTCAGTTTTTTCCTGCTGATAGTCACAGGAACATTATTACTGAAGCTGCCATTTGCCATTAACCAACCTTTATCTTGGATTGATTCCCTTTTTACTTCCACAAGTGCCGTTTGTGTGACGGGGCTTGTCGTGGTCGACACAGCCACCCATTTTACTATTTGGGGGCAACTCATCATTATGTTACTTATTCAGGCCGGAGGGATTGGTATTTTGAGTTTTGCTGGTTTGTTTGCCTATTTCCTAAAAGGCGGCAGTTCGTATGAAAACCAGCTAACCATAGGTGGTTTTTCGAATACTGAACGCATGTCCGAAGTGTTTGACCTTCTTAAAAACACCATTGTCATTACTTTCGGGATAGAATTGGTTGGTGCATTAGCCATTTACTCCAGCATCAGCAATGATATTCCGGCTTCCCTAAGCTCAAAAGTTTTTTTCTCCTTATTCCATTCCGTATCGGCATTCTGTAACGCAGGTTTTGCTATCTTGCCTGATGGGCTTATGAATACCAGCGTTGTTTATAATTATAACTTTCAGCTCATCATTGCTTTTATTTATATTTTCGGTGGTCTGGGTTTTCCTATTGTTTTAAATGTATTGACGTATATTAAACACCTTTGTTCTTTAATGATTGGGAAATGGGCTTATAAGAAAGCTATGTATAAGCCGTGGGTGCTAAATATAAACAGCAAAATAAACCTCATAACCACAGCAGTTATTTCTTCTTTAGCCACCGTTATCCTTTTTGTTAATGAGTACGACCATGTCTTCTCCGAACATGGTTTCATTGGTAAAATTGTCATTGCATTTGCCACGGCAACCACACCAAGAACTGCGGGTTTCAACAGTATCGATTTTGGAGATTTACAATTCTCGTCCGTCATGTTCATCATCTTTTTAATGTGGATTGGGGCCTCGCCTAACTCTACAGGAGGGGGAATCAAGACCAGCACGTTTTCCATAGCTTTACTAAACGTGCTAAGCTTAGCCAGAGGTAAGGATCGCACAGAGATTTTTGGACGGGAGATCAGCAAAACATCCATACAGAGGGCATTCGCCACTATGTTCTTGTCTTTAATGACCATTGGTTTAGGTGTATTTTCCATATCTTTTTTTGAGCCTAAAAGACCTTTATTGGAGATTGCTTTTGAATGTTTTTCTGCGTATAGCACCGTTGGTCTTTCCTTAGGTGTCACCCACGAATTTGTGTATGGCAGCAAAGTTGTTTTAATCTTATTGATGTTCATCGGCAGAGTAACCATGCTCTCTATACTTATTGCCTTTATTAAGAAGACAAAATACACGTATTACAGATACGCACAAGAGGAGCTCACTGTTTATTAAAATTTTAAAATCATGAAATTCATTGTTATCGGATTAGGAAATTTCGGTGCCTCATTGGCCGAAAAGTTAACCATGCAAGGCAATGAAGTCGTAGGCGTAGACCAACGAATTGAAAAAATAACCGCCTTAAAAGAGAAAATAACACATTGTATCTGTTTAGATGCAACAGATGAGGCAGCCTTTCATACACTTCCGCTAAAAAATACAGACGTGGTCGTGGTCGCTATCGGTGAAGATGAAGGAGCGAATATCATGGTAACCGCCCTCTGCAAAGAAGCCCAAGTGAAGAGACTAATCAGTAGAGCCGTCAATCGACTGCACGAAAAGGTTTTAACGGCATTGGGGGTATCAGAGATTGCACATCCTGAAGAGGAATCTGCAGAACGATGGTCTAAAAAATTATGCATGACAGACTTAGTAGATTCCTTTGAACTAAACAGCAATTACTCCATTGTGGAAGTGGTTGTGCCGGAAAAATACGTTGGTAAAAGTATTCAAGAGATTGGCTTCAGGGAGAAATATGAACTTTTGGTACTAACCATATTAAAGAGCCAGGAACAAAAAACATCTTTTGGCAGCAGTATGGTCACCACAATACTACATGGCATACCTAAGCCTAATACCATCTTGGAGAAGGGAGATATTTTAGCCATATACGGCTACAACAATCATATTAAATCTTTCTTATAGAGAAAACCTTTACAAAATCAGGCAGTATTTTTCAGAATTAACAATATTTTTCTTTATTTTGGAATAAGCACACTTTTGCTTTGTTTAAAGCATCAACAACTTTTACAATCATACCATATCATGATGAGCAAGACCATTTTAATACCTTCCGATTTTTCCAATAATGCTTTAGTTGCAACACGTTATGCCTTGGATTTGGCTAAGCAGCTTGGTGCGAACCTACATATCTTGCATGCGTACAGCTCCTTCAATTCTGCATTTCAAAGCCAATCAGTCAATGAAACCGATGCAACACGCGCACAAAGTGATGCAGAAAATAACATGGGTGAGTTCTTAGGAAAAGTAGGTGATTCTAAAAATGTCACGATCACGACTTCGCTCCTTAAAGATAGCCTTACAGATGCTGTAGAGGCTTACTTAAACACGAATACGACCGTGTGCCTTATGATCATGGGAACTCATGGTGCTTCCGGCACACGTAAGGATATATTGGGTAGCAACACCTACGATATAGCCAAGTCGGTCAATATCCCATTGCTTATTGTCCCTGAACATGCCTCATCATTTCATTTGGAGCGTGTTGCTTTCTTTACCGACTATCAAAATCAAGACATCGCGACGCTACAGAGCCTCAAAAACCTATTGGATGGACAGGAACTTCCCTGTACATTGGTACATATTACACAACTCAAAGACAGTTCTTTGCAAGAACAGGTAGCATTGTTAAGCAATTGGTCTAAAAAGCTGAGCCAAACAGTAGGCTATGCAAACCTGAATACAGAATTGGTTAGTAACAAAGAGGATATTACGATTGTTGATACGGCTTTAGATCGTCTGTCAGCTGATCTTTGCCTACTTACGGTGGTAGGTGGGCGCAGTTTCTTTGAGAAGCTCTTTCACAAAAGTTTAGCCCGGGAAATTATCCTTAATCCTAAGGTACCGGTTTTACTGACCTCGGGGCATAGATAAATATAAGTAGGATAACACGAGGTTAGCTCTACGGCTAACCTCGTGCTGTTTCCAACATCTTCATCAATGGTTCCAAAATCTCCTCCTCATATGTCATTGCTCTTTGCTCTGCCTTTTTCCCTGCGCCAAAGCTTGGGCTTATCTTATAACTTTTAAGAAACTGCTTTTTCTTGACTCCCAAACTGTAATACCAATCTCCCGTATCAGAACTTGTAAATATCGTGACCTCATCAAAATGCATAAGTTTTCGTTTTCCAAATAATGGGCTTTCCCTATAAACGGTCTTACTATTCAGATCAAATCGATAACGTATAGGCCGTCGGAACAGATAGTCTATCAGAACATGGACTACACAGTAAAGCACAATAGCTAAACCTATCATCTGTCCCCTTTCGCCTAGCCAATCCCCAAACAACAATAAGACAACGACAATAACTGCTATAATACCTGCAGACCATAACAAACTATGCTTCATATCTCGATGAGGTTGAAACGAGATACCATTGGCATCAGATTTAAATCGCAATCTATCCTGCAGATTCATTTTTCCCTAAAATATCATCTACATCATTCAAAATACGTTGTATTGGACGGGAGAAAAAACTTTGCACCAAGCTGGCTTCCTTTTCCTTCCCTTTGTCATTTATATAGCTTGCCACTAATGATACATTTACTGTAATAAATCCCATATATTGTACTTTATGCACACTAAAGCCCTGTAACTACTCAATAGGAATAGTAATCGGTTTGCTGAATAACCCTGCGCGGATACGGATTTCTCTTTGGTTCATATCAACGATTAAGGAATACTTCAAGAATAAGAAAAACATAAGTAGAGCAATACCTAACATCCACCACTTAAAGGACGATTCAGGCGCTTCAGTAAACCCTACTATGGATAAAATCAGGAAGGCTCCACATAAAGGAACAAACATACCATATTGCTTTTTCAATGTGTAGACATTACCGTCTTGGATAAATTTTTTCATATTATGGCGATTAAAGTATTTTTGTTATTTAAGAACATTGGGACAAAATGATAGAAAAGACTAATAACGCAAAAAAAGCAATCAGCAGAAAAAACGTCCACCATGGTGTCTTCGCTTTTGTTACCTCTATTTTATAGTTATCCAAAAGTGCGTTCGAAAACTCTTTTTTATTAAGTACTTGCTTACAGTGGGCACAAACAGAGGTCGTGGACTTCCATAATGGAAAAACTGGTATCCAGAACAAATGAAAGTAATTTTGATGTATAAAGAACCACACCTGTTTCTCCTCACAATGAGAACATGGTATCGTTGCCTGCTTTTCGACAATTTTTGTCGAGCGTAGTCCAAAGAAAAATATCATATGCACTAAATTTATATAGAATCAAAGTTCTGACATTCACTTGAAATAAAGAAGAATATCTGGACTACAAACAGACCACGAGCAACAAAAACAATGACTACAATGTGACTACAAAACTCATAAACACCTAATTATCAAACTATTTAAACAACCAACAGAAACAATATTTTATATAGCTATCCAGCCCTACTATTTGGAGGTTCATTATATTTGTATTATGAAACAACCCATCCCTACGATTGTCTTTATCTTTTTATCCCTATGTGCACAAGCACATAATGGGTATATCGACAGTTTACAGAGGGTGTTGAAACAAGCCTCCGATTTCAATAAAAAGATTGCCATCCAACAGCAGATTGCCGATTGGTATCGATCTAGTGAGCAATATTCGGAGGCCATCAGCATGGCTAACCTTAGCTTGCAGAACAGTTTGGATATTTCATCGCATAACTTAGACGTTACTCGTTCCTATTGGTTATTATCCAATATCTACACCAATATGGAGAATTTCGAAATGGCCAGAGAATATGTGGATAAAGCTTATCAATCTGCAGAAGCACAAAACAGCCCTTTGCCCATGGCTTATGCACATTATGCGGAAGTAATCTTGCAACGCACATTATTTGATGCAGATATTCCAATCCAGAAACTACACGAAGCACTCTCAAAAATTAAACATCCAAAAGAGTAAGCAGCTCTGGTTGCTCGCATCTATTACCAATTGTACGGTATCTATTCTGAATGGAACGATGCGGATAAATCACAGGATTATGCAGAGAAGTCCATTACCTTTGCTAAATTATCGGGCAACAAAAATCTACTGGCCAATGGCTATAGTGCACTATCCGTGGCTTATACGTACCGATATGAGCAAAATAAGGAGCAACAGTATTTAGATAGTGTGATGCACCTTCTGGATGCAGGTATTTTACTATATCAGCAATATCCCGGGCAGATATTGCATAATACCTACTCCATGCTACACATTAACAAGGCAAGTTATTATCAGAAATACTATAATCAAAACGATAACCATATCAAGCAACAAATACGAAACCATGTACGCGAAGCCATGCTTGCCGCCCAAGAAACTAGTGGTAATGAAGCTGTAGTAGCCAGTGGGTATGGTATATTGAGCGAATTAAGCCTTCAAGAACAAGATCTACAATCAGCAGAGAACTATCTCTTGTTAGCATATACAATGATGGTTCAGAAAAAAAGCCCTTATTATCACACCCTTATCAATGTTTTGCAATCTTTGGTCAAAATCAATGTCCAAAAAGGCGACTTCCAAAAAGCTTTCGACAATCAACAGGAGATCACCAAGTACAGTAGGATACTTTTCAATGAAGAGTCTGAGGCAAATGCCAAAAGATTGGAGGCCCAGTTTGACTTCACCAAGAAAGAGCAAGAAATACAGCTACTGAAAGAACAGACAGAAAGCCATCGTAAACAGAAACAACTTCTGATTGGACTCATTGCTATTGGTCTGGTGGGTGCATTTTTCATGTTTCGTTCCTATCATTTCAACCTGAAGTACTCTTTAGCAAGAGAAAAACAACTGACAGCTGAAAAGAACGAAAGTGTCTTACAAATCAAATATGAAAAAGAAGAACAAGCTCGATTAAAAGCTGAACAGGAATTATTGGAATTGCAACAGCAAAAGCTACAAGACGAGGTTCTGCTTAGCCAGCTACAGTTACGCCATAAGAGTGAAGTACTCCAACAGGTAAAAGAAAGATTGACCACAGAAGATACAGACAATCTGAAACAGATTCTTCGCGAGGAGACTTTGGTAGACGGTGATTTTGAACGCACGAAGTTCCACATCCAAGAGCTGCATCCCAACTTTTTTCAGCATCTCACCGAACAGGCCCAACAAAAACTTACCCTCTTGGATCAAAAATACTGTGCATATCTCTATTTTGGTATGGAGACCAAACAAATTGCTTTATTACTAAACGTAGAACCTAAAAGTGTACGAATGGCCAAATATCGGCTAAAACAAAAATTTAATCTTAATTCCGAAACAGATTTAGTGGACTATTTAAAGGGTATCGGATAATTTGAAACCCTATGCTTCGATACGACGATAATAAAAATCAACAAAGGTAATCCAAAGTATAAAAATAGAACAGCTCACTAGGATTTGAATTGTTCTATTTTTATACTTACTAAACCAAACTATTTGATTCAATCAATCTAAAATTCGTTATAGTTTTACCATTCAGGTGCTTCTCCCACCTTTCCAAAAGCGGTTTCTCCAGTTCAAATTCTCTGTATTCATCCGGGCTCATGATAGGGATTCCCCGTATAATAGGGTATATTCTCGTACAACTTGAACACAACAGATATCCTTCTTCAATGTTTCCATCCAATTTAGTATGGATAGTAGTCAATGTTAGCTCGCCTCTATCAAAAAGGCAGCAAAGTTTTTTTATGGTTTCTATATACATAATCTCGTTTCTAATAAATGTTTTAAAAAGCTTCCTTACTAATCTTCTCGCTATATTCAATCCTAAAGATGTATAGCACATAGTATTTAACATCCATTTTTAAGGTATTCACGTATGGATTGGTCGGGTGTATCACTATTCATCACGCCCGATATAACAGCAATGCCAGTATAGGGTAAGTTTCGAAGCTCACCAATATTATCAGGGTTGATTCCTCCAGCTAAGAAAATAGGTCCTTCAAAAATTTCTCTTGCTTTTCTTACAGAGTTATGGTTTACCAGTTCACAGCTCTCCACAGTTTTCGAAGGAAACATAGAACAGAATGATATATAATCCACCTTGTGGTCCCTAGCCCATAGAATGTTATCCATATCATTCGAACAAGTTATTCCACATAAGAACGATCTATTAATTTCTTCTTGGAGCTGTTCATAATACAGAGGAACAACGTCAAAATGCACTCCATCCAACATCGTACTCCTAAGATACTGCCATTGGTTGTTAATCAACACCGGAACACCCTTAGCATGGCAGCGCAGACACAGCTCATCAATCAGACTGTCAATATCATCTTCTTGGTCAAAGTTGTCCCAAATCTGCACAGCTGCAATTTTCTCCGTTAGTATTCTCTCGATTTTGCTGTACAATACTGATCTCTCCATAGAGGGATCTATAACAATATAGATTCCGGAACCAATATCCTGTAGCTTACGTATCATTTCCACCCCCTTTCACAAGCGTGATAGAAAGCAGCCCAATAGGGATCATCTTCGTAGTAAGTCAATTCCTTTTCGAAGCCCTGTTCTATAAGTTTTATACCTGATGAGATATTCGTAAGCCTACCGACTTCAACACAAGATATACTTACTGTTTTTAGACGATGGATAATACGCTGTGCTGCTGCTTCACGACAGGCAATAACCATAGAACCAGCTCCGACACAATAACGATAGTCCAAACCAAATATCTTACATATCTCATCCTGTACAGGTGACACTGGCAGTTTATCACTATCAATGACGACACCGTTGTGGGAAGCATTTGCCAATTCATAAATAGCCCCGAGCACTCCTCCTTCCGTTACATCATGCATGTCACTGACATCATCCACATGCTCATTATTTTCTACCGCAGTAAGAGCGTCTTTAAGAGAGGAAGTTTGATAAAAAGAGTTGCAAGCCAATTGATAGAGCTCTGTACCGACTTTGTTCTGTACAGTTTGAGGGAAACTCATAGCTAATATTGCTGTCGAAGAAATAGCAAATTGCTTTGTTACCAACAAGACATCCCCTTCTCGGGCATCGGTAGAATTACGCATTGTTCCCTTCGGAGCAATTGCCACGAACGTACCACCGCCTGAAATAGTCGAATTTTGATGTTCAACGAAGCCTGTATGCCCTCCTGTAATTGCTACACCAATATCTACACAGAATCGGTGGATATAAGACCAATACTGCTTAAAATCTTCCTTAGTCAAAGATGTCGGTAAGTTCAAAACAAACTGTCCATACATAGGAGCATGGCCTGTTGTTGCCATATCATTAGCCATAAGGTGCACCGAAAGCCACGCCGATGCCTCCAAACCTAATGAGGGAATGAGAGAAAGAGGGTCGCTAGTCATTGCCATGGATATCCCTCCTGGCAAATCCACAAGCGATACATCAACGCCAAACTGTGGCCCACGCCTTACCTCTTGCCGTTTGTAACCCTTCATCGATGCAATAGTGCTATCAAAGATCGGTATTCCAATCTTCCCAAGTTGCTTTTCTGTCGTTGTCATCATTCTACATCGTTAAATTGCACATACAACCCAAAAAAGTCACCATAAGGGACGCCCCATTGCTGCACAGGAAACCAGCTTGGAAGTCCGGCACAAGTCCATTCAATGGTATATTCACGTCCTCGTAAAGCTCTATGAATGATATGGGTTAGCATTTTAGGTGTGTAGAACGTGGCCGTTAGATAGAAGGGGTTCTTTCCAAATAGTTCCTGCACACGACGGCGTACAACCTTAGGAGAATTACGGTTCATCATGCCCATGGCAATACCGTATTTGCCTACACGAGCAGCTTCCTGAATAACGCGTACTGGATCTTTGTAATATTCGAATGTAGTGATAAAGGCAAGCGCATCAAAAGTATGATCCTTAAAAGGCATATGATGAGAATCTGCCATGACCAGATCTCCCGCAAAGAGATGCATTGCCTGCGAAAGCATCAACGGTGAGATATCTCCACCTGTAGCTTCAATACCGATTTCTTTCCACCATCGTGTGAAACGTGTGGTACCACATCCAAATTCCAGCAAAGTCTTTACGCGTTGGTCCTTGACCAACAGCTGTTCCATTACTTTTTTCTGCCAAACTTCGGCACGCTTGTACCGCCCTTCATACCATTGCTCATAAGTGTCGGTATGCGCTCTGTTGAAAAACCATTCTGGGCGGTTTTGCCAGTTTTCTTGCTGTTTCGGAATGAGTTCTAATGTTGTTTTTTCTTGTTCCATATTATTGCCAATGTTTATTAGCAACCTTAAATGGAAGATTGCCCAAGGCAACGAACAAGAATCTTGATCTTGTGCGGTGTGCATCCCTACGTTGGCATTATCCAAATCAGGTCATAGGGTATAATCTCAGCCCCGATTATCGAGGCACCCCTTGCTATGTCTGTAAACAAAGATAATTAATTTTTTGAGTAAAAGAAAAATGTCTGGGTTATACTACCCTCTTATAATTTTACCCCCTGTCCAAACGTCAACAAATTGCTATCCGGATCGAGCAAAGAGAACTCCCTTTGTCCCCAAATCTTCGTTTCCAGATGACCATTCTGATGAATAGGAATATTATTGTTCAAAAGAGACTGGTAAAGTCTGTCTATATTATCCGTGCGGATATAGATCTGACCGTAATTTTCTTTAGGATCAAGCATTCTGAATTCAAAAAAATGAATTTCGACAGCGTCTTTTTCAATAATCAGATAGTCCCCATAGTCCGCCAATTCCTTAAAACCTAATTGATCAAGGTAAAAACCTTTGGTTGCGACTTTGTCTCGCATGGGCAATTTGGGGTTGATAGATGTAAGCATATCAATAAATTTAAACTAACCGTTGTACATTACGCAATAACAAGTCTCTTAGTTGTCACTCTGAGCTTGTCGCTGTGCCTCGACCATGGCGAAGGAAGAGCGACATGTCTATCCTTCGACAAGCTCAGGATGACAATTCCTTCGATAAATGTCAGGCTGAGTCTATCGAAGCCTCAGGAAGACAAAAAAGGCGATAATGCATAACGGATTAAACTCACTTATTTGTTATTCAGTCCTTATACATTTAACGCAATAACCTTGAGACAGACAGACTCAAAACTGCATCCTCTGTATTCTTACAGCATTCAATATCGCCAACAAGGCCACGCCTACATCAGCAAAAACAGCTTCCCACATCGTTGCTAAACCACCTGCTCCAAGGATAAGTACAATTGCTTTTACACCAAAAGCTAAAGCAATATTCTGCCAAACAATGTTCTTGGTTTGCTTTCCGATACGAATGGCCATAGGTATTTTACTAGGCTTGTCATCTTGTATAACCACATCAGCCGTTTCAATAGTAGCATCACTTCCTAAGCCTCCCATAGCAATACCGACATCACTCAGTGCTACCACAGGAGCGTCATTCACACCATCCCCAACAAAAGCTACATTTTCACCTCTGGCTTTTATTTCTTTTACTTTATTCACTTTATCTTCAGGCAACAAATCGCCAAAAGCATGGTCTATTCCAAGTTGCTCGGCTACGTATTTTACAACGGTGCCTTTATCACCGCTGAGCATCGTCGTTCTCACTTGCAGTCTATGCAGCAGGTTGATAGTTTCCTGCGCATCTTCTTTAATGCTGTCTGCGATCGTGATGTAGCCAACAAATTTATTATCATAAGCAACAGCAATAGTTGTGTAGACAATACTGCTCGGATCTAAGCCGTATGATAATCCAAATTTATCCATCAATTTGAAATTCCCTACTAATAAATCCTTCTCATCAATAGAAGCTTTCAATCCGTGTCCAGCGATTTCTTCTATATTTTCCAGAAGGATCTCATGGTTTGGTTTTCCGACATATTCATGAATAGCAGTTGCCACGGGGTGCGTGCTCTTACTTTCCAATGCATTGACCATCTCCAATATATCATTTTGATTGCAATTAGGGTCAAAGACAACTTCCTGTACTTTAAAAACACCTTCGGTCATTGTGCCCGTCTTATCCATCACGACATTTTGGATATTAGCAAGGCTATCTAAAAAGTTACTCCCTTTAAACAGTATTCCATTGCGTGAAGCGGCTCCAATTCCTCCAAAATACCCTAAAGGAATACTGATAACTAAGGCACATGGGCAAGAAATCACCAAAAATACCAGTGCTCGATAGAGCCAATCTGTAAATATATAATCAGTAACAAATAATGCTGGCAACAAGGCTATTCCAATAGCAAGGAACACCACAATTGGTGTATAAACTTTAGCAAATTTGCGGATAAACAATTCTGTTGGGGCTTTTTGCGAAGTAGCATTTTGCACCAATTCCAGAATTTTACTCAATTTACTATCGGTATATGCAGTAGTCACCTTTACCTGTGCAACGGTATTCAGGTTTATCATCCCTGCCAAAACTATTTCGCCTTTGTTTTTAGTATCAGGTTTGCTTTCTCCGGTTAAAGCGGAGGTATTGAAAGATGCTGTCTCGGATAATAATTCTCCGTCCAAACCCAATTTTTCCCCTGGTTTTAACTGTATTATCTGACCAATTTTTACAGCTTCGGCCTTAATCGCTTGCGGTTCATTGTTTACCAATACCACTACCTCGTCAGGCCGCTGATCAAGTAAGGATTTGATGTTTGATTTTGCTCTTCGCACCGCCATTCCTTGAAATACTTCCCCGACAGAATAAAACAGCATTACAGCGACTCCTTCAGGATATTCACCAATGGCAAATGCGCCGACAGTAGCAATTCCCATCAGAAAGAACTCTGAAAAAACATCACCTTTACGAATGCTTTCAACGGCATCTTTCAGTACAGGTACCCCAACTGGAACATACGCCACCACATACCAAATAATCCTCAACCAATCTTTAAACCAAGTTTGCGGAAACCAATTGTCCATGGCGATGCCTAAAAGCAATAGCACAAAAGAAATAAGAGCAGGCGCAAACATCTTGAAAATACTACCGTTACCATGCGCATGATCGTGTCCGTCACCATCAGTATGATTTTTTGTACAGCAACTATCGTTCTGCATAGTAGAATTTACTTTGAGGCTTACTTTCTCTTCATGCATACAACAATGCTGTTGGCCATTTTGTTCGTGTTCCATGATTTTGCATTTGCGGTTAACCAAAGATAACGGACTAATTCCTGTAATCCTATTGAAAAATTTTGTTCCGTACAAAAAAACAACCTTTATCAGCAATGAAAAGGCGTACTTGTAACTTCGGCGATAGAACTATTTACTTCGCAGTCGGATAACCTGTGGTATACCGTTCACCGAAAATCTCTACGCCTGATAAATCCTCGGTTAGCTTTTTCAATTCATCTGCCATGAATTCATATTCCGATGCCCACATATTCTCCTGCAAATGTGCCAGCTTGGTTGTGCCGGGGATAGGAACAACAAAAGGCCTTTGCGCTAATAGCCAAGCCAATGCTACCTGTGCGACGGTCAGACCTCTGTGGTCACCAAACTCTTTCAGTATATCTATTATCGGCCAGTTGGCAATAATCGTTTTAGGTTCATATCGAGGCAATGTTGCACGGTTATCGTTATCCGGGTTGTATTTCGTGCGTTCATTGATGTAGCCCGAAATAAGCCCACGGCTCAACGGACTATAAGGCACAAAACCGACACCCAACTCCCTGCATAAATCCAGCACACCGTTCTCCGGATTACGGGTCATGGGTGAATATTCACTTTGGATAGCTGTTACGGGCTGTACAGCATGCGCCTTACGAACAGCATCTAATCCTCCTGCACTCGCGTTGAAGTCCCTTTCACTCATGCCAAAGTGCCTCACTTTGCCCTCGGCAATAAGGTCTTTTACCGTCCCGGCAACATCTTCCACGGGCACATTCGGGTCAATACGATGTTGATAGAGTAAATCGATATAATCCGTTCGCAGGCTTTTAAGCGAGTTCTCGACAACCTCTCTGATCCTTTCGGGGCGACTATCCAGACCTATCTCGGGTCGACCTTCCTTAAAACCAAATTTGGTAGCGATGATGATCTCATTGCGGATGGGTTCCAGCGCTTCGCCCACTAATTGTTCATTGACAAATGGTCCGTACGCTTCTGCCGTATCAAAAAAATTAACTCCAAGATCAGCAGCCTGACGAATCATCTTTATCATCGCTTGCTTGTCCGGTATGAAACTTCGGTGGTAACTCATTCCCATGCAACCTAATCCCAAAGCAGATACTTCTATACTGTGATCGCCTGTTCCCAGTGTACGTTTGGCGTTATCCTTTTTTGTGTTATTTGAAGTACCGTTATCTTTGTTCGAATCTGCATTACAACTCTGTAACCCCACTGTCGCTAAAGCCATGGCAGAAGTTGCCAACACACCCGTAGTCAGAAATTGTCGACGGTTCAAATTTGATTTTTCCATATTGTTCTTTTGAATCAATTGTTTACAAGATAAAGTTCTTTAAAATCTGCTTAGAGATTGGTATACAAATTACTGTTTTCCCTACCAAAATTACGGATTTGGATGTTCTTCGATATTATGGACACTATAATCCCTACAACAAAATATCCATTACCATTCCTCTCGAACAGTCGAGTTTAAGTATATTTGCTCGACATAGCTTATCAAAGGAAGAACAAAAATGGAAGACCATTTCTATTGGCTAATTATCATTGCAATAGGTATTGCTGCCTCTTGTGCCTTGTGGATCATGTACCGAAAAATACAGGATCTTACGAAAAGGAACAAAAGTCTTTTGGAGCAGAAAGAGACAGAACGAAATAGCTTCCATCCCGACCTCACTCCTTATAAGTTAGATCCGCATTTGTTAAAAAATGCATTAAATGCCATCCAGTCGCACGCCTACCACAGCTATCATGCCTTGGACAAATTATCGAATGTCTTAGATTATATCCTATACGAATCAGACGAGAAGCTAGTCAAACTAAAAGACGAAATAAACTTTGCCCAGAACCTGATAGAGATTAACCGTTTAAAGGTCAGTCCATTATTTGACCTCCACATGCGCACAAAAATCACTCCTGAAGCAGGAAACTTGATGATTGCACCTTTCATTACGATAAATCCCATCGAAAATGCTTTTAAACACGCAGATCTACAAAACGAAAATAGCTTTATCTCAGTCGTGTTTGAGGCTACGGAAGACACAGTCCTACTATCCGTATCAAACAAGATAAAAGAGAATACAATGGCCAAAGGCACCGAACGTGGAGGGATTGGTAATAGGTCCTTTAAAAACAGGTTGGATAAATTGTATGGCAATCGGTATACTTTAGTCACCGAACAAAAGGACGATGTGTATCATGTCAAAGTTGAAATAAAATTATCTGGCAATGATTAAGTGCATTCTACTGGATGATGAGCTACCTATGTTAAGTTACTTGCAGGCTTTATGCCGAGAGTTAAATGATACGGAGATAGTCAAATAGTACAATAATCCATTAAAGTTTCTGAATGATATTAACAGTCTGGATTTTAACACCTGCATTCTGGACATCAATATGCCAGGCATAAATGGCTTAGAACTGGCCAAAAAGCTGGAAGGGAAAGCCATTATTTTCTCTACAGCTTACAAGGAATACGCTGCTGAAGCCTTTGATTTAGATGCGGTGGATTATATCCGCAAACCCTATCAGCTGGAGCGTCTGGAAAAGGCAATGAATAAAGCTCGGACTTGGCTGTCCCATAATAAAAATGCTACTCCGATTTATATAGAGCTCAACAGCAGTCTTGGGAAGTCGAGGATAAACCCAAATGATATTGCTTATATCGCTGTTGCGGAAAATGACCGTCGCGACAAGGACATCTGCTTTAAAGACGGTCAGCGCCTTTTGGCAAAAACATCACTTTCGATGAACTTCTCGAAAAGCTTCCAAAGGATAAATTTTGTAAAATTAACCGAAGAACAGCAATTGCTGTGGATACTGTAAGCCATTATACAACACAATGGATTTCTTGCGAGCTATCAAGCCATAAAACGCCCATCCAATTTAAACTATCCGAGCAATACCGGGAACAACTGATGACACTACTTCCAAGTTAGTACAAAAAAAAGTCGTTTCAGTACAAAAACAATTCTTTCCGACATAGCCTTCCAAACAAAACAAATATACTTGTGTCAATAACTTTATAGACAACGGATACAAGTATGAAATTACGAAGCATCTTATATTATCTTTTTATTATCGGTGGAGGTTTGGCATTAGGCTATTGGATTATCCTTTCTGGTGGAAATATCGAAAGCAACACAACTTTGAAACAAGTCGCTTCTGAAGGATCTGCCTGGCAGCATTTTGTGGAAGGAATCCAAACCAATTTAGCCTATCCAGCAGCGATACTATTGCTTCAGATAATTGCTATAATTCTCGTCGCAAGATTTTTTGGCATTTTATTCCGGAGAATCGGTCAGCCCTCTGTTATTGGTGAAATCGTCGCTGGTATCGTCCTTGGTCCTTCTCTATTGGGAAATTATTTTCCAGAGGTATCGGCATTTCTTTTTCCTGTGGAATCCCTGGCAAACCTTGGTGTTGTCAGCCAACTGGGGCTTGTCCTGTTTATGTTTGTTGTGGGGATGGAACTTGACTTAAAAATCCTTAAGAACCAAGCCCATGATGCCGTTGTTATCAGCCATGCCAGCATTATCTTTCCTTTTCTTTTAGGAATGTCGCTGGCTTATTTTATCTTCCAACAAACAGCACCTCCTGATATTTCTTTTCTTTCCTATGCCCTTTTCATCGGCATTTCGATGAGTATCACGGCATTTCCTGTCCTTGCCCGTATCGTTCAGGAACGCGGCATGACCAAGACAAGATTGGGTTCTATAGCCATCACTTGTGCAGCTGCCGACGATATAACCGCGTGGTGTCTGTTGGCAGCCGTAATCGCTGTGGTAAAAGCGGGTTCATTGGCGAGTGCTGGCTATACTATTCTATTTGCAACGGCTTATGTCGTACTGATGCTGCGATTCGTACGCCCTTTCCTACAGCGCATAGGCGACCTCTATTCCAGTAAAGAAAGGTTAAGCAAACCTGTGGTCGGCATCTTCTTTTTGACTCTTCTCATTTCCGCATGGACAACAGAGATTATCGGTATACATGCCCTATTCGGTGCTTTTATGGCAGGCGTTATTATGCCCGCCAACGTCAGTTTCCGAAACATCTTTATCGAGAAAGTAGAAGATGTGTCACAAGTGCTTCTGCTTCCATTATTTTTTGTTTTTACGGGATTGCGTACACAAATCGGCCTGCTAAATGAACCTGGATTATGGCAGATATGTGCCTTGGTAATTGTGATTGCCGTAGTGGGGAAATTTATCGGAAGTGCTATATCCGCCAAATTCGTCGGACAGAACTGGCACAGCAGTCTCACGATTGGTGCTTTGATGAATACCCGCGGTTTAATGGAATTGGTAGCCTTGAATATCGGATATGATCTCGGCGTATTGACTGCTGAAATGTTTGCCATATTAGTACTGATGGCCTTAATCACAACCTTTATGACAGGGCCAGCCCTTGACTTAATTAACCGCTTCTTTGAACCGGAAAAAGAGGTTGAAGAGGCAGGCATTCCCATGAAGAATAAATACAATATCTTAATCTCTTTCGGCAATCCTAATACAGGTAAGGTTCTATTAAGACTTGCCAATATGTTGACAAAGAAATCTATCAATACATCCACCATATCGGCCCTACATCTATCGCCCGGGAACGACTTGAACCAGTTCAACACCGAAGAATACGAGCGGGAGAATTTCTCTCTATTGGATAGGGAAAGTGAGCTTCTGGATCAGCCCTATAGACCGATCTTTCGGGGCACGGATGACATAGAGGAGGATATTGCCCAGATGGCTAATGCAGATGACTACGACCTACTGCTTACCGGCATGGGGCAGTCGGTATATGAGGGTACTTTATTGGGTAGAATATTCGGTTTCACCAGCAAAATGATCAATCCTGAGCGACTATACGGCACACTAACGGGCAAAGAAAACCTATTTGTAAGCGATTTTTTTGATGATCGCACAAAGAACCTTATCAAGACGGTGAACATCCCCTATGGTATCCTTATCGACAAAGGTTTGCCCGAAAATATCAACCGTATACTGGTTCCTATAAATTCATTAAGCGACAGCTTCCTCTTGGTCTATATCCATAAGTTAATACAGAACAGCGGTGTGCATATCACGCTTTGGGATCTCAATGACACCATTAAAACGTCGTTAGAGCTCAAAGAAGCGGTGCGATCTATTGATCATGCTGCACCAAACCATATTGCGGTACAGTATGATATGTTCAATAGCTCTACTGAACTTCAATATTTTGAATTGATGCTGAGCAGCTTAACGACATGGAAAGACTTGTTCCAAAAGGATGAGGAATGGTTAAGAGATATACCCAGCGTCTTAATATTAAAAGCGTAATTTTTGATAACCCATAAAACTATAATGTCATGGAAAATTTCAAATTCGAAGCATTGGTAACAGAAGAATCCCAATTAAAAAGATTGGAGAAATGCGTACAAAAAATTCCGAATGTCAGCGATTGGCAGGTCACAAAATATATCAACGGGATATTGCTGTCGGTAAAGGCTGTTAATATCCGTGCATTCGATATTCTACAGACACTGCAGCAGGAAGGTTTTACACTGGAACAGGTGTATGAAGAATAATTGGGTTTTCGAGTAATACCCCTACTTTGCATTGCACATTTTTAGATTTTTTATACTATGGAATACGCTATTGCCATGCGTATTCCATACCTGTAATGCATCACCGTCCGTCTAACCCTTTTTCCTTTAACCAGTCAGAAAGCAGATCGGCTATTTCTATATTGTTCAGGTCAGAAAAAGGAAAATGCGTGTTTCCCTTTATTCCGATTTCGGGCAGGTGGATCACAGTGACATCGCCACCATGCTGATTCACCACATCCCGCCATAGTTTAGCCATTTCCAAGCGAGCACGCCAACCATTTGCCAAGGTCTTTGAGCTAAATTCCGAGATGATACACCCCTTTGCTATCTATAATCAGAAACGGTCGTGACTTTGAGTAAAATTTACTCTATACCCAACTGACAATACAGCATCAATATTGTAATACTTTACTTTAACATTTTGGCTTTTCCCTTGAATTGCTCCGTGTTGGGTGGTATGTTCCAAAACGGAACTAACCGCATTTTCGTCCAATTCTGGGTTAATATACAGTCCTTAGGGAATTATGATTGGGCAGAAGCTGATAAACCTATTGTTTGCAAACTGATGGTGGAATAAATTGATTATCGTTTATACATTTTAAAGCAGAATAATTCTTAAATTGTGCCTTATATAAACCCTAAATCAAATACCATGAAAGAAGAAACATCATTATCCCGCCGCACATGGCTTAAAAACGTCGCGTTGGCAGGAGCTGCAACGGTGCTATCATCGGATTTATTAGCAGAAGAAAAAGTAGCGAACAATAGTAAACCTGCTAAATATGAATCTCCAATACGCTTTGCCGTATCTTCCTATTCCTACTGGCATTTTGAAAAAGTAAAGTATCCCATAGAACGTGTTATTGAAAATGCTTCAAAGCTAGGTTTCGATGGTGTGGAAATTCTACACCGACAGATGGAGAGTGAAGAGATTCCATACATGAATAAATTGAAGCGTTTAGCCTTTGATGCTGGTCTGGCACTCCCTATGCTATCCATCCACCAAAGCTTTGTTAAACCTGATATCGAAGCACGGAAAAAAGATATTGAACACACCAGACACTGCATAAGATTAGCTGTACAGATGGGGATTCCCTGTATCCGGATGAACACGGGAAGTTGGGGAACAGGCCGATCCAATCCTGATTATTACAAAACAGGAATAGAGACTCCCCTTCCTGGATATACAGATGAAGATGCTATCAAATGGTGTATCGATGGTTTAGCAGAGTGTTTGATAGATGCCGAAAAAGCAGGCGTTATATTGGCTATTGAAAACCATTGGGGTTTGTCTTCAAACATCGATTATCTAGAACGCATTTACTTAGCCTTAAAGGATTCTCCAGCCATGGGATTGAATTTGGATACAGGAAATTATGTTGGCGACCCTTATCCACAATTTGAACGTTTAGTGGGTCACGCCAATATTATACAGGCAAAAACATATTATGGAGGAGGACATTATTACGACTTAGATTTGGATTATCCACGCATTGGAAAAATAGCCCGTGAGAAAGGCTTCAAAGGCTATGTATCGTTAGAGATGGAAGGTAAAGAAAACCCAGACATCGCCGTACCGAAAAGTTTAGAGGTTCTTCGAAAAGCATTTAATGGATAACACCATTATTGAATGACATCCTTACCTGCTATATTGACAGTTTTCAAAAGGAGTACGGACTTTACAGGAAATGATCAGTTGTAAAAAAACATAGAATCATTTTGTTACTGTTAAAATCTGTTAAGCAACCTGTCATTTTCAAAAACGGCACAGAGATTGATTATATCTTAATACTTTTCATAAATTAGGTTTATAATTGGTTAGTTAGCTAAAATCCTGAGGTTTCCCGCCTCAGGATTTTTATGTTTTACTTAAACCAAGAAGAGAATAAGAAATTTGCATTCATCATAGAGAATAGCAGTTAAATGCGCATAAAGACTACTGAAAAACACCTATACGCTGGACATGTTCATTTGCTGCCAAACCATTCGGATTACAACCAATTTTTCCTTCTGGCGCTTCTATGCCCAATTTCTCATAAAAAACTAGCCAAAAATCGTCAACTTTTCCGGTCTGCGGATTGACAAAAGTCATCGGTTCAAGTGAAAACAGCGATACCGATCGGAAAGCTCTTTCAATAAAATCGGAGCAATAATAAGACGTATCATTCAGCACATACGACCAATTATAAGGTTTGCCCAACATAGATCTTGCACGTTCGATAGCTTCTGGAATAGCTGCTCTAAATACCTCACTGACACGATAAACCACAAAAGTAGTTTCTTTTTGCTCTCCCCGTTTCAACAAACTATCCAAAGGCTCTCGCACCGAACCTTTAGAACCCGTAGCATGCAGGACATAGGGTTGTCCCTCGGCAAGCTCGATTAATCCTACATGGTCAAAAGACACATCAGCCGTACGTTGGGTCACGCGATTGATGGCTCCAGAGAGATGCTCACGTTGCGCTCCCACAAAAACCAAATCGCCGGAATACAAAGCCACACCCCGATAGCTCAAAGGCTCTTGACCAAATACAAATGCTTGAAAGGTTATAAAAAGAAATAACAACGTGAATTTCATCATAACACAAAGATAGTAGGTTCGGAGAAGAATGCTCTATTCTATCCAGTCGTTTTCCAGTAGATATGTGAAAATAAACTGATCCACAGGAGAAATCTTATCTCTATCAGCTGTACTCAAAAAAGCATATTCAGCAATTTCAGAGGTGGGTCGGATCTGCCCCTTATAATCTGCCGTATAACAAGTCATCTTTACGATGACACCTTGTGCGTGGTTGGCTGCTTGTGCTTGAAATGTGCCGATATAACGCAGACTACTCAAGTCGATTTCCACATCAAGCTCTTCTTTGATCTCCCTTGTAAGGGTTTCCACATCATTTTCCAAGGGTTCACGCTTGCCTCCTGGCAGAAACCAAATCTCCGAACCCGCAGAACGGGTGCTAAGTATTTTCTTATCTTGAATATATATCCAGGCAACTTTATCTATTACTTTCATCCGTCACAAATTAATGAAACTTACAAAAAAAATTAAATCTTTGTAAGAATTGCTCTCCAAAAAACAACTAATTACAAAAACACATGAATGGAAAAAGACTTTTTACATATTATCGATCAACATCAGGGTATCATTTACAAAGTCTGCAAATTATACAGAACTTATAAAGATGAACAGGAAGATCTTTTTTCAGGACATTGTACTCCAATTATGGCGGGCTTACCCGAAGTTTAGAGGAGAATCCAAAGTAAGTACGTGGATATACCGTATCGCCATCAATACAGCGATAACCTCCTTTCGTAAAAAAAATGCTCCTATCGAATTACAGGAGCATTTACCCGCTGACAACTGGCACACTGAAAATATCGAACCCTCAGAAAATGAAGAGAAGATGTTTCAGGCAATCCGCATGTTAAAAAAAGAAGATAGGGCCTTAATAGCTCTTTTTCTGGAAGATTATTCTTATCGGGAAATAGCACAAATTATAGGAATATCGGAAAACTATGTGGCTGTAAAAATGAGTAGAATAAAAGACAAATTAAAAGATATACTAAAAAGTTAAAAGCATGAATATCGAACAATTAAAAACGGAGTGGCAACAATTCCCCTCTCCTCACAAAAGCAAAAAACAACTCTGGTCAATGACAAGAATCATCAATCATCCCGATTTATACCGAATACGAGTACAGTTTGTTATGGAAGTCATCGCCATCTCCCTATTTTGTTTTATTTATTACGATGCTTTTGACGGGCAGAATAAACCCCTATGGGCAAATGTCCTCTTACTATGCAGTATAACCATTTATCTCGTACAACGCATCATGGCTTGGTTTTATTTACGGTCTACATACCATAATCAAAATCTTAAAGCTAATTTAAACCATTTTGTGAAGAGATTAAGATGGATTTCCCTATTATCCCTTTCTACGTATATTCTATTCATGACAGCAGTAGTAACATTCTTTCTGTCGTCCATAATATTTACACCGACAAAATTAACAGGCTTAATTCTTATTATAATCGCTACGGCCTGGGGAGGCTTTTCCAGTTTAAAACTATGGAGAAAAAGAATAACCGGTATTCAAGCCGTACTCCGTGGATATGAAGAAGAATTTCACACATAGGAAAAATTCATATCGGTATGGCTATCCCAAAATAGCAGGTAGTTCATACCCATTATTATAGCTCGGCTGTATATAAACATTGGCTTCAGCATCCGTAAACTGTTCCTGTGCAACATCCCAAAACAACTTTTTACCTGTTCGGTAAGCAATATTCCCCATTTGCGAAAAGCGGGCGATATGTGCTCCTGCCTGAATAGGCGCATGAAGCAATTTCGTATTCCGCTGGCGGATAGCCTGCACAAAATTTTTCGTATGTTCTTCCAAACCATTGTCCACAGCTTTTTGCAAGGATACAGCTTCCATCCTGTCGCCTTCCGGAATAACTTCCCAACCGTCCCTGTTAAGCACCAAAGTACCATTTTGACCAATAAAAGCCACACCATGATTTCGAACATAAGGTCCGAGACCAATACCTATAGCATGTTCCCATTGAATATTGAAATCCGCAAATTCATACACAACCGATAAAGTATCAGGCGTTTCCGAGGCCCCATTCGGCACCGCATATTTACCTCCCGATGCCATAATGGATATGGGATCGGAAACGTTCATGCCCAACAGGGCATAATCCAGCATGTGTACACCCCAATCCGTCATCAATCCACCGGCATAATCCCAGAACCAACGAAACTCAAAATGAAACCGGTTGGGATTAAACGCTCTTTTTGGAGCAGGACCTAACCACTTATCATAATGCACGCCCAATGGCGGCTCACTGTCCGGCATAGGTTCTATCGGCTTTTTCCAATCCACATAAGACCAGGCCTTAACTGTCCGTATTTTACCTAAATGCCCGGCATGGACAAAATTAATCGCATCCCGGAAATGTTGTTGGCTCCTTTGCCACTGCCCTACCTGCACAATGCTCGAATGCTTTTCCACCGCCTTCACCATGATGGCACACTCCGCTATCGAATTACCGATCGGCTTCTCCACATAAACATCTTTCCCGGCACGTACCGCATCAACCATTTGCAGACAATGCCAATGATCCGGCGTCGCGATAATGACTGCATCAACCGTATCTCCTTTCAGCATTTCCTTGTAATCGATATACTTTTTTACCGCAATGCCCTGTTTCTGCAATTCATTTGCCCGTTGCAGCAGGGTATTTTCATCGACATCACTGAGCGCGGTACACACAACATTCGTATTTTTCAGAATAGCTTTCAGGTTGGACCAACCCATACCATGCACACCAATCAATCCAACACGAATTGTAGAAACCGAGGTAGCGCCATAAGAAAAGGGCATAAAAGCAGAAGCCGCCAACAAAGATGAGGCCTTAATAAAATCTTTTCTTTTCATCTTGCAATAAAAAAACTCATTGATGCAGTTAAGGTTTATTACTCAAAAATAGCCATTACCAAATATATTCCCAAGCTTCCACCCTTGTAATAATTAAATTACGAACAGACGCACTTAGAGCCTGTTTAAAAATAAATACCCAACAGTTTCCAACCACTATGTTTTATCTTTCGACAAGCTCAAGATGACACATGAACGTTTTTTTTCACACTGAGCTCTGTCGTTGTGCCTCGCTGTGTCTCGGCTCTGACGAGGACTATGGCGAAGAAAGTGCGGTAAAACCAGAAATTTAAACAGCAGTCGCCAATTCTTGCTTTTTTTCTTAGATTCGTTTCACTTTTCAATTACACTAAAACACAATATTATGTTCTCTGTAGATACTTATCAACACCGAAGAGAAAGGCTAAAGAAACAAGTTGGCAGCGGTATTATCCTGCTTTTGGGCAATATCGAAAACCCCATCAATTTTGAACACAACACCTACCCTTTCCGGCAAGACAGTACTTTTTTATATTATTTCGGTATAAAAGCCCCAAAACTGGCTGCTATAATTGATCTGGATGAAAACAAAGAAATTATTTTTGGATACGAACTAAGCATTGACGATATCGTGTGGACAGGGAAGCAGGAAACATTGAAAGAGAAGGCTATGAAATCTGGCATAAACGACAGCAGACCTTTCGATACATTGGCAAGCTATTTACAGCAAGCCCTACAACAAAACAGGTTTGTCCACTATTTGCCAGCTTACCAATCAGCAAACAAAATCCTTATCAGTCAACTATTACAGATAAAAATAGATGCTATACAGCCTTCCACAACCTTAATCCAAGCAGTTGTAGCGCAGCGATCCATCAAGGAAGAACAGGAAATCGTACAAATTGAGGAAGCCATACGCGTATCAACAGAAATGCATCTTTTGGCGATGCGCATGACAAAACCCGGGATAAAAGAATATGAAATCACAAACGCGATACAGCATCTGGCCGCAAACCAGGGTTGTCCTTTCGCCTATCCGCCTATTGTCACCATACACGGTGAAATCCTACACAACCAAGCCAACCATAATCTATTGAAAAGCGGAAATCTGGTACTCAATGATTCCGGTGTGGAGACTGCTATGGGTTATGCCGGAGATTTGACACGTACTTTTCCTGTTGACCGCAAATTCACTACGAAACAACGCGAGTTATACGATGTTGTATTAAAAGCATTCACCGATGCCCGCGATATGCTTCGCCCGGGAATAACCTTCAAAGAAGTGCATCTGCAAGCTGCAACCTCTTTAGTTAACGGACTAAAGGAAGTGGGATTGATGCAAGGAAATACCGAAGAAGCCGTAAAAAACCATGCGCACACCATGTTCTTCCAATGCGGTTTGGGGCACATGATGGGTCTGGATGTACACGATATGGAGGATTTGGGCGAGCAATATGTCGGCTACACACAAGCAGAGCCGAAAGATACAACGACATTCGGGCTGAAATCTCTACGATTAGGCAAAGCCTTGGAACCGGGATTTGTGCTTACCATCGAACCGGGCATCTACATCATCCCAGACCTCATCGATATGTGGAGAGCAGAGAAGAAAAACGAAGATTTTATTAATTATGAAAAACTGGAAGAATATCGCCATTTTGGAGGCATACGCATTGAAGATGATTTCTTAATTACAGAAAATAATTTCCGCTTATTAGGACCTGAGTTGATAAAAACAGCAGATGAAATTGAAAACTATAGAACGAACCATGTATAAAATTAACATACCTCTTGTAAAGACCATTGTCTTTTTGACGAGCTTTTTTATAGCAAGTCTGTCGTTTGGACAAATGCAATGGACGCCAGACGGAAATGCCTATTATAGCTTTACGGAATCGGGTATCGATATTGTTCATCTTATCGACAAAAGTAAAAATACAAACTTCTTAAAGCGACAAGACCTTATCCCACAAGGGAAACATGAGCCGTTGCATGTACAAAGTTTCCAAGTCTCGCCAGATGGCAAGCTTCTTCTTCTATTTACCAATACTCAACGGGTATGGCGCGAAAATACCAGAGGTGATTACTGGATATTTAACAGCGAAAGCAAAAAATTAACACAATTAGGTGCAGGCCTTTCCGAAGCATCTCTTATGTTTGCCAAGTTTTCACCCGATGGCTCAAAAGTAGCTTTTGTTTCGAAACATAATATCTATATCCAGCGCTTAAACGATTTTCAATACGAACAAATAACCCACGATGGTACAGACCGCATCATTAACGGCACCTTTGATTGGGCTTACGAAGAAGAGTTCGGAACAAAAGACGGTTTTCGGTGGTCTCCTGACGGAAAGAAAATAGCATTTTGGAAACAAGATGCACGAAGTACCCGAAACTTCCTGATGATAAATAACACTGATAGTCTCTACTCTTTTACGATTCCTGTGGAATATCCAAAAGTAGGCATGAATCCCTCGGCAACAAGTGTCTGGTTGTACGACCTTGAAGAGAAGAGCACCAGAAAAGTAGAAATAGAAGGCGACGAAGCGCAACATTATATTCCACGCATGGAATGGGTTTTGGATGCTAAGTCCATTATCCTCCAACAACTCAACCGCAAACAAAATCACAGCAAAATCATACTGACAGATGCCAATACCGGAAAGAGTAGTACCATTCACACGGAGGAAGATTCCGCATGGATAGATATTAAAGCACGTTGGAATAACGGCGATCCCAGTGGTTGGGATTGGACAGACAATGGAAAAGCATTCATCTGGGTATCGGAGAAAGGTGGTTTTAGGCAGATATATAAAATCAACCTTGAAGGAAAAGAAACGCTCCTTACAACAGATGATTTCGATGTCATTCAGATAGATATGATCGATACCAAAAACGGTTACATTTATTTTTCAGCCTCTCCTTCCAATGCTACCCAGCAATACTTATACAGTATACCGTTAAAAGGAGGCAAAGCTACACGTGTAACACCGAAAAACTATGCAGGAACAAACTATTACAGTATTTCACCCAATGGCAAAGTTGCGCTTTTCCAAACAAGCAGTACAAGCTATATGGCTTCTGGAGCAGTCGTATCCCTTCCTGAGCACAAAGAGCTAGTAACACCACACTCGACACGCAAAGCCGGGCCTAACGATGCAAAGACAGAATTTTTCAAAGTAACTACAGTTGATGATGTGGAATTAGACGGTTGGATGGTCAGACCTAAAGATTTTGATCCAACAAAGAAATACCCTATTGTTTTCTTCGTATACGGAGAACCTGCCATGCAAACGGTAATGGACAACTTCTATGCCGGCAAAAACAGATTATACTTAGGCGACATGGCAGAAGATGGTTATATCTATGTATCTTTAGAGAACCGGGGAACGCCTGCACCCAAAGGTAGAAAATGGCGTAAATCAATCTACCGCAACATCGGAATCGTTAATATCCGTGACCAGGCAATGGGTGCCAAAGAAGTGTTCAAATGGGGATTTGTGGACACTACACGTGTCGCTGTATGGGGATGGAGCGGTGGCGGTGCTTCGACGCTCAACCTGTTAGGACAATATCCAGATATTTATCAGACAGGCATTTCCATCGCCCCTGTAACCAATCAGCTGCTCTATGACAACATCTATCAGGAGCGTTACATGGGATTGCCTCAAGAGAACGAGGCCGATTTCTTAAAGGGTTCTGCCATCACCTATGCTAAAAATGTGAAAGGTAATCTCTTGCTGGTTCATGGTACAGGTGACGACAATGTACATTATCAAAATGCAGAAGTATATATTAATGAATTGGTAAAACACGGGATTCCTTTCCAGATGATGGCTTATCCGAACCGTAGCCATTCCATCAATGAAGGTACTGGAACAAGTGAACACTTGGCAAAAACCTATTCCCAGTTTTTGAAGACATTTTGTCCACCAGGAGGGAGGTAAGACTGTTTATCTAAGGATATAAGCAAATCGATTTGTTAAAAAATGTTAAGACAGTGTAGAATATGTAATATAGGAACAGAAGTTGCCGTTATATAGGTACATTTCATAATTTCATAGGTTAATAATTGGTTAGTTAGTAAAAAGTCTCGGAGCTCCCCGCTCCGGGATTTTTTTATTAAAAAAGGGGCTGTTTCCAGCCCCTCACACTTTATAGTGGATTAATTAGCAGCCAATCGTTGTTCCATTTGGAATCACAGCATCTTTCTTCACCACAACAATTCCATCACAGATGGAATGTGTATAGAAGTTTCCGTCATCCAAGTGTGGACCACCTTTGATACGCACATCATTGCCAATACGACAGTTCTTATCCAGGATAACATTCTCGATATAGCAACGTTCGCCGACGCCTATTGGGGGTGGTTGCTGTGAACTAACTTTTTCCAACACCTCTTCCAATTTTTCGTAATAATCGCTACCCATCATATAGGTTGCTTTCATGACCGTGCCAGCTGCTATCCGCGAACGCACACCGATCACCGAACGTTCCAACTTATCTGCATTAAGAATACACCCATCGGCGACAACTGTATTATTTAATGTCGTTCCTGATATTTTAGACGGCGGCAACATACGCGCACGTGTGTAAACCGTCTCATTGAACAAGTTGAAGTCCGGAATATCATCCGTAAGACCGATATTGGCATCGAAAAACGATTTAATCGTTCCAATATCAGTCCAATAGCCGTCAAATTGATAGCTCAAAACCTTTTTAGTCTCTATTGCATCAGGAATGATCTCCTTACCGAAATCAAGGCCCGGGTTTTCTTCCAACATACCTTTCAAGACACCTTTGGAAAACACATAGATTCCCATAGAAGCCAGATAGTTCCTTCCTTGCTGTTGCATTTCTTCAGACACCTCAGACGGCCAATTAGGTAGTTCTTCTTTTGGTGGTTTCTCTACAAAGGACGTAATCTCATTGGCATCATTAGATTTTAAGATACCAAATCCTGTTGCATCTTTTGCCGTTACAGGGATGGTTGCGATGGTGACATCACCTCCATTTTCCACATGAAAATCAACCATAGCGGAATAATCCATCTGGTACAACTGATCGCCCGAAAGAATCAGCACATAGTCATAATCAACATTGATTAGATTCTTTTGTGTACGCCGTACAGCATCTGCAGTTCCCTCGAACCAGCTATCACCTTCGGCGGTCTGCTCTGCAGCAAGAATATCCACAAAGCCCTTACTAAAAAGGCTGAAATTGTAAGAATTCTTAATGTGCTTGTTCAAAGAAGCCGAATTGAACTGCGTCAATACAAAAATCTTGTTATAACCAGAATTCAAACAGTTTGAAATAGGAATATCGACCAAGCGATATTTCCCAGCAATAGGGACTGCGGGTTTTGAACGTTTTTCCGTCAATGGGTAGAGCCTCGTACCGCGGCCTCCTCCTAAAACAATCGATACTACTTTGTGTTGTGCCATACCTCTAAAATTACAACCGGTTATACAAATTGATATACTGTTGAGCGGATTTATCCCAAGAGAAATCCAACTCCATTTCTTTCTTACGGATACGTTGCATTTTGCCGCGTCCTCCAATATATTCCAAAGCACGTTCTACTGCCGAAACAGCATCCTGTGCCCTCGCTTCCGGGAATACAAATCCGTAACCGTTCTTTTCCGTTACGTCGACTACTGTATCCTTCAATCCGCCTATTGCCCTTACAATCGGAATTGTACCATATTTCATCGCATACAGTTGATTCAATCCACAAGGCTCTACACGTGATGGCATTAAAATCATGTCAGCAGCCGCATATACTTCATGCGCCAAGCCTTCATTATAGCCAAAGAACACTTTGAGATTATCGGGATACCTGTCTAACAACGCTTGTAGGTTCGCTTGGATTTGCTCATCTCCAGAGCCCAGTATAAATATACTTATTTTATTTTCAGGATTCCCAAAAATATTTTCAATTACTTCCGGCAACAAATCTGCACCCTTTTCACCCGCAAAACGTCCGATATAAGTTAATAAAGGCAACGAAGCATCCAAACCTACTTTTTCACAGAATGTTTTTTTATTCTTCTCTTTACCTTTTTTCACCGCAGCAACATCATAATTATTCGGAATCAGTTCATCTTCTGTAGGATTCCAATAAGCATCATCAATACCATTGACAATACCAAATCCTTTTTCAGATTCTGTTCTAAATAGCCCTTCCAGACCATTTGCCTGTTCATAAAGCTCCAACAAATAGCCTTCACTAACCGTGGTAAAAGCGTCACTGCACTTAATCGCCGAAGCTAAAGGATTAATCACTCCATCCCAGTCCAACAATCCCCAACGCCAAGTATCAAACGCGGGAAGTAAAACGCCTTTATTCCAAGGCATCCAACCTTGATACTGCCCGTTATGCACAGTAATCACTGTCTTGACATCATCAAATTGGTTAAAGTCCGTTGCATGTTTCATCAAGAAAGGTACCAGCCCCACATGATGATCATGGCAATTAACTACATCCGGCATAATATTCGCGTGCTTCATCCAATGTAGGAAAGCATGTTGAAAAGCAATCCATTGCTCAGCTTCATCCGGGTAACAATATACTTCCGGACGGTCTAATTTTCCTGGAATTTTGATAAGATAAAGAGGAAAACCCAAACTATCTTTTCCCTCCTTGAGAACTTGGTAATGCAGCACCTCCGACCCCTGAAAGAAACTTCCTTCAAATACGGTTTTCAGTTTTTTCGATTGTGTAAAAGGACGATCGTACCAAGGCGAAACCACCCATGCATCTTGCTTTAATTTTCTTTGATAACGTGGCAATGCACCAACGACGTCAGCCAATCCACCAACTTTTGCCAAAGGAAAACACTCTACACTTAAATGTATGATATGCATAATTTTAAACTCTTTTTAAAACCACCCCACTTAAAGGTGGTAATGTTAATGCTATAGATTGTTCACACTCCATCCACGCAATAGCTTCTGACTTAGCCGCTTGTTGATTGACACCACTTCCGTGATAAATTTCATCATCCGAGTTCAAGAGTACTTCCCATTCTCCCGCATACGGAACGCCAACACGATAGCCATCCCGCACAACAGGTGTCAAATTGAGAACCACTAAGACCGTGTCCGCTTGCTTGTTTCCCTTACGTAGGTAAGCAAACACACTATTGGTATGATCACCCAATTCTATCCATTGGAAACCATCCGAACTAAATGCTTTTTCGTACAAAGCTGGCTGCTCTTTGTAAAGTGCGTTAAGATCTTTGACAAATCGCTGCAGACCTTTATGTGGCGCAAATTGCGTCAAATGCCAATCGAGCGATTGGTTAATACTCCACTCCGCGGTTTGCCCAAATTCACCGCCCATAAACAAGAGCTTCGTACCAACGAACGTAAACATATACAGGTAAAGCGCACGCAGGTTGGCAAATTTCTGCCATTCATCGCCCGGCATTTTGTATAACAAAGATTGCTTGCCGTACACGACCTCATCATGCGATAGCGGCAGCATAAAGTTTTCATGGAAACTATAAACCGTTCCAAAGGTCATCTTATCGTGATGGTACGAGCGATTGATCGGATCCTCCTTAAAATAGTTCAAGGTATCATGCATCCAACCCATCATCCATTTCATACCGAAGCCAAGTCCTCCATCGAATGTCGGGCGGCTTACGCCTGGCCAGGAAGTGGATTCCTCAGCAATAGTCTGCACATCAGGAAAGTGGGAATAGACCGCTTCATTGAACTCCTTTAAAAAGTGTACAGCTTCCAAATTCTCATTTCCGCCATACTCATTTGGTATCCATTCATCTGCTTTACGAGAATAATCCAAATACAACATCGAAGCCACTGCATCAACACGTAAACCATCAATATGATATCGGTCTAGCCAGAAAAAGGCATTGGAGATCAGAAAAGATCGCACCTCATTCCGTCCGTAATTGAAAATATAGGATTTCCAATCCGGATGGAACCCTTTACGAGAGTCTTCATGCTCATAAAGAGCCGTACCATCAAATCGGTATAAGCCGTGTCCATCACCAGGGAAATGCGAAGGTACCCAGTCAAGAATAACACCAATATTGTTTTTATGCAACATATCGATAAGATACATCAGATCCTGCGGACTGCCATATCTGGATGAGGTTGCAAAATACCCTGTAATCTGGTAGCCCCATGATGGATAATACGGGTGCTCCATAATCGGCATTAATTCCACATGCGTAAAACCCATCTCCTTAATGTATGGCACCAATTTGTCGGCGACTTCACGATAGTTCAAAAAACGTTCGGGGTCTTCCGGGTCTCGCTGCCAGGAGCCGATGTGCATTTCGTAGACCGAATACGGCTTGTCAAGAGCATTGTGATCCGCACGGTTGCGCATCCAAGCATTATCATTCCAAGCATACCATGTTGTGGATACAATGGAGGCGGTTTTCGGGGCCTGTTCAGCGAATAAAGCAAAAGGATCGGCTTTCTCTAAGTGTTCACCAGTACTGGAGTGGATCTGATATTTGTATACCTCACCTAAGCCAAGCCCTTCAATAAAACCTTCCCAAATACCACTACTATCCCATCGCGGATACAGCTCATGACTGTGCGGGTTCCACCCGTTAAAATTTCCGATAACGGATACCGATTGTGCGTTAGGGGCCCAAACGGCAAAATAAACACCTTCTTTACCATTTTGGGTAACTGTACGAGAACCTAACTTCTCGTACAATTTAAAATGTTTACCAGATCGAAATAACGCTATATCAAAATCTGAAAAAAGGGAATATACTTCTACTGGATAATTCATAACCCTCGGTTTATTTGTTAAAGATTAGTCAATTATCAATTTTCTGAATTCTTTCTCTACGGAAATGTAAGGTGTTCCTTCTTCATCGTAAGACCAAGCGACAGTATCACCATCCACGTGTACGGATTTGCTCTCTGCTGGTAAACCGAAGAAATACAACTTGTATGTATCAAAACGTTCGTTGTACAAGCCTTCTATATGCTGTCTAACCGAAAGCACATTATTCTGACATTCTACAATAAAGTGTTTTTCATTGTACACACTTTGCTCATAAGCAAAAGTCTCTCCATGGTCAATGTATACATAAGAGTCATGCGTACCCTCACCATAGTAGATATTCAGTTTTAATGCATCAATGTTTTTCTCAAATGTATATTGCATCACTGGATATTCTGGAATTACGCTACCTCCTTTTACGAAAACAGGCATCTCATCCAAAGGAGTATCTATCAAATGCTCCTGACCTCCTTCAAAAAATTTCTCACCGAAATAATAGTACCAACTTCCTTCAGGTAGATAGACCACTTTAGAAGTCTGTCCTGGATTAATCACAGGAGATACTAAAATCTGATCCCCAAAACCAAACTCTTCTTCTCTCAGTAAGTTCTTAGGCTTATGCTGTTCCAACAAGGAAATAGGACGCAAAATCGGCTCACGATACTTGTGTTGACGCCAAAATATCGTGTAGATATAAGGCAATAACTTATAACGCAATTCAATAAATTTCTTACAGATAGCCTCCCATTCTGGTCCAAAACTCCATGGCTCACGGTCACGGGTATCACCTGCAGAGTGTACGCGCATGAAAGGTGAGAACACACCAAACTGCATCCAACGCGTATACAATTCTCCATCCGGTTCACCTGTAAAACCACCAATATCTGTACCACAGAATGACAACCCCGACATAGACAAACGTTGTAATTGCAACAAGCCTATGCGCAAGTGTTCCCAAGTAGCAATATTATCACCTGTCCATACGGACGAATAACGTTGTGTTCCCGCATAAGCCGCACGTGTAATCGTAAACGGACGTTTGTTTTTCTGCAATTTTTTCAGACCATCGTATGTAGAACGAACCATCTGCATACCATACACATTATGTGCTTTGCGGTGGGAACCTCTGATTCCATCAAAATGGTGTCTTACATCGTCAGGGAAAGTTCCGCGCCCAAATACAGCAGGCTCGTTCATGTCATTCCAAACCCCCGCTACACCGTCTTCCACAAGACCCTCATACAACGTTCCCCACCATTCACGCACTTTCGGGTTGGTATAATCTGGGAACTGGCAGCGTCCTGGCCACACATAGCCCTCCATAAAATAGTCATCTCCCCGACGACAGAAATATTTATTTTCTTTTCCTTCCTGGAACACCCAGTAATCTTCGTCTACTTTGATCCCTGGATCAATCATCACGACCGTCTTGAAACCATCGGCTGCTAAGTCGGCAATCATCTTTTTAGGATCTGGGAAATAACGTTTATTCCAAGTGAAACAACGATAGCCGTCCATATAATCTATATCCAAGTAGATTGCATCACATGGGATAGAGCGTTTTCTGAATTGCTCCGCTACCTCACGAACATTCGCCTCTGGATAATAGCTCCAACGACACTGGTGGTAACCAATCGCCCACAATGGTGGCATATAGTGTGTGCCCGTAAGTTCATGATAGCGCTTTATAACGTCCATCATTAACGGCCCTTGGATATAATAGTATTGCAACTCACCTCCTTCGGACCAGAAACTGGTCTGGTTATTCTGTTCTGCAGCGAAATCAAAGAAAGTTTTAAACGTATTATCAAAGAAAATACCATAGGCATCACTATCAGTCACACCAATATAGAATGGTATAGTCTTATATAAAGGGTCTTGGTTAAAACCAAACCCATAAGTATCAGAATTCCAGTTGCTAAAGCGACGCCCACGAAGATTTAAATTTGTCGATTTATCTCCCAAACCAAAAAATGCTTCATCGCTCTGAGCTTCTTTAGTACAATAGACATAGTATCCCCCAAAATCCGGGCTTTCTTCCCAGTGCATCGGTGCATGGTCACGATTAATCGTTTTCCCTTTCGTATCGCCAAAGGAAATGAAGAAATTATCTTTCTGAATTCTACAGGTTGTAGCTGCTGTTTTCACCAAATAAGCATCTTCTAATTCTTCTAACGAGAAAGAGGTTGGATGCAGGTGTAGATCTGTTTTCACGGCATATGAAAAATCATCCAAGAAAGTTCCTTGCGGAGCTAATCGTACGCGGATAATTTCATCCGAAAAGATGCGAACCTCAACTTTGGCTTTTCCATCGGTAAAAACATAGGCGTTTCCTTCTTTGGAATACGAACGTACTTGGGATAAATAATTCTTCTCAATTGCAGGGACATCCAACACTGGATTGTTCACGTGATGTATATTATCTAAGGACTCCTCGCCCAGTATATCCACTGCGAATTCTTCCTTTTTTTCTAAATCAGGCATTTTACTTCTCTCTCTTATGGTTTACATTAAAAATTATTGCACTTAAATTACAATAATTTCCTTGATAAAGAAGAAAAATAAAAGAAAAAAATTTGAAAAATGAAATTATTTACTTCGGATGGCCTCTACAGGATCAAGACGGGCAGCATTCAGAGCGGGAACGATTCCGGCAATCAAGCCTATGATGGTAGATAGAATAGTTGTTAGCATGACCATCTTCAAACTCACCACAATAGTTACATCAAGAGCCAATTTCACTAAACCAGCCAAACCGTAAACAATACCCAATCCGATCGCACCGCCAATCAAGCAGAGTAAAATACTCTCAATCAGGAATTGCGAAAGAATAAAAAAGTTTTTTGCTCCCAAAGCCTTTTGAATTCCAATAAGATTAGTTCGCTCTTTCACACTTACAAACATGATATTCGCAATACCGAAACCTCCAACAAGAATAGAAAAGATACCGATACAAAAGCCAGCAAGGTTAATAATCGTAAACATTTGGTCGAGCTGAGCTGTTATCAGTGTTGTTTTATTTACAGAAAAATTATCTTCACGCTGAGGAGCTAGTCTACGCGATGATCGCATAATTCCTATCAATTCACTTTCAGCTTCCTCTAAGGAGTAGGGATATTTCACTTCTATGGCGATACTAGGACCATAATTTTCATAGTTCACAATATTTCGCGCCAGCGTAAAAGGAATATAAGCAACATCGTCATTTGACACGTTCATTAATACGCCTGCCCCTTCTTTCTTAAGCACACCAATAACTTGCAGTCTTCGCCCCACCAAAGTAATATATTTCCCAATAGGGTCTTCATTGGGGAAAAGCCCTTCAGCGATGGTTGCACCAAGAATAACGCTCGGCCCTGCTGCACGCGATTCCTGTTCCGTGAAATACCGACCTTCTACAATATCTAAATTCCGAATACTGTAAAGCTCATGCGTACCCGCGGTTACCGTAATATTCGCGGCAGAATTATTATCATATTTTGCTGTGCTGTTTGAGATATTGATGGTATAGGCTACCTGTTCTGCAGTAGTCATTCGGTCTCTGACAGCTTCAAAGTCTACATATTTAGGTTCAGGACGATTGATGTACTTCCACCAAGGAAAATCTGGCCCTCCATCCCAAGGCCATTTTTCTATATACAAAGTACGACTACCTATCTTCTTAACGGATTCTTCCAGGTTATTACGCAGGGTATCTACCGCAGAAAAAACACCTATAATGGTCATGATTCCGATAGTCACACCCAACAGAGACAACAGTGTACGCGTACGGTTATCCCGCAACGCCGACACGGCAAAAACGAAACTTTCTCTGATCAGGGTTAGAAACAAACGCATACGGTTATAAAAGTATAATTTTTTTTTGATTAACCAATGAATTGTTTTATCTGTCTCGATAACGGTCTATAAGGTTAAACAATACAAACAAAACATGATATTTAGATTAATAATTCGTAGCTTTGTAAGCCTTTTTGAAACCTTAAGGAGCGGTTGTTTGTTAAGGTATTCAACAACATACATAATATTGAAATAGTAAAAGATGAAATTATCACAGTTTAAATTCAACTTACCGGAATCACTGTTAGCGTCAGAACCTTCAGAGCACCGTGATGAATCACGCCTTATGGTTTTACACCGTGATACGGGAAAAATAGAGCACAAGATTTTCAAGGATGTTTTGGATTATTTTGATGACCAAGACGTCATGATCTTGAATAACACGAAAGTTTTCCCTGCGCGTATGTACGGTAACAAAGAGAAAACAGGCGCTACCATCGAAGTGTTTCTTCTAAGGGAATTGAACAAAGAGTTGCGTTTATGGGACGTTCTTGTTGACCCAGCTCGTAAAATCCGTGTGGGCAACAAGCTATATTTTGGCGATGATGATTTATTGGTTGCAGAAGTCGTAGACAACACAACTTCCCGCGGACGTACTATCCGTTTCCTATTTGACGGTACAGATGAAGAGTTCCGCCGCAATATCGAAATATTGGGTGAAACCCCACTTCCAAAATACATTAAACGTAAAGCTACTCCGGAAGACAAATTCCGTTACCAGACCATCTATGCAAAAAATGAAGGTGCTGTAGCAGCTCCAACTGCTGGCTTACACTTCTCTCGCGAATTGATGAAACGCTTAGAATTGAAAGGCATCAATTTTGCCGAAGTGACATTACATGTTGGCTTAGGGACTTTCCGCACAGTAGAAGTAGAAGACCTGACCAAACACAAAATGGACTCAGAGCAATTCATCATCACCGATCAGGCAGCTAAAGTAGTCAACAAAGGTATAGATGAAAAAAGAAGAGTTTGTGCCGTGGGAACAACTTCCATGCGTGCTATCGAATCTTCTGTTTCAGCCGACAAACACCTCAAAGCAGCTAACGACTGGACTAGCAAATTTATATATCCACCTTACGATTTCAGCATCGCTAATTCGATGATTACCAATTTCCACACACCGGAATCAACTTTATTGGTAATGATTGCAGCATTTGGCGGTTATGAAAATGTAATGAACGCTTATGAAGTAGCTGTAAAAGAAAAATACAGATTCTATTCCTACGGCGATGCTATGTTGATTATTTAATAATCTAAAATAAATAATATTGGGTAGAGACGTAGCGATGCTACGTCTCTACTAATATAAGGCGGTTAGTAAATGAGAAAACGATGATTGTGAACTACTTTAAACTCCAGGGAAGAATCCTCAAAAGGCACATCTCCGATGCCGGCTTCCCTCCCGTTGTTCTCCTTCCAGCAATAATTCTGCTTTACATAGCCTTATATTACTTTTATCAAATCGTCTCCAACTTAGGGAGCTTACCTCCTCATCTTAGCCAACATTCAATACCTTTTCTCGTTATCGGATTTTAAAAGAAATGACTTCCTAAAAACGATATTTACAAAAACAGCTTACTACAAAATCAGACTCTTGGAAAACAGCCTCATCAGCTTCGGGTCAGCAATTCTTCTATGCTTAAATAACCAATACATTTTAGCTCTACTACTGTCCGTAGCGTGCGGACTTTTTATTTTCTTATCCACCTCCTCCTTTTGGAAACGATGTATTCCCACTCCTTTTACTAAAAAGCCATTTGAATTTATCATAGGGTTTCGCAACAGTTGGCTGTTATTACTGTGCTTGTACACTATTAGCATCATTGCTTTTACAGTAAATAATATCAATCTGGCATTATTCTGTCTGTTTTGCATCTGCTTATCTTGCATTTTTTATTATCAAAGCCCCGAACCGTCCCTTATCCATTGGAACCAGAACCGGAAACCGGCTTCCTTCTTGCGCTATAAGATTTGGCGAGGCATCATACAGTTGAGTATACTCCTAGGTCCGGTTCTCCTTCTTTTTGCCATTCTGCACTTGGACGAATTTCACAAAGCTATTGTGGTATGGTTGCTGGGGCTTACCCTAATTCCATTTATAATTACCATGAAATATGCTGTATTTCCAAGAAAGATGAGCGTTACAGAACTAACGATTGTAGGGCTTTGTTTGGCCTTCTACCCATTGATATTAGCCATCATCCCCTATTATTATTTCAAAGCGATTAACAATTTAAAAAACACAGCATGATTCGTATAGCCAATATATCAAAATCCTACGGAAACAAAAAAGTGCTTAACGACATCAGCAGCAATTTTGAACAAGGCAAGGTCTATGGTATTGTTGGGGAAAACGGTGCAGGAAAGACAACGTTGTTTCGCTGCATTGCAGGCTTGGAATCTTATACAGGGGATATAAGTTGTGATAAACCGCCATTAAAGAATCGCTTGGGATTATTAACATCCGAACCTTACTACCTGAACAAAATAACAGGAGAGGAATATATTTACGTTCTGACCGATGCACGTAAGATACAGTTCAGGAGCTTACATGAACGCAACATCTTCCAGCTGCCTTTGAAAGAGTACGTTTCCAACTATTCTACAAGCATGAAGAAAAAACTGGCTTTAACCGCTGTCTTACTTCAGGAGAACGACTACTTTATCCTTGATGAACCCTATAACGGCATCGACCTTGAGAGTTCCATTATCCTAAGCCACATCATCCATCGACTAAAAGAAACAGGTAAAACTATCTTGATATCATCCCACATTTTCTCTACACTGAAAGACTGTTGCGACCAGATATTAGTATTGGAAGCGGGTCAGATAAGGAAAATGGTTGAGAAGGAAAATTTTCAAGAACTAGAGGAAGAAATGAGAAGAAAGGTCTTACTAAAGGATATAGACAAGTTGATTAAAGGTTAGTCCTTAAACAGAATAAGCCGTCAGAAAAATCTGACGGCTTATTCTGTTTCTTTGGAAAACCTTACTTAGTTTTTCTCTGCAGGAACTACAGAAACGTAAGATTTATTGTTTGCTTTTTTACGGAATACTACTGTACCGTCGATCAAAGCGAATAATGTATGGTCTTTACCGATACCTACGTTAGTATCAGGATTGTGTTTTGTACCACGCTGACGAACGATAATGTTACCAGCGATAGCTTGTTGACCACCAAAAATTTTGATACCTAATCTCTTACTATGTGACTCACGGCCGTTCTTGGAACTACCCGCACCTTTTTTGTGTGCCATTTCTTTATCTTAATTTATGACGTAAAGTCAGATTAAAAATTCTATTTACAAACTGATACCAGTAATCTGGATTTTAGTGAATTGCTGACGGTGACCGTTTTTCTTTTTGTAGCCTTTACGACGTTTTTTCTTGAAAACGATTACTTTATCACCTTTCAAATGAGACAAAATCGTAGCCGAAACTTTTGCTCCTTCAATTGTAGGTGCTCCTACAGTGAATTTACCACCGTCTTCTGCTAACAATACATTGTCAAATTCAATAGTAGCGCCCTCTTCTCCTTGTAAGCGGTGTACAAAAAGAGACTGGTCTTTTACAACCTTAAATTGCTGTCCTGCTATATTTACTATTGCGTACATTGTTATATAATATAATTGTTAAATATTTTAATGAGTTGCAAAGGTATGAAAACAAATTAAAAAGTAAAAATTAAATAGTAAAAAATTATCAGTGGTAAGTAGTCAGTAACATTATAAACTATCACTTACAACTGACCACGTATCACTTACTGACTTATGACTAATTAACTACTAAAATAAGCTCTCACATTTTTACCCTCTACCCAGTTCATAAACGCCCTGTTCACGACCTTATTACCTCCTGGAGTCGGATAATCCCCAGAGAAATACCAGTCACCTTTATGGTTAGGACACGCTTTATGCAAATTATTCAGTGTCTGGTAAATAATCTGTAGTTCTGCTTTCAGCGAGTGCGGCCGTACGATGTTTGCAATTTCTATCGATATTTCCTCATCCGAGAACGGCTCATAGATTGCTTTTACATAATTCTCGACCTCGTCTTTCGGCTTGGTAATAGAGGCTAAACATTTTTGGTAAACTTCATCGACAATATGTCCCATCCCGCGCTGCTTTAACAAATTGATTGCAGCCTCAAACGCAACGAACTCACCCATTCTGGACATATCGATACCATAACAGTCTGGATAGCGGATTTGTGGTGCAGAAGACACGATAACAATCTTCTTCGGGTTTAATCTATCTAAGATAGTCAAGATACTTTGCTTAAGCGTAGTACCACGCACAATAGAATCATCAATAGCAACGATCGTATCTTGATGATCCTTCACAATACCATACGTCGTATCATAAACATGTTGCACCATATCGGTACGGTCAGCATCCTGTGTAATAAACGTTCGAAGTTTCGCGTCTTTCACATTCAGCTTCTCGAAACGCGGTGTAATATTGAGCATTTCCTCTAGTTCCTCGTCGGATATTTTTTCAGCACGCTTCAACAGAACATCTTTCTGATAATCACGAACATACCTATTCACCCCTTCCATCATACCGTAGTAAGAAACCTCAGCCGTGTTAGGGATAAAGGAGAACACCGTGTTTTTAATATCATGATTCACCGCTTCCAATACCTGAGGAATCAGTAAGTGTCCTAATTCTTTTCTTTCTTTATAAATATCGGCATCCGATCCCCGAGAGAAATAGATACGTTCAAAAGAACACGATTTCTGTTCAACCGGCTGACGGAACATTTCTTCTGTAATTGTACCATCCTTCTTCGCTATCAGCGCATGTCCGGGCTTAATTTCCTGCACTGCTTCCAAAGGAATATTAAAAGCCGTTTGGATAACCGGTCGCTCAGACGCAACCACCAGTACTTCATCATCTTGGTAATAGAAAGCTGGACGGATACCTGCCGGATCACGCATAACGAATGCATCGCCGTGTCCGAAAATCCCTGCAATTGTATATCCCCCGTCCCAAGTTTTCGCTGAACGTGTCAAAATATTAGCCACATCCAGATTTTTAGCTATCAGTGCACTTATTTCAATATTCGAATAACCTTCCTGCTTGAACTTATCAAAAAGCTCCTGGTTCTCATCATCCAAAAAGTGTCCGATTTTCTCCAGTACCGTAACCGTATCTGCCTGCTCTTTTGGATGTTGCCCCAATTCATAAAGCTGTTGCAAAAGTTCATCTACATTTGTCATATTGAAGTTTCCGGCAACAACCAAGTTACGGCTCATCCAATTGTTTTGTCTTAAGAACGGATGGCAACTTTCGATACTATTTTTACCATGCGTACCATAACGCAAATGCCCTAGCAGAACCTCTCCGGTAAAACTTACATGATCTTTCAACCAAGTAGTATCCTTCGATTCCTGTGGATAAGCCTTATGGACAGCTGCAAATTTTTTCTGCACATATTCGAAAATATCCGCCACTGCCGACGCCCCCATTGCCCGATAACGTGAGATATAACGGTTTCCAGGTTTTACATCAAATTTAATAGTAGCAATACCCGCACCGTCTTGTCCTCTATTATGCTGTTTCTCCATCAGGAGATACAATTTATTTATGCCATAATAGGGCGTACCATATTTTTCTTGATAATAAGACAGGGGTTTTAAAAGTCGAATAAGTGCTATTCCGCACTCATGTTTTATAGCGTCACTCATTAGCTTGAATTGAGATGCAAAAATAGAAAATATTTAGAAAAAAAACATAGTGATTCCCTTCATTTCAATGATATTATCTAAAGCCTCAGATCCTACCCCGAGAAAACTTAGGGATAACAAAGAAAAAGGATAATACACAACGGGATTACAAGCGATAAAAACCTGTGAAATAGAGAGGTTAAAGAACTACGCTGTCATAAAGTTATAGATAGTTTTCAACTCCACACATCATTTTGAGGAAAAACATATAAACAACAACTTGCTCACGACATATAACAAAACGCCCAACATATACTTATTACCAAACTACATAAACAACACAACAGACACAACTGCTTTCCACAACATGTAAATATACCTGTCCTTCCCATACAAACTCATATTCATAAACGCAACAGTTTATTCCACAGTGTAAATCGTATTTTTCTTGCTGTACATATTCTTAGCAAAGGATACAATAGTCTTTATAAGAACCTACACGATCATATAGTTAACGTAACGTGTCGTTGTTGTTTTGCTACGTAACATGCCTTTAAAGAAAGGCAAATTTCCTTAAAAGAACAATGTCGTTACCTTAAATTAAACAGCGGAACACAATTTGTATGCTGTTGTTGTACAAAAAACAATAGACTTTATCGCTTTGCACATAGCATCCCTGTAAAATCACTATGACAACAGCAAAATTTGAATTGACTTATGGAAAATTCCAATACGCGATGCAAAAAAGCCTCCTATCATCAAGAAAAAGAGCATTGCACAGATATAAAATACAACAGAGCCGTTGTAAATTCTCTTCGACTTTGTTCTAATGTATGTTGTCTCTCCGGTGATGTGTGTTGTCTTTGTTGTATTGCATGTTGTCTTTATAGCAATGTATGTCGTCACTGTCTCCATGTTACGTACAATTTTAAACTGTAAATCATAATGTATAACAGGTTATTACCCATACCTCGGCGATGATATACGCCAAGAATTAAAGTACACATAAGACAGACACACAGAAACTTAATTATTCCTCAGTTGATAGGGATAACGCTCGTAAATCGCATTATCCTCATTGATGGTATAACCCTTTTTTCTATTCGCGATTGCTTCTTGTATCAATTCAGGAGCTTCCATATATCTTTCCGTATATGGAAGGCAAAACGCTTTATAATACTGTGCTTCCGAAAACTGCGGATATATACGTAGCACCCAATCGAATGTTTCTATCGCCTTTCTATATTCTTTCTTCTCATACTGAACAATCCCATAATAAAGCAATTCCAGATGATGCACGCCCTCTTTCCCCCACTTTGCCTCCATCTCATCCAGCTCTTCACGAAGCAATGTTTCCGCTTTATCATATTCATTTAACATACGGTGGCACAATGCCCTGTAAAAACGATAAGTATGATCCATAATATGGAGATTACCCTCCAAACGCTCACATTCTTCCAGGTCCGCAAGTGCTTCCCTATAAGTCTTAGCAAAAATACATTTGATAAAAGCCCGATACCCTTACCAGCTTTGACGATCATACTTTACCGCCTTATCAATATATGCCATACCTACTTCATATTTTCCAGCCTTAAACCAAGGCATGGCTTTTTGTTGCCACAGGTAAGCGATAGTAGAATCTTCTGCTAACCCCTTATCAATATAGTATTGCCATTCATGGTCAACGTAAGAATACGATCTAGCACTATCCACCAACCATTTATCGATAATAGCCTGTTGCTTTTCCTTATCCACTGATGGGCGTTCGGATTTTTCAGTCGTTGTGCCACAACTGCCAAGAAACAGCATTGCTATATAAGAAAGTAAAACATAGACTTCCGAAGTTTTCGAAATTTCGGAAGTCTTTAGAAACCTCCTTCTACCAAGAAGACAAAAAATGCCTCCCATATACAACAGGTTATTCATACTAATTCCCTTCTATATTGCCATCAAAGGCATCGAACAAACGTTTCAATTCCTGCGCTTTTTCCTCATATTCCTGCATAAGGTTTGTGCGTTCACTTGGGTCCCAAGCCAGGTTAAACAGTTCCTCAATCGCAGGATAAGGCTGTCCCGATATAGCATTCACACCTGCCGGAATCCGACGGTACTTCCACTCACCTACCCTCACAGCTTCTGCTTTCCCGTAATTCACCAAAAATATAGGCCGATGCTCAGCTGTCAAATCGGAAACTTCACCCCGCAACACCGCAGTGATAGATTGTCCATCTAAATCCTTTGTCGGCAAGGGTGCTCCTGTCCATTCGGCAAACGTAGGCAATATATCCAGATTACTCAACGGTTGACGAATGACTTTCCGCTTACCCACATACGCTTCCGGACCATACACAATCAATGGCACGCGCACGCCGCCTTCATACGTTTCGGCTTTCGAACCACGGAAAACACCCGCCGTACCTACATGCCAGCGACGCGTTTCACCGTCATCCGCCATACGTTGTGGATAATCAATCCACGGCCCATTATCACTGGAAAACATAAGGATCGTATTTTCTGCCAAACCTTGTTGCTCCAGGACTCTCCACAATGCAGCGATATACTGATCCAGCTCCAGCATCACAGCACCTAAAACCCCAGCCTGCTGCTTATCCATAAAGCGATTATGCGTATTGGCAAAAGCCAAAGGAAGATGAGGAAAATTATGCGCATAGTATAAAAAGAAAGGTTGCTCTTTCGATTGCTCCTGTACAAATTTCACAACCTGCTCATGATACAGCCTACTTAAGTCCGCATCATCCGGAGCAGTAACGGCAACGCTTTTATTCTGAAATAGCTTTATCGTTGTGTCCGTGCGCACATACGGGTTCCTGTAATCATGGCTGTAGAGCATACCGTAAAAATAATCAAACCCATGTGCATTTGGATGAAACTCAGGTTTGGTATCGCCCAAATGCCATTTCCCAACCAACCCTGTGCGGTACCCAACTTTCTTCAACATGGTTGCTATGGTTTCTTCATCTGCAGGCAAGCCTTGTGGTGCTCCCGGTCCAATAGGTGCAGGCAAATTATAACGGGAAGCATAACGCCCCGTGAGCAAAGAAGCACGAGAAGGCGTGCACGAAGGTGTCGTGACGACATAGTTGGTTGCACGCAATCCGGCATGCGCCAAGGAATCCAAAAAGGGCGTTTGTATATTCGGACTTCCATAACTACCCAAGTCAGAATAGCCCAAATCATCCGTCAGGATAAAAATAATATTTGGCTTTGATGTCTGCGCGTAAAGATCGGCAGCCATAAGGAAAAACACAATATATAGGAGTCCCGTTATTCTTTTCATGCACATTTGCTTATTTTGTTTAGTTACACCGACTAATATATCAAAAATCTAAGGGCGACGGATACAAGAATGTATATTGTAACGCGTTTTCTACTTTTCGTCCGGAAACAGTCTTCTGAAAATCAGCTTGCTTATCAAAGCTCACAGGCAATGCAAAGCCATATTTCTGCGCCGAAGACAAAACAACCTCCTTCTTTAAAGGATGTTCTGGCGTTACAATATTATAAAATTCCCCAACAGGTAGCTTTTTAAACCCTTGGTCAAGGATTTCAAGCACATCCCGCAGATGTATGAAATTAGCTAGTTGCTGACCAATAGCACATATTTTATTTTCAAAGTACTTGGCTAACACTCTATTCTCACCAAAAAGCCCGCCTAACCGATAGATTATCGTATGAGGCAATACACGCATATACTCTTCTGCCAATGCCAGGTTGGAATCGGTTAATATCGTTGATTCTTCATCAAAAACGCCATCAATATCGGGATAAATCCCTATAGAACTGAGAAAAATATGCTTACGATAAGAAGTATTGCCCAATACCTCCACCACACGCGCAAAACGTTGCTGTATTTGTTCAGCAGACAATCGTCTTATAGCAGGCACACTATTCAGCACATAATCCACCTCTTGCGGAAAATCTGAAGGATTGACAGGTTGGTCAAAGTCACATAATATAGCAAAAATACCAGCATCTTTCAGACGCTGGTATTTTTCTTCTTTGGTTGTTGTTGCGTATACACGATGCCCTTCTGCACAAAGTTTAGCAGCAAAAGCCTCACCTATCCAACCGCAACCTAATATCAGAATATTCATTTTTTCTCAGTGGTAAGCAGTAAGTGATATGTTGTCAGTCTATTTACCACTGAGAACTTATCACTTACCACTAAATACCTAATACGCTTTTGCGAAAAGCACACGTTTTGTCGAAGGTTTCCCTGTAAAAATACAAGTTCCGGCTTCTTCCTTTGCATCCAACGGGATACAGCGGATAGTCGCTTTGGTTTCTTCCTTCACTCGTTTCTCGGTTTCTACCGTGCCATCCCAATGACAGGAAATAAAGCCCCCTTTACTTTCTAACACTTCTTTAAATTCGTCATAAGAATTCACTTCCGTGATATTTTCCGCACGGAAATTCAATGCTTTTTGGAAGATATTATCCTGAATGACATCCAAAAGATTGCCAATAGTATCTGCTAAGCCTTCCTGAGCAACAGTTTCTTTGGTCTGTGTATCACGTCTTGCCAGTTCCACAGTTCCGTTTTGCATATCGCGTGCACCTACTGCCACGCGCAAAGGCACGCCTTTCAATTCCCATTCCGCAAATTTAAAACCAGGGCGTTGTGTATCACGGTCATCATATTTTACGGACACGTCTTTTCCTTTCAAGTCAGCCGTCAATGCATCCACAAAACCATCAATCTGCGCTTTTTCTTCGTCTGTTTTATAGATCGGAACGATAACGACCTGAATAGGAGCCAATTTAGGCGGCAATACCAAACCCTGATCGTCCGAATGCGCCATAATCAAAGCGCCCATCAAACGGGTTGACACCCCCCATGAAGTAGCCCAAACGTATTCTTGCTTACCTTCCTTGGATGTAAATTTCACATCAAAAGCCTTAGCAAAATTTTGTCCAAGGAAATGTGACGTACCAGCTTGCAAGGCCTTACCATCCTGCATCAGCGCCTCAATACAATACGTATCCAATGCACCTGCGAAACGCTCATTTTCAGTTTTTCTTCCACGAACAACAGGCACTGCCAAAGTATTTTCTACGAAATCAGCATAAACATCCAACATTTTTTCAGCCTCTTCAATAGCTTCAGCCTCTGTCGCATGGGCAGTATGCCCTTCTTGCCACAAAAATTCCGCTGTACGTAAGAACAAACGCGTACGCATTTCCCAACGCACAACATTCGCCCACTGATTCACTAGAATCGGTAAATCGCGGTACGACTCTACCCAGCCCTTATACGTGTTCCATATAATCGTTTCCGATGTCGGACGCACAATCAATTCTTCCTCCAATTTGGCATCCTCATCCACGATAATGTTACCATTACCGTCATTTTTAAGTCGGTAATGTGTCACCACAGCACATTCTGTCGCAAAACCTTCGACGTGGGAAGCTTCTTTGGAAAAGAAAGATTTCGGAATAAACAAAGGAAAATAAGCATTGGAGTGCCCTGTCTCCTTAAATCTTTTGTCCAGAATCGCCTGCATACGCTCCCAGATACCATAGCCATAAGGTTTGATAACCATACATCCTCGAACGGCAGAATATTCTGCTAAATCTGCTTTTATCACCAAATCATTATACCATTGTGAGTAATCCTCACTGCGGCTCGTTATTCCTTTTCCCATTGTTTGTCTTTATTTCTGGAACAATTATCGTAATTTTTATATATCAATCACAAATACTTTAGCCTGCACTAAAGTTTTATTTATATTTTTGAAAAAGCGGTTAAACCCTTCTTACAAAAGTGCGTCTAAGATAGTAAAAAGACGTGTATTAACGAAAGTTTAACGATATATAGCGGTTATCGACCAATGAAAAGGCGAGCGACTGAAATAGGAAAAGAAAACAGTAAACAGATGAAAACAAACAGATTATTATTCGGAAGTCTAACATTAGCAGCAATATTTGCCCTAAGCTCATGTTCGACAAGTAGGCAGGTTGCTTACAAAGATGATGTGTATAATAATCAGTCCAGAGCTCCTCAGGATTATCAGAGTCCGGATTATTATTACACCGATGGCGGACAAGGGGAACAATACGCTGAAAACGACTACTATGCTGACGAATATACCGACGGTGAGTACGTAGAAGGCTATGAATATGACGACAATCTGGAATATGCAAACCGCATCAACAGATTTTATTACGCCACACCCGGCATGGGTTACTACGACCCGTGGTTTGATCCATGGTACGGTTATTCTGGCTTCGGTATGGGATTTGGCATGAGCTTCGGATGGTCTAACTGGGGCTGGGGACGCCCAGGCTGGTCAATGGGCTTCGGTTGGGGCTCTCCATATTACGGCTTTGGTTGGGGTGGTTACCCTTATTATGGAAACCGTTGGGGTGGATACTACGGGTATGGAAATCACTGGGGATATAACGCTTGGGGACATCCATTCTATGGATACAACAATTACTATTATGGAGGTGGTCACTATGTAGGAACGAACAGATACCGTGTAAGACCTGCAAACTCGTCACCACGTTCAGCTTACCGCGATGGCTACAACTCTCGTGTTAGCAGCTCATCCCGCGTACGTAGCGGCACAATAGCAAGAGATGCTAACGGACGTATTGTTTCCGGTAGAACTGCAGACCGTACAACAGTTGGAAGCTCATCCAGAACAAGAACCAACACAAACGGGACAGTTTCCCGCGGAACGAATTCACGCACGACTGTCGGTAGAACAAGTGATTCACGTACTCGCGTAGGAACAACAAATACGACAAGACGTCCAACAGTGGGCACAAACCAACCAGCTACCCGTTCAAGAGTCGGAACAACTCCACAACGTACGCGTACGCAACAGGGGTCTAACATGGGAACAAGCAGACCGACAACACGGCAAAACACAACGCCTACAAGAACAACAAGAGGTTCTTCTGCAGCACCAACACGCAGTTCGGCTCCTGCAAGAAGCAGCTCTGGTTCATCTTACACACCTTCACGTAGTTCTGGCGGAAGTTCAATGTCCAGCGGAGGCGGTGCTTCCAGAAGTTCCGGCGGCGGAAGCAGTAGCCGTTCAGGAGGTTCATCAAGAAGATAATATTTTTATAGTAAAGACGCGATTAATCGCGTCTTTACATCTATATACACAATTAATTATATGAGATTAAAAAATATACTATTCACGTCGTTATTTGTTTCAGGGATTGCATTTTCTGCACAAGCGCAGTTTATAGGAGATGCTTTGACTTTTTCACAGGAGAACAACCGGGGTACGGCACGTTTTAAAGCTATGGGAAATGCCAATAGCGCATTGGGTGGCGACTTGAGTTCTATTTCTGGAAATCCTGCTGGTTTGGGGTTCTTCGGACAATCCGATATATCCGTTACCTTGAATTATAACAATGCTAACAACAAAGGCTCTTTCTTTGGCACGAATACGAGCCGAAACAAAGGTCGTGTAGGGGTAGACCATGCAGGCGTTGTATTTCACTTCCCTACCAATCAAGGTTATTCTGGCTGGCAGAATTTTAACGTAGGTATTAGTTACGAAAACACCAATACGTTCACGAATAATGTTCGCTATGAAGGAATAAATCCCAACAGTTCGATTGTAGAAGATTATGCACTGACAATAAATAGCAATCCGAACAGCAACTTTACACAGGACATGTATTATTCTTACCTTGTTGAGAAGCATTCAAACACGGGCAACACCTATTTCCCTGTTGTCAAGGAGAATTTTGCAAAAGAGCAGATTAGTGATATTTTGACAAAAGGTTACAACTCCCGCACAGCTGTAGCTTTTGGTGCGAATTACAATAACAAACTTTATATCGGGGCTAATTTAGGATTTGCTTCTTTCCGATATGACCATTCGAATCAGTTCTCTGAGTTTGGGATGACAAAAAACAGAAGTGAAATTCTGGCAAACAACCCCAATTCTACTATTGCAGATCCAACACATCAGGACTACGACTATGTGGAGGCGAATTACGACCTATTGGATGATTATTATCAGCTGACCGAAGGAAGCGGAATCGATTTCAAAATAGGTGCTATCTTCAAGCCTACCGTGGACTGGAATATCGGTGCAACAATCGCTTCCCCTACCTGGTATACCATAGACGATTACACCAGCAGCTTTAATGATGTCATCTATTTCGATCCGAACGACCCGAACTGGGAATCGTCATTTCAAACTCCGGAAGAGCAAACAGAAGACAGATACCGCTTAATCACTCCTTGGAAATTCAGCTTAGGTGTATCCAAATTCTTCAGTCGTGGTTTGTTATCTGCTGATGTAGAATATGTAGATTACAGCAGTACAAAATTGAGAACCATCGGCAATCTAGACACATCATTAGAAGCAGATTGGGATGCAGACATGAAAGACGCTTACCAAGGTGTTGTTAATGTACGCGTGGGAGGTGAAGTCCTTCTAACCAATACCATTAGTGGCCGTGCCGGCTTCAACTATTACGGCAACCCATATAAAGGCGCGGACAACACGCAATATAGCGGAAGCTTAGGATTGGGTGCGAAATTAAGTAATACACTTTACCTGGATCTGGCCGTTGTACATTTAGTAAATGATTACAAGGTTTCTCCATACGCAACGGCTAATGCACCGATTGCGGACATCAAACACCAACGTACAAATGCCGTATTGACATTGGGTGCGAAGTTTTAATAAAAGAACTTTCTATATCAAAAACAAGGGGGATGCAGCTACATCCCCCTTATTTTTGATATAACACCTTTACACTTACACTTTCGGTTTATCCGACAGCTTCCGTACAAAGAGATTATAGTTCTCGTGCTTCTCCACGTATACTTCCTCTCCCGCATCGATAAAACCATCTAAAGCCACCGCATCATACCACACACCGTCAATCTCTATTTTACCCGAAGGCCGCAATACCGTACGAGCAACACCATTCCGATTAAGGAGATTCACTTTGTGCTGTGAAGAGACATAGCCACTCTCCGCAGTTTGCTCGTCCTCAAGCACCAAACGCTTGAACGCTCTTGACCGTAAAATATTCCGTCCAAAAATCACCATTAGGATAACGGTCAGCACCATAGCCCCCGTTACAATTATAAAAGAGTTCACTAATAATCCAGGTTGTGTTAATTTAAAATCTAAGAAATCATTGTCGACCATCGAAAAAGCCAAGCCACAGAGTACCATAATTATCCCCAGAATGCCCGCCACACCAAATCCAGGTATAACAAACACCTCCAAAGCTATTAGAATAACACCTATTACAAATACGGCAATTTCCCAATTATCCGCCAGACCTTGTAAATAGAGTGGTGCAAAAAACAGTGCCGCACAGGTCAACGCTACGACCAGTGCAAACCCAATACCAGGTGTTTGCAACTCAAAGTAGATTCCTCCGATAATTCCCATAATCAATAGACCGCTGACGATAGGGTTAATCAAAAGTGCGATGATCTTATCTATTGCGGTCACTTGATGTTGCTTCACATCGCTCCGAGAAAGTTGTGCCTGTTGATACAATTCATCCAGATTATTGACCTCTGCCTTTACTATCCCAGCTTTCACCGCTTCGGACGAAGTCAATGTCAACAACTTTCCGTCTGGTTTGAAGTCCGGAACGGAGACTTCAGGATCAACGAAAGCCTCAGCGATACGTGGATCACGATTTTTGGCCTCGGCAGTTGCCCGCATCAGTCCTCTCATGTAAGATTGGTACTTTTCCGGCATGATTTCTCCTTGTTGATTGACTACGCTCGCTGCCCCCAGACTCCCCCCTTTATGCATATAAATATCATCCGCAGCCAACGAAATCAACGCCCCAGCAGATGCCGCATTATTATTGACATAAACAATGGTTTTCATCGTTGAACTGAGCAATCGCGAACGGATAGAATCAGCAAAATTCACGGCACCCCCAAAAGTATTGAGCTCAATTAAAAAGATATCAGCCCGTTCCTTTACGGCTTTTTGATGAGCAAGGTTAACCGTCCGCCATGCATTCGGTCCAATATCTTCCTTGATATCCACCTTGTAGACTTGCTGAGCCACAGCGATGTTCAGCAAAGCACAAAAACCAATAAGCAAAGCCCGAATGCTTTTCGTAAATTTGTCCATATAGATCGTATTTGTCTTATCCGTTATTCGAATGATTAAATATACAATAAAAAAGGTATTTGATAAAGCTTTCCCCTTGGAAATTTGGAAAATAGCCGTCGATGCCGAACAAGAACATATTGCTATAGAAACGCGAGATATAGAAACCACATGGCCCTATATTTACATATTGGATTTTCAGGGAAATATTCTTTTAGAGCATCATCCTCTTGAAGAAAAAAGCTGGACGTTAGACAATATACGCCAACATACCGTGGTCTTAAAAGCCGTTGGTGATTCCAAACCCGTAAAAGAAGGAATCATCCTTTTGGATCTTCACGGAAAAGAGAGACTATATTTGTCGGACTTTATACTCTTGGAAACTTATCAGCAATATATTAAAGTAAGGCACCGCAGTTTTCAGTCTGGCTTTGAGAAGTATATAAATCTTTCGGAGCACGACAATCTTAGCATAGGTGATGAGGGGCTTGATCATTATGGCGAAGAGATAGAACTACCTCTTCCCTACCCTTATCAACGGCCGGCCTACCTCGAAGCAAGAGACATCGAAGACATACTCTGGGTTAGCAGAACACAAGACAAAACCCTGTGGGCATACCACGCCAAACGAGATGGCCAATACACATTAAACCTTTGCGTAGCTAATACATCCAACATCCTGAGCGAACAACCGTTAATAAGTGGTATGTCCAAAATGCTTCCTCAACCCTTTTTTCAGGTCAGGAATCAAATTTTTCTAATGTCATATAATAAACGGGAAATTGTTTCGTATTTAGTATAATTGCAACATATGAAGAAATCGAGTAATCTTTTCAACCCAATCAAATGGGGAATATTGAGTATATTCTGTACACCACTTTTTATTTTTGCCCATACGGAAACAACTGTTGAACATTCCTTCGTTCCTTACACTACCCCAGATTCTGTAGGTACGGAAATTATCAATGGCGAGGTATACATCATCCATGAAATAGAGCGAAAGGACACCTATTATGCTTTAAGCCGACGTTATAACGCTCCGGTAAATGGTATTATGGCTGCTAACAATAAGAAGAGCCTGAAGCCTGGAGATAGAGTGAAAGTCCCTACTGGAAGAAGACCTGCGCAAGAAACATCAACGCCTGTGCAAATACCAGTTGCACAATCCCAAGAGCAAAACCCTGTATTGACTGAATATAAAGTCGGGAAAAGTGAAACACTCTTTGCAATTTCAAGACGTTTCAACACCACTGTTGAACAAATCAAAAAAATGAACAATCTTAGTTCTGACACGGTCAAGGAAGGGCAACTAATCAAAATCCCCAATTCCGACTATGTAGAACCAGCTCCGGTTGTAGCAGCTCCTGTTATTATCGAAAGTCCTGTTGCAGAAGATCTACGTGATTTGGGATTTGAAGCCAATCGTTACGGTATCCGTGAAAAAAAAGAAAAAGGTATAGGCGTATGGATAGATAATCTAGAAAGTGATGGCAAAAGTAACTTGGCCTTACACCGTACCGCGCCTGTAGGCACAATTCTTAAAATTACCAACCCGATGACCAAAAACGTTACGTATGCAAAAGTCGTTGGAAAATTCACGGATAATGCTGAGACACATGATGCTATCGTTGTTTTATCAAAATCGGCGGCTTCGTATATCGGTGCGATAGACAGAAGATTTTTGATTGAAATTGCATATGGCGTACCTTTGCAATAATTTTAGCTAATTTTGCACCGATGAACAAACCGTACGTTATTGGCATAGCCGGAAGCAGTGGTTCCGGAAAAACATTTTTTTTAAAAAGCTTTTTGAATCATTTTCTCCCGCAACAGGTCACCCTGATTTCACAGGATGATTATTATATTCCGGCCAATACCAAAACGCAGGAAGAGAATCGCTTGTACAATTTCGATTTGCCTACTGCCATTAACCGCAAAGATTTCTATCAGGATATCAAACAGCTTTTTGATGGCAAAACAGTATTCAAGGAAGAATATACATTCAATAATCCAGCCTTAAAACCGAAAATATTAGAAATTAAACCTGCTCCTATCCTTATTGTTGAGGGGTTGTTCATCTTTCATTACGAAGAGGTCAACGAACTTCTGGATTTTCGGATTTTCCTAGATGCGGAGGAATCTGTTGCATTGGAAAGAAGACTACGCAGAGATCTAATAGAACGAGGCTACGATCATGACGATGTTATGTACAAATGGGAGAACCACGTAGTACCTTCTTACCAACAGTATTTATTACCCTACAAACCGGAAGTTGATTTGGTTATCATTAACAATACCGACGACCCGAAAATCATTGACGATGCAACACACAGCATTTCCACAGATCTAAAAGCAAAAAAAATCGACATCAGTATTATTTAAAATAAATCTAAACAACTATCTTTGTACCAGAAAGAGGAGTTGATAGTGAACAATTTAGATTTTAATACAGATAGCAATCCCTTTTTGGATGAAATCCGAAAAGGTTTTAAATCCAATACCGATATAGACTGCTGTGTGTTCAAAAAATGCTGCAAGAAATACAAGGATGGCAAACGCTGCAAAAAATGCCCGAAGAGATAGTTTGTGTATTTAATGGTTAATCAATCTTTCTCTACGTAATTCAAATCCTTATTAAAACTTTCCTGTAGCTGCGATAACGCAAACACCGCTATCAGGGTTAAACAAGCTGTGACCACCATAGCAGCATTTAAAATTCCCATGGAAGGCACCAATGCCCCATAGATCATCGTTGAAGGTATCAATGCTCCGCGCACGAAATTTGGTGCTGTCGTCGCTACAGTGGCACGTAGATTAGTACCAAACTGCTCTGCAGCTATCGTGACGAATGTTGCCCAATAGCCGACTCCTATCCCCATCAGGAAAGCCAGCACTAGAAATTTACCTTCCGTTATACCTGTACTCGTAAGGTAGGTAATCGAAAATATCAAAATCAGCACCTGGCATATCAACACGACTTTCCTTCTTGACTTTAACCATTGCGCCAGCACACCGGCCATAAAATCCCCCAACGAAATACCTAAATAGGTGAACATGACACCTTTTCCCGCGCTCAATGGGTCGGTAGATTGCAAAGCTTTCCCTATTTCCGGCGCTTGCGTTACCAATACGCCTACCACAAACCAAATCGGTAAGCCGATGCACAGACAATAGACATAGCGCAGGAATCGTTCTTTATTGGTAAACAACATCCAGAAATTCCCTTTGACCACATTTTGCTGTGCCTGCTTTTGGAACAATCCGGATTCAAACGTTCCCACACGCAACAAAAGCAGTAAAAGCCCCATTCCTCCGCCTACAAAATAAGCCGTCCGCCAATCAAACCATTCTGAAATAAAATAGGCCAATATTGCTCCTAAAACACCAACTCCGGCAACAATCATTGTCCCATAGCCCCGCTTGTTCTTAGACATACTCTCGCTTACCAGGGTAATTCCAGCTCCCAACTCCCCCGCCAAACCTATACCTGCAATAAAGCGGACAATACCATAGGTCGTTACATCCTGTACAAAGCCATTATAGATATTCGCCAAAGAATAGAGCAATATAGATCCGAAAAGAACTTTCAATCGTCCGAACTTATCTCCAATAATACCCCAAATCACCCCACCTATCAACAATCCAGCCATCTGCATGTTGAGCACATATTCACCTCTCGTACGCATATCAGTCTCAGGAATGCCGATATCCTGAAAAGATTGTACACGCACAATGGAAAAGATAATAAGGTCGTAAATATCGACAAAATAGCCCAGTGAAGCGACGAGTACCAGTACCCATACGCGTTTAGATTGTAGGTTGCTCTCCATAACTTATAGTTCCGCTACCAATTTACAATCTTTTGGATTTATTACAAGAATAAAACATTCAAATTCCCCAATACCGGGCGATAATTGTACTTTTGTATTATGAGAAAGTTATTTTTTATAGCCCTTGTAGCTTCATTCACTGTAATGGCGTGTCAGAACAGCAAAACAGAAAACAACGAAGCTGCTGATTTAGCCAAACAAGCCATCGATATACACGATGAAATCATGCCTCAGATTGCACTATTTGATAGACGAACAGTACTGATAGACTCGCTATTGGGTGATTTAAATGCAATTAAGTCACAACATCCAGATGTGGATACAGTACAACTTCGCGAGCAACTTAGCCAACTCAAAATCGACTTAGAAATCGCAACCGATAATATGATGCTGTGGATGCGTGAATATGAAAAAGATAGTACTGATGTTAGTTATCAAGAGCAAGAAGTTCAGCACATGATGGCCATGAAAGCGCAGTTCCAGAAAGTCACTAATGAAAGTGACAGCATATTACCCAACATAACGCAAGAAAAATAACACCCCCCCCATAATGAGAAACAATTTGTTATGTGCATTCGGTTTAGCCATAGCCTTTTTGGCTTCAGGTTGTTCTGATTCCAAGACGAATAAGCGATTGCCCCACATTGGCAACCACAGTACAACGGAAAAAGTTGTTGATGGCAAAACCGTTATCGATACAAACTATTATCAAGTTCCAGAGTTTCGTTTCCTCAATCAAGACAGTGTATATATTTCCAGTGCAGATTTTGCCGACAAGATATATATTACGAATTTCTTTTTCACCCATTGCCCGAGTATCTGTCCAACTATGCAACGGAATCTTTTGCAGGTGTACGAGAAGTATAAGGATGACAACCGGGTGGCATTCCTCTCACATAGCATAGACTTCAAGTATGATTCACCGAGCGTATTAAAATCCTATGCTGATAAATTAGGTGTTACCAATCAGCAATGGCAATTTGTAACAGGTGAGAAGAAAGACATCTACGGAATAGCAGATCATTATTATGTGTATACCAAGGAAGACGAGTCTGCTCCTGGGGGGTACGACCATCAGGGCTATTTGGTTCTTATCGATGGCCAGCGACACATTCGCGGAGCCTATGACGGCACCAACGATGAGCAGGTAAAACAGCTTTTCGAAGATTTAGCCATCTTATTGGAAGAGAACAAATAATGATAAACAGGGCACACACATTATCGATCATCAGCATACTCTTCAGTGTGCTGATGATTGTTTTTTCCTGCCAACCCAACGTCAGTATAGAAACAGCCCAATACGCCGTCAATGGACAAAAGTTATATGTAACCCATTGTCAAAATTGCCATGGCGCTAAAGGGGAGGGATTGGGTAATCTATATCCACCGCTAACCGACACAAATTTTCTTAACCAGAATCGAGACAAATTGGCCTGTATCGTTAAAAACGGTTTGTCGGGAAGTATTGAAGTTTCGGGTAAGATTTACGACACCGAGATGCCAGGGATTCCGGAGTTAACTCCTGTTGATATTGCCTATATCCTGACTTACGTAACAACCTCTTTCGGCAACAGCACTACTACCTATACACAAGAAGAGGTAAAGAAAAGTTTGGGAGAGTGTTTGTAAATATTTTTATACCGTAGGGGTGTATCGCATACGCCCTTTTGAATCTTCTTACAAAAATCATCCCTCCTATCCTTAGATTTAGCGAAGCGTTCGCCTTCCTGTCGCAAGCTTTTATAGCTTGTGACTGAAATAAATCAAGTTTTCAACTTGGTTGTATCAGCAAAGTTGAAAACTTAGGCTATTTATACTCACAAGTTACGCTTCGCTATAACTTGCGAAAGGATGGGGCATTATACACAGTTTATAAAGTTAGGGACATAAAAAAAGGTTTCCAAACGGGGAGAATGGAAACCTTAAACTAACCAATTATAAACCTAAATTATGATGACACAAAGATAAAGAAGAAAACAATATCCTGCAAGAGCAAAAATGTTTTAGCAGCAGATTTAACAGAAACTTAACATTAGAAACCTCTTTCTTCCACGCTTATTTTATAACAAATATTTGACATAGCAAGCTCGTAAATTTCATTACATTTGCAACCGAATGAACATTCAATTGCACAACAAAAAAGAAGCTATCTTCGAAAGTACCTTGCATCTTATCTATGAATATGGATTTAGAGGTACCCCCATGAGTCAGATTGCCAATCATGCAAATGTTGCTACTGGTACCATTTATCATTATTTTGCTTCAAAAGATGAACTGATTCTGGAACTGTTCAAATACTGCCGTGAGCAGACTAATGAACATATTTTTTCCGTAGATAAGAATCTGCCATATAAGGAACGCTTCTTCTTCATTTGGAAACGATTGGTGGCCTATTATTTGGACCACAAAGAAATTTTCAGATTTGTAGAACAATTTTATTCTTCTCCCTATTTTGCCATTATGCAATCCAGCCAAGACCCCAGTTATTATGGTGTGGACAAGTTGCATCAGTTTTTTGAAGAAGGGGCAAAATCCGGGATTATCAGGGAAATGAATTTCCCGACTATTGTCTCAGTCTATATAGGACCGGCAACCTCCTATATTAAGAATATCAGCTATGGTTTTTGTAAAATGACCGATAGCGACAGAGATAATATCATTGAAATAATTTGGAATGGTGTTAAAAAATAATAAAATGAGATTTAAAAAACTTGCTATCCTATTTATGGCCTCTTTCGGTATAGGGCAGCTTTATGCCCAATCTGGCGCTGAGGGTCAACAACTAAACAACAATGCCACGTTAACAGATTTGATTGACTATGCACTGCGCAATAAAATCGAATTAAAACAAGCTGACATTGATAAGGAAATCGGGGAGCGTGAAATTGCATCAGCACTTTCTGGCTGGCTTCCACAGATCAATGCTACAGGTAACTATATCCACAACATTCAATTGCCGACTGCAGTTATTGCAGGAAACACCATTACGATGGGACAAAAGAACACCAGTATGCTCACTTTTCAGGCGGACCAATCCATCATCAGTCCGCAATTGTTCCAAGCATCCCGAGCTGCAAAATTTGTCCGTGAGCAGAATAATTTGAACATCGAAAGCACGCGGATCAATACAGTAGTGGATGTAAGCAAAGCTTATTATGACATATTAACCTCTGAGGAGTCCATCAACATCATCAACGAAAACATTGCTCGCTTGGAACGCCAGTATACAGAGGCTAATTCCCGCTATGAGGTAGGGTTAGTAGACAAAACGGATTATAAGCGTGCACAAATCTCCCTCAACAATGCCCGAGCACAGCTAAAATCGGCCAATGAGATCCGTAATTATAAATATGATTACCTTAAAATGCTATTGGGGATGCCTACGTCGCGTCCTTTGTCCCTATCTTTTCAGAATCAGGACATGGAAGCCTCTATCCTATTAGATACCACCGAAGTATTGAATATTGCAAACCGCGTGGAATTCAAGCAAATGCAAACACTGAAAGATCTACAGAAGTTGAACACACAATTCCAACGTTGGAATTTCTTACCGCGCGTAGGGGCTTATGCCAACTATGGACTGAATTACCGTAATGACAAGTTCGGTGATCTCTATAGAGATAATTTTCCAAGTTCATCTGTGGGGTTGACGTTATCTATGCCGATCTTCACTGGAACCAAGCGTATTCAGGAAATTCGCAAATCCGAACTTCAAGAAGAGCGCTTAGATTGGGATTTAATCAATTTAGAGAACAGAATCAGTACAGAATATTCTGCAGCGATGGCCAGCTACCGAGCCAACATGACGGAATGGCGCAATGCAAAAGAAAACATGGAATTATCAGAAGAGGTATACAATACTATCAAACTGCAATATGATGCAGGTGTAAAAACCTACTTAGAGCTAATGACTGCAGAAACAGATCTAAAAACAAGTCAATTAAACTATTTGAACGCACTTTATGCTGTATTATCCAGCAAATTAGATATACAAAAGGCATTAGGTACAGTAGATATCACAAATTAACAACAACCTTTATCAACATAGAAATATACAGAATATGAATAAGAAGCATTTACTTTCCGCACTATTAATAGGCTCTGCAATCTGCTGGCAATCCTGTGGGTCAAAAGACGGAGCTAAGCAACAGCAAGCTGCTCCGGGTGAAATGGCCATTCCGGTATCAACAGTTACAGTTGAACAACAGATTGTCTCAGGAATTAAAAGTTATCCGGCAACTGTAGTCCCTTTACAGGAGACAGAGATCCGTGCCGAAGTCAGTGGATATGTTACCAAAATATACGTAGCCGATGGAGCTTTTGTTTCTCAAGGTCAATCGCTTTACGAAATTGACCGAGTGCGCTATCAAGCTGCTGTAGACCAAGCAAAAGCAAATTTAGAAATTGCGAAAGCGAACCTAGACCGCGTAGAGAAAGACTTACAACGTTACCAGACTTTGGCAGAAAAAGATGCGATTGCCAAGCAGACTTTGGACTATGCTACTACGGACGTAAACAACCAAAAAGCACAAGTTCAAGCAGCTCAAGCAGCTTTAACTACCGCACAGACAAATCTACAACGCGCTATTATCAAAGCTCCTTTCTCAGGCGTAGTAGGGATTTCCCAAGTACGTAACGGTGCATTGGTAAGTCCTGGAACTACTTTGTTGACGACTATCAGTGCCATTGATCCTATTGCCGTTGAATTCCAGATTTCGGAAAAAGAGATTGCTGAGTTTTCTGCTTACCAGTCTGGCAAAGCCTCTACAGAAATTAGCGTAGCGTTGCCTGACGGAAGTATTTACGACAAAGCCGGACGCGTTGCAACAATGGACAGAGCTGTGGACCGCACAACAGGTACTTTGAAAGTTCGTGCCACATTTAACAACCCCGAAAACACATTACGTGCAGGCATGAACCTCACTACCAACGTTATAAGTGCTTCTTCTTCCGAACAACTTATTATCCCTTTCAAGGCTGTACGTGATGAATTAGGTGTATATAATGTTTTTGTAGTGAACGACAGTAGTCGTGCGGAACAAAAGATGGTACAGTTAGGCTTAAAAGTCGAGGATAAAGTGGTCGTAATATCAGGTGTCGAAGCAGGGCAGAAAATTGTCGTTGACGGCATTATGAACGTACGTAGCGGAGCAAAGGTAGCTGAAAAACCAACAGAACCGCAGACTAAATAATCGTGAAGTTGTAAAGTTGTGAAATTGCGAAGGATGAAAACATCTTCCATACGCAAATCTCACATCACATATCTAATATCTCAATAATAAACAAAAATGATATCAGAAGTATTTATAAGAAGGCCCGTCACGGCAATCGTTATCTCGATTCTCATCTTGATTATCGGTACGATTTCCATTATGACATTGCCGATTAGCCAGTACCCTTCTATTGCGCCACCGACAGTAAGTGTTACGGCCAACTATACAGGGGCTGATGCGCAGACAGTCGAGCAGACTGTTACCACACCTATTGAGAGTCAAATCAACGGTACGCCCGGGATGATCTATATGTCTTCGAACAGTACATCCAATGGTCAATCGAGCATCACCGTAACATTCGAAGTTGGTACAGACATCGACATTGCCACTTTGGATGTGCAAAACCGCGTAGGCATTGCCGAACCCGCCCTTCCAGAAGCAGTAAGGCGCTTAGGAGTGACCACACGTAAAGCCAATACAGACATCTTGATGTTAGTATCACTAGTTTCTCCCAACGGCACACGCGACGATAAATTTTTAGCCAATTACGCCAACCTATATCTTAAAGATGCAATTATGCGTGTTAAAGGTGTGGGCGATGTAACGGCTTTTGGTCAACCATTCTCCATGCGTGTGTGGTTAGATGCCAACAAGCTGACAGCTTTGAACCTTACCCCGGCAGATGTATCTTCTGCAATCGCAGAGCAAAACTTAAGAATGCCCGGTGGTTCCGTAGGTGCTCCTCCGCAATATAATTCACAGGTATTTGAATATCCGGTTATTACGGACTCCGATCTTTCCGAAGTAGAAGATTTTGAAGAAATCATTATCAAATCCAACACAGATGGTTCTATTGTGCAGCTAAAAGATGTTGCCCGTGTAGAATTAGGACAGTTTAACTATGCAACAACCACACGTGTAAACGGCATGCGTTCGACAGGTATGATGATCGCACAGACTCCTGGAGGAAACGCAGTAGAAACAGCGGAAGGTATATATGCGGCATTGGAAAACCTAAAAAAGTCCTTCCCAGAAGATGTTGACTATGTAGTTGGTTACGAAACAGTTTCCGTAGTACACGCTTCTATTGAATCTGTTATCCACACGTTGGTAGAAGCCTTACTTTTGGTAACTTTCGTCGTATTTTTCTTCTTACAATCATGGCGAGCCACGCTTATCCCTGTATTAGCGATTCCGGTTTCTATTGTAGGTACATTTATATTCTTTACCCTCTTCGGGTTTTCCATCAACAATTTAACCCTATTGGCCTTCGTTTTGGCTATCGGTATTGTGGTGGATGATGCCATCGTTGTGGTTGAGGCCGTGCAGCATTATATCGATCATTATAAGTTATCCGCCAGAGAAGCAACCATCCGCGCAATGCGTGATATTACAGCACCGGTTATTGCCATCGCCCTAATCTTGGCCGCAGTATTCGTTCCGGTTGGTTTCATTCCGGGTATGGTGGGTAAACTGTACCAACAGTTTGCCATAACCATCGCGGTATCCGTATTAATTTCAGCATTTGTAGCGCTATCACTTACCCCGGCACTTTGTTCCTTACTGTTAAAACCTACAGCGGTCAATGCCGAAGCAAAAGGCTTAAATAAGTTCTTCTACAAATTCAATCAATGGTTTGCCAAAGTCACGAATAAATATTCCAATGGTGTGCGTACGACTATCCGCAGAGCACCGCTGGCTTTGATTATATTAATCTGTATCTTTGTCGGAACGGGCTACATGTTCAACATAAAACCTACGGGATTCATTCCTACCGAAGATAACGGGATGTTCTTTGCCGGAGTTACTTTACCTGAGGGAGCTTCTGCTTCAAGAACAGCAGAAGTACTAGACGAACTTGAAGCTGATCTGCGAAAGGATTTCCCTGAAATCAACCATATTACCCTCATCTCAGGGATTAATATCTTGAACAGGTCGTTCAAATCCAATGGTGCGACGTTATTCGTCTCCTTACACCCTTGGAAAGAGCGTACACGCACAGCCGCACAAATCACAGGTGCCATTATGGGCAAATACGCGGCTTATAACAAAGCCCGTATATTGGCTGTAACACCACCAGCAATTCCTGGTCTGGGGACATCAGGAGGTTTCTCCATGATGGTTCAAGATCACCAAACGGTGGATATCAAACAATTTGAAGCGGTAGTTGGTCAGTTCTTAGCTGCAGCGAACCAACGTCCAGAAATCGGTATGGCTTATACCTTGTTTAACTCAAATTCACCCAACTTTAAAATATCGGTGAATAGAGAACAAGCTAAGAAAATGTCTGTACCTGTATCTTCAGTATACAGCACACTATCGGCTTATTTAGGTTCAGCTTATATCAATGACTTTACCAAATATGGACGTAATTTCCGTGTCGTTACACAAGCGGATCAGGATTTCCGTATGAATATTGAAGATATCAATAAATTGTATGTGAAAAACCTACAAGGAGCCTCTATTCCGATGGGAAGCTTGGTAAGCTGGGAATTGGTACAGAATCCTTCCATTATCAATCACTATAATATCTTCCGTAGTATCGAAGTCAGCGGTTCAGCTGCTCCTGGATATAGTTCGGGGGATGCGCTGCGAGCCTTGGAAGAAGTGGCTGCCCAAACTTTGCCAAATGGGTATGGATATGAATTCTCGGGATTATCCTTACAGGAGAAACAATCAGGCAACATGACGATTATGATCTTTGCCCTCTGTATTGTTTTCGTTTTCTTGCTATTGGCATCGCTATATGAAAGTTGGTCCGTACCGTTTTCTATTCTTTTGTCTGTGCCGATCGGTATCTTTGGAGCTATCCTTACGCTCCTATTTATTCCGGCATTAGATAACAACATCTATGCACAGATTGGTTTGGTAACCATCATTGGTTTGGCGGCGAAAAACGCTATCCTGATCGTAGAGTTTGCAAAAGAACGGGTAGATATTGGTATGCCACTATTAGATGCAACTCTGGATGCCGTAAAGCTAAGGTTACGACCAATTATCATGACCTCTTTTGCGTTTATTCTGGGAATTATCCCATTGATGTTATCCACAGGAGCAGGTGCTTTCTCCAGACAGACCATCGGCTGGACCGTATTCGGGGGGATGACTGCTGCAACATTATTAGGAATTTTCATTATTCCGGTATTGTTCTATGTCATCACCAGAATGGCTTACGGCAAGAAAAAGCTTGCTGAGCTAGAAGCCAACTTCGATGAGGAAAAAGCGAAAAACTTAAGTGCACACTAAACAACAATAATAAAAAAGCCCCCTCGGTATACCGAGGGGACTTTTTTTTATTTAAAAGCTACGAATGAAGCAAAACACAAGTTCTTGTGGAGCACATCCACTGTTTCAAAGCCTACTCTTTCCAATAGTTGCAGTTGGTAGACTAAGCTTCTCGGCGAATCTTCCTTAGCAATATAAGCAAATACAGCATCCCGATACTGTTCATCTTTTAAACTTACCAAATACTTACCATACAAATCGGTGTAGATATAATTCTGAAGCGAAACAGTGTGCTGCTCCACCAAATCAAAAATCCAAAGACTCCCCCCTGGTTTCAGTAACCGATAAAGTCTGCTGAAAGCACTTTCCCAATCATCGTCATCACGCAGGTGGTGCAGTACCGCCGTAGCAATAATCACATCAAATTTTTCATTATCCAAGGCTACCGTCCTAAAATCACCTTTTACTGCACGGACATTTCCCTTCGTAACTGCACCGAGACGTTCTAGAGCTTTATCCAACATCGGTTGACTTAAATCAACCAACGTCACGGCGATATCCGACATTTTTTGCGCAAGCTTTACCGGGTAGTTCCCAGCACCACATCCAATATCTAATACAGCAATAGGTGATGAATAATGCCTTGCAATGCCCTCGGTCATCAGTTCCATATTCCATGCCGCATCCAGGGTAGTTTGTTGTCCGGTATTCAGGTTGGAAAAACGATCTACATCCTTGTCAAAACGTTCTTCAATTTCTTTTAATGTTGATTTCATTTTAATTCCATAACTCCAATCTCTTTCCTAACTTTATGACAAAATACAATAATTATGAAACTTTATACCATAGATACAGGATTTTTTAAGCTTGACGGTGGCGCTATGTTTGGCGTAGTTCCCAAATCCATTTGGCAACGCACGAATCCTGCCGATGAAAAAAACCTCTGTACATGGGCAAACCGTTTACTACTTATTGAAGATGGCAAAAGGCTTACTTTGGTAGATACCGCTATTGGTGACAAGCAAGACGACAAATTCTTTAGCCATTATTATATGCATGGAGATGATACATTGGATAAATCTCTGGCCAAATATGGATTTAATAAAGATGATATTACTGATGTCATTTTAACGCATTTGCATTTTGACCATTGTGGCGGAGCAATCGTTAGAGACGGAGAAAAACTCTTACCTGCTTTCAAAAATGCAAATTATTGGAGCAATGCAAAGCATTGGAATTGGGCAGTAAATCCCAACCCACGTGAAAAAGCATCCTTCCTAAAGGAAAACATTCTTCCAATACAGGAAAGCGGACAATTACAGTTTCTTGAAGAAGGCGAAAAATACGACACCGACATTGCTATACGCTATGCCCACGGACATACGGAAGCTATGATGCTACCACAGATTCAGTACAAAGGGAAGACCATCCTCTATATGGCAGATTTGTTACCCTCCATCGGGCATATTCCTCTTCCTTATGTGATGAGCTACGACGTTCGTCCTTTGGTTACGATGGATGAAAGGCAAAATTACTGGCAGGAAATTGTAGATAATGAGTACATTCTCTTCTTGGAACATGACCCTGTCAATCCTTGCTGTACCTTACAACACACGGAGAAAGGCATCCGTTTGAAAGAGACTTTCCGACTGGAAGATATTTAACTCCATCAACATCTTTTTTAATTACTTCACAAAAACTTAATCTGGCTTTTTTTAGGAATGCCAATTACTTTTAATAATATTGTACCGTAATCACCTAACAGCAACTAACGAAATCGCAAAAAGCTTAAAGGAATTATGGAAGAGATATGGCTAAAATTGAGGAAGGGAGATACCGAAGCTTTTCGGGTATTTTTCTATTCGCACAAAGATGCTATCTATAAGTATGCTTTTTTACACCTCAAGGACGAAGAACTAGCCGCAGATATTGTACAGGAAGTATTTCTTAAATTCTGGAATAAAGTCAAGAGTATAGACCCCCATCAAAATATACGAGCCTATCTCTATACCATCACCAAACACACCGTATTAGAAGAACTACGTAAAAAGGCTTTGTTCTCTAATTTTATAAATCATACCCAATATCAACACACTGAAGGCTCAAACAGTAACGAAGAACAACAAGCATTTCAGGAATTACAGACCATTTATCATCAAGCTATCTCATCCCTTCCAGAAAAAAGAAAGGAAATCTATCAACTTAGCAAATTAGAAAACCGTTCCAATCAGGAAATTGCAGAACATCTTTCCATTTCCCCCAATACCGTACGCGATCAATTGGTAAAGGCTCATAAATCTGTAAAAACATATATCCTTTCCATGTCCAATTATATCCTCCCTCTTCTTCTTATCATTAAAAAAATATTTTTTTAATCCACGCATCGTCTTTTCCCTTCGTGAGTTAGTATATATAATAAAGCACAAGGCTAACACACGTAAATGCGAAAAGAAGAATTTAAAATTTTATACCAAAAATATCTTATTGGTGCATGTACTGCTGAAGAATTGCAGAAGTTAAAACAATTTTTCGCTCAATTGCAGGATACTGATGATCTGGAAGATGTAGAAATCTTAATTGAGAAAGATCAACGTCATATCATACTACCTTCGGATAAATCCAGTGATATTTTGGAAAATATCCTGACATCTACACATCCAAAACGTAAAACGGTGAGCATCTATACATATTTAAGGTATACTGTTGCTGCTGCCAGCATATTTATCGCGGGTTTTCTTTTCTTCAAAAAGCAGGAGCAGGAGACAGTTCCTTCTTCACCCCATGTTGTGTTCAAGAACGACAGCAATCATCTAAAGAAGGTTTTGCTACAGGATGGAACCACAGTTTATATCAAACCTAATAGCCAGATTACCCAAACTACTAATTTCGAAACAGACACTCTCCGAGAGCTTCATTTGTCAGGCGAGGCATTTTTTGCAATTGCGCACAATGCAGAAAAAGCTTTCATCGTACAAGCTGACAATGATGTTTCTGTACGCGTATTAGGAACAAGGTTTAATTTGAAATCAACCAAAGAAGAACAAGAAGTCGTCCTTACCCAAGGAGCCGTGGCATTAAGCCGAGATAAGGAAAACGTCATCCTCAAACCGGCAGAACGTGCAGTATATTCCAAGGAACACCAAGCATTTGAAACGGCTGTGGTCGATACCTTACAATACATCGCTTGGAAAGACAACCAAATGTACTTCTCAGATACAAAACTTGCACAAGTCATTCACCAATTAAATAAAAATTATGCGTATGAAACACAAAAACTAACCGTTCCCAAAGCGGCAGGCAACTTGGAGTTTACAGGCTATCTGCCTACAAACAATTTGGACAAATGCGTAACGATTTTAAACAAAACATTTGCTAACCACCATATTATCATCACAAAAAAATGAAAAAACAATCATTAACTTGGGTGCTGGCCCTAGCTCTCTGTACCGGAACATTAAGTTTCGATACTGTTAAAGCCAAATCACTGAACCTTGACCAGGACAAAAACATCACCGAGCTTCTCAAGCAACTAGAGAACCGTTTTGATGTACGATTCAACTATGAATCAGGATTAAAAAACCTCAAAATCAAGAACAATTTTGATATCAAAAACCTACGTAAAGGCGATATTGAAAGCTTCGTAAAAGAGGTTACTTTAAATCAAATCGTTATTGAAAAAGTTGGGAATAACGCTTATGTTATCCAAAAACCAACAGCTGCATCTGTTAATCAAGCAAGCACACTTGTCAACACGATTAGCAATACTGTTCAGCAGACCCTATCGGGAACAGTGATCGATGCAAACACCAATACACCACTTTCCGGTGTAACCGTTCGCGTGAAAGGCGGAAGTCAATCTACACAGACAGATGCAAACGGTAGATTTTTCTTTGAGGGAGTTCCGAGCAACGTTACACTTATTATCTCCAGTGTAGGATATAACGTGGTAGAAATTGCCGCTTCTAATAATCAAACCATCCGATTAACTGCAGATGATCAATCTTTAGAGGAAGTTGTCGTAACAGCCTTGGGTATAAAACGTGAGCAGAAAGCCTTGGGTTATGCCGTACAGGATATCAAAGGCGACCAGTTACAAAAGGTAAAAGGTGTGGATATAGGAACTACCCTAACCGGACGTATCTCCGGTATGCGCGTTACCAACAGTACAGAGTTTAACCGTATGCCTACCATCCAATTACGAGGTATGAACCCTATTTTGGTTATTGATGGTATTGCCTATGAAAATATGGATCTAAGAGATATTCCTGTAGACAATATCGAAGATATCACGGTTCTAAAAGGAGCTACAGCAACTGCATTATATGGAAGTATGGGAGCTGGTGGTGCCGTTATGGTAACTACCAAAAAAGGACTACAGCAAAAAGGTGTTGAAATAGCCGTAAGTTCCAATAACATGTTCTTCTCTGGCTATTTGGCATTGCCCGAGGTACAATCCTCGTACTCTGCCGGTTATGGCGGTAAATACAATACCGATGATGAGGTTTGGGGAGACAAATTGGATATCGGCCGGATATATTCGCAATGGAACCCACTTACCAAACAAATGGAGGATAGCGAATTGACTTCTAAAGGAAAAAACAACTTCCAGAACTTTTTAGAACCTGGCTTTATTTCTAATAACTCGGTTAGTTTCACCAATCAAGGTGAGAACGGAAGTATCCGCACATCAATAAGCCATATTTACAATAAAGGGCAATATCCGAACACTAAACTGAATATGACCAATATTTCTGTGTCTGGCGAGACCAAAATATCGGACAAAATCAGTCTAGAAAGCCGCTTTGGTTATAATCGTCGATATGCACCAAACGATTTCGGCGCTGGTTATAACGATCAAGGATATATCTATAATATCTTGGTGTGGACAGGTCCCGAATATGACCTTACACAATACAAAGACTATTGGTTGGTGCCAAATGAAAGCCAAAACTGGCATTACAGAGCTTGGTATGACAACCCTTACCTATCCGCACATGAAAAGCTTAGTTCAGATTTAGTGAATAAACTGAATGCTGCAGTAACATTAAACTATCAAGTGACCGACTGGGGTAAATTCATGTTGCGCAGTGGTTATGACTATTATGGAAACACTCGTGAGCAAACGAATCCAATGGGTATCTATGGTACGCGTGGAGGTTACAGCGGCTACCACAATCGAGGAAAATACTGGACACAAAAAACTGATGGGTTCGGTACCACAAACGACTTAATCTTTACAGTGAATAAGGATTTTGGCGATTTCACCATTGATGGACTTGCCGGTGGTGCTATTTTCTATCGCAGAGATAATAATATCACTGCTTCTACAGTCAACGGTATCTCTATTCCAGGTTTCTTCTCATTACGCAACTCTGTGGATCCTATCACGACCTCAGAATCAAAAACGAAAGAGATGGTTAATAGCGTCTACGGTCGTCTATCTTTATCATGGAGAAATGCCATATTTGTTGAAGCAACCGGACGTAACGATTGGACTTCTGCATTACCAAAAGAAACAAGATCTTACTTTTACCCATCTGTATCCGGAAGTGTAGTTGTTTCGGATTTAGTTAAAGATATCAAACCAACTTGGGTATCCATGTTTAAAGTTAGAGGTTCTTGGGCTGTTACAAAATCTGTTCCTAGTCCTTATGAGATCAGACAAAATTTTGGTGTCAATTCTAATGTTTGGGATGGTATGACCACAGCGTCTTACCCGAACTCCATCAAAGATTTTTCCATCTCCCCTACACAAAGGGATTTAACGGAAGTTGGTGTTGATATATCTTTATTCAACAACAGACTTTACGGTAACTATACTCGCTACTATAGATTACTACATAACGTAACAACCTATGCAACGATTTCTTCAGCAACAGGTTTTTCTTCTCGTCTGATTAATACAGGCGAGCAAACGATGACCAAAGGTCATGAGATTACAATTGGTGGTACAGCGATGAAAAAAAATGACTTCCAATGGGATATCATCAGTAACCTTTCTCAAAATTTAAGCTATTACCACAAGCTTGATCCAGAATATTCGGAAGATGCACTATATGTAAAAGTTGGTGAAAGAACAGACCACTACGTCACCCGAGATTGGGAACGTACCCCTGATGGTGCTATCATACACAATACTGCCGGTATGCCTATCAGTGCTGTACACGCTTCCCGTCTATTTGGATACTCCGCACCTAAATGGTTCTGGGGATTGACCAATCAATTCCAATACAAAGATTTCAGCCTATCCTTCAGCTTCGATGGGCGCATAAAAGGCCTTTCATATTCCAATATGAATGCCCGTTTATGGCAAACAGGTGCTCATCCTGACTCCGACACAAAAGAAAGATATGAGGAAGTGGTGAACGGCAATCGTACCTTTATTGGGCAAGGGGTAAAAATTGTATCAGGTTCAGTGTCCTACGACAAATATGGTCAGATTGTATCGGATGACCGCGTATTTGCTGCAAACGACCAAGTCGTTTCTTATGAAAACTATTGGAAAAGAGCTTATTCCGGAACAAGGAATATCTGGGATGAAACCTTTATTAAACTACGAGAAGTCTCACTAAGCTACAATGTGCCTGCAGACATTGCTTCGAAACTTAAAGCCAAGAGAGCAAATATCGGTGTAACTGGCCAGAATCTATTCTTATGGACCAAAGAGTATAAATTCTCTGATCCAGATAATGGTTCAGAAGATTTGAACTCACCTTCTATGCGTTACCTTGGTTTTAACCTTAGTCTTAGTTTTTAACCTTTAAGATGGATTACAAAATGAAAAAAATATTCACATATCTATTAATCGGACTTGTTGGTACGACAACCTCGTGTTCAAAGTTTGAAGAAATCAATACCAATCCCGAAGCTACTGAGAAGGTAACTTCACAGATGATCGCCACAAGGATTATTTTAAATCTAGCAAACCAACCTACCCAAAAAGGCTTCTTACAGCCTTATATGCTGAACAAGAATATTGTATGGACAGAGTTTGTAGAGTCCTATCAATACAATGGATTCGGTGCCGGTGCGCTTAGTTTTACTGCTATTAATGATGCGCATTTTATGCCTGAGTTTGCCGGAACAGAAGGTTTAGCAAAATCATATGAAGGCTTGATGTACTTTGCCCGTGGAGTAAAATTCTTTGAAGCGACAATGGATTTAGGAGATATTCCATATACCGATGCACTCAAAGGAGAATCCGACAAGCAATACTTCCCAAAATATGATAACCAAAAAGATGTATTTATCGGGATTCTGAACGAATTGGAACTTGCAGACAAAGCTTTTGCGGAAGGAGACAATTTTACTGGAGATCCCATATACGGAGGAAATACCACAAAATGGCGTAAATTAGTCAATAGCTACGCCCTTCATGTACTTATACAACTTAGTATGAAGGAAGCTGATGCCGACCTGAGTGTCAAAGGGCGTTTCCAGCAAATATTAGCAAATAAACCTATTTTCACATCTAATGCAGACAATTATCAGTTGGTTCGTTCCGATAAAAATGGTCAGCAATATCCTTTTTATAAAGTAGGGAACAACTTTACCATCTACCCTACCATGTCTTCTGAAATTGTCGATCGTTTAAAAGACCGTAGTGACCGTCGTTTGTTTTATTACGGAGCACCTTCTCCAGTAAAACTAAATAGTGGCCATACGCAATCAGACTTCACGGCTTATGTAGGTATAGATCCTTCCATGATATACGATGATATTCTGCATACGAAGAACTCAAATGATTACTCTAAGCTAAACGATCGCTATACTGAGATTGCAACCGGGGAACCCACACAACAGCTTTCTTATTCCCAATTGTGCTTTATTATTGCGGAAGCTGCTGTGAGAGGCTGGATAAATGAATCTGCTATTGAATGGCACAAAAAAGGTGTAGAAGCATCCATGCAGTTTATCTTTGACAACACACCGAATACGGAACAGTTCCACCATGGCATGCCTTTGGATGCAGCTTATGTAAGCACATATGTCAGTGGATTAACTTTACCTGCCGGTACAGAAGCTCAGATCGAGGAAATCATTACGCAGAAATATTTAGCAAGCTTTCTTCAGTCTGAATTCCATACATACTATGATTATAGAAGAACCGGATATCCGAAATGGAAAATCAACCCAGCGACTAGCTTAAATTCAGAAGCACCTTCTAAGATGCCGGTACGTTGGCGTTATCCTGCTACGGAATTCAGCTTCAATACGGAAAATGTGGACGCTGCTGTTTCAAGACAATTCGGTGGTATCGATGATATCAACCAGTTGATGTGGATTTTGAAATAATTTTGTATATTGTAAGGTACAAACAGAAAAGTTTTTATATAACATAAGCTTTCCCTATTGTCATCCCGACTTTGGAAGAATCTGGAAACCAAGTAAACAGATCCTTCCTTCGTCAGGATGACAAATTTGTTTTAAACCAAAACAGCTTCTTTAATAAAAATACCATGGATAGTAGAAGAGACTTCATAAAAAAAGCCGGATTACTTGCCGGTTCCTTTGGGCTATTTCAATCATTGCCCCAATCCATCCAAGCAGCTTTACAAATCGACCCTACAGATGGCTCGACCTATCTGGATGCAGAACATGTCGTAATGGTCATGCAGGAGAATCGATCATTTGACCATAGCTTTGGGGCATTAAAAGGTGTTCGCGGATTTAATGATCCTCGAGCCATACGTTTACGCAATGGTAGACCGGTATGGTTGCAATCTTATGCAAATGGTGACACTTATGCACCTTTTCGTCTGGATATCAAAAACTCCAATGCAGCATGGACACGTGATCTTCCCCATTCCTGGGAAAACCAAATTGGAGCATGGAACAAGGGAAATTTCGACAACTGGCTGGAATCCAAACGATCGGGTAACAAGCTATATCGGGATATCCCCTTAACCCTGGGGTATTATACACGCGAAGATATTCCCTTCTACTATGCTTTTGCAGATGCCTTTACGATTTGTGACCAGCATTTCTGTTCTTCCATTACTGGAACGACAACCAATCGCCATTACTTCTGGACAGGGAAATGCACACCTTTAAAAGGAGATAAACCTTTGGTCCGCAATTCCGATATTTACTTCAACCGAGAGGCTTCCTGGCGAACATTTCCAGAACTGTTGGAACAAAACAACATCAGTTGGAAAGTCTACCAAAATGAAATTAGCCTACAAAATGAACTATCGGGCCCTCGTGAAAGCTGGTTGGGGAATTTTACAGACAATAACTTAGAATGGTTCTCACAATACCAAGTGAGGTATAAAAAAAGCCACGTAGATTTCTATAGTAAACGGATTCAAGAGTTACCTTATGAAATCCAACAGATAGAAGAAGAGCTTGGTAATAAAAACGATCAAAAACTCAAACAAACGTTACAACAGAAAGAGCAGCAATTAGCCAGCTACAAAAAGGAGTTGGAAACTTATAATGATGAGAATTTCCAGAAATTAGACAAATTTACGCAAGCTTTACATCAACGCGCTTTCCAGACCAACGAAGGCGACCCTGACTATCATCAGACTGAAGAAGTTGAAATGGACGGAATCAACATCACCGTACCCAAGGGCGATGTACTCCATCAATTCCGTGAAGATGTGAAAAATGGCCAGCTCCCTACAGTTTCCTGGCTTTGTGCTCCGCAGAATTTTTCTGACCACCCAAGTGCGCCCATGTATGGCGCTTGGTATATATCCGAAATCTTAAATATCCTGACCGAGAATCCCGAAGTCTGGAAAAAAACAATTTTCATACTGAACTATGACGAAAATGATGGTTATTTCGACCATATCCCACCTTTTGTCGCGCCAAAACCTGGCGATAGCACTACAGGAAAAACCAGTGAAGATTTGGATTGTAGTACAGAATACGTTACTAGGGAACAAGAACTGACCTACGGTATTGAGGAAAAATATGCGACAGAAGGCCCTGTAGGATTAGGTTATCGTGTTCCGTTGATTATTGCTTCACCTTGGACACGAGGTGGTTGGGTGAACTCTGAGATTTGCGATATTACTTCGACCATTCAGTTTATCGAGCATTTCCTGAATAAAAAGTATAAACTCAATATTCAAGAAGATAATATCAGCAGTTGGCGCAGAGCCATAACGGGTGATTTGACATCTGCTTTCAGACCTTTCCAAAAAGAGAAACAACCACTTCCTACCTTCTTGGATAGAAACGAACAAGTGGCTTTTATCAATAAGGCTAAAGACAAACCGGCTCCCAATGGACAAAAATTGTTGGATAGCACTACCATACAAGCTATCAGCAAAGGATATAGAAGCCCAGAACTTCCGCAGCAAGAAAAAGGAACAAAGCCTTCTAACGCTTTATGCTACGAACTGTATGTGGATGAAGAAACAACGGCAGAGCAACTCCGTATATACTTCTCTGCATCAAAACAGCTTTTCGGTGATAAAGCTCTAGGTGGTGCATTCAATGCTTTTGCCTATGGTTACAAACACGAAAAAGCCAATTGGTCCTTTGCGATGTCTGCCGGAAAGACTATAGATTATCACTGGCGTTTAGATGATTTTGAAGGTGATGATTATGCCTTAGCCATACATGGGCCAAATGGTTACTATCGCTATTTTGCCGGGCAGAAAGGCCCGCAACCTGTTATTATTCAACAACGCTACGACTTTCGTACAGAAGAGGTAATTTTTGAAATCAGCAATAAATTGGAAACCAACCTTTCGTTGAACATTTATGATCGCTATACACAGAAAAAGAAATCAGTTGTATTTAAGGCTAACTCCACCAAGGTTGTCAAAACAGGTACCAAATCTTTCCAGCGTTGGTATGATCTGGAGTTAAGTGTAGCAGGTTCGAACTATAGCAGAAGGTATTCCGGTCGTATAGAAAATGGTAAAGATAGTATCACTGATCCTTTGATGGGTAGTTAATAAGTGGTAAAAAAACAAACGTCCCATGCCGGGGAGGCAAGGGAACGTTCTACCTATGAAAAAATACCTATTATGGTATTATGAAAAAAAAATTTAATAACTTATCAGGCTACTTTTTAATAAGTAACGAGCAAAGATAAGAAATATTGTTAAAAATTGCAATTGATATCCAAGAATTAGTATTAAGTCGTCAATGAGTAGCCATTCCTGACAACTGTTCATTGACGACTAGTTAAAACTCCAGAACCTCGACCTCCGTTCTCCGGTTGGCCTGGTGTTCCTCGATCGTACATGGGACACCGTCCTTACATCTGTTCACCAATCTTGTCTCTCCATAACCCTTCGCTACCAATCTATCACGCGATATACCGCGGCTGACCAGATAGTCTACAGCGGACTGTGCACGACGCTGCGACAGCCCCTCGTTGTACCTGTGCGTACCCCGGCTGTCCGTATGGCTCGATAGCTCGATCTTCAGCGTTGGGTTGTCTCGCATCGTACGAACCAATTGATCCAGTACCTCCGATGCATCCTTACGGATGTTGTGCTTGTCAAAATCGTAATAGATGTTCTCCAGAACAAACTTATCGCCTACCCTGAAGATGGGCTCCAATCGCAACGTAACGTGCAGCGTTGTATCCCTGGCAGGGTTGATACCCGCTATACTTGCCGAATCCGCATGGAAACCCTGCTTCTCGCCCAGTACCTTATAATCCGTGTTCCTGTCCAAAGTGAAACGGAACTCCGCCTTTCCGTCACTCCTAACCCGGCCTACGATCTGTCTGTTGCCGCTGTACAGCGTAACCGAAGCATCGGGAATAAGTTCCTCCGTCTTCCTGTTCAACGTCAGACCTTCCAGAATGATAATGATCTTCGGCTTGCGGAAACTGTACGAATAGATATCGTCACCACCTGCTCCTCCGGAACGGTTTGACGACAGATACCCGATACTGCCATCCTCATCCTCCTGCAACTGGGCGAATGCAAAGTCGTCGCCTGCAGAGTTGATCGGGAAACGAAGGTTCTCCCTGCCCGTGAAACTGTTCCTTTCTCCCTTCGCACGGAAGATGTCCAGTCCACCCATGCCCGCAAATCCGTTGCTCGAATAGTACAGCTCATCCCCCACTACCGATGGGAACATCTCGTCGCCTGCAGAATTGATCGCTGCACCCGCATTCTGCGGTGCTCCCCAGCTGCCATCGCCCTGAAGCTCCGAGTACCAGATATCAACTCCACCCAGTCCACCGGGCATGTCAGAGGCATAGTACAGCGTACGGCCGTCTCCGCTCAGGGCCGCATGCCCCAACGAATATGCCTGCACATTGTTGTAGGCAAAGTCCTCCTCTTTCCAACTGTTGCCTTCCAATCTGTAGATTTTCAGCTCCAGGTTGTGCTTGCGGAACTTCTGCCCGTTCTCCTTATGCTTTTCGGTATCCTTGCCCGGATACGTACGTGTAACGTAAAGCACATCCTCCGAGGCGTTCGCGATCGCTGGACCTACGTGAAGCTCCGAACCGTTGAAGCTTTCCAGCATCACTGTCGGGTTGGAAAGTCCCCCATCCGCACTCCGCTCAGCGCTGTACACACGAAGGTATGCCTGGCCCGTCATACCGCTGCGCTTGCCGATCACCGTGTTCGGTTCTCCCGCATACAGCACACCGTTGCTTGTCGGGAAAACACCGAAGTTCCCAAGGTCCGTGTTAACAGACTGCTCGTTGCGAAGACGGTGGCCCGTAGGATGTTCCATCCACACCACCGCAGAGTCGGCCCCAGCTATCGCAAGCGTAGCTCTCTCCGAAGAGCCGTACCGCTCCACATAGCGCCCGTACTGTTCCTTCGCCTCTCGGTACTTGCCGTTCTGCTTCAGTACCTCAGCATAGTTCCACAAAGATTCTTCGCTGAAATCGTCCGTACCCACGATACGTGCGTACCAGTTCTCCGCAAGTTCGTAGTCCTTCAGGTAAAGGTAGCTCTCCGCCAGACGCTCCATGTCCGAAGTACGGACTTTCTTTTTGTCCACCAGCTTCTCGTAAAGGCCCGCGGCGTTCGCATACTCGTAACGCTCGAACAGCTGCTCTGCACGGTGGCGCAAGCTCGGCTGTTCCTGCGCATGCAGGCCACCGCTCAGAAGGACCAGCGATAGCCCTATATATGTCAGTTTCTTGTTCATACTTTTGCTTCTTTTTTCCTCTCCCCCGACCCCTCTCCCAAGGAGAGGGGAGTACGGAAAGAATTTCTTTCGTCCCTATTTGTTGTTATCCTCCGCAGGGGATGGAATATTATTGTTGTCCCTAACAGGGCAGATAATGATCCGCCCCTACGTAACCTTTATCACTTTCAACTTTCAACCGACCACTTTGATCAGAAATAACGTGGGCTCAGGATCTGGCGGAATGTCTGCCCGAACGTGATACCAAGCGTAACCTCGTGCGTGCCGTTCTGCAGACCACGCATGCGGTTCAGCATGATGTCGTACGAATAGCCGATACGCAACCTGTCCGTCGCATAGAACTGAGCGATCGCCGTAACAGCGTTCGTCGCGCTCAGCTTGGCAGGGGAACGGTCATAGTACTCCCGGTCGAAGATACGTGCACGTGTGCGGTAACCCCCGCCGATCCAGAATTTGTTGTTGAAGATGAACATCGCGTTCACGTCAAGCGAGGTAGGACCCTTGAAGTCGTCCTTCACCAGCACGCTTGGACGCAGGTGAAGGCCCTCCTCCAGTTCGAAGAGCGCTCCACCGATAACATAGAGGCTCACATTACGGTACAGGCTCTCCAACGTGTTCTCGTTGAACCGGAACTCCTCGTTGCTCGAGGCGTTCGCGAAAAGGTCCTGCACGGAAACACCTGCATACCATTTCGGGTTGTAGTAATACACGCCCAGGCGGATGTCAGGCTTCCAGTTGCTCAGCTTGCCCGATGGGATCACCACATCGCCCGTCTCAACCGCCTGCAGCTTGTTCCCGTCAAGGCCGTACTGCGTAACGCCCACACCAACACCTAGCGACAGGCGCTGCGTGTCCTCATCGTCCAGCTGAAGGCGAAGGGCGTAGTTCGCAAAGATCGAGGTCGCAGACTGCGCACCAAGGCCGTCGGCCGTCACCTGCAGACCGACACCGTGGCGCCGGTTGACCGGGTCAAGGACGCCATCAACCGATACACTCCCCGTTTTGGGGGCTCCGTCCCAGCCCGTCCACTGGCTGCGTAGAGCCATCTGGCCGAACCACTCTTCCTTGTACCCCGTATACGCAGGGTTCACACTGATCGAGTTGAAGATGTACTGCGTGAACTGGATGCTCTGCTGGGCGTAGCTCTTCACCCCGCCCAACAGCAGGAAGCCCAGACTTAGATATTTTATACTTTTTCTCATTTTCTTTTTTATATGATGACACAGATTTGATAGCAAAGTAACCGATTAACCATTTAATCAATTAACCTGTCAATTAAACAGTTAACCGGTTAAGCTCCTTTATCGCTTCTTGATCAATACCCATCCTTTAAGGGTCTCTGAATTTCCTCCTTTATGTGCCGTAATAATGTAATAGTATGTACCTTCATTTAAAGTACCGCCATTCCATGTATTATCGTAGTTTTCACTACGGTACACCTCATTGCCCCAGCGGTTGATGATGACAACCCCGACTTTATCGTATCCTTCTATACCCACAATCTCAAAGGTATCGTTCGTGCCGTCCCCGTTCGGTGTGAACACATTCGGAATGAACAATCCCTCGGCCTCAATAACAATCACAGCGATGGCCGAAGAACAGTTGGTAGGGTTCAGTACTTCACAGATGGTGTACGGATACTCATACCTACCCGGTCTGGTCGATGGTGCAATGGTAATCGTACCATCAGGATTCATCCGTAGTCCCGGATCACTTGGTGTGCCCGGAGTCAAGACAACATCAGCAGGATTTAACGCTTTTCCATCCAACCGGTCATTATCCAGCACACTTGGCGTGGTAACGGACCCTCTACTCCAAGGCATCGTGAAGCTGTCATCAATAGCTTCAATTGGTGCTACCTCAACCACCACCGTCACTGTTGCCTCGTCACAATTAAATGGATTGCGTACCTCACAGATTCTATAGCGAATGGTATGCGTAACTCTTGGCGTCCCGGATTCGACAGTTATGGTTCCATCAGGATTCAAGGTAAAGCCTTCCGGAGCATCGTCCAACCATGTGAGAATGACCTCATTCGGGTTAACCTTGATATTATTCAACAAATCATTATCAAATACCGGTGGAGTACTACCTCCTGTAGAACCATTAATCGCAAATTCACCATCATTAATCGCTTCAATAGGTTTGGCAGGAAGTGGCGTGATTGTACAATCGTCACAGGCTGGATCAAATGGATCTCCCGGTTCCGGCGTATTACCACTTTCTGATTCATCTTCTACCTCATTGCCTTTAGGGTCTTTACCTATTGCGTTAGCGATATTGGAAACATATCCTCTATCCATATCGGCTTGTGTAATCGTATGGTAAGCAGTTAACACTTCACTTGCTCCTACCCTAAGCTCTGCAATCGTACCCACTTCTGGTGTATCCGCATTATCATCGCTTACCAGAATATTGCTTACAGTTACATTTCCTATATTACGAACCTCAATTTGGTATTCAATACGTTCACCTACATAGCGATAGCGTTCATCCATCACAGCAGTCTTAACAACTTGAATAGCGGCGGACTGAATTAATTCCGTAACTGTAGGATCGTTGCCCGGATCACCATCGTCATCACTGTCTTCGGTACCCGGTGTAGTAATTGTACTGCCATCAGGATTAGTACCTGCATCAGAGTCGTCTGATACTGGTATTCCGTGAATTGTCTCACCTTTGGCAAGGGCTTGGTTGATAATTTCCCCCACATCCAAATCTTCCTGTGTCAATCGGTACACGGCTGTATAAGTCGTTGTTCCTCCCGGCACTAATGAAGTTTGCGGTAAGTCTACTTCATTCAATCCCAGTTTTGCATCAGTTAATGTGAGTTCATTCACCGTCACATTACCTGTGTTGGTCAACACAAAAGTATAGGTGATCTCATCACCGACACTATGGCGATTGTCATTATTTCTATCGACAACAGTACTTGCTGATTTTATCAATGTAAGCTCAGGATATTGAGGAACAGTTATAACTGTTTCATCGTCCGGTGCTGGCGTATCCGGATCGTCCGATGGCGTGTCAGGAATATCAGGTGTACCAGGTGGCGTTTCAACGCTTACCAAAGCATGGTTGACAATACGGCCGTTGTTCACGTCTGCCAAGGTAACCGTATAGGTAGCCGTAGCCGTAACGCTCTGCGAAGGCAGAAGCACGCCTGCATTGCTCGCATCAGGCCATGTATACGCGATCGCACCAAGGTTAGGCAAAGGATCGCTGATAGCGACATTGCTCAGGGTAACATTGCCCGTGTTCGTCACTACGAACGTGTACGTCAGCTCGTCGCCCTCGCTCACTTCATTGTTGTTGTCCGCATCGTTTGTCAAGGCATCCGACTTCGTGAACGTCAACGATGGACGCTGCGGAATCACCACAACAGTTTCATCGTCCGGAGTTGGCGTATCCGGATCGTCCGATGGCGTGTCCGGAATATCAGGTGCAGTCGGTGGCGTATCGACGCTTACCAAAGCGTGGTTGACAATACGGCCGTTGTTTACATCAGCCAAAGTAACCGTATAGGTAGCCGTAGCTGTAACGCTTTGCGAAGGCAGAAGCACACCTGCATTGCTCCCATCAGGCCATGTATACACGATCGTACCAAGGTTAGGCAGAGGATCGCTGATAGCGACATTGCTCAGGGTAACGTTACCCGTGTTCGTCACTACGAACGTGTAGGTCAGCTCGTCGCCCTCGCTTACTTCATTGTTGTTGTCCGCATCGTTTGTCAAGGCATCCGACTTCGTGAACGTCAGCGATGGATGCTGCGGAATCACCACAACAGTTTCATCGTCCGGAGTTGGTGTGTCCGGATCGTCCGATGGCGTGTCAGGAATATCAGGTGCGCCAGGTGGCGTTTCAACGCTTACCAAAGCATGGTTGACAATACGGCCGTTGTTCACGTCTGCCAAAGTAACCGTATAGGTAGCCGTAGCCGTTACGCTCTGCGATGGTAACAGCACACCTGCATTGTTCGCATCAGGCCATGTATACACGATCGTACCAAGGTTAGGCAGAGGATCGCTGATAGCGACATTGCTCAGGGTAACGTTACCCGTGTTCGTAACCACGAACGTGTACGTCAGCTCGTCGTCCTCGCTTACTTCATTGTTGTTGTCCGCATCGTTTGTCAGAGCATCCGATTTAGTGAAAGTCAATGACGGTGATTGTATCAGCTCGCGTACCGTCGGATCGTTACCCGGATCGCCGTCTCCGTCGCTGTCTGTGCTGCCCGGATTGGTAACCGTACTGCCGTCAGGGGTAGTGCCCGTATCCGAGTCGTCCGTAACAGGGTTGCTGTTCGGATCTTCACCCGATACCGTAGCACGGTTCTCCACTTCACCGGCATCCATATCTGTTTGCGTCAAAGTATAGATAGCGCTGTACTGCACCGACTCGCCCGGGTTCAAGGCACCGGCATATGTACCCGTACCGCTGTAGCTACCAGCAACAACACCTATCGTTACCGGTTCATTCGGTGCTTCAAACAATGGGTCTGTGAGTACAATACCGTCAACCGTCACGTTGCCCGTGTTGGTCACCGTAAACGTATAGGTAATCTCATCGCCAGCACTGTGGCGGCCGTCAGTATCGGTGTCGACAATATCTCCGGCAGATTTCACCAATGTCAACGATGGACGCTGCGGAATGTCAACAACCGTTTCACCGTTCGGCGTAGGCGTATCCGGATCGTTCGATGGCGTGTCCGGAATATCAGGTGAAGACGGTGGTGTAACAACGCTTACCAACGCCTGATTGGCGATACGGCCATTGTTTACGTCTGCCAAGGTAACTGTGTATTTAGCAGTCGCGGTAACATGTTGCCCGGGCTGTAAAGTACCGTTCGCAGCTGGTATAGGCCAGGTATACGTCAACTGTCCTAAGCCCGGTAAATCCGTATCGGTAATAACGACATTCGTTAAGGTCACATTACCCGTGTTGGTTACCACGAACGTGTAGGTTAGCTCGTCGCCCTCACTTACTTCATTGTTGTTGTCCGCATCGTTTGTCAAAGCGTCCGACTTAGTGAAGGTCAGGGAGGATACCTGTGGCAATGGCACAGAGGTAGGATCATCCGGAATAGCAGGAGTCGCGGGATTATCGGAGACCTTAGTTACAAGATAACCATTTGGCGCCACTGTACTCACTTCCGCCTGATTGTCTACTTTTCCCGTATTTATATCGGCCTGTGTAATCGCGTACGTTGCCGTATAGGTAAGCGTACCATTCGGTAATAACGCCGCAGCTGTACTTCCTTCACTTGGTGTTGGAGCAGAGAAGGTAGGTCTTGTCCCTGTTCCACTAAATGTAAGTTCACGAATATTTGCATTCCGCAGGGTAACATTTCCTGTATTTCTTACAACAAATGTGTAAGTAATAATATCATTGGTTCTGGCTATTCCATCCACCGGGGTATAGGCAGCTGCTTTCGTCAACGTGAGACTTGGGTTTTGCACCAAGTCCAATATAGTCGGGTCATCGTTATTCGTCCCTAAACCATCGCTATTAACCGCACCGGGATTGCTAATTGTACTGCCATCTCTTTCCGTACCTGTATCGGAAATAACAGTAAACGTCTGTCCATTCTGCACATTTGCCGGCAGTCCGGTCACGCTTCCTTGATTCCGTATATACCCCAAATCCAGGTCTGCCTGTGTTAAGGAATAAGCCGGGGCAGTATATGTAGCCGTCTCACCCGGAGGCAAACTGGCTGGGCTTAAGGCTATATTATTAACTCCTACTTTCGTATCGGTTATGCGCAGATTATTCATGGTAACTGTACCGGTATTCGTTACTCGAAAGCGGTACGTGAGCTGCTGTCCAACGGCATTCCGACCGCCAATATTGGTAATATCCTTAATAACCGATAAGCCCGGAACAGGTGTTAACGGTCTGGAAGCCGTAGCTGTTCTTTGCGTAACAGCTCCATTATTCAAATCTCTACCGTTCACACGGGCGGTATTATTCACTATAGCCGCATCCATATTCGCTTGGGTAATGGTATAGGTAGCGGTATACTGAACAGACTCGTTCGGCAAAAGCCTGTTGGCATATGTACCTGAACCCGTATAAGAATTCGGAACAACTGTTAGCGGAACAATAGGATTCGGAGCCTGGAATAGCGTATCAGCAAGCACGATATTGGTTACTTCTGAACCACCGTTATTTCGTATAGTAAATGTATAGGTAATTTGGTCTCCGGTATTATGGCGACCATCATTGTTCGTATCCACTACTTCTCCTGCAGATTTCGTCAGCGCTAAGCTCGCTGTATTCGAACGGATGGTAATATCTTCATAGAACGTACCACATTGATTTGTTACATTCCATCTTACAACAACTTCGGAATTATTGGGGATAGTAACACTCGTTACGTTACTATTAGATGTTGTGAAAGTTACGTCGGCATTCTCGTATCCGGGCAATTGTACGACCGAAATCACCTCCCATTGGCCTGTTGTCCGTCCTGCAACAAGCAGTGTACCGGTCAAATCGAAGTTTCTATTGTTATATTTCTGTGTCTGATTGCCGGCTGCTGAAATTGTAATATCCAAATCTCCATCCAGATAAACCCTTACCGCCAAAGCATCACTCCAACAGTCCAATCCATCAATCAGTCGCTTGCGGGCATAGTAGGTAACCCCATCAACCAAAGGCGTAGCAGGATCTAAAGGTGTGATACTTGTAGAGCTGTCAAACCATTCCAAGCGGTTCTGATCCTCGTTATTAATCACAATATCCGCTAAGGTAGGATCACCGTTTTCACAGAAAATTTGTGTTGCATCGCCGCGTGGCGTCGACGGTTTGCGCAAACGGAAATCTGTCGTATGCTCTACCAGCACCAGTTTCTGCAATCCACAAATTGCCGGATCGCTACATCTCGATTGAGGTTCATACTCGGCAAAAAGCCTCTGACTAACATCGCCAAATGATTGCTCACAATCTGTTGATAATGTGCCTTCATACCTTATCCGAACATTACTCAGATTAATACGCCCGCCCACAGGGACATCCGACGCTACTTTAAATACATAACGGCCATTGGCTTCATCGGAGTTAGTCGGATCATAGACCATAACACCAACCGGAACAATATCCTGAATAGTAGTATAGTCCAAGAACCAATCGGCAGGCAATTGCAATTCATACGAATATTCTTCGCTGATATTATCGTCCGTCGTGTTACCAAACTGGTCAACTCCCACATTATTGATGACGGTGCTAAAGCGTCCGCGTAAAATGTTATCTGTTAATGACTGTTCCCTATCTACACTGACATCTGACGTCATTTCCACAATAGGCAAATCAGCAGGCGACCCGGCAATAATAATACGATCTGTGCCTATAATCACAAGCCGCTCACCAGCTATATTTTGGCCACAGATGCTTCTTCCTGCCGGTGTTACGGAAATACTCTGCCCGCTCGGGAAGTTACATCCATCTAGTTTGACGGTAAAGGACAGGTGGAATTTCTGTGCGTTTTCCAATGTAGAAATATGGGTCGAAGGTATGGTAATCACAGCTGAAGTCCCTGAAGAAACATCGATATTAGCCGGATCTATCGCCGTAAAGGCAGGTACCGTATTTCCGGTAAAAGCAGGGGTAACTTGTGTTTGCCCAACGACAAACTCCATTCCTTCTTTTACCTGTATAGTGACGGTTAAGGCACTTGCCTGTCCACCGGCATTGTTGATTTCGACGACATAAGTAAGCTCTTCACATAGTTCCCATGTATCATCCGTTCGGCTTGGTGTTGGATAGGTCACAACACTGGTCTGCAATAACGGCATAACAGGCTCATAGCTCACACTTAATGGTGTACTTTGTCTACAGGTCGTTGTGGCAGGATCTGCGGGGTATCCGTCACATTGATTTCCGGTTATGATCTGAATATCACCGCGGCCGCAGTCATTGCCGGTAAAGTTTCCTTTAATCTTGTAATAAGCGACTTGGTTAGGCGTTACATTTCCTAATTCGAAAATGCCATTGGCGTTTGGCGTGATTGTAGTACCGGTTGGTTGTCCTGCTTGATTGACGACTTCTATCGCTGTAATATTTACATTCGCGGGTGCATTATAGGCCAACCAGACATTATTAAAGGTACGGAATCCAGAGGAGTTATATACTTCCACTGTCCATTCGATATTTCTTGCTGTTGTCTGGTAATTATTCAGCACCGGCTGAATGAGCAATTTGTCATTATCCGTATGGTAAGTCAATGTACGCTCTGCTGTAGAAACATTGCCCGGGACATAATTCACCGTATTATAATGGAATATCCCGTTGACAGACATCGCTATTTTCACCGTTTCATCCGCTCCGGCATCGCAGTCGATCGATACTTTAGGATAAACACGTACCGTAAAACCTTCATCCAGTGTCGCTGTTCCCAAAAGCGCAGCAATTTCATTGGCCAGGTTAAGGTTACCTGTGCTTCCGCCCGATATCGGCGCAATAGCCACATCACGTCGGGCAGATACACCTTGACCAAGTATTTCTAATTCATACCCCGTCATGGTCAATCCGGCCGACACGTCAAAGCTTACATTCTGCGGAGCAGCTATTTCACGAGTCTCATTTGGGAATAAAGCGTTTCGATAATTTTTGCCGGCAACACCAAAGCGCACCTCGTATGCAACAGGGCTTACACCCTCCGCACAATTGGCCAGATTCGTAGAAGCCTCATCGCCCACGGTTACAATCGTGCTGCCATAATACCCTGTCGCACGGTAGGAAAACCCGCAAGAATGCAAATCGCTGATACCTATATCCGCGTCATCATCGTGCAGGCCGTATACAGTCGGAAATTCCTTAAGTCCAGTAGACGCGTTTGGCGTCATGCTTTTTATCACAAGCGAAGCGACGACTTCGTCACCATCCTGAAATCCGGCAAACCCTCCTGTCGCGGCAGGCAGATTGATAAATAAATGTCCACCTTGATCAAGCACTTCAAGATTGTCAAAGGTTATCGGTAACGGATCGTTAGGATTTACAATTACCTTTCCCGAATTGGCGACTGCTTCTAAAGAAAGTGAAGACAGCCCGGAGATATCTACCCCGAAAACACCGCCCCAAGTCCAGGTCGTTGCCGTTGTGCCGCTCCTTACTGTACCACGTTGCGAAATCTCCAGTTCATCACCCGCGATAAAAGCGCGGGTATCTACATCATCCATATTCGTATATGTACCCAGCGTCAAACGTTTTAACGTTGCACGACCGCGCCCCATACCTCCTTCGGGACAGTCTGTCCCGCAGTGTCCATATAAATTGACGGTCTCCGCACAGAAATTTATACTTTCCGGACAATTCGGGTCTCGCGCCAACGAAGCAGATACCGTGTACCAAGGATCTCCATTCGTCAAAGGGCAAGACAACCCGAGCGGAAATTGCAGGCTAATATTTCCGGAAGAAAAATCCACATCAGCAGGGTTCACACGGAAAGTATAAACGTTTCCGTTCTGCGTGACAGTACCATTCACGGGAGTTCCTCCGTTCATTAGTTGAAGCGCAGAAGGATCTAAGTCTAATCCATCCGAAAGCTCAACTGTAAATTCGACATAAGCATCGGGATCTAATCCCTCTTCCGGGATAGACCAGTCACTCATAAGGAAAGAAGCCTGGTAGTCCTGTCCTTCAATAATATCTACCTCGCCCACATTTTCGCCGGATATGGCGAAGCGCAAAGCAGGCTTGGTCTCAGTATTCCCGATGGTATAGGCTGGAGTTCCCCCTCCCACAGCACAGCTTTCTGCATGAGCATAAGATAGCTCATAACTTGTGTTTCCGATGACATGTGCACCATTAATACAGCCTTGGGAAGGCAACGGGTAAAATTGCTCAAAAGAGATGGTCTCTTCTGCACCGGGTTCCAAGGTACTTATGGTATATTGATTAGCTCCAGGTCCGGCAGTAACTGTACCACTGGTCATTGCGACAGCAGAAATCGTACTTCCACTGCCCCCATTGATGGTAAGGACTATACTCGAGGCTCTACCATTTCCTTCATTCTTAATTGTCCATTCATGTCTATAGGATTGACCTAAACAACCGATTACAGGTGTTGTTTTCGGCGTGATAACCATGTTTGGACGGATAGTCCTGTCAATCTCTATACTTGCTTCCGCCTCGTTCTGGTCGCCGGGTTCACAGTCATTATGCTGTCCATAAAAAGCTTCGAAGGTCGTGTTTAAGTTGCCACAACCATTAATCCTTACCGTCTCATTGAATGACACCGCGGCATTAGGCGCTAAGCTGCCCGCATAGGTATAGACATTGTCATTATAGGACCATGGAGCAGCAACGTTTGAAGACTCCCGCACCAATCCGGCTCCATAATCCGCGTTTAGTACAAACCCGGGAACAGACGCGTTTCCGACATTGCGGACAGTGATGGTTCTGCTGCGCTGATCACCAATAAGACCTGCCGTAGAAGCCGGACTTACAGTTACCTGCAGGACTGCAAAACGTATATTGACCGTGTTACTGGTCTTGGTTTCCGTGCCTGATATTCCACATCCTGTCAATGCATAAGTGAGGTTATTTCCTCCATCAAGGCCTACACCACAAAGCGTTTCTACCCCAAAAGCAAGCTCACCATAGGAGGAGGTTGCTCCGGCTTCAATGTTGATAGGAACCGTAACTACATTGTCCGTTACCGTCACTGCGCCACGTGCTGTAATCCCCTCAGCATAGACCATAGAATTAGGTGCATAACGAAAACCTGCCGGGAGGGTAATCTGCAATACACCATCGCTACATGCGTGTACAGCCTTTGCTATACGCAACCGAAACGTCCCGGGACCGTTCTCCACTTCCAAAGTAGGCACAGGTAAATCCGCATTCAATCGATTTGATTGGGCATGTACAGCCACACTGATAAACATTGCCATTAGCCATAACATGGCTTGCCGTAAATAATTAACGTAGTTACATCTCATAATAGATAGCATTATATTAGATAATCCAATTACTCCTTTCGTTCCAACTTCAAAAGCACAACCCGAACCTCCGAGATAATCTTATATCCGCATACATTTTATTTAAATTCCAAGGAACCTTCGCAGCTCACGGCCCGACAGTTCCTATCCTTTTATTCTTCGAAATCAATCCGGCAGCTTATGCACACAGGCATTGGCTAAACCTTATAGATATAGAATCACACACACACAGGCACACAAAATTAATCAACAACCATTAACCCTGCACTTCATATAACGAATTATAATATTTTTTGTAGTAAATAAGCTACAAATAGCGGTTACACCTTACAAGTTTGCATCTATACCCCCCTTTTAAGACCATTATTTAAACCTTGAGTTAACACCCTACCGAATATTACATTTACTTTTAAGGAAATGCTATAATTTCAAACATGCCGATCGCCACACACATGCACACAAACGTATAACATGTTTGTTAAAAAACGTTAAGAAATGGCTTAATATAACAAGAATTAGCTATTTTAATTTAAATTATACCTAAATATTGGTACATTAATTTTACTTCTATCTTCTAAGGGAAACATCACATTTCGTTTTACGATAAAGAAACGTACAGTTATAAACAGGAATAGGTTAGAAAACATCGGCAACCTATAGATTGCCCCACTGGACTAAGAGCCTGTTTAAATTTCTAAATTTTATTTTACAGGTATAAATATTGTCATGTTGAGGCTTGCCGAACCGACCGCAGGGAGCTCCTACGAAGATAAACATCTGTAAATTATACGAACAGATACTTCACCAAGGTTCAGTATGACAGTAAGAAACGCTAAATAGTATTTTTAAACAGGCTCTAAGATCATTATTAAATTTGTCATTCTATGATGCAGCACGTATCTTAGTATCCAAGAATACAAAAGTCATGAAAGGTCCCTTTGCTATCATATTAGATGATCACCAACTATTTGCAGACTCATTTTCCCTGATGCTGGAACAGTACAATCTGTTCGAACAAGTACATACCTTGTATGCCACGGCAGATTTCCCGAATCTTTTAATCTCCCTGGGCAGAAAAGATGTGTATATCTTTTTGGATTATTATCTGGGGGATAAAAACGGGCTTTCGGTCCTCGCCGAGATCAAACGGCTACATAAAAATGTCCGTGTTATATTTATAACAGCAGCCACTTCGCCCACTGTAATCCAAAACATAATGCTTTCCAAACCGCATGGGCTAATCAGCAAGCATAGTGATCTCCCTACTCTAATCGAATGCATCGAGCACAAAAGCACAAAAAGTGTTTTTACGGACAGTTATACCCGGAGCCTGCTGAAAGACCAGCAGCCTCTCAAATCTACCTTTACCGTCCGCGAGCTGGAGCTTCTACAGCATTTTGCAAATGGGCTGAGCATTGCGGATACTGCAAAAAAAATTTCGCTCAGCATACACACGATCGTAGCCCACCGCCGAAAGATGATGGCAAAAGCAAATTGCAACTCTATAGGCCAATTGATAAAATACGCGCAAGACTATGAATTCATTTAAGTCCTCCCCTGCCCTTTTCGGCAACGGCACACCTTGTACAGCACCAATCACAAAGATGATGGGCATCCCGCTGCTCATCGCTTGCTGCTTCCTGTTGTTGCCTACGGCTTATGGCCAGTCTGACGGAGCTGCTATCCTGCAAGACCTTTATTCCCAATATCAGAACAAGCAAACCACGGCCAAGGATTTTCTGAACCATACGAGTCGCGCCATCGATGAGCAGTTTGCAGCAGGGCATCTCTTCGAAAGGGAAGAATTGATACGTATGCTGGAACCTTACAGGGAAATAGCCTGGAGCGCCGATTCGCTGAGCCCATTCCGGATCAACTACTATATTTGCCTCAGCAACAATGCCAACTATGCTAACCGAGAAGGCGAAAGTGTCTATTACTTGGAAAAAGCGGAGAAAGAAATTGAAGCACATTACGGACAACCGAGCCTCATGGTTGCCGGCCGAAAATGTAATACCTACCTCGACAAGAACAATTACAAAAAAGTAATCGATACGTATCAGGAAGTTGCCGACTATATCGGGAAGTTCCCCACATTAATCCGGGAAAAAGCCGTTAACCTCAATATCGGGCTGAGCTATATCAATGTCATCAACCCCGTTGTGGAAGCGTATGCGCAGCTTCGGGACACCGCGCAGTTATCGGCCACGCTCAAGCTCGCGGAAGCCATCCACGAGGAGCTTGCCAAGCGGGTCGAACCGCAGAACCAAAACATGATGACGGTGAACTTTTACCAGCACTACCTGTATTTCCATCAATACTTCACCTTGTTGGGCAAGCGTAAAGAAAGTGAGCAGGCTTTGGAGAAAATGACCGAAGTCATGCAGGGTCCTGAGCGCGCGGCTGACGCCATCACCGGCCATTTGCTTCCGACCTTGTACACGGCAAAAGCGGATTTTTTTCTCCATTACGGGCTGAACGATAGCGCCGCGCACTATATCGACAAGCTGAAAGCCGATCCTGTCCACTTCGGCAACCACTACTACAACATGCATCGCATGGAGGCCAATCTCCTGGCAAACAAAGGGCGATATCAGCAGGCCTATGAATCGGCTATGCTGTCGGCACAGCATATCGACTCCATACAGGGCGTATTGGTCAATGACATTGACGAAATGCTATATGCCCATACGGCCGCTGAAGAGAACAAGGCGCTATTGGTCATCGCCGAGAGAAAAGAACACGTACGCAATTGGTGGATCGCGGCGATTGTCGTGCTGTCTGTTTCGGGCTTTCTCGGCTTCTACCTCTACAATCGACGCAAACATATCAAGACACAGCAACAGCTCACCCTCCTGAATGAGGAAGCCAATCTTCAGGTTGCTGTACTACAGGAAGTAAAAGCCACCATCCGGACGGAAGAGCAACAAAAACTTGCACAAGACCTGCACGACAACTTAGCGGCAACATTGGCAGCCACCGTACACCATCTTGCCTATATAGATGAACAGCCTTTGCTTCCCCCGCACCGGGAAAGCCTGCAGCTTACCCGCACGCTCCTGGACAAAGCTTATCAGCAAACTCGCGGCAAAAGCCACCTTCTCTACGAAGAAGGTGTCAGCCAACAGGAAGATCGCTATATCGAACATCTTTATAAGCTGATAAATACGGCTCTGCCATCCAGCAGGTATACGTCACAAATCGCCATCGACAAGGGTACGCTCGTCGGGACTTCCATAGACCTGCGGATAAACATTTTGCGCATGACCCAGGAGATATTGACGAATATTATCAAACACGCCCAAGCGCAAAAAGTCAATGTAACGATATATAAAGAAAGTAATTCCCTATATATACATACTGAAAATGATGGAAAAGTCTTTAGTCTGGACAAAGCCGCGAACAGCAAAACACTTGGACTGAACTCGTTACAAAACCGCCTGAAAGGTCTAAACGGTTCCATAAGCATTCAACCCGGAGGAATTGGCACGGAAACCATCATTTATATTCCTGTATCGGGCGCATAGTAAAATAGTAGGCGGTGTCTAAAAAGCCCAACATCACCGTCATTGCGAGGCACGAAGCAATCTAGTGATGTCAAAAACGTCCCGATACTCGGGACTTCGTCATACTTCCTCGCAATGAAGCGTTTTTTTACTGTTCGGCGACCTTTTTGGACACCCTCTAAAAACATGAAGGTGTCTAAGAAGTCACTGAAAGTTGTTTTTTTGTCATCCCGACTTTGGCGGGGTCTTTAAACAACACAGATAATCAATCGTTTAGATTCAATGTTGCATCAGCCTCGCAAGTCCCGCACCCGACCTTGATGCCTGCTTCGCAGTCACTGCGTTCAGGATGACAATTAAGGCACATTTTTTCATAATGCACCACGGGTTAGTAACGTATAGTATCCGATGCTAAAGCCGGTAAAGTATAATTTCCCGTATCAATTTTTAAATTTCCTGCCTTTGCACTTTCGGACGAAAGTTGCTGAACATGGCTCTGGAAAACATAAACGCTTGGTAAGGAAGGTATCCCAGATAAAGCTTGCACACCTTTATCGGAAACCTTCGTACCCACTATATTTAGGTACATTAATCCTATGAAGTATATTGGAACAGCCCGGAGGGATATACTGTCGTCTGCGAAGCATACCCTTCAAATGTTGAAGCATATGTTCTATACTACGAAGCATATACTTTAAACCACGAAGTATCTCCTTACAACCATCAAGTTTATTCGGTATACTGCGAAGTATATACTTCAGCCCACCAAGTGTCTGTTTATACAGCTGAAGGATATACTTCCCGATTGGAAGTCATCTATACGGTTTCAAAAGGCTTTAGGGACGTCTTTAATCGGTTTACTTTCCGCAACCAAATATCCACTTCGTGTCTTAAAGTTTCCACTTTATCTTCCGAAGTATATCCTTGTCGTCCTCACGTATATACTTCAAAGGTTAAAGTATATACGCGAACAGTTGAAGTATCTCCTTTAACTTTTTAAGTGTACGCTTCATCCGCTGAAGCATATACTTGACAGCACGAAGTATCTCTTTGACATCACGAAGTGTATTTTTTCAATTAGGAAAGAAATCGTTTCCTAAAAAACGGGGTTTAGCGCATTTACAAAGGGTATACTTTATTTAAAAAAGCAACGTAGCCAAAAAATGAAGTATATGCTTTAAACACATATTTTGCACAATTGCATACTTCACATTTTGCACCGATAAAGACAAATCCTGCACATAAAGACTGATAAGAAATAGTGAAAAAACCGGGTATTAAAAAGGTACTGCCACCGGAGAATTTGTATCTTTACCCTTCATAACGCAAAGACACCTTTTTTAACATGAAGAACTTCTTTTCATTATTTGCATTGATCGCCGGCCTGATTTCATGGCAACAAAGCCATGCCCAATTGCTAAAAGCCAAAGAATTATTTACCAAAGCGGATTCCCTGCGCGGTACACTTACGCCTTTGCGTACCTGTTATGATATACAATATTACCACTTGGATGTCAAAGTCGACATCGACAGAAAGTTCCTATCAGGAAGCAATCTTTTTAAATTCAAAGCTGTTGAAAATTTTGACCGTCTACAATTTGATCTCTTTGATAATCTATCCGTAGACAAAGTCGAATATCACGGTCAAACCCTATCTTTCTCACGTGAACACAACGCCGTTTTTGTCGATTTTCCGATAGCTATAGAAAAAAGCAAAATCGATTCTTTCACCGTATATTATTCCGGCACGCCCATTGCAGCTACCCGCGCCCCTTGGGATGGCGGTTTCGACTGGAAGAAAGACAGCAACGGAAAGCCTTGGGTAGCTACAGCCTGTCAAGGTCTAGGTGCTAGTGTATGGTGGCCTAATAAGGACCATCAATCTGACGAAGTGGACAGCATGCTGATCTCCGTTGCCGTTCCCAATGGCGTGATGAATGTGTCCAATGGTCGCCTGGTTAAAACCGAAAAACTAAAAGACAATTACACGAAATACCACTGGAAGGTAGTCAACCCCATCAATAATTACAATGTAGCTATCAATATCGGTGATTATGCGCATATACAAGAGACATACGCCGGGGAAAAGGGTCCATTATCCATTGACTATTATGTACTAAAGGAGAACAAGGACAAGATTGCCCATCTCCAAAAGAATGCACAAGAGACGCTGCAAGCCTTTGAGCACTGGTTTGGTCCCTATCCTTTCTACGAAGATGGCTATAAACTGGTGGAAACCGCGCATCTGGGCATGGAGCATCAGAGTGCTGTGGCGTATGGCAACAAATACCAGAATGGTTATTTGGGTAGAGATGGCTCTGGCTCTGGTTGGGGTATGAAGTGGGATTTTATTGTTGTACACGAATCAGGGCATGAATGGTTTGGCAACAGTATCACGGCAAAAGATATAGCCGACATGTGGATACACGAAAGTTTCACGAACTACTCGGAAGCACTTTTCATCGACTATTACTATGGAAAAGAAGCCAGTCAAGCCTATGTACACGGCAACCGCAACGGCATCCTAAACGACAGACCTTTGCAAGGGCCTTATGGCGTAAACCGGGAAGGATCGGGCGACATGTACCTGAAAGGTGGCGTATTGCACAACATGATCCGCACCATGATTGCCGATGACGCGAAATGGCGTGATATATTGCGAAAAATGAACCAGCATTTCTATCACCAGACCGTAAATTACGAAGACATCGTCAATTTTGTCAACCAAGAAAGCGGCCTCGATTTAAGCAAGGTTTTCGAACAATATGTAAAATATCGCAGTATCCCAACCTTAGAAATTAAAAAGCTTGATGATGGACAGGTGGCCTGTCGCTGGATAGCCGAAGCCCCACAGTTTCACATGCCAATACACCTAGCTATTGGCGATGGAGAATGGATACGTTTTGAAATCAGCAACCGCTTTCAAACTATCCCGCTAAAGGTGGAGCGATTGGAAGATCTTAAGGTCGATACGTATAATTATTATATTGGGGTATTGAAGTAGTGAAATAGTCCTCACCCTTAATCTCCCGTCAAAGCCGGGACAGGCTCTCTCCCTCGTCAGAGCCGAGGTACAGCAAAGGAGAGGGATGGGGAGAGAATAATAAAGCAGACCCCTTGCTGTCGCAAGCTTTTATAGCTTGTGACTGGGATAGATCAAATTTTCAACTTGGTCGTAACAGCTAAGTTGAAAACTTAGATTATTTGTTCTCACAAGATACCGCTGCGATTAATCTTACGAGAGAAGGTAGATACTTCCTAAGCTTTAGACTTTCGAAGTTTCGAAAACTTCGGAAGTCTCCTACATGAAGAATGCGTGTTTTTAGTCCGTTTGTATTTGTAATGCAATAAAATAGGTTTCGTACAATGATTTGTTGCAAACAAATGTCATATATCCCACCCCGACAGACGAAGGACAGTATGGGGTCATGCGGCACGCGTGCACCAGCGGTATTCAACTTAATATTTAATTATGGTACAGCCTCCTAATTTGTTAAAACTTAAACTTTGAACAAAGAAAACTTTAAACCTTAAACAAAAATAACTTTAAACTGATTTAACAAAAATCGAATCGATAAAACAATTTTTTTTACTTAATTTCGCAATTAATTTTTACAAAAAATACAACACACGCCAAATGGGGTTATTTAACTGGTTTACGCAAGAAGTTGCAATCGATTTGGGGACTGCCAACACCCTCATCATCCATAATGATAAAGTAGTCGTAGACGAACCTTCTATCGTGGCTTTCGACCGCACCACCAATAAGGTGATTGCTATTGGACGTCAAGCCATGCAGATGGAAGGTAAGACACATGATAATATAAGAACGGTTCGCCCATTGCGCGATGGTGTCATTGCTGATTTCACTGCTGCTGAGCATCTTATCCGCGGGATGGTCAAATTGGTCAACAACGGAAAATCCTGGTTTTTCCCTTCTTTGCGTATGGTAGTTTGTATTCCTTCTGGCATTACCGAGGTAGAGAAACGTGCCGTTCGTGACTCTGCAGAAATTGCCGGGGCCAAAGAAGTATACTTAATCCATGAACCTATGGCTGCAGCTGTAGGTATTGGTATCGATGTAGAAGAACCTGTCGGAAACATGATTATTGACATCGGCGGTGGTACAACGGAGATTGCCGTTATTGCACTTTCGGGTATTGTATGTGACCAATCCATCCGTGTTGCCGGAGACAACTTTGACTCCGATATTGTACAATATATCCGTCGTCAGCATAACATTATGATCGGTGACCGTACGGCAGAGAAAATCAAGATCGAAGTAGGTGCCGCACTTCCGGAACTTTCAGACCCTCCTGCCGATTTTGCTGTGCAAGGACGTGACCTGATGACCGGTATTCCAAAGCAGATAACGGTATCCTATACGGAAATAGCACATTGTTTAGACAAGTCTATCTCTAAAATCGAAGAAGCTATATTAAAGGCTCTAGAGATTACCCCTCCGGAGCTTTCTGCCGACATTTACCAAACAGGTATTTACCTAACAGGTGGCGGTGCTTTATTGCGTGGATTAGACAGACGTATTCAAGCAAAAACCAAACTTCCGGTACATGTAGCCGAAGACCCACTTCGTGCTGTAGTAAGAGGCACGGGCATTGCACTTAAAAACATTGGTCGGTTTAAGTTTTTGATGCAGTAAAACGAATCGATAAGAAAAACGTACATCGTAGGGGCAAATGATGATTTGCCCCTACGCTATTAAATACACCGAAAACAAATTATAAAACAGCAGAGACAAAGAACAGATGAAAAACCTTTGGCTATTTCTTAAAAAATACAATGCCATGTTTTGGTTCATCTTGTTTTTCACGGTTTCTATCATCTTAGTGTTGGGTAACAATAGCTATCAGCGCGCTTACTTCGTCAACTCATCCAACACGGTTATCGGTTCATTCTATAAAGAGGTTAATGCCTGGAAGGGTTATTTATCCCTCAACGAGACTAACGAAAAGCTGGCACAGGAGAATGTACTCCTTCGACAGCAAATACAGAATCTCTTACAAGCTGATACATCGGCTGATACGGTACATATTGTTGACTCCATCGAACAGGGACGATATAGCTTCATTGTTGCCGGAGTCGCCAACAACAGTATACATCTGAAGAACAACTATCTAACCTTGGACAAGGGTGCTCAGGACGGCATAGAAAAAGGTATGGGGGTGATAACTTCCAATGGCGTAGTAGGATTTGTCGTCCAGACCTCCAAGCATTTTAGTACGGTACAGTCCTTGTTACATCCCGATACAAAGATCTCGGTCACACTTGATAGCTCTGAGGTTTTTGGCTCTTTGGTATGGGGACGAAATATAGATCCGCGTTTTGGTATGGTGCGTGATATCCCCAACCATGTACAGGTGAAAAAAGGTGAAAAAGTTTATACTTCCGGCTATTCGCTTTTCCCTGCGGGAATTCAGGTCGGCGAAATCGAGGAAACGGGTATTACTTCCGGAGAGAGTTTTCTTGACTTGAAGATACGGCTTTCCACAAATTTCAGTAATTTACATCATGTATATATCGTAAAGGATTTAATGGTTAACGAAAAACAGGCTTTGGAGGAGTTAACAGAGAACAATGGGTAAAGTAATCCTATACAACATCATCCGCTTTGTCATCTTGATTGTTTTGCAGGCAGCCTTGTTCAAGAACATGGGGTATTACAATCTGGCTACGCCTTTCCCGTATATCCTTTTCATCTTTCTATTGCCTGTTGGACTTCCCAACCTTTTACTGTTTCTGATTTGTTTCCTTACAGGGCTCACCTTGGATGCTTTCTACGATTCCATCGGTGTGCATGCCGCTGCGTGCGTAGTTTTAGGACTGTTCCGCATATCGTTTATGCGCGTAACCATTGAGGTGGACATGCAAAACTCCTTCATTACCCCTTCTCTGTCCGAAATGGGGATTAAGTGGTTCCTAACGTATATCAGTATCGGTACTTTAGTGCATCAGATTACCGTTTCTTTCGTTGAAATCTTTTCCTTTACCAATATTTTATACACCTTGGCCGGTACAATCATGAGCAGTATCTTTACCATATTGCTGATTTTATTGTTAAGTTTGTTGATATATCGGAAGAAATCACGAGTCAGTAACTTTTAATTAAAAAAGGTTCATCTACATGAATAGCTTTTTTGCCCGCAGATATGTCATTCAAGGCATTTTCATCGTCATTGCACTTATTATTGTCGCAAGACTTTTCTATATACAGATTATCGATAAATCGTATCTCCTTTCTGCAAACAACAATGTCTTGCGGAAAGTTGTTATATATCCTGCCCGAGGAGTAATATTCGACAGGAACGGACAGGTATTGGTTCAGAACGAACCCGTATACGATCTACTAGTCACTCCGCGAGAGGTAAAAGATATTGACACAGCTCTTCTTTGTCAGATTATCGATATTGACATGCAAGGCTTTGTAAACCGCATGGAAAAGGCGAGAAACCACTCTCCTTACCGAGCCTCTATTTTCGAGAAACAACTTCCCGCAACCACTTATGCCCAACTGCAGGAGCACCTCTATAAATTCCGTGGTTTCTACGTACAAAACCGTACCGTAAGAAGCTACCCAGATAGTATTGCGCCACAGGTACTGGGTTATATCCAAGAGGTCAATGACCGAGATATTGAACGATCGAATGGTTTTTACCGCCCGGGAGATTATATCGGAGCTAGTGGAATAGAACGTTCTTATGAGGATTTGCTTCGTGGGCAACGGGGCGTAAGAAATCAGATGGTCGATGCGCTGAACCGTCCGCAAGGTATCTTCATGGAAGGGAAATATGATACCTTGGCCGTTTCGGGTGATGGTTTGGTTTCCACCTTGGACAAAGATCTGCAGGTACTTGCCGAACGTTTAATGAAAAACAAATTAGGTTCTGTTGTCGCCATCGAACCGGCTACCGGAGAGATCCTTGCTTTCGTGAGCAGTGCCTCTTACGATCCAAACCTCATGGTTGGACGTGAAAGAGGAAACAACTATATGAAGCTTTTGAATGACCCGACCAAACCGATGTTTATTCGTCCTATTCAAGCCTCTTACCCTCCAGGCTCGGTCTTCAAGGTCGTTGCTGCACTTACCGCGCAACAAGCAGGTGTCATTAATGCCCAGACTTCCTTCTACTGTCCAGGAGGTTATCGTTACGGTCGTGGAGCCATTATGCGCTGTACGCACGTAGACGGAGCGACCGACTTAATCAAATCTATCCAACGTTCTTGCAACACGTATTATGGCTATACTTATGCGCGCATGATCGATTCACGCGGTATGTCAGGACCAAAAGCTTATGACCTTTGGCGAGAAAGTTTGACAAAGTTTGGACTGGGAAGTCCGTTAGGAATTGATCTACCAAACGAGAAAGGTGGGTTTATCCCGGAGTCGGCTTGGTATACCAAACGGTACGGTAGTGAAAAATGGCGTTCCAGTTATAACATTTCTCTTTCCATCGGCCAAGGAGAACTAGGGATCACACCTCTACAAATGGCCAATATCATGGCTATTGTCGCCAATCGTGGTTTCTATTACCGCCCCCACCTCGTAAAAGCTATCGGTGAAAAAGGAATTGTCAAGGATGAGTACAGGGAAAAAATCCATGCTGGTGTGGATGCTAAGTATTATGACCCAGTGATTGAAGGTATGAGCCGAGCTGTAAATATGGCTGGGGGAACCGCAACAAGTGTCCGCATCCCGGATATAGAGATGTGTGGCAAAACAGGGACAGTACAAAATCCGCACGGTGAAAACCATGCCGTGTTCTTCGCCTTTGCTCCGCGCGAAAATCCCAAGATAGCCATCGCAGTATTTGTGGAAAATGCCGGGTATGGCGGCACCTGGGCAGGCCCGATCGCGAGTATGTTGGTAGAAAAACATTTAAAAGATACCATCACACTACCAAAATACATTCAGGACAGGATTTACAATGTTAATCTCTTGCCGAAAACAGCAAAGAAAGAGGAAGTAAAACAAGCTCCCTCTCCAGCAAAAAAAGATTCGGTTAAAGCTGGCCAAACAGCACAAGCCAAAGCAAACAAACAGGAATATTTTGTACACCATAGCCAAGTAAGAAGACGGAATGACTAATCTCAACGAAAAAAGTTTCTTTGGCCGTATCGATTGGCTAACCATCTTGCTTTGGTTCATCCTTTGTGTCATCGGACTGTTCAATATACATGCTGCTGTTTACGACCCTGAAAATCCAGGGCTTTTTAACCTGGCCACAAACTATGGTAAGCAGTCTATCTATATATTCACGGCTATACTGATTGCTTTCAGTATTCTTATCATCGATGCCAAGTTCTTTATTTCGGTCTCTCCGATTATTTATGTGGTCGTGATTATATTATTAATCATCGTACTGATCGTCGGGCGAAATGTGGGCGGAAATCAGGCTTGGATACCGTTAGGTAGCTTTCGTCTACAACCCTCTGAATTCGGTAAATTGGCCACCTGTTTACTCTTGGCTTCTTACCTAAGTACACAGACCAATAAAAGTCCCAACATGAAAACTTTGCTGATAGGGGCAGCTATTGTATTGCTTCCTGTGGCATTGGTCATGTTGCAACCGGATACCGGTTCGGCTCTTGCCTTTTTTGCACTTATTTTTGTGTTTTACAGAGAAGGATATGTAGGCAATACTTTTTTATTGTTGTCCGGATTAGCTATTCTATTGTTTGTACTGGCGCTATTAGTGCCTAATGAATGGATATTGATAGCTGTGCTTTTTGTCATCTGCGGACTGTTCGCTTACAGCCTGCGCAGAAAACGAAAATACCTGATAAGCATAGGCCTTTTATTCTTAGCTTCTTCCCTCTACATTTTATGTGTAGATTTTGCTTACGAAAACATCCTTCAATCCCATCAGCGTAACCGTATCGATATTATCTTAGGCAAAATGGATGACCCTCGCGGACAAGGGTATAACCTCAACCAATCCAAAATTGCCATCGGTTCCGGGCAATTATGGGGGAAAGGTTATCTGCAAGGCACACAGACCAAATACAATTTCGTGCCAGAACAAAGCACCGACTTTATTTTCTGTACTATTGGTGAAGAGTGGGGTTTTGTAGGAAGTATCCTATTGGTAGGCGTTTATCTTTTTCTACTATTGCGGATTGTACATATCGCCGAAAGACAACGAACAGCATTTGCCCGTATCTATGCCTACGGTGTAGCTTCTATCCTATTCTTCCACTTCTTCATTAATATCGGCATGACCATCGGTATTGTACCGGTAATCGGAATTCCACTACCTTTTATCAGCTATGGTGGATCTTCCTTATGGAGCTTTACGATACTGTTGTTTATTTTGTTACGTTTTGATTCCAGCCGGAAAGGGTTGAATGGTTAATTTGGATTAATTAGTGAACTGGTTAATTGGTTAAACGATTAAACTTCTAAACAGTTAACCTCCTAAACGATTAAACCACTATTACACCCTATCCAATACATAACGTATCGCTTCGTCAATGATTTCCTGTGGCTTAGCGGAAAAGGAGTCATTCACCCGACTAGCGAGGATGGCATTAATAGAAAGCGCATGATGTCCAAACATATTTGCTAGCGCATAAATTCCTGCGGTTTCCATTTCCAAGTTGGTCATGAATCTACCTTTTATCCGAAAGCTATTTGCTTTCTGTATTAAGTCCGGAAATACATTGATTGAACGCACAGATCTTCCTTGAGGAGCATAAAATCCAGGAGCTGTCATCGTGATTCCTTTTGGTAAGTCCTGCGCTATTTTATGCAATAATCGCTTGCTGGCGCTACCTACATACGGCGTTAATCGAATATCCGGAAAATGCTGCATAATAGCCGACTGAATATCTTGCTCATCTTCGGAATAATGTTTTACATAGTATTGCATCAGTGCATCAAAACCTATGGCATATTCGCTTGCCAGAATAGTCCCCATCTTGATGTCCCCCTGAATAGATCCCGACGTTCCGATACGGATAATATCCAAACTCGTCAACTGGGACTTTAATGAACGTGTGGCAAAATCAACATTGACCAATGCATCAATTTCATTAAATACGATATCAATATTATCCGTACCAATTCCCGTAGAAATAACCGAGATGCGCTTCCCTCCGAGCTGTCCTGTATGGGTAATAAACTCCCGTTTGCCTTTTTTCACCTCGATATGGTCAAAGTACTTGGATACCTCAGCCACACGGTCCGGATCACCTACAAAAATAATAGTTGAGGCTAAGTCCTCCGGTAAAAGATTAAGATGATAGATACTTCCATCCGCATTTAAGATCAATTCCGAGTCTGCAATCATAATGTAGTCACATAAGTATAATGAACCTGTTCCAATTTTTCCAGTTTCCCGACAACTTGGTTAACCTGCAATTTCCTGACCTCCACTTCCATCACACATAGGTTGTCAAATTGCTGGTTCAATATAACTAAATTTTCATCCTTCACCAAACGCATAACATCATTCATCTGCAAATAGTCAAAAGAAATCCGATAAACATCATTGACCGTTTTCTCGACAATGACCGCCGCTTCCAAAGCTTCTTGTGTTGCGGTCTTGTAAGCATTGATCAATCCTGGTACACCCAATAAAGTTCCCCCAAAATAACGAACTACAACTACGAGGATATTGGTCACATTTTTTGAAAGTAAAGCATTCAAAATAGGTCGCCCCGCTGTTCCGGAGGGTTCTCCGTCGTCATTCACCCGGTACACAGAACGATCCGGTGTCAACCTATACGCCCAACAATGATGTCGCGCCTTAGGGTGCTGCGCTTTCAAGTCTGCAATAATGTCTTTCAATGCCGATTCCGATTTGAACGGATAAGCATACGCTATAAACTTGCTTCCTTTATCCCGAAATAACCCTTCGGACGGTTCATCAATCGTAAAATAAGTATCTTCAAATAAACTCACAGATATGCAATAATTAAGACGGAAATCATGGCCAGCCCTATACCTATTTTATTGTAAAAGGATAGCCTTTCCTTAAAAAACACAACACCAATCACTGCCCCCAATAGGATAACACCAATGTTCATACCCGTAAAAACAATGGATGGGCTATCCGGCAAGGCACGATGCGCCTTCATATAGAACAAGATATTGCCAAAGTTAAACAATCCCAAAAGGATTCCCCAGAACAAAGAACCTAATTTCAGCTGCTCGTGCCTCTTTAGAAGTTTATATGCTAAAAACAAGAACGACAGAACCATCGCCCCAACAAACACCACAAACATGGAAAAGGAATAGGGAACTCCTTGATATAGGGCAACTTTCTTAAACAGAACATCAATAATCCCCATACCTAGGAATACCGCCAAAGGATAGCCCCAAGCTTTTGTCGGGACTTTTTGTCCCTTTTTATTCCAGCCAATGGAAAATAAAATAGCCAATATACCCACGCCTATACCGATCAATTTGGTTGTGCCAATATGCTCCTTAAAAATAAAAAAAGCCGCTAACAAGGGAATAAACAAAGAGAGACGCTGGGCAACTTCAGTCTTAACGATACCACTGTATTGTATGGCATAAGCTATACACAGAAATATAGTGGGCAACAACACAGCCAAAGGCAGATAAAGGTCCCAAGGAAGTTCGCTCCATATCACTTGCCCTACCTGAGGCATTAACAAAAGATAGGTTGCCAAAGCAGCCACAGGGTAGTTCCAAACAATAAGATGTAAATATTTATAACCTCTCCCTTTTGCCAATTTGATAATAACCGCAACACTGACACTACAAATAACACTAAAAAACACGTACCACATAGAATAATTGCTCTTGCTTCATATACCTTATGACTATGAAATTCCAAATGTACAAATTAATGTAAAGGTTAGGTATAAGTAGCGATATTAACTACAAACCTATAAGGTTTAACTTCGTTGAGGGCTTCGCCGTTTTGAAACCTTATAGGTTTTGCTCTTTCAACAAAACCTATATTTTAGGATTTTTCAATCAACAAAACACATCATTACAATAAAAAATAAACAACAAAATATACATTAATTTTACATTAAAAAATCTATAAAATTTCATTAATTTTAGTGTATTTTTTCAACAAATAAAACAAAATAAAAACAATAAAAAACTAAATATAAGCATATTACAAATTTTAAACAATTAAAAAACACTCATTAAAAACACCCAATTTTTAATCAAAATTTCTACCATATTTTATATACATAAAATATATTTTTTTGAATTTATTTTGGATATTAAAATATTACTTCTACATTTGAAATGTTAATTCGAGACATGAGAACATATACAACATATTTTTACTTTGGATTCTTTTATTTTAACAATAAAAGCCGGGATTAATATGTTGCGATAAATAACCAACAAAAAGAGTCCCGGGTCATTAAATCCGGGACTCTTTTTGTGCAAGAAAGCGTTGAATAAAAACAATTGATGAAAACAAGAATAGCAATACAGGGGGTTAAAGCCTCATTTCATGAAGAAGCTGCGTACAAATATTTCGGTGAAGATATCGAAACAGTAGAATGCGAATCCTTCAAGAAGACCTGTGACATGCTCAAGCAAGGCAAAGCGGACTACGTGGTCATGGCCATTGAGAATTCGATTGCAGGGAGCATCCTACCAAACTACAATCTTTTGCGGGATTACCGGTTCCATATCGTTGGCGAAGTACATCTAAATATACAGCAAAACCTTCTGGCACTGCCCGGCACGAAGCTATCGGATATTAAGTTCGTAGAATCCCACCCCATTGCCATCCGCCAATGTGACGAGTTTTTGATAGATCATCCCGAGTGGACCATCAAAGAGGGCATGGATACTGCTGCCTGTGCAAAAGGAATTGTAGAAAATCAATTAAAAAATACAGCTGCCATTGCCAGTGCTTTAGCTGCAAAAATTTACGGATTGGAAATTCTCGAAAGAAGGATAGAAACCAACAAAAAGAATGCAACACGTTTTCTTATTCTTTCCAACGAGCTTGTGGAACACAAAAATGCCAACAAAGCTTCCCTATCCTTCCAGACTGGAAATGCAGTAGGAGCTTTAGCCAACGTACTGCAATGCTTCGCTGAGCAGAATGTCAATCTGAGCAAGATTCAATCGATGCCAGTCGTTGGAAAAAGAAATGAATATGACTTTTACGTCGATGTGGAATGGAAAAAGCAAGGTGATTACGATGCTGCAATCCGAAAAGTACTGAAACACACTATCAACTTCACCATCATGGGTGAATATATTAAAAACGAGAAAGTATAATCCTCCCCCGACCCCTCCAAAGGAGGGGAGATATGATTACTCCCTCTCCTTTGCTGTGCCTCGACTCTGACGAGGGAGAGGATTGGGGTGAGGATAAATAAAGAAAACATAAAAAATTACATAAAAAAATGAAACATACATTAGACATTGTCCCTTTAAAATCTTGGTTAGATACAGGAGATAAGCCTTTAATCATTGCAGGCCCATGCAGTGCCGAAACAGAAGAACAAGTAGTTTCTACAGCACACTTATTAGCGAATACCGGTAAAGTGAACGTACTGCGTGCTGGTATCTGGAAACCACGTACCCGTCCGGGAGAATTCGAAGGTATCGGAAGCATTGGATTGGAGTGGTTAAAGAGAGCAAAAGAAGAAACAGGTTTATTGACAGCAACGGAAGTTGCAACAGCGAAACACGTTGAAGAAGCTTTGGCTGCTGGCGTAGATATCCTATGGGTAGGCGCACGCTCTACAGCAAACCCATTCACTGTACAAGAGATTGCTGATGCATTGCAAGGCGTAGACGTTCCTGTATTAGTTAAAAACCCTGTGAACCCTGATTTATCCTTATGGATCGGTGCATTGGAACGTATCAACGGTGCAGGTATCAAAAAATTAGCTGCTATCCACCGTGGATTCTCTTCTTTCGAGAAAACAGCTTTCCGTAATGAACCGATGTGGGATTTGGCTATACAATTGAAATCTGCTTGCCCAGAGTTACCTATCATCAATGACCCAAGCCATATCTGCGGTAACAGAGAGTTAATCCCATACATCGCTCAAAAGGCAATGGACATGGACTTACAAGGCCTGATTATCGAATCGCATATCGATCCTTCTGTAGCTTGGACAGACGCCAAACAACAGGTAACGCCTGCAGCTCTTTCTGACTTATTAGACAATCTTTCTGTACGCCGTCCGGAATCTAACAATCCTGCTTTTGAAGATAAACTGGCAGAATTACGTCAACAGATCGACCAGCTGGACGATGCAATCTTGAAGCAGATCGGCGATCGCATGAAAATCGCAGAGAAAATCGGCGAATATAAACGTGACAACAACGTAACCATCCTTCAGGTAAGCCGTTGGGACGAAATCGTTGAAAAACGTTTACAATTGGCAAGAGCTTTAACATTGAGCGATGATTTCGCGACAAAATACTTAGAGCTATTGCATAACGAATCGATTAGAAAACAAAACGAGGTGATGAACACTAAACCTGTTGCGGAGGCCTAATGAACGTAACAAGCATTCGGCTAACGCATCCCTCCAAACAAATAGGAGGCACGGTACAATTAACGGGCTCAAAGTCCGAAAGCAACCGTGCACTTATTATCCAGGCGCTGAGCAAGGGTCTTGTCCAAGTAGAGAACCTTTCCGAAGCTGCTGACACCGTCATCATGCAAGCGGCCTTGCGCCGCGCGCAAGATGCGGATAAAAGCCTTGTCACAACCATTGACATTGGACCAGCAGGAACAGCCATGCGCTTCCTGACATCCTACCTGAATACGATCAAAGGAGAATTTATCCTTACCGGAACAGAGCGTATGCAACAGCGTCCAATCGGTATTTTAGTAGATGCACTCCATGCTATAGGGGCAAAAATCGGATACGAAAAGCAGCAGGGCTACCCTCCTATCCGTATCCAAGGTAGACTCACACAGCAAAATGAACGCGTTTCTATCAAAGGAAACGTAAGCAGTCAGTACATTTCTTCGCTTTTACTGATAGCCGCTTCTTTGGAAAAAGGGTTAACACTAGATATAGAAGGAGAACTAACGTCCCGACCTTATGTAACCATGACACTGAACATGCTTCAGGAAGCAGGAATCACACATACATGGAAAGACAACAGTATACAGATTGCTCCGCAATCGTATAAACCAACAACTATCTATGTAGAACCAGATTGGAGTGCAGCTTCCTACTGGTACGCTATCGTCGCTCTTTCAGACAACGGACACATTGTACTTCCCGGGTTAAAAGAAAGCAGCCTGCAAGGTGATATTGCGATCAAAGATATTATGCAGCATTTTGGTGTAGAAAGCACTTTTAAAAATGACGGTCTGCATCTGACTAAAACGGCACAAGTTTCTTCCGAGACTTTATTTGATTTCAAAGAATGTCCGGATCTTGCGCAGACAATCGTGGCGCTGACCGCCGCATTAAAAAGAGACATTTCGATTACAGGTGTAGAAACCTTGAAAATCAAGGAAACCGACAGGTTGAATGCGCTGAAAGTAGAAATCGCCAAATTTGGCGCAGAGCTGATTGCCGATGGCGAAGTTTATCATATTAGAACAGCCAATATCTATACGCCTGAAAACTTAGATATTGACACCTACGAAGACCATCGCATGGCTATGGCTTTTGCCCCCTTGGCATTGGTATTTCCTCAACTGACAATCCATGAACCTATGGTTGTTGAGAAGTCTTACCCTGACTTTTGGCAGCATCTGTCAAACCAAGGTTTCCAAATTCAGGAATAAGCAGCCCAATTCAACAATAATTTGAAAAGATTATTGTTGAATTGGCTATATTTACCCCCAATATTAATTAGATTATGGCAGGAAATTCATTCGGCAGTCTGTTTCGTATCACTACCTTTGGCGAGTCACATGGCAAAGCTATTGGCGTTATCATCGACGGCTGCCCTCCAAATATTGAGATTGACGAAGAGTTTATTCAATCCGAGCTAGACAAGCGCAAACCCGGACAATCCAAAATCACTACCCAACGCAAAGAAAGTGATACCGCTCAAATTTTGTCCGGTGTATTCGAAGGCAAATCTACAGGAACACCTATCGCCATTCTCATTCCAAACGAGGATCAACGCTCCAAAGATTATTCCCATATAGCAGACAAGTACCGTCCTTCACATGCTGACTATACCTATCAGCAGAAATATGGTATTCGCGATTACCGCGGAGGCGGGCGTTCATCAGCGCGCGAAACTGCAGCTCGTGTAGCGGCTGGCGCTATTGCCAAACTATTTCTAAAACAACAAGGCATAGAAATATTTGCCCATGTTTCAGCAGTAGGAACGCTAGAAGCTCCTAACCTAGATTCGACAGACCTTACGAAACTATTAGACGTACGCGAAAGCAACATTGCTCGTTGTGCCGACCCAGCCACCGCTAACGAAATGATTAGCTTAATTGATTCCGTTCGCAAAGATGGCGATACCATTGGTGGAAAAATAGCCACAATTATCCGGAATGTTCCTGTGGGGTTAGGAGAGCCGGTGTTTGACAAATTACACGCCGATTTAGGCAAAGCCATGCTAAGCATCAACGCCGTACACGGCTTTGAATATGGCTCCGGTTTTTCGGGTTCGGAAATGCGGGGCTCAGAACATAATGATATTTTTGTTAAAGAAAACGAACGTGTACTAACACGCACCAATTTCTCAGGTGGTATACAAGGTGGCATTTCCAACGGAATGGACATCACATTCCGTACAGCCTTCAAACCAGTGGCAACTATTATGCGTGACCAAAACACGTTGAATGAAGCCGGTGACAATACCAGCATCTCCGGCAAAGGCCGTCACGATCCTTGTGTAGTTTCTCGTGCCGTTATTATTGTTGAAGCCATGGCAGCACTGGTTATTGCAGACCATCTGTTACGCAATCAAGCTTACGCGTATGGAAAGTAATTGGGTAGTAGCAGCTGACATCGGAGGTACACATATTACATCCGCTATTGTCGACATCTCCACGTGGGAAATTATAGAAGGCACGACCTTCCGCAACGCTGTGGATTCAAGCGCAGATGCTAAATCGATTTTTAATTTCTGGACTCACGCCATAAAGCAATCCATAGCTGCATCAAAAAAAACAATTACAGCACTCGGTATCGCTATGCCCGGACCTTTCGACTACGAGGTTGGCATTTCATTAATGCAAAATCAGGATAAGTACGACCAGATTTATCAAAAAGAGATAAACGGCGATCTTAAAGCCATATTAGGGGCAGACATAGACATACGCTATATCAACGATGCGGCTGCTTTTTTGCAAGGTGAAGTATTCGCCGGAGCTTTGGAAGACCGCCCGAAAATATTGGGGATTACCCTTGGAACAGGACTAGGGTCTGCCGTTTGGCAAAAAGGAGAAAAAGCTTTTGATGCTAATTTATGGAGTGCACCTTATAAAGATCGTATTTTTGAAGAATTTTTAGTAACCAGATGGTTTACAAAACGCTTCTTTGAGTTGTCTGGCATCCGTGAAAACGGTTTTAAAAATATTCTCCAACATCATCAAGATACAGATGCTTTTCTGCAATTGATGACAGAATATACCGAATCGCTACACGACTTTTTATCATTCTTTTCGCAGAAGCATCAGTCCAATACGTTCATATTAGGCGGCAACATTGCCAAAGCATGGGGCATTATCCGCAGCTACAAACCAGAAGCGTTCGAGGATTTTGAAGTCTTTACGGGGCAATATGCAGAAGATGCAGCCATCATAGGAGCTGCATCATTATTTAGATAAAAGAAAAGCGGAGCAATGCTCCGCTTTTCTTTTATCTAAATAGCCGGATATTTACCGGTATCGTATTCATTCATCATTTCGTAAACCATTTCGACCACATCATCTATGGATGGTTTGGTAAAGTAATCTCCATCCGAACCATAAGGTGGCCGGTTCGCTTTGGCACTTATTGTACGCGGTTGTGCATCCAGGTAATAATATCCTTTTTGTCTTTCCAATATCTGCTGTGAGATATACGCACTGGCTCCTCCCGGCATATCCTCATCGACGACTAGAAGCTTATTGGTCTTGGACAAAGATTTTGCACATATATCTTCTCGATCAAAAGGTTGCAGACACTGCGCATCAATAATCTCGATGGAAATGCCCAGACGCTCTAACTCTATAGCAGCTTCCTGTACAACACGCAACGTCGAACCATACGACACTACAGTCACGTCCTTCCCTTCCCGAATGCATTCTGCAATACCAATAGGCACCATAAATTCCCCCACATTTTCCGGCATACGTTCTTTTAATCGGTAACCATTCAGGCTTTCGACTACTAAAGCCGGCTCATCCGAACGCAAAAGCGTATTATACATTCCAGCAGCTTGAGTCATGTTCCGCGGCACACAGATATGCAAGCCACGCAAACCACCCAATAACACCGACATAGGCGAACCCGAATGCCATATCCCTTCCAAACGATGTCCACGTGTACGTACAATTACAGGGGATTTCTGTGTACCTTTTGTGCGGTAACTTAAACTCGCCAAGTCATCGCTCAACACTGGCATTGCATAAATCAAGTAATCTAGATACTGTATCTCAGCAATCGGCCTTAACCCACGCAGTGCTAAGCCCATTCCTTTACCAATGATAACCGATTCACGAATACCTGTATCAAAAACTCGATGTTCACCGAACTTTTGCTGCAACCCCGCAAAACCCTGATTGACATCTCCTATCTTACCTACATCTTCGCCGAAAGCCAAGATACGCTCGTCCCGTTCAAAATTAGCATCAAAACAAGCATTCAGTACTTCTCTCCCGTCCACCAAAGGTGCGTCTTCTGCATAAATAGCAGGTCGCACAGGCTTCAGCAAGGGCGAATCTACCGTATCAGTAAAGAGCTTGTCATTATATCGCCCATAATTGACCTCTTGCTTCTCTTGATACCAAGCGATCAGAGCGTCTTTTTCTGCCGAGGCCTCTCCTCGTAAATCACGAATCGCCCTCCTTACCTGTGCATATACTTCTTTCAAGGATGGTTCGCCCAAAGACTGTAAAGTCTTTAAAGGCATTTCTGCCATAGGATGATGGATTTTGGATAACAATGCTACAGCCTCATCCAAATCAACCTGTAAATTTTTATGATAGTCTGCCCAAGCTCTACGTTGTTCCTGACGAACATGTTCTTTGGCTTCCCGTTCTATCGCAGTCAATACTTCATCGGTCGCCATGCCAGAATCGATTAACCATTCCCGCATCTTCGTGTTACCATCGTATTCCTTCTCCCAATCCAAACGTTCCGGAGACTTGTAACGCTCATGTGAACCCGATGTCGAATGCCCTTGTGGCTGTGTTACTTCGGTCACATGTACAATACAGGGCACATGCTCTTCCCGAGCATATCTCTCCGCCATCTCGTACACCTCGCACAAAGCAGGATAATCCCAGCCACGTACCTTAAAAATTTCTACACCATTGCTACCACCTTCACGTTGAAAGCCCTTCAAAGCTTCTGAAATATCAGATTTTGTGGTTTGGATTTCGTTTGGCACAGAAATTCCGTAACCATCATCCCAAATAGAAATAATCACAGGCAACTGTTTTACGGCTACGGCATTCACCGTTTCCCAGAAAACACCTTCAGAGGTGGATGCATTACCCACCGAGCAGAAGACCACTTCATTTCCTTTTTGCGAGAAATAAGTCAGATAGTCCAATTCCCGATTTTCGCGATAAAGCTTCGAAGCTAAACCCAACCCAGCTATCCGAGCCATTTGTCCAGCAGTTGTGGAAATATCCGACACCGAGTTTTTCTGCTCCAACTGGTTCAGCCAATTTCCCTCCGCATCCAATAACTGCGTAGAGAAATGACAGTTCATCTGTCTTCCCCCCGAAGAGATATCGGCCTCTAAATCAGGGTTTGCATATAATTGGGAGAAATAATGATATAAGGTAGTGATACCTGTTGCAAAGGCAAAAGTCTGGTCTCTATAATAGCCGGATCGCCAATCTCCATTCCGGAAAACTTTCGCCATAGCCAATTGTGGAAGCTCCTTGCCATCGCCGAAAACACCAAACTTCGCTTTTCCTGTCAGGACTTCCTTTCGTCCCAACAAACTGGCGTATCGACTCTGCAAAGCAAGCTTATAATCGTTTAACACAATAGCGCAGAAGTCTTCAAAGCTAATTTTTGAATGTTCAAGACTGTTATGTGTATGTAAGGTGGTATCTGACATATTTGAATTTGTCGTTTTAGCAAAAGTAATAAAAATATAAGGTTTATCGCTAATTACAATATTGCAAATTCAGAGACAACTCATTTATTTTATCTATATTAATATACTGAGGATTTTATTAAACATTTCTTTTTGTCGCTTGAACCGCGACAGGGCGTCAGTTATCCATGATTGTCTATTTTCTTATGGAATGGATGATTGCTTCGCAATTTTGTAGAGCAAAAGTGACCAAACCGACCGAAGGGAGCTCATCGAAGATAAACCCTTTGTCCCATCCGAGGTGGCCTGTCCTCGTCAGAGCCGAGACAAGTTTTCGACAATAGGAGACATCTATTCGTTATGCAGTATATATAGTTTACAGATCCTTCCTTCGTCAGGATGACAAAGACGGCGGATGCATAAATTTTCCGCACTAACCTTTCCTTAACAGAAAAATGTCGCCTTAAAAGTTTTGACCATGTAGGAAGATATTTTTAGCACTATCTCTCTGGTCAAAGCTTTTCAGCGACGCTTTTTGGGTACTTTTTTCTAAAAAAGTACCATGCCTCGCCGCTGTGCCCCGAACGCATTCGGGGGCATAGAGGCGAAACGATAAATTCACAAAAGAAATTTTTCTTTACACCAATAATCGCTACTTTTAGGCTCTTTTTGGATAGAAGAAGAAGATGAAGAAAAACAAAGAACAATATCAATCGTCCGCGAATCTATTGGGCGATCTGGAGAAAACCATCATTATCAACGAATTGATGACGATCTCCTTTGCCGAGCGTGATGCCCAATGGCGTGACAGCTTTTTGAGCAACATTGCGGGTGCCAATTTAAAATTAGGTGAGCCCGAAGTTATCATGAGCAACGACGGCTTCCCTTATATCCAATTGCAAACAGTTAGCACCAACGAAAGCTTTCAAGCTTACGTCATCGACAACCAGCTTGACGTGCTGATGGAACAGGGATTTGGCATTGTGATCAATGCACATCTGGGGCAGCCTGATTGGGCTTTTTCCTATGGTGACTTGGTGAATTTAAAGCTAAACGGTTCTTTTTACACGGATCAGAGTACATTCTCTACGCCAACCTCTTCACAGCAGGTGTTAGGAAATGACGAAGAAATATTGGTTGGACAACCTTCGGAAGAAATCTTCCCAAGCTACCTGCGCAAGCATATCAAAGAATTTTTACAGTATTCGGGCGTCAAGAATCCTAAAATCATGCTGATTGCCCGAAATTACACGGATGAGGATTTGGTTTCACAAGACTTGGTCTTCAATATGATGCCCGCCCAATTCGCTACGGAAAAAGAATTCAATGACCTAATGACGACCTTGCAATGGTTCCTTCCCAAGCATTATTCTTTCTTCGGCATTGACGAGCTCAGTATTGAAAACGGTTTCCAATCCCTGTAAGATGATAAAAAGAATTACCTTTACCCCCCTTGTTGTTGCAATATCGTTTTTGATCTTTTCCTGCAACACGGCAAAGTCCAGCATCAACGATGAGGAATGGATCCCCCTTTTTAATGGCAAAGACCTCACGGGTTGGACCCCTAAAATATATTCTTATGAAGCGGGGAACAATTTTGCGAACACTTTCCGTATCCAAGACTCGGTTATTCAGGTGAATTATGACGGATATGGTGATTTTGGTGACCGGTTCGGGCATTTATATTATGACACGCCTTATTCCTACTATCATCTTAAATTAGAATATCGCTTCATCGGCGAACTACAGGCGGGAGCGCCCTCCTATACCTTGCGGAACAGCGGCTTGATGTTCCATTCACAAGACCCGCGCAACATGACCAAGGATCAAGATTGGCCCATATCTGTAGAAATGCAATTTCTGGGAGGATTAGGCGACGGCAGACCACGCCCCACCGGCAACATGTGTTCACCAGGTACACATATTGTCTACCAAGGGCAACTTTACGAAGGGCACTGCATCAACTCTACGTCCAAAACTTATGACGGCGACCAATGGATAAAAGCAGAGTTGATTGTACTGGGGGATTCCCTCGTCACCCATATCATTGAAGGTGACACCGTGCTCCAATACAGCAAACCGCAAATCGGAGGCGACAAAATCCACAACCATAATCCCGCTGAAAAACCAGACGGGAAACTACTCAAAGAGGGATTTATTGCACTACAAAGCGAGGGGCAACCGGTAGAATTTAAAAATATTTATCTCAAGGATCTTTCAAAGACCTATAAAAAAGATTAGAGGCATGTTCTTATTTAATGTACGCGTGTACGGCATTTTGACCACCGCAGACAATGAAGTATTGATTAGTGATGAACAAACCCAACGGGTCTCTTTCACCAAATTTCCTGGAGGCGGATTGGAATATGGTGAAGGATTGATAGAAGCCTTAAAACGTGAGTTTTTAGAGGAATGCCAATTAGAAATTGATGTTCTACAGCATATCTATACGACTGATTTCTATGAGAAATCCAGCTTCAACGAAAGTCAGATCCTATCCATTTATTACCAGGTAAAAGCCCTAAGCCCTATCACTTTCGATATCAAAAAAAGTCCTTTTGACTTCTCGAAAGAAAAACAACAGGAAAAAATGGAAGTATTCCGTTTTGTACCCGTACAGGAATTAACGGAAGCAGACCTTACTTTCAAAACAGACAAAGTAGCCTGGAAAAATTTTCTGGAACATATAAAAATCTAAATATAGGGTTCATGGTATGCCATCAACCTTATATTTAATATTACCTTTTCAATAAATACATCAGAACAATCATCACTACTATACAAATGACAATCAGCGTTTTATTTCTTCTACCTTCTGTATAAGATTGTTCGCTTTTAAAGCGATAATCCCGCTTAAATTTATTCATATCCATAGTGCCTCCTTTTTTTATAGGATGTTTCAAAGTTTGAAATTACATAAAATTATTCATGATGATAGGGTTCTCCACGTAAAATCGTAAATGCTCGGTAGACCTGTTCTACAAAAAACAGACGAATCATCTGGTGCGAGAAGGTCATTTTGGACAGTGACAATTGCTGATTAGCCCGTGCATACACCTCCTCTGCAAAACCATAAGGACCTCCGATAACAAATACCAAATGGTTCACTGAACCGATCATCTTCTGCTCTATAAACGCGGAAAATTGTTTCGAGGTATATTCTTTTCCTTTTTCATCCAAAAGTACTACAAAATCAAGGTTACTGATATTTTTCAAAATAAGCTCTCCCTCTTTACTCTTTTGCTGCGCTTGAGTAAGGTTCTTTGCCTGCTTAACATCCGGTATCACCAACATGTTAAAGGTAATATAATGCTTTAACCGCTTGAGATAATTCTCTATGCCCGATTGGATATAATTTTCATCTGTTTTACCAATACATATCAGGGTAATTTTCATACTAATACTGTGGATTTATGGCTACAAAGAAAAGTCTTTTACTTCGTTATTTTTGTAAATAATAATTAATTTCAATTCAAAATTAAACTTATTCCATTAAAAAAATGCTTATGAACAAGATTAAACATTTCCTTCTTATAGCTATGCTTAGCCTTCTGTCTACGGCTTATGCACAAGAAGATACCACAAAAAACTGGACAATCAAAGGTGAAAACACTTTCCTTATCAACCAAAGCTCTTTTTCCAATTGGGCTGCAGGCGGGGTAAATTCCTTTGCAGGCAACTTAATCTTCAACTATGATTTTAACTACAAAAAAGACAAGTGGATCTGGGACAACAAATTATTGGCAGCCTATGGGCAAACTTTTCAGAAAGAAACAGATTGGCGCAAAAACGATGACCGTATAGCTCTTAACAGTTTATTGGGGTATCAAGCAACAGAACATTGGCTTTACACCTTCTACATGAACTTTAACACGCAATTTGCCAATGGGTATGACTATACAACTACACCAAAATCAAAGATATCAGGGGCTTTTGCTCCAGCATATTTAAGCTTCGGTCCCGGTTTTGCCTACAAGAAATCAGATGATTTCAGAGTGAACATATCTCCTGCAGCCGCTCGTTTTGTATTTGTAGGTGATGAGAATCTCCGAACAAGTTATGGGCTCGATGCAGATAAGGGTTCCCGTTTCGAGTTTGGTGCTTCATTGGACGCTTACTACAAAGTGGGAATTATGGAGAATGTAACTTTTGAAAATATTCTGAAGCTATATTCCAATTATTTGGAAGATCCACAAAATGTCGATGTGGATTATACAGCAAACTTATTCATGAAAGTTAACGAGTTTATCACAGTTAATGCCGGTGTACAATTGATTTATGACGACAATACTCTAATACCTAAAATAGAGAATGGAAATGTTGTTGGTAATCGTCCTGCCTTACAGATTAGACAGATCCTGGGAGCGGGTATTACTTATAAATTCTAGTTATTTTTTATTGGCGTCGGGATTATAATCCCGACGCCAATAAAAAAAGCCTGAGAGAATCGGAGAGATTTCTCAGGCTCTAAATATAATCCCGTGAACGGGATAATCAACCTAAACCTACTGCAAAGTTAGGGCATATCACCCATAACTTGCAAATATTTACGCCTTTATTTTCTGTATTTTAGCGGTATTTAAGACAACATATTGATTATCAGGAACAAAAAAAAGGTTTCCAAACGGGGAGAATGGAAACCTTAACTAACCAATTATAAACCTAAATTATGATGACACAAAGATAGTGTAAAAAATACACTAAGCAAAATATTTTTTTATTTTTTTTGTCAAAAGGGGTTCTCCTATCTTTAAACAGCTTTTTATAGGAAATTCTTTTGCTTATTCCGTACATTTATGGCAATTTTGGTGCACAATTGCACTATTGGCTTTATCTTAATCCATATAAAGTAATATGTTCACAGGCATTATTGAAACCTTAGGTAAGGTTGTTCGTATTGAAAGAGACCGCAGCAACGTACATTATTACGTACAATCTTCCATTTCTCCAGAACTTAAAGTTGATCAAAGCGTCTCCCACAACGGCGTCTGCCTAACGGTGGTGGGCATCCAGAACGATATTCATCAGGTTACGGCTATCGAAGAAACACTTCGCAAAACCAATTTAGGTGAATTGCAAGTTGGCGACAAAGTGAATTTAGAACGTTGTACCCCCGCCAATGGCCGCTTTGATGGTCACGTAGTCCAGGGCCATGTGGATCAAACGGCTATTTGCATAGCCAAGGAAGATCAGAATGGAAGCTGGTTATTCACCTTTCAATACACTCCAGAACATCAAAATATTACTGTAGAAAAAGGTTCCATTACGGTCAATGGCATTAGCCTCACTGTGGTAAATTCTTTAGATGACCGGTTCTCGGTAGCGATTATTCCCTATACATTGGAGCACACGAACCTCCAAAAGGTAGAGGTAGATCATCCTGTCAATATTGAATTTGATATTATCGGAAAGTATGTAAGCAAAATAATGCGTATGCGCGATTAAACAGCCATAAGCTAATCACCGTGCATTCAGTATGACAGTCTGTCGTAGACTTCCGAAGTTTCGAAACTTCGGAAGTCTTTACAAGTCCAACTTTGTGTGGATGCCTGTCAAAAAAGTTAAGCTAAATAATTTCCTTGTCTTGCAAGTAGTGCTCGGTATTTATTGAATACGCTCGACTTAGATACAAAACCCAAATATTTTCCATCTGTATCCAACACAGGTAAGATCCAGATATCATCGCGGTTCATCTTAGCCATAACGACTTCCATATTTTCCGTATCCCGAATAATATCATTAGGCTGCTGTACAAGTTGCTCAAACGGTTTCTCCCGCCCTTCTTCCTCGCCTAATAAGATGGAAAAAAGACGTTCACTGTATAAAATTCCCAACAAGACGCCTTTATCGTTGACTACAGGAAAAATATTTCTCTTCGAATGTATAATATCCGATGTCCGTTCCGCTGGGGTCTGCTCTGGGCGTAACACGACAAAATTCGTTTCCAACACATACCGTAGCTTCATCATACTTAGTACTGTCCTATCCTTATCTTCGTAGGAAAGCAAATCCCCGGATTCTGCCAATACCTTTGTATAAATGGAGTGTTTTAACACCGATCGATTAATCAAGTATGCAATGGAAGCCACCAACATCAGCGGCACCATCAGTGTATACCCCCCTGTAATTTCCGCTATCAGGAACATTCCTGTCAGTGGTGCATGCATAATACCCGCCAATGCGGCGGCCATCCCTGCCATCACAAAGTTTGGTACATTCAATTGAACGACTCCAAATTGGTTCACCCCATAAGCAAACGCAAATCCTAAGAGTCCTCCCATAACCAAACTAGGACCGAAAACCCCACCATTCCCACCTCCGTTCAATGTAAACAGCGATGCAAATGATTTAGCAAATAAAGTCAAAACCGTATAGCAGACCACAACCCAGCCTATATTTTTATAATCCGAGAATAGGCTGTTCTTCACAATAGCATCAAACCGCCCATCCAAAATCTGCTGTATGGTCAGGTACCCTTCCCCATAAAGCGCAGGAAACACCAAAATCATCCCTCCTAATGCTATACCGCTTATCCACACTTTTTTATAGGGATTACTGATTTTTCCAAACCAGTTTTTGACAGCAGTACTCAATTTGGCAAAATAAATCGTATAAAGCCCTACCAAAGCTGCCAGAAGGAAATAAAAAAACAAAGCCCCTACTTCCCAATCCGATACTGTAGTATGAAAGAGAGGCTCACTGTATAACAACTTAGATACAACAGAAGCCAATGCAGCCGAAATTAATAAAGGGATAAATACGGGAATAGAGAATTCAGGCAATAGTATTTCAATAGCAAAAACCACTCCTGCAATAGGGCTATTAAATGCTCCGGAAATCCCAGCAGCTGCCCCACAGGCCAACAGCATTGTTAGCTCTTTATACTGCAGGCCAAAAAAGCGTGCAGTATTGGATCCTATTGCCGCTCCACTATACGCTATCGGCGCTTCCAATCCCGCAGACCCTCCAAAACCAACAGTAATCGCACTGGTAATGATTTGAGAATAAATGTTATGCGGTTCAATCTTACTGGATTTTCGGGAAATAGCATAAATAATCGGTGTTACACCATGTTCAAACTTCTTTCCACGAAGAAACTTGCGAACGTAAAGTACACTTAACAGAATCCCAATCAAGGGTAGAACAAAGTAAAACGAATATTTGAAATGCCACTCGATATCATCCTGCAAGGTCGAGGCTATAAAATGGGTTAGGCTCTTCAGTAATGCAGCCGCCAATCCACCGATGATACCTACTACAAAGGCCAATATGATTAAAAAATTTCGATTGGATATTTTCTCCATCCGCCAACGGTTAAGCTGGATTAGTTTCTGCTGTAAATGTAGTTTCATTCTTGACTATAACTCAAAGCCCATAACTTCTTTTTTCTTCTTCGTCTTAAAACGATCAGGAACAACGGCAAGAATTTCTTCTTTGAGCACCTGCACAGCTTGTTTTTTCACAAAGTTTTGTGTGGTGGTCAGACTAATCTCCCGCACAGGTTCTGGCGCTTTAAAATAACGCACATGGCTAATCTGCTCTTCATCATATCCTAAGATACTCAGCTCGGGCAAAATTGTGACCCCCGAATTAATGTCTACCATGCGTTTCAACGTTTCCACGCTTCCTGTATTGTATTCAAAAGTTGCCTCTGCAGCGTGATTATGCTTATAATGACAAAGGTTCAACACCTGTCCGCGCATACAATGTCCTTCATTTAGCAGCCACAGTTTCTCCTTTGCAATCTCGTCTGCGGTCACTATCTTTTTTTGGTACAAGGTACTTTTCTCAGACACATATGCAACAAAAGTCTCGTAATACAACGGTGTTTCCTCAATACCAACCTCCTGCAACGGCGTTGATAGGATACCGCAATCCAACATACCAAGCTTCAATTCACGGATAATGCGTTCTGTAGTATATTCCCAAATCTGCAAACGTAATTTGGGATATTTCTTCAGTAGGTTAGGAAGTATTTCCGGCAACAGATAAGGAGCAACAGTCGGTATGACTCCTACACGTAGTTCACCGGATAATTCGCCCCGCTCCTCCTGTAAGAGTTCCTCAATTTTCTTACTTTCTGTTAAGATAACACGCGCCTGCTTGATTATTTTTTCCCCTATTTCCGTAGGCACGACTGGTTGTCGGCTTCGGTCAAAAATCTTTGCTCCCAAAGATTCTTCCAGCTTTTGAATCTGCATGCTTAAAGTTGGTTGTGTCACATAACAATGCTCTGCCGCAGCGACAAAACTCCTATAGGTGTCCACAGCAATAACATATTCCAATTGTACGAGCGTCATTCCATAAATTTTAACTATACAAAGGTAAGGATATTGACCGAAAGATACTATTACAATACTATTCGTATCTTTGAAACCAATAACTTAAGAATTATGGTAAAATTAAAATCAAAAAGTGCTTTTGTGTGTGCACTGTTGTTAGGTTTGGGAACATTTAACTTTTCGGCTTCGGTACCGGATGAGGGCATGTTTCCCCTCAGTGAGTTGAGTCGTGCGGGATTAAAGAGTGCGGGGTTAAAAATTTCTGAGAAAGACATCTACAATCCGGGACAAGTAGGTTTAGTAGATGCGTTGGTGCAAGTTGGCGGATGTACAGGTTCTTTTGTTTCCGACAATGGTCTTATCATTACCAATCATCACTGTGCGTTCAGTGCTGTACAATTGGCAAGCTCTCCTGAGTTTAATTACCTAAAGAATGGCTTCGTTGCCAATTCCTTAGAACAGGAAATCGAAGCAAAAGGGTTAACTATCCGTATCACGGACTCTTACGAGGATGTGTCCAACGATATTTTGGGTGCTGTCGCGAATATCAGTGATCCGACAGAACGTATCAACATCATCAATAAACGTCGCACAGAGATTGCCAAAAAAGCCGAAGAGGAAGATTCAACCATCCAGGCAGAAGTGTCCGAAATGTTTATCGGAAAAAGCTACGTCTTATTTCGGTATAAAACCATTGCCGATGTACGCTTAGTATATGTTCCTCGTCAGGATATCGGAGAATTTGGTGGCGAAACAGATAACTGGGTATGGCCAAGGCATACAGGTGACTTCTCTTTCTTGAGAGCTTATGTTGCTCCTGACGGCTCTTCTGCTTCCTATGCGGAAGAAAATGTACCATACAAACCAAAAAAGCATCTCAAAGTCAATCCACAAGGCGTTGACGAGAACGATTTTGTTTTCATCCTAGGCTATCCCGGGCGTACTTTCCGTCATCGTCCAGCACAATATATGGAGTATCAGCAACGCTTCTTGCTTCCTTATACATCGGAACTATACGATTTCCAAAATCAACAAATGGAGTTGGCCGGAAAAGATAACGTTGCCGTACAGTTGGCTTTAGCAACGCGTATCAAACGCAATGCAAATGTCATGAAGAACTACCGTGGAAAGCTCAAAGGCTTGCACAACCTAAATCTCTTAGGCGACAAACAGCGTGAAGATGCTGCATTGGCACAGTTTATTGACAGCAAAGCGGAACTGAAATCCAAATACGGTTCATTGATGTCCGATATCGACCAACATTACCAATCTGTATTCAAAGAGGCGCAAAAAGAACTGTGGTTCAACAACATGTACAGCAGCACAATTCTATTACGTGCGGCCATGGTGATCAATGGTTTCAAAAATGCCATTATCAAGCAATCCAATCCAAAAGCGCAGGAGGAAATTTTTGCTTTGAACATTGAACAGGTAAAGAAGCAGTTAGACAACATCTACCTTAGCTACAACCTTCAAGTTGACCAAACTATCGCATCCCACATGTTTAAAGATGCCTATCTGATGGAGGGATCAAACCAATTGGCATACTTCCAACAGAAATCCTTTACGGACAAAGACGCTGCTGCCGACTTCATTTCCGGAGCTTTGGAAAAAACCAAACTAAATCAAAAGGAAACACTCTTCAATACAGTGCTGAAGGATGTAAATAGCCTTAAAAACTATAACGATGAACTTCTGTCTATTCAGGCGGACTTAGCTACGGAAATGGCCGTTTTCAACACAGAGCAGAAACGCAAAGAAGGTGTCCTTAACCGTTTGATGGGGGATTATGTAGCGGTGAAAGAGATTTTCCAAGCCAAAAACTTTATCCCAGATGCCAATTCTACACTGCGTCTTACTTTTGGCAATATCAAAGGGTATAGCCCTGCAGACGCCACTTATATGTCTCCTTTTACCACAGTCAAGGGTATTATTGAAAAAGGCAACTCCGGTCTGGAGGAATTTATCTACCCGGAATCTATCAAAAATGCTTGGCAGGCCAAAGATTTTGGTTCTTATGTCAAGAAAGAACTCAACGATGTACCGGTAAACATCCTATACAACATGGATACAACCGGTGGTAATTCGGGGTCGCCGATCATGAATGCCTATGGGGAACTTATTGGCGTCAATTTTGACCGTGCTTACGATGCTACCATCAATGACTTTGCCTGGAACGAGAATTACAGCCGTTCTATCGGCGTGGATATTCGCTATGTTTTATGGATTGCAGACAAAATAGACCATGCGCAATTTATCTTAAAAGAGATGGGTATTTAATTTTATGAGGTTCATGCGATATCCCGCATGAACCTCATAAAAAATTCGGCATTGCCGGGGAGGCAACACCGAATTGACATCTACCATAAATGTTAGCTCTAGGATAGGCCAACTAAACTGTGAATTAAAAATCTATTACTTCAATTTCCGTACGACGGTTTGCTTGATGCTCTTCATCCGTACATTGCACACCGTTGCCACACTGATTGACCAATCGGGTCTCTCCATACCCTTTTGCAACCAACCGATCTGCAGCAATACCTCTGCTAACGATGTATTCTACCGCAGATTGCGCCCTCCGCTGCGAAAGCTTCATATTGTAACTATCGCTACCACGACTATCGGTATGACTGGAAAGTTCTATTTTCAACGTTGGATTATCCCGTAAGACTTTCACCACATGATCCAAAACCAGCGCTGCGTCCGGACGGATGTTGTGCTTATCAAAATCGTAATACAGGTTCTCCAAGACAATTTTATCCCCTTTTTCCTTTAATGGAGCCAAGTATAAAGCCACATTCAAGGTCGTATCCTGTAATGGCAAGACTGCGGCCACCTGCGTGGAGTCTCCCATATACCCAGCCTGTTCTGCGGTTATCTTGAAACCTTCTCCTTTTGTTAGCTCAAATTCAAATGTGCCTTCAGCATTGCTTAGCTGTCGTGCAACAATTTCAACGCCGTTTGCATCCAATAATGTAACTCGGCTATTTCCCAAAACTGCATTCGTCTTTTTGTCATACGTTATCCCCTTCAGTAGGATACGAATTTTAGGTTTAGCAAAATTAAACGAATAAATATCGTCGGACCCTACCCCTCCCGGTCTATTGGAAGCTATATAACCATAGAATGCATCGTCATCATCGGCCATCACGACAAAAGAAAAATCATCCGAGGCTGAATTAATTGGATATTGCAAATTCTTACGGTTTTTAAATGTTGAACGTTTCCCCTCTGCCATGAAGATATCCAATCCTCCCATACCCGGAAAGCCATCACTGGAATAATATAACGTATCTCCATAAACCGTAGGAAACATCTCGTCTCCTGTCGAGTTCACCACATCACCAGCATTAATCGGTGTCCCCCAACTTCCATCACTGTTCTTTACACTATACCAAATATCTACACCTCCGTATCCACCTGGCATATCCGACGCAAAATACAAAGTTTCCTCATCATCGCTTAAGGCAGCATGCCCTAAGGAATATTGTTCTACATTATTATACGCAAAGCTTTCTTCACTCCAATCACTACCCTGATTCCGATAGATCATCAATTCTAGATTGTGTTTCCTAAAGCGGGTACCATCAGCTTTATAGCGTTGTACTTCTTTTCCAGGGTGTGTGCGTGTTATATACAGTACATCTTCGTCCTTATTCGGAATAGCTGGCCCCACATGATATGGCGACTTATTGAAACTATACGGCATAACGTTCGGAAGGGTCAGCTGTTCCGCATTTCGCGCAGCCGAAAATACTTTCAGGTATGCTTGACCAGTCATACCGCTTTTTTCTCCTCCTATTTTCGGTTCTGCCGCATATATCGCACCATTACTGGTCGGGATAGCGCCGAACTCCGCAAGATCGGTATTTATCTCTTGTTCGTTTTTAAGGTTGTATTTCAATGGAGAAGCCATCCATACCACAGCCGAATCACAACCGATAATTTCCCTTTGGATTTTTTCCGATTCCCCATACTGGGAAGCATAATCCAAAAACTGTTGTTTCGCTTCTGTATACTTACCATTTTGCTTTAAGGCTTCTGCATAACCTAATAAGGCATCAGCAGAATGCCCTTCTGTTTGCACCGCGCGAGCATACCAAGTTTCAGCACGTTTATATTGGTTTAAGAACAAATAGCCACGAGCTACACGTTCGATATCGATAATCTGAGGTTTCTTCCCTTGAACCAAACGTTCGTATATGGACAATGCTTGTGCATATTCCATCCTTGCAAACAAATCGTCAGCACGCTTACGCAAAGTAGGTTGCTCCTGTGCCTGAATACTTCCTGAGAAGAGAAGAAGTCCCGCTAGACCGATGTATAGTGTATGTTTTATTTTCATTGCTCTCTTTTTTATGTATTAAGGGCTTAGGCCTAAAAATACCTTGGGTTCAACATCTGCTGCAACGATCTGCCAAAAGTGATCCCTAAGGTCACTTCATGCGTACCACGTTGTAATCCCCGCATCTGGTTCAACATAATATCGTATGAATAGCCGATACGTAACCTTTCTGTCGCATAGAATTGGGCTATAGCTGTGATAGCATTCATGGAACTCAACTTGGTAGGCGATTTATCATAATACTCTCGTTCAAAGATTTTCGCACGCGTACGGTAACCACCTCCTATCCAAAACTTGTCATTAAACACAAGCATTGCATTAAGATCTAAAGAAGTAGGACCTTTAAAATCATCCTTTACCAATAGGCTTGGGCGAAGCAACAAACCTTCCTCCAATTGGAACAAAGCTCCTGCTATGAAATATGCGTTGACATTCCGATAAAGACTTTCTAAGGAATTTTGGTTAAATCGAAACTCTTCATTACTACCCGTTCCGGAGAAGATATCATGCACTGCCACACCTGCATACCAGGATGCATTATAATAATATATTCCCAAACGGATATCAGGACGCCAAGTCGTAACTTTACCTGCCGGCACAACCACATCCTCAGTATCCATCGCCAATAACTTATTTCCATCCAAACCGTATTGGGTAAAGCCAGCAGCCACCCCCAAGGCCAGACGTTGTGTATCATCTCCGTCCAATTGTAAACGCAAAGCATAATTTGCATAAATAGAGGTGGCATCTTGCGCACCCAACTTGTCAGCAGTTACCTGCAAACCTACACCATGCCTCCTATTAATGGGATCTAATACACCATCGACCGATAAGGTGCCGGTGCGCGGAGCACCGTCCCAACCTGCCCATTGGCTACGCAATCCCAACTGCCCAAACCATTCCTCTTTATACCCCGCGTAAGCAGGGTTTACACTAATGGAATTAAAAATATACTGCGTGAACTGCACATTTTGCTGGGATTTCGCTTGAAATCCCAACAAAATAAGTAAACAACTCACTGACGCCTTTATGCTATAACTTTTCATCTTCGATTAATTACGTTTTATCAATACGGTTGATTTCACATCGGTAGTAGAACTTCCGCGGATAGCCTTAACAGATATAAAGTATGTGCCATCATTTAATCCTCTACCTTCCCACTCATCCTGATAATTGTCATTACGATACACTTCATTACCCCATCTGTTGATGATGGTAACCGATATACGATCGTACATTTCTCTTCCTCCAATTACCAATCTATCATTTCGACCATCTCCATTCGGTGTAATGATTGTTGGAATAACCAAATCATTTGGAAGAATGTTAACAGTAACCGTGGCTATATTACTCCATCTACCGTTCACATCTCTAACACGATAGGTAAATGTATCTTCGCCTATCTGGTCTCTTGATGGTGTGTATACAATCTGTCCGTTAGAAAGGATTTCAATTGTAGCACCCGGAGATGAAGTTACGATCTCTATTGACGTTGGGTCAATCGCAGCGCTCTCTGCTATATCGTTTTCTAACACATCAATAGTAACCGATACCGCTGCTTTTGTTTCCGCAAAATCGTCAACCGCATTAATACGGATCAGGTCTACTGGCACAGGTTCGGTTTCGTCCTCATCATCTGGATCTTCAGTCGTAGGTTTATCAGGTCCCCAGACACGAATACCGTTCGTAATGGTTTCTGGTGTATCTGGACTCTCTTCTACCTCTGCTTCTACAGATACTATGATATTTCCACCCACAGGGATAACTGCTGTCGTTGTTACCATCGCTGTGTTTTCAGTTCCTACAATTGTCGCATTATTGCTCAGCATCTGATATCCAGTGATACGAATACCCTCTCCAGGAAGTTCCTCTAGGCGAATTGCTTTACCTACCGCAATAGCCGAAGGTCCATCGTTGGTGATTGTTACCGTGAATGTTGTTGATTCACCCTCTTTCACGCGAGCCTCATCTGCCACTTTCGTAATACTCATCACCGATACACGATCCACATCGATTTCTGGTGTTTCATCCTCATCATCTGGATCATCAGTGGTTGGTGTATCTGGTCCCCACACAGCAACACCGTTTGTAATCTTATCTGATGCATCCTCATCAACCATTGTCGTTACACGAACAACAATAGTTTCTCCCAAAGCAATCTTATCAGTAGTAGTAATTACTGCATCATTACCTGTACCTTGTATTGTACCAGAACCTGACACAATTTGGTAACCTGTAATCGTCACACCTGTTCCCGGACGCTCTTTCACCGTAATCTCGCGATTAGCCTCCATCACCGATGGACCAACATTTGTAATCGTCAACGTAAATGTCGTCTCCTCTCCAGCTGTCACACGAGCTTCGTCAGCTATCTTCGTAATACTGACTTTCGATTCACGATCCACATCGATTCCCGGCGTTTCATCCTCATCGTCTGGATTATCGGCCGTCGGTGTATCTGGCCCCCACGCTGCGACACCGTTCTTAATCGTAGCAGGTGCATCCGCACTAACCATAGCTGTCACACGAACAACAATCCTCTCTCCTAAAGCAATCTTACCTGTAGTAGTAACGATAGCATCGTTTCCTGTACCTTGTACTGTACCAGAACCGGATACAACTTGGTAACCTGTAATTGTCACACCTGTTCCCGGATGCTCTTTCAGCGTAATCTCGCGATTAGCCTCCATCACGGATGGGCCAACATTTGTAATCGTCAAGGTAAATGTAGTCTCTTCACCTGCTTTTACAAGTGGCTGATCAGCTACTTTTGTAATGCTGACTTTAGACACACGATCTACCGGAATCGGATCGGTCTCATCTTCTCCATCAGGAGTTGATAAATTATCAGGATCTGTACCTGGATTATTCTGCCAAATTTGAATTTTATTGCTGATAAATGTCGGTGCATCCGAATCGACCATTACCGTAACATTAAAGGTAAATGTCGCATTCACAGCTACATCATTAGCCATTTCAAGATGGAATAAACCATTGGCTGCCAGACTCTGTGTCACACCAGCATAACTTACGGATTGTAAAGTCTGACCTGTTCCGATCACATCCCGGAAATAAATCGGTGTGCCAGCTAAAATAATTGACGGCCCCTGATTCTCCACAGTCACGGTATATGTATAAGCTTCACCAGCGACAGCTCCACCATTTCCTTCTTTATTAATAGCATCATCATCAAATCCATAATCACGATCAACATTGATCGGAGGGGTCTCCCCTGTAGCATCTGGTGTAGCCAGATTATTTATATCCGTTCCCGGATTGTCCTGCCAAAGCTGAATTTCATTTTTAATCGTAGCAGGTGCATCTGCAGCGACCAATACGGCCACATCAAAGGTAAAGCTATCTCCGGCTTCCAACGGTCCGTTAACAGCCAGGCTGAATAACCCGTCAGCTCCTAATGACTGCGTATTACCGGCATAAGTCACCGACTGTAAAGTCTGCCCCGGACTTACCACGTCATGGAAATACAACGTTGTACCATGCAGAATCGTAGATGGCCCTTGGTTTTCTACCGTTACCGTATAAGTATATGGTGTACCAGCTATCGCATTCTCATTTCCATGCTGACCCACTTTTGCAATGGCATCATCATCAAAACCATAATCGCGATCCACATCAATTTCCGGTGTTTCCGCTATTCCATCCGGATTGTCGACATCCGTCTGCGGATCGTCCTGCCAGATATAAACGGTATTGCTGATCTTATCTGGCGCAGCTGCATCCACCAACACCGTAACATCAAAGCTAAACGTTGCTCCTGCAGTAATGTCGTTGACCATCTGCAGGTCAAAGCGTCCATTCATACCTACAGTTGGATGCACCCCACCAAAGTCTACAGACTGAATCGTCTGTCCACTGCTCACGATATCACGGAAGTAAAGCGTCGTACCATTCAGAATCGTAGACGGTCCCTTATTTTCTACCGTTACCGTATAAGTATATTCACGACCTGCTACCGCATTTTCATTATTGTTCTGTCCTGCTTTTACAATAGCATCATCATCGAGTCCGTAATCTTTTACGACATTCAAGACCGCTGCTGCAGAGAACACATCACAACCCTCATCGGAGGACACCTGCACACGGTATTCCGCCATTTTCCCAACAGGCTGATCTGCAGGCACCAATACCGTTAATGTTGATGCTACAGCACTTGGGTTTGCAACCCCATCAATCGCTGTCCATGTTCCACCATCATCGGTACTCTCCTCCCATTGGTATGTCGCCTGAATGCTTGCAGCATTGCTGACATCCACCGTGAAGCTTGCTTCAGCCCCTGCTGCTACTTCCTGATCCTGAGGTTGGCCTGCTGCATTTATGACCGCCATCTCGTTGATAACAACCGTTATCTCCTCCAAAGGACCGACGGCACAGCCAAAACGCATGGCTCGTACCTTGAACGTATAGGTCCCCGGCTGAATACCCGATGGTAATTCGAAGTTTAAATTATCCGTTGTTACCAACGGTGTTCCTGATTGATCATACACTTCATAAGTCGTACAGGCGTCTTGCATTTGAATCTGTAAATTATCCGAAGGACAAAGTTCAAAATTCATAGAACCATCATATACGTTGGCAATTTTTGGTGCGACAGCGACATCATAGATGTTGACAAAATCACCAAGAACGGACACAAACTTATCATAAGCAATATCCACCCGATCATACACCAGACCGTCGGCAGCAATAGTCAACACAGCTTTCTGTGAACCATCGCCCATCAAGCCCAGTAAGCGCAATCCTAAAATATTCTGATCTAAAGGACGAATTTCAGCACCTACTTTTGTATTTCCTAAATAGCGTTGTATTTTAATATTTGTCAATAAACTAAGGCTCAACACAGGCTGCCCCGGAATGGCCAAAGTAATATGCAGAGAGTCTGTAGGCATACTCCGTGATTTGAACACCGGGGTAATAAATCCTTGATTAAGAATCCCTGCTCCTGCCCACATCTCCGCAAAGGTATTCGGATCGTTATCCACTGCTCTCCATGGGTCTTTTACGGTAGCCAACGAACTTGCTACACCCAAACCAATATCACGCACCCCGTGATACAGGTCAAGAATATCTTTATTCGTATCGCTATCTATTGGGTCACAATCTACTGCCCCTTCGATGGTATAATACGCGCCATATAAACGTGCGTTCTGTGCGACACTCACCAGCGCGCCCTGTACTACACGCACCCCTGTATAAGGTTGTGGGATTCCACTTCCATCGGTTGGCACAAAAGTAAACTCAACTACATTATCGGAATTCAACAAGTCTAATATTCCACCTTGTACTCCCCGTAGAGGTCCGATAGTGGCATTACCATTTAACCCGACAACAGTAATACCACCGGCAAGCATTAAACCGCTGTATTCCTTACCAAGCTTAATCGTTACAGGTGTTCCTGCAGGTACAGTATGACCAAAATTCAGATTTTGCCATACGGTACCAATACCCAACAGCCCTACTCCGGTAGTCAATGTCGAGTATGTCTTCACATTACCATCGACGGCTCGTCCAGCATTTGAAACTCCACCCGTAATGGCTGAAGCCCAGCTTTGAGATGAAGCGTACACACGCTCCATCTCCGGAGGACAATTATCCGGATCAAATACCGTGATCGTAATAATCTCAGAAGCTGTACATCCACCTCCATTTTCGGCGGTGACACGGAAAGTATACGTACCTTCTGTAGCGAAAGAAATATTTGCTAATCTTACGGCTACATCCCCTACAGGAATTACTGTGTTATTTTCATCATACCAAGTAACAGTCGCTGTACCTGGTGTTACGGTATAGCCCGATAGATCCAATACACTATTTACCGGAATAGCATAATTTGTCTGTCCACCCGGCAAGCTGATTATCGGCATTTCATGTACGGTTATTCCATGTGTCTGAGCTGTTCCGACAGCATTCGGACAATAGTTATCACCTTCTACCGTTACGTACAAAGTATTTAAACCGACAGTATTTGCCGTCATAATAAGTTCTGCTCCTGTATGTATCAATTGTGTCAAGGCAGCATCTGCATACCATTTGAATACAGGGTTGACGATAGCTGGGTTTGCAGGATTTAAAGGATTTAACGCAGCATTGAGCGTTATGTTTTCTCCCTCACAGGCTGCATTCGGCCCAGTGATAAGGATAAATTCAGCCTTACCACGCGGTGTTACCGTTACGGTAACTTCTTTTGCTTCTGCCGGCAAGTTTTCACAAATACCGGTTCCACTTACAGTTAAATAATAGGTCGTAGATACCGTTAAAGCAGGCGAAGGTGTAAAACTTGCACCTGTATGCACCAGTGTCGTCAAATCAGCATCTGTATACCATCTAAACACAGGGTTGTCAATAGCTACCCCAGGTGCCAGCGAAGCTACCAAATTTTTCTCATCACCTTCGCAGATCGTTTCGTTTTGAGCAGCGATATCCGTCGCTACTGCACGTGGACTAACAGTAACAACAATCTGTGCCGCTGTATTTGGTGCATTTTCACAAATATTCGTACCGCTCACTGTTACATAGTAAACATGCGTACCGACAGCCGGAGTTACCGTGTTCGATGGTAATTCAGTTGTCAATGCTGCATCTGCATAATACTTGAAGGTAGCTTCAGCAACAGTACTGCTCACTAATGTAGACAAATCAACAGATCCGCCTTCACAAAGCGCATCATCTGTGGTTGTAATGTCTGATGCCGTAGCACGTGGATTAACCGTCACAGTTACCACCTTTCCAGGCGTTTGGAAACAGGCTCTTCCACCTTCGATACTTACATAGAACGTATGCGTCCCTGCAGTTGTCAATGTTGGTGTATAGGTCTCTCCTGTATGTACGATCGGACCGCTATCCGATCCTCTGCGCCATACAAAATCAGCACCCGCAGGCAAAGCAGAGCCTGCAGCAAGAGCAGCATCCAATTCCACTTGTTCTCCTGCACATATTGCACCTACCAGAGCAACTACAATATCAGCAGCCGAAACAGGGTCACAATCCGAAAGAACTGTTTCCGTAGCTGTTTCTGAAACTGTTGTATTACCTTCTTTTGTATAAGTAACCGTGGCTATATTGACAATAGGGTCATTATTTAGCAGCGCAGCTTGTGCCGTTACCTGAATGGTAATCGTTGCAGATTCGCCTACCTCTAGATTACCGACAATATGGGTAATGCCAGTACCACCAACAACCGTCTGTAGAACGCCGTTAACTTCGACCTGATCTTCAAAATAATCCGGAATAGCATCCATCGGATCCGTGATCGTGACTCCGGTCAATGCTTTGTTACCGGTATTTTCAACTGTTAGTGTATATGTTAATGTCTGTCCAGCAGTAATCTTTTTCAAACCGGTCGCATCTTCTCCCACTTTCGTAAAGGTCACTTTCGAATCATCGGCTACCGGAATATCTGTTGGTCCCGGAGTCGGGCTTGGATCTGTCGGGTTTTCATTATCCAGCGGTGGTGTAGTCGGCACTGGTGTAAGAATCCCCGTACCAGTTACTGTAGCTATATTGGAAATAACATCCACACCGGTTAAATCTGTGTTTACTTTTACACTGAAAGTACGGGTTACTGTCTGTCCAAAACCAATAGTTATTGGCGTAGTTGCGCCAAAGCGAACAATATTTCCATCCAATGTACCACCCGACACATGGGTTACATCTGCAGGTAGCTCATCAGCAATAACAACACCTGTCAATTGCTTATTCCCTGTGTTACGCACGTGAATGGTGTATTCCACAATCTCCCCTCCTTTTACAGAAGTAACCGAGGCATCATCATCTACTTTGTACGATTTCCAGGCAACAACAGACAGATTATCCGTCACCGGAATGATGGTCGGTGTACCCGGCATTGCTGCAGCATCCGGTCCATCGGCTGGGTTAGCGGGATCTGCCGGAGGCACCGTACCTTTTGGAGTCGTACCGCCATAGTCTACGAAAGCAACATTGCTGATTTCCTTAAGACCGGTCAGATTATTAGCCACGTCAACTGTAAAACTTACCGACACCATTGCACCTACAGCGATGTCTATATTTTCAAAAACAACTTCATTATTCCCATTAACAGCACCGCTGTTAGTAGCCGAAACGAAAGCCGTACCCGCAGGAATCTTATCTACTACCTCTACTCCTGTCAAATCCTGATTACCATTATTACGGATATAGATGGTGTAGGTTACTTGTTCGCCTCCGCTTACCGTAGTCGTTGAAGGACCGTTTGCAATGCTATAGCCTTTCCAAGTGGTGACATCGCTTACAGCATCCACAGGAATATCCGTTCCTGTATCGCCACTATCATCCGGTTCATTGGGATCAGCTGAATCTGGCGGGAATGTCTCTGTACCGGTATCCGTTGGATTTTCTTTGACCAAGGCTACATTGCTGATGGCCGGTACCGCTGTCAAATCAGCATCCACCGCCACACTAAAGGTCAAGGTTTCGGTCTCCCCGACACCGACATGTACACCAGAGAACGTTAAGGTATTGGTGCCATTATCGTAAGCACCACCATCCGTATCCGCAGAGCCGTCAACATACGTTGTGTACGCAGGAATAACATCCGTCACGGTAAAATCAACCAATGGCACAGCTCCTGTGTTGCGCACATGAATCGTATATTCCACGGTTTCACCACCTTGAACTGTTTTGATAGCTGGATCACCGTCTACTTCAAAAGATTTCCAAGCGACAAAACGTGGCTCTGTACATTCCCGTTGTACATTATACACACGCAATGCAGGGAAAGCTTCTACGCCCACCAGTGTTTTCACACCAATGCTTATACGGTCGTATGGCACTCCCGGCGTATACGGTAAGTTAACAGGTTGACTGTTCTGTACCAATTGTAGCACGTTTATGCCATTGATCAAACCGTTGGTTCCCCAGTCCAGCGTATGTACAAGATCATTTCCTGCATACGCCTGAATCACCAAATTACCTAATATATCAACGGTAGCTACATTCGCTTGCGTACGGAAGCTGATCGTTGTCACATCATCCGCTTTGGACATACTGTTAAAGAATATCCATTGCTTCGTCGACGTTCCAACACCTAATGTCCCGTTACTGATTTCGGAATACTGCGTAGGATTACCGTTGATAGCGTAATGCGGGTTGGTTACTCCGGCAGCACCAAGATCATTCACACTTAAGCTCAGCCCCGTATATTCATAAGAAGTCGCAAAAGCATCCAGACAAACATCAGTACTTGCATCATAGCACATACCATACACATGCATCGTGTTTGGTGTAGCCAGTAGCGAAACAGCAGCCGCAGTTTTAGCTGTAATACGTATCGAGGTATAAGGCTGATCCGGTGTAACAGCAATATAATAACGACCTTGCGCATCACGTACTACACGTATAGCGTCATTACCACCGGCAGATGCTGTCGCACTACTTGCGGAAACAACAGAAGTGCTGTTATTTTTGACATCCACCTCGAAGAAGTGATCGCCCAATAGCAACCCATTCACCAAACTGGAAACAACATTACCTAAACTACCGCCCAATAAACCGTTCAATATATCCTGATCAAAATCAATACGGATATAGGAGGTTGTTCCGGCAGGCACCGTATGGTCATAGCCCATTTCCACAAAGCCTTCTTTGTTTGAACCAAACAGTCCTAATAATGTTCCGGCGCCTGAGTTTAATACGGCAAAGCTGTCGAAATCATCATCAAACAAATACTGTACATCATCGGCATTATGTGCAGCAAGCAATGATGTCGCACAGACAGGACTATCAAATGGCGATACGCCCGGAACTTCCGGACATTGCACACCGTGGCGACTTACATTGTACAAGCGCAAAGTTGGTGTAGCCAACGAAGCTGACAAGACCGATTGAATTCCAATATCCACACGATCGAAAACAACCGCCGGTGTAAATTCCAATGTAACTGCTCCACCTGATTGGAATAAGGCTAACAAGTCCAGGTTATTGATAAGTCCCTGTGATAATACATGTTCTTCTACCTGCTGGTCCCCATTAAAAAACCGTATCTGATAGTTTCCTATTGCATCAAGCGCAAGTACAGAAGGAGGTGCTGCCAAACGAACCTTCACATAATCACCTATCTGTGATGGGTGATTGAAATAAACCGATTGGAATACTTGTGCACCGATCGCAGCTACACCTAATGAAATCTCCGAATATTCGGAAGAATTAGCACTGATTGCCCGGTAAGGGTTAACTACTTTGGCTTCCGAAATATCTCCGACACTCAGGTTCAGCCCACTTCCTGTATAAGAAGTGAAATTTGCTGGGAAACAAACATCTGTTCCTAATTCAAAACAAGCATTGTACACATCCAGTGATGCTTTCTTACCGGTAGCCAAAAGTGCGACTACATGATTGGAAATTCGGATACGGTCGTAGTCTGCATCTGGTGTAATGGCCAGATAAAAACGACCAATATTATCCTGTACTAAGGTTACCGTTCCATTTCCTATATACGAAGCTCCTTCAAAACCATTGGAACTTCTTCTGTCCAAAACCGTGGTAGAAGCACCATTCTTGGCTTCAATCTGAAAATACTGATTACCTAATAAAAGATTGTTCGCCAAATCAGTAACCAATTTACCTAAGCTTCCTCCCAATAAGGTATTCAGCACATCTTCATCATAGTTGATGCGCACATAAGTCGTCCTATTGGCTGGGAGAACAGCGCCCATATCCATTTCAATCCAGCCGGATGTTGGTCCGGAAACCAATAGTCCTCCTGCATCGGCATGTAGTGTTGCAAAGGTTTCGTTATTTCCATCTACTGCTTTGTGTGCAAAGTCCACATTATCGAAATCAATCAGGGATGTTGCACAGGAAGGCGTTTGCAAAGGACCTGGCGTAGCTGCAGGTACAGCCCCCAATTCTGGATTAATACAACCGGACACTCCGCTATAGCGCTGTACATCATAGATACGCACGCCATTGCCTAACAAACTTAAACCAAGAGTAGAATTTAACTTAATTTCTAAACGATCAAACGCGCGCCCCGGACCAAATGTAGCCGTAATAGGCTGTCCGGACTGTAATAAGGCCAGTGCATCTGTATTATTCAGCAAACTGCTTTGTAACGAACGTCTATATACGACGTCATACTCCGCTGTCGTAGTATTCCACTTGGTGAATACCACTTCAATACCGCCTAATAAATCGGTATTTATAGCACCTCCCGAACCTAAGTCCAATTTAATATTGACACTGTGGTTTTCAGAAGATGTCGTAGGAAAATAAAAATATTGCGAAAACTCACGTGCAACGGAAAGATCCAACACGCCGGTTGATTTCAGAAGAGAATAAGAATTTGGATCAGCATCTATCGCACGGTTAAGATGTTGGTCATCAAAGTCTGCAACCGTCAAACCTATGCCGCTTCCTCCGTCAAAAGAGGTAAAGAACGGACGACCGCAGTTTGTTCCACCTGCACCGTAAGTCACTGCCGAATAGACATCTAAAGTATACTGTGCACCCAAGCCAATAGCAGATATTGATCTGTTCGTTAGATGAATCCTGTCATAAGAATATGCCGGACGTACAGCAATATACGTATTGCCCTGACCGTCCAGAACCAAACGCACCCTATCCGTCGTAAAGCCTTCGGTATTTGAGCGTTTTAAGCGGGAGGTCGTCCCATCCAGCACATCCACCTCAAATTCCTGATTACCAAGAAGCAACCCTCCCACAACAGTTCCCAGAGTATTTCCTAAGGAACCGGCCAATAAAACACGTAAGAGACCATCATTTGCTCCAATCCGTACATACGACCATTGGTTAGCCGGCACCGGGTTCGAGAACCTTAGTTCGATTTTTCCTGTATATGAACCTCCCCCAAGCAGCACACCGGGACTTGCCCAGACACGGGCATAATCACCATTATCTGAAGAAGCATTGCCCGGATTTTGGACGGTAGGCTGATTACGTCCCCAAATGCCTGGTTTATTTTCCGTCAGAGCCTCAACGTTACTCGCCACCGTCTTGGTCTGCCCCCTCGCCAAATCAGGCAGGAACAGTGACCAACAGAAAGCCATGAGCATAAACAGATAACCCATTCCCCGGTTATCCCATTTCTTAGGATTTTGAGCTTCTTTTTTCATAACACACATTCAAATAGGTATCAGTAATACTGGTGAAAATGCAGTACATTTCCACCAGCAAAACATCAACGGTATTTTTTCATAGTGTAGGTCTTATCAAAGTGTGACTCGCCCTACGGGGATAAAAGTAGATTTTTTTTATTTAATTCACAAATTATTCCCTATTCAACAACCCGTGTTAACTAAATAAAATATTTTATCTTTAAAAGAAATAAAAATAAAAATTCAGTCATAAAAACTATGTTTTAACATATTTTAACAATTAAACTTTTCTTTAAATGAATATTTAAGCATGTTTTTCAACAGGAATTAAAGAAAAAATATATTCCTATCAACAAAACAAGTGACAAACATCACTTTTTTATATGATAAATAATATAAAATAGAATTTAAGGAACATCATATTCCTATTAAGCATAAAAATATTATCAAAAAGAAAATAAAGACAAAATATTAGATGCAACGGCAACTTTATTTTAGAGGGAAAAACCCATTTTTTTGTAGAAAAAAAATCTATAAAAAAGTATAAAAACATATAAATTTAACACACGCACTTCCTTTCTCAACTATAAATATCCCTAGAATTAGTTGGAAATTGAAGGCTCAACATCTGAAGTTTAATATTGAAAATTTCTTTAATGACCTTATTAAGTATAACCTAAACATCCCTTACCTCAACGACAGCGAGAATATTTGTTGCAAATTTTGTTCTAAATTGCAACCATAACGAGTCGAGATTCGGTCGGGACATATTCGAGACTGCGTATAGATAAATCCGTGGTAAGTCCGACTTGAGTCCGTGTTGAGTCCGAGTCTTATAGCGGACTTACTTCGGAAGAATGACACAAGGACCACTCTGACACCCATAACCATTCCCGAACCTAGGCCCTATCTAAGTCGAAGCAGTGTCGAAGACCACTCGAATAAATGTCGATAACTTAATAAATACGAAACAAAATCATACTTTTCATAAACGGAGTCCGTGTTAGGTTATCAATTTTTCAATCACTTTTCGAACAAGCATTTTCATATTTTCAATATCTTATAGCCTGTTTAAAAATAAAAAATTTTCATCATCTCGACAGCCTGTCCCGAAAGCTTTCACATAGGCGTCAAGTTATTCGTTTTTTGTCCGGATCCCGACCTGAGACACATGCTGGCGCACACCTATGGTGTGTGTGCCCTTTACTTATTTATTTAAGGCACGAGCAGTACACTCGTGCCAGTGAGGGGTTAACTGTTAAGCTAATGAAGAAGCCATACGCACTACCCCAACACTACATCTAAGCTCATCATCAATAGGAAGCCACCGATAAAACCGATTGTAGCTATATCAGAGCTTTTATTCTGCTGGGCTTCAGGAATAACTTCCTCTACAACGACAAAAATCATCGCTCCCGCAGCAAAGGCCAAAGCATAAGGTAAAATAGGTGTAAATGCAGCTACTGCAATAGCTCCTACCACTGCAGAAATAGGTTCTACAATAGCAGAAATCTGTCCATAAAAGAAACTTTTGCGACGGCTCATGCCTAAGCGTCTCAGGGGTAAAGAAACTGCAACACCTTCAGGCAGGTTCTGCAAACCAATCCCCAAGGCCAAGGTCACCGCTCCGGCAATAGTTGCATCAGGTACTCCTGCAGCTACGCCACCGAAAAGAACGCCAACGGCCAAACCCTCCGGGATATTATGTAAAGTAATAGCCAATACCAATAAGGTGGTTTTCTGCCAAGGAGTCTTGAGTCCCTCTACTTTCTTAAAATTGGAATGAAAATGGGGTAATATTTTATCTAAGGCGAACAGAAAGCCTGCGCCCATAAGGAATCCCACAACAGCTGGTAGCACTTTTAAAAATCCATCGCCTTCGCTCATTTCCATGGCTGGAATCAATAAACTCCAGATACTGGCTGCTACCATGACTCCGCCAGTAAATCCCAGCATACCATCCATCAGACCGCGATGAGCCTTTTGGAAAAAGAAGACAAATGCAGCACCTATAGCTGTCATCAGCCACGTGAAGGTAGAAGCATATAATGCCCCCCATACAGGATTAAGCTGCTCAAAATAGTGAATAACGGACTCCATAGTTTAATTCAATGATCAAATTTAAAGAATTGGCAAACAAAAAAGGAGCCTATAGGCTCCTTTTTTATAAATATCTAACAGAATTGATAACGGTTCAAAACTCTATTTTACGGCGTCAATAACTGCTTTGAAAGCATCAGGGTGATTTAAAGCTAAATCAGCTAAAACCTTACGGTTCAAACCAATGTTTTTAGCACTCAATTTACCAATCAACTGTGAATAAGAAATTCCATGTTGACGGGCACCTGCGTTAATACGTTGAATCCATAAAGCTCTGAACTCGCGTTTTTTGGTTTTACGGTCGCGGTAAGCGTACTGTAAACCTTTTTCTACTGTGTTTTTAGCAATAGTATAAACTTTGCTTCTTGATCCGAAATAGCCTTTGGCCATTTTCAAGATTCTTTTTCTTCTTCTTCTCGAAGCTACTGCGTTAACCGAACGTGGCATATTAATTAAAATTTAGTTTGGTATGAGGCGTTGCGTTTTGCAGCACACTTACGACCTAATACCCGGTTAAAAAATTATTGTTATTAAATTGAAATCAAACTTATTTGCCGATAGCAAGCATACGTTTTACGTTGCCCATATCTGCATCATGTACATAACTTGTTTGTGTCAAGTTACGTTTTTGTTTAGTTTCTTTCTTAGTCAAGATGTGGCTTTTGTAAGCACTTTTTCTTGCGATTTTACCTGTTCCAGTCAATTTGAAGCGTTTTTTCGCGCTGGAATTGGTTTTTACTTTTGGCATAATACTAATTGTTTTTATATCAATCTGTTAGAATTTCTTTTATTCAGTTGTTAAGTAATCAGTTGCAAGTGATAAGTATAAATCATCTACTTACAACTTATCGCTGATAACTTTCCACTTATCTACTTTTTCGGTGCTGATTTTGGAGCAAGAGTCAAGAACATACGCTTACCTTCCAGTTTCGGCAATAGCTCCACTTTACCATAATCTTCCAGAGCTTGGGCAAAGCGCAACAAAAGGATTTCTCCCTGTTCTTTGAAGACAATTGCACGTCCCTTAAAGTGTACATACGCACGTACTTTCTCCCCACTTTCCAAAAACTTAATAGCATGTTTCAGCTTGAAATCAAAGTCATGATCGCTGGTGTTCGGACCGAAACGAATCTCTTTGATAACGGTCTGCTTTGCGTTAGCTTTGATTTCCTTTTGTTTCTTCTTTTGTTCGTAAATGAATTTACTGTAATCAATTATCCTACAAACAGGAGGAGCGGCATTGGGTGAAATCTCCACTAAATCAAGTTCCAATTCGTCAGCCAGTTCCAAAGCTTTCCGAGTTGGGTAAATACCTGGTTCTACATTCTCGCCCACTAAGCGTACCTCTGGCACACGAATATGTTCGTTAATGCGGTGTTCTGGTTCTTTCTTTCTCATTGGTGGTCTTGGACCACCGGGTCTTTTTAATGCCAAATGTTTAAAAATTAAACGGTTATCTCTTTAATTAATACTTCTTTAAATTCTTCGGGACTCATCGAACCGAGTTCGACTGATCCGTGCTTGCGAACAGAAACCGTGCCACTTTCCATCTCTTTCTCCCCTACAATCAACATATATGGGATTTTTTTGACTTCAGCATCACGAATCTTCCGACCGACCTTCTCATCACGATGGTCAATCAGTCCGCGAATATCGGAATTATTTAGCGATTCTAAAATATTTTTTGCATAATCTTCATATTTTTCCGACACAGGCAAGACGATAAACTGCTCTGGCGCAAGCCATAACGGAAACTGTCCTGCACAGTGCTCGATCAAAACCGCGACAAAACGTTCCAACGAACCGAAAGGCGCTCGGTGGATCATTACCGGCCTGTGTTTCTGGTTATCACTACCGGTATATTCCAATTCAAAGCGTTCCGGTAGGTTATAATCCACTTGAATAGTCCCTAACTGCCATTTTCGTCCTAAAGCATCTTTCACCATAAAGTCCAACTTCGGACCATAGAAAGCTGCCTCGCCATATTCCACCACGGTTGGCAAACCTTTCTCAGCAGAGGCTTCAATGATAGCCGATTCCGCCAGATCCCAGTTCTCATCGGTACCGATATACTTGGCTCTATTTTCCGGGTCACGCAACGACACCTGCGCCGTAAAATCTTCAAAGCCTAATGCTCCAAATACATACAACACCAAATCGATCACCTTCTTGAACTCATCCTTCACCTGATCCGGACGACAGAAAAGGTGGGCATCATCTTGTGTGAATCCTCTTACCCGAGTCAACCCATGAAGCTCACCGGACTGTTCATAACGGTAAACCGTACCAAATTCTGCAAAACGCACAGGTAGTTCCTTATAAGAACGTGGTTTTGTTTTGTAGATTTCACAGTGATGCGGACAGTTCATTGGTTTCAAATAGAACTCTTCGCCTTCTATCGGGGTATGGATTGGCTGGAAAGCATCCGCACCATATTTTTCATAGTGACCTGAAGTCACATACAATTGCTTATGTCCGATATGTGGTGTTACCACAGGCTCATAACCAGCTTTAACTTGCGCACGCTGTAAAAAATCCTGTAATTTCTGACGTAAAGCTGCTCCTTTTGGCAACCATAGCGGCAAACCTGCCCCTACTTTCTCCGAAAATGCGAACAACTCCAACTCTTTACCCAACTTACGATGGTCACGCTTCTTGGCTTCTTCTATGAATTTCAGATAGTCTGAAAGTTCGGAAGCTTTCGGAAATGTAACGCCGTATATACGTGTCAATTGTTTTCTTGTTTCATCACCACGCCAATATGCTCCTGCAACATTGGTCAACTTGATCGCTTTGATAAAACCAGTATGTGGAATATGTGGACCACGGCACAGGTCAGTAAAACTACCTTGTGTATAGAAGGTGATTTTTCCGTCTTCTAAATCTTTGATTAAGTCCAGCTTATATTCATCTCCTTTATCGGTAAAATAGGCTAAAGCATCAGCTTTAGACACGGCTTTGCGATCGAAGGTTTCTTTCTGCTTCGCCAACTCCAACATCTTATCTTCGATTTGCTTGAAGTCATCGGAAGAAAACTCACGGTCACCAAAGTCTACATCGTAATAAAATCCTGTTTCGATCGCAGGGCCAATACCAAACTTGATTCCTGGATACAAGGCCTCCAAAGCCTCTGCCAAAAGGTGGGCTGATGAATGCCAAAAAGTAGATTTCCCTTTATCGTCGTTCCAGGTCAATAATTTCACGGAAGCATCTTCTTCAATCGCACGGGAAGCATCCCATACTTCGCCATTTACTTCTGCTGCCAGCACATTTCTGGCCAATCCTTCCGAAATAGAAAGGGCAACCTGCATTGCTGTTGTTCCCTTTTCAAACTGACGTACGGAGCCGTCAGGTAATGTAATGTTAATCATCTACGAATATGATTTTTAATTTGTTGAATAATAAAATACAAACCCACAAGGTGTACAATTACCTTGCTACGGAGCTTGCACAAAAAAATTAATAGCTACAAAGATACCGAATAAACTTGAAGAAAGAAAGTGCCATCATGATCCAGCATACAACTTCCTTATAATCACCAAGTGGCTCTTACGGCGAAATTGCTTACCGGCCAAGTCTCGTCCGCGTACGATCAAAAAATATGACCCGTCTTCTATTAAATCGCCATTCCAATCATTCTGGTAGTCCGAACTGAAATAAACCCTTTTACCGTGCCTATTAAACACTTCCAGAGTCACTGGCCCACGGCTCTCAGCGCCAACAATCACAAAGCGATCGTTTATACCATCTCCGTTGGGCGAGAAAACATTCGGAATTAAGAACGCGGATTCTATTATCCCCCTACCTATATTTGGCCCACCTACCATAGGATTATCTGGCTCCTCTGTTTCTGGCTCATTAACCACAGGCATACCTTCTACCAGCATAACCTGCATATTTGCTAAAATATTATTACAGCCTCTACCAAGACCATTTTCGGTACAATCTTCATAAATATTTCGTCGATTTTTCATTGACAGCGAAACATCCGTTGCATCTGGATCTGTCGTATCCAGATCACGCAACAGGCTCGCCTCCAAATGCAAAGCTCCATAAAATTCCTCTGCAAGCTCCTGTGGCACTTTCACATGAAGAACATATTGTACCTCACAGCCGACAGGAATATGCAAATGTAACTTTAACACACCTTCCTCCGCAACCTTATCTGTTTCTCTGGCACATGAAGAATAGAGTTTTACATCTTCTAACGTAAGCAATTCGGGAATACGGATCATCAATACTGCATCTTCTGCTTGTGAAGGCCCGTAGTTCTTAGCCCATAAAGTATAAGAAAAAGACTCGCCTTCTGTAACCAACAAGCTGCTTGGTTGAATCTCTTCCACCGCAAGATCCATTACATTTACCGTAATTTGTTTTTCTACACGTTGTATACTTTGTGCTGTAAAAGCCCAAGTATCCATCCCCTTGTTATTTCCAAAACTATACGACCCATAGTTATCATTTCCGGAATAAAGCCAGTTAATATCTGTATCAGCGTATGTGCCCCATTTGTGTCCATTGACCGCACTGGAAATCCCTTCCTTATTTACCACGGGCTTAGACATCTCACCCGACTTTCCGGCAGAGACTTCCGAATCATCCCAATACACCTTAGTAGGCTTAAACAGATTTTCTTCAATCATCTCTTCAATCAAGATCCCCATAGGATTTATTTCCATATCCAAGTATGGGAAATGAACCTCTCCGCCTAACGAAGCGACCTCTACTACCACCCCATAGTTTCCACCTTCTGACATGAACTTCCCCGCCCCATCCAAGCCATCCCAAAAATATTCATTACGGCCAACCTGTGCCTGGACTGTAAACTCCCTTTTTGCAAACCGAGCCACAGCACCTGCCTTAACTACATGGTCAACACTAAGCTTATAAATGCCTGCTTGATTCGTCTCAAAAGAAATAAGACTTCCTTTCCGACCTAGTTTATTCTCCGTACCTTCAATACCAACAATTCTTATGTTTTCTATTCGGATAGAATTGCTCTTTTTCGTGTAAAGCCAAGTATTTTCTCCTGGAAATGCACCGCTTGCATAGGCTGGCATATCCTTATCAGGAAATGTATAAAACATTTTATGTGTTACGTTTCCTCCGCTATCTTCGGCTGTAGGATTGTGAATACTATTGTGGTATTTTGAGGTATTGATGCTCTTATAGAGTGGATTGCCTTCTGTATCTAAAAAACCTTTATTGTTAACGAAATAAGAGAAATGTATACCGTTACTCCCATTACCGTGTACTCTGTAAACATGGCCATCATCTGTCAGCACATAATTTGTTCCGTGGAATGCTCCCTCTGCATTGGACATTTTTTTTGAATGTATACGAAGCGTTAGTATATTAGTAAACACACGTCCCGAAATCCATCGATTGTCTTGACTATCCCTTACAGAGACATCCCAGGCCACTACATATTCCATTGTGGGTTGAACCCAGTCCTTACTAACAGGAATATCTGGAACATCAAAATCACTATTGGACATGGCATATTCACCAAAAGGCGAAAAAAACTCCACGCTCCATATCCCAATCTCTGAAGAAGAAACCTTTATTTCATAAGGATCGTACCCCACTCGTGGCCCCTGTATCTCGGCACGTAGCGTTCCCTCGCCCCTATCCATGATACGTCCCACATTGTTGGCTGATGTTTTATAAACCTTACCTGAAGGTGAAGTTACACGTATACGTCCCAAGCCCATATTTTGTGCACTGGATGCTACAGCAATAACCTCTCCCTCTTCCGCATAGACATAATGCTTCCCTAATGTCCCAAAAGGGCTATCATTCAAGGGATTAACACTTTCTAGGAAAGCTCTGTTACCTTTCCCATTTCCATAAAACTCCTTTGACCCATCGGCATACAGATAACCCATAGATGAACAAAGGAGGACAATTAGACACAGACTCCATTTCATAGATGACCTCCATAGGATAACGCTACGTTAAATGTAGTAAATATTCTACAAATATGAAATTTTTGTAGCCAAAAATCTACATGAATACAAAAGGGCAATACAAATCATTTTTTGGATCCTCGCCTAATTCTGCTCTCTTACCAAGTAACGACCAGCACATTTGCTATATAACGATTTGAGAAAACGTGAGACAAATCATTTTTACTAAAAAGTAATTACGACCAAAGTAATAGTGACTATGACAGCGAATTTAAAAAAATCGTATCTTTGTCCACTTATTTAAAATGAGGCTTATAGCAATAGGCAATAAGCCTTAAATAAATTATACAGATACTTACGGTTTATAGCTTACAGCTTAAAGCCACAAACTTTAAAATAGAGTGATGGTGGTTATGGTAGTGAAGATAGTGATAGAGTTTACATTAGCTGGCGCATGCGTTTCGCGTGTACCTCAGTAGTACTACTTCCATCACGTCCATGACTTCGTTCTCTTCTATAACTTTTAAAACACACAACATGGCAAGGCAAGTCCCAGAGGACGGAAGTCTGCTTCCTTTAATGGAAGAATTTTACACGATACAAGGAGAAGGGTATCACACAGGCAAAGCAGCTTATTTCATCCGCTTAGGAGGTTGTGATGTGGGGTGTCATTGGTGCGATGTGAAGGAAAGCTGGGATGCAGAACTGCATCCATTGACTCCTGCTGATGAAATCATCGAAAATGCTAAAAAATATCCTGCAAAAACTGTTGTTATTACCGGCGGAGAGCCACTGATCTACAATCTGGATTATCTAACCCGGGGTTTAAAAGAGGCCGGCATACAAACGTTCATCGAAACTTCTGGCGCTTACACGCTTTCCGGTTACTGGGACTGGATATGCCTATCACCAAAAAAATTCAAAGGTCCTCGCCCCGATGTGCTTAATGCTGCAGGGGAGCTAAAAGTAATCGTATTCAACAAAAGCGATTTTCAATGGGCAGAAGAACATGCGCGCTTTGTCGGCAAGAATTGTAAACTATACCTGCAACCGGAGTGGTCTAAAGCTGCGGAAATGACCCCGCTCATCATTGATTACGTCAAAGAGCATCCGCAATGGGAGATTTCTTTACAGACACATAAGTATTTGAATATACCGTAATTAGTTAACTAAATAATTAATCACTTGTCTTCGTTTGAAACGAAGATGTTCATACGTTATACTCTACTCTCGTCTTCGTTTCAAACGAGGATGTCTTACCTCATACTCGTTACCGCTCTACTCAAACGAGTACGAGTGGCAATACTTCAACAGTTAATTAATCAATCAACCACCTAAACGATTAATCAATTAAAACAATTAATCAAAATAACAATATCTTTGTCTAGCGAACAGGCTCTCTAATTATGGTAAGTCCAAAGGTTTTGATTTTTATTATCTGCTTTATGTCGTTTCAGGCTATTGCACAGAAGCCTTCTGCTAACAAAAAGGCGCAATCGGCATTTCTGGAGGCTAACAAAGCACTTCGGCTCCAACAACATGAAAAAGCTGAGCAATTGTTACTTGAGGCTGTATCACACGACCAGCATTTTGCCACGGCCTTTCAACAGCTAGGTGACATCTATCGTAAAAACGAACAATATGAAAAAGCTATATATCCTTACCAACAGGTATTGAGTAATGATCCCAGCTTAACCCCTTTAACGCATTTCGGGTTAGGAGAATCCTTACTGTTTACCGGACAATATGCCTTAGCAGAAGAGCACTTAAAAAAATATGGCAATGCTAATTTATCCGAGAAAAGCCGACAGTTAGTCAATAAATATTTAGCCGATTGTGCCTTTAGTCTAGCAAACGTCAATCATGGTATTCCTTATTCCTTAAACAAACTTGGCCCGCAGATTAATACGGTAGATGATGAGTATTTCCCAAAACTCACTGCCGACAATAAGACCATTATCTTTACAAGAAAAACAAAAAATCAGGAAAATTTTTATGAAAGCACACTCATAAATGGTCAATGGACAGAAGCTCAAAAACTTATGGGCGACATCAATTCTGAAAATTTTAATGAAGGAGCACATTGTATCTCTCCCGACGGGAAATACCTATTCTTTACGGGTTGCAACTGGCCCAATGGATTAGGCAGCTGCGATATATACGTCTCCAAGCAGGAAAACGGCTTATGGGGAGCACCCCACAATTTGGGATCCCCCATCAACACACGAGGCTGGGAATCGCAACCTGCTATCTCCGCAGATGGCAAAACGCTCTATTTTGTTAGCAATCGAAATGGTGGCATAGGTGGTTATGACATCTATAAAAGTGTTTTAAAAGATGATGGCACTTGGGGTGTAGCCCAGAACCTTGGCCCGAACATCAATACCCCCTTTGATGAAAGTGCACCATATATACATGCAGACAACCAAACCCTATACTTTGCCTCAAACGGATGGCCGGGCTTTGGGCGCAAAGATATCTTCAAAAGCCAACAAGACAGTATGGGAAACTGGAGCGAACCCCAAAACTTAGGTAGCACCATTAATAATTTTCGTGATCAGATGGCACTCCATGTAAGTATGAATGGCAGAATCGGCCACTTAGCCTCCCAAGACAGCCTGGGACAACAGGACATTTATACCTTTGCGTTACCGGATAACACGCGTCCTAAGACCGTTGCCTATATACATGGAAAAATTATGGATGCACAAAACCGGGAACCGTTGGAAGCTCGTATACAGGTCACGGAAATCCTATCCGACAAAATTATATTCGAAGATCGAAGCGATTATATAGATGGTGGTTTCCTTGCAACCCTACCTTTGGGGAGTGACTATGCTGTACATATACAGAGGGAAGGCTATCTTTTTGAGTCCCAGACTTATCTTTTAAAGGACAGTAGCCATGCCGATGAACGATTTGAATCTGAAATTTTATTGAAGCGCATCGAAAAAGGCGCTACCGGCACATTAAACAATATTTATTTTGCCGTTAATAAATTTGACCTCTTACCCGAATCTACCATCGACTTGAAAATGTTGGTGTACTTCTTGAAGATGAACCCTCAGATATGTATTGAAATTAGCGGACATACGGACAATACCGGAAAAGCAGAGGCCAACCAAACCCTTTCGGAAAACAGAGCCAAGTCTGTACAGCATTTCCTCTATCAAAACGGAATTGAATATAATCGCATCACGACAAAGGGTTACGGACAGACTGCTCCTATAGCAGATAACAATACCGAAGAAGGCAAAAGGTTAAACCGCAGAACAGAATTCAAGGTTCTATAATTTTTTTAGGGTTTTCTAAAAACCGAAACATCATCAGATTGCTTCGTTTCCTCGCAATGACGATGATGTTTCTGTTTGCGAACCTTTTTAGGTAGACTCAAGAAAAATTACAGAAAAACCACTTGTCCGGTTTTCACGGACTCATCACAAGCAAGCGCTATTTTTAAGCTGTTTAGCGCATCTTGCATGGATTTAGAAAGATCGATATTTTCGTGTATAGCTTTAAGAAAAAAAGCTTGTTCACGATTGCACAGTTCCTGATGATTAGGTTCATCCTGAAGGTCTAGCCATTCATCCGGTCTGGTAAACGCATTCTTAGCGTCAATATCTGCATAGTGTACACGAATAGATTCGGTTTGAGTGTGCGCTTCTACGGAATCAGACTTTCCTGTCCCACTGGCTTCCTTCGCCACGATAGACGCTGAGCCTTTCGGCCCTATTACATCCTTAACAAAAAACGCAGTTTCAGAAATCATCGGCCCCCAACCTGCTTCATACCAACCTACAGAACCGTCGGCAAAACGTATCTGCAGTTGTCCGTAATTATAATTATCAGTAGGAATATCGTTCGTTAATCGAGCTCCAATGGCTGTCACCTGCACAGGTTTCGCTTCTGTCATCTGACACATCACATCAATGTAGTGCACCCCACAGTCTACAATAGGACTTAAGCTCTTCATGAGGTTGCGATGTACGTCCCACATATAGCCATGGCTTTGCTGGTTCAAATTCATCCGAAACACCAAAGGCGTTCCCAAAGTCTTTCCTACTTCGATGAATTTCATCCATGAAGGATGATGTCGAAGGATATAGCCTACCACGAGCTTCTTATTCGCTTTGACCGCCGCATCAATTACGCGCTGTGCACCGATCACCGTATCTGCTAGCGGTTTTTCTATGAACACATGTGCCCCTGCTTCAAAAGATTTAACGGCGTATTCTTCATGTGTATCAGGATATGTCGAGATACATACCGCATCTGGATTTGTCGTTGTCAATGCAATATCAAAATCATCAAACAGCGCATAATCTGTCCCTAATGACTCATTAAGCTTTACCTTGCTTTCTCCCCGAGAAACAAGCCCAATGATTTCAAATTCCGGAGACAAATGATAGGCTGTAGCATGGGATGCTCCCATATTACCACACCCTACAACTAAAATTTTTATTTTCAAATCAGTAGTTATTTAATAGTAAGTGGACAGTAGTCAGTGGTAAGTTAAACACTTAACCAACTAAGCCATAACCAATTAACAGTTAAACAAACTTATAATGTCCCGGTCTGGCAATAGCTAACTCATCTGCCGTCATATTCCAATGGTAGTCTTCTGCTGCCGGCCCCAACACTTCTTTGGAATTAATAACCTCGTCATACGAAATAGCTCTTCCTGAATAAGCTGAAAGTCGTCCCCAAATAGCCAATAGTGTAGACTTGGCCATATAGTCATCTATTAAGGGTTCTTTCGCACGAATAGCTTTGAACAACTCGTCATGCTGCGTTTGGTACATATTGTTCAACCTTTCCGTATTCTTCCAAGGATGTTCACCAAACAATTCATACTTACTATTGATAGCGACGTCAGCATAGCCCTTTGTTCCCATCACTTCTACCGTATTACGATTCGTTGTACCATTTTGCTGTCTTCCGAAATGCATGCCTTTCAATCCATCGCGATACTGATACTCTACGGCAAAATGATCAAATACATTCCCAAGTGCATTCCACGGTCTACTCTGGCGACCACCAGTTGCCGTCACTTGTACAGGGAGTTCATTATGTAAGAGCCAAGACATATAATCAATGCTATGGACTGTCTGTTCTACAATCATATCTCCTCCATAGCGTTGATAATAAAACCAATTACGCAATTGGTACACCAGATCACTCCATTGAGGCTGTCTTTCTTTATAGGTCAGTTCACCACCATACCTAAAAGTAGTGATAGACTTAATATCACCAATATCACCATTGTGGATGCGCGATACAATCTCCCGGTTAGGGAAAGAATAACGAAAACAAAATCCACTGACCACACAGAGGTTCTTTGACTTTGCCAGCTGAATGGCCTCCTCGACCTGATGGATTCCTGGTATGTCTACAGCAACCGGTTTTTCGCAGAACACATGCTTACCTTCCTGAATAGCTAACGCCAAGTGTGCAGGCCTAAAGTTGGGTGGTGCACATAATAAAACCACATCTACCTTGGATTTAATCAACCGCTCATAGGCATCAAACCCAATAAAAGACGTTTTCTCATTGACAGCAATGCGGTCACCATATTTTGCCTTCAAAGCTGTTAGGGTTTCTTGCAAATTATCCTCAAAAATATCTGCCAAAGCTGTCACTTGCACATCTGGGTCGGCATCCAGTGCTTGAAAAATAGCTCCTGTTCCCCGCCCCCCACAGCCAATCAACCCGACTTTCAACACTTTATTTTTCTGTCCTGCTTCTTCTGCAAAAATATTGTTACTCAAGGCAGCAGCTCCCAGTATCATTCCACTACTCTTCAAAAATTCTCTTCTATTTGTTGTCATTTTTAGTTTAAGTTGCCTTTATTTTGCATTTTTATGCACGAATCACAAATAAACACTTGCAAATCGGGATATAATATCTAATTTCACTTCCAAATTAATAATAAACTGAACATTATGCAACACGGAATAGAAGAAGCTACCCCATTAATCAGCAATCAAGCGGCCGTATTTGGGTTATTGATGATCGTTTTGGGATTGGTATTCTATACCTCTAATTTAACGAATAAATATTTTCAGAAGTTCTATGCTATCATTCCACCACTTCTTCTTTGCTATTTCATTCCAGGGATATTAAATTCTGCCAATATCATTGATGGAGAAAATTCACCCTTGACAGGAATCGGAAGCCGCTATTTTCTACCAGCCTGTTTAATCCTGTTTACACTTAACTTGGATCTCAAAGAGATGTGGAATCTCCGTAAGCGGGCAGGACTGATGTTTGCCACTGGAACCGTTGGTATCATACTTGGGGGGCCATTTGCTGTCTGGGTCACATCGCTTGTCGCCCCACAGGTCGTCGGTGGTGCGGGTCCTGATGAAGTATGGCGTGGGTTAGGTACTTTGTCGGGCTCGTGGATTGGTGGTAGCGCCAATCAGGTAGCACTCAGAGAAATCTTGCAACCTTCTCCTAAGTTATTCTCTTCTATTATTGCTGTGGATGCTTTTGTTGCCTATATCTGGATGGCGTTATTGTTGTATGGTGCCAGTAAGGTAAAAAAAATGAATGCATTTTTTAAGGCTGATGCTTCGGATGTTGACGCTTTGATGAGACGAATGGACGCAAAAGTCAAAGCCAACAGCCGAATTCCGGAAACCAAAGATTTCATATTAATGCTCGCCCTCGCTATGGGAGGGACAGGATTAGCTGCGCTCCTTGCTGAACCTGTTGCTCAATACATGAGTAATAATCATCCTGAACTGGAAAAATTATCTTTGACCAACAGCTTCTTTTGGATTATCCTGATAGCAACTATTTTTGGTGTCATACTTTCTTTTACTCCTGCCCGAAAGTTGGAGAATGCAGGCGCTTCTAAAATTGCAACAACACTTCTCTACATGCTTATAGTCACCATTGGCATGCAGATGGACGTCTTAGCTATATTAGAAAACCCAGGTCTATTCTTTGTAGGATTCCTTTGGATATCATTTCATGCTACTCTTCTATTTATCATGGCAAAGATTATCAAAGCTCCGTTTTTTTATTTTGCAGTGGGAAGCATGTCCAATGTGGGGGGCGTTGCTTCCGCTACCGTAACCTCGGCAGCCTTCCACCCATCGCTGATTTCAGTAGGCGTTATCCTTTCTGTATTCAGCTATGCGATCGGCACGTACGCAGGTTGGCTTACCGCAATTTTAATGCAGATGGTGTCGCCGGTATAGTTGATTCATAAAAGTTTAAGGTTCAAAGTTTGAGGTTTAGAAAAGAACCTTAAACTTTGAACCTTGAACTAAAAAATTGCTCCTACATCATTCTTTCAATCTTACTTCATACAGATCTTGTCGTCTATCTTTTAAAATCTTGACGGTACCATATTCATGTAAGTCACGTAGAGCGTATAAGTCCACGTCTGCAATCAGTACCATTTCTGTATTGGGAGTGGCTTCAGCTTTGATGCCATTATTGGGAAAAGCAAAATCCGAAGGTGTGAAAACAGCCGATTGCGAATATTGTATATCCATATTATTCACACGCGGAAGGTTACCTACACAGCCCGCAATGGCGACATAACACTCATTTTCAATAGCGCGGGCTTGCGCACAGGCTCGCACGCGCATATATCCATTCTGCGTATCGGTCATGAAAGGGACAAAAAGAAGTTGCATCCCTTGGTCAGCCATAATACGTCCCACTTCTGGAAATTCCACATCATAGCAAATCAATAAACCGACTCTACCACAGTCCGTATCAAAAACCTTAATCTCATTTCCCCCGACCATCCCATAATACTTAAATTCATTGGGTGTGATATGGATCTTCTTATGCACATCCAATTTACCACTTCGATGACAGAGATAGGAAGCATTATACAGTTTTTTATATTCCATGATAGGCATAGAACCCGCGATAATATTAACGTTATAGGTTACTGCCAGCTCCTGCATTTTTTCGATAATTTCCTGGGTTAGTTCCGAAAGTTTTTCCATCGCTGCCCGTTCCGGCAATTCGTTGTAAGGACTCATCAATGGTGTATTGAAAAACTCCGGAAACAGAATAAAATCTGTCCCATAGTCGCTCACCGCATCGACAAAAAACTCTACCTGATCGTAGAAATCCTGTACATCTTTGAACAGACGCATCTGCCACTGCACTAAGCCCAAACGTATCGTCTGCTTGCTAGCTGAGGCAGCCTTGGCATCCGGTTCATAATAAATATTATTCCACTCCAAAAGCGTCGCATATTCATTAGACTCCTTGTCCTCCGGCAAATAATTCTTAAGGATTTTCTTCACATGGAAATCGTTGGACAGTTGGAAAGTCAATGTCGGATCGAAAATCTCTTTCCGCCGAACCTTCTCAATATAAGTCCGTGGCGCCATTTTATCCGCATAATGGTGATAATTCGGGATACGCCCTCCCGCCACGATACCTTTTAGATTCATAGCCTCACACAACTCTTTACGAGCATCGTAAAGCCTACGTCCTAAACGCAACGATCGATGGTCAGGATGCACAAAGACTTCGATACCATATAGCGTATCCCCTTCATCATCATGTGTCGTAAACTTACCGTCATCGATGATTTCGTAATATTTCTTGTAAAGATTGGTTTTCTTGGAATCTATAATTAAGGACAATGCACAGGCTACTACTCGCCCATTGAGTTCCACACACAATTGCCCATCAGGAAAGATGGTAATCAGGTCCTCGATATTCTCCCGGGTCCATACATCTCCGGCATCATCTCCATAAGCTTTCGCCATGGATTTTCTAAGGTCTTTGTAATCTTCTACGGTTAGATTTCGAACGTGTATATCCATTTAAAGTTTAACTGTTTAAGCGTTTAATTGTTTAACTGATCAATCGTTTATACAACAATCATACCTTTAAATGGTTTTCAGTCCACGGTTTGGACCGTGGACTGAAAAAAAACTAGGCTTCGCCTGTAGGGCCACCAAAGTTTAGTGGCATGGCAGTCTCGTTCGTTTTTATCGGACCATTATGTGCTTCATAACGGTTAACGTTATCCTGTAATGCTCCCAACAAACGCTTCGCATGTTCCGGAGTCAATACAATCCGTGATTTTACTTTTGCTTTAGGAATACCTGGCATGATTCGGATAAAATCCACGACAAATTCAGAATTAGAATGCGTAATGATTGCCAGATTACTGTATATCCCCTCTGCAATTTCCTCGCTTAGCTCAATGCTCAGCTCATTGTTATTATCCACTGTTTCGTTATTGTTTTTCAAATCCATAAAATTAACATCCATTTTAAAGTAAAAATTAAAAGGTAAAAAGTAAAAAATTAATCATAACCACTTTCACCACTGCCGCCTTATTTTACAAACGTACGGAAATCCTGTCCAGATTCGATACGCAAGAGCGCCTCGTAAATCAAACGGATAACATTGTCCACATCTTCTTTGTGTATCATCTCCACAGTGGTATGCATATAGCGCAACGGCAATGAAATCAACACCGAAGGTACCCCTCCATTCGAATAAGCAAAGGCATCGGTATCAGTTCCAGTGAATCGAGAAGAAGCTTGACGTTGGAATGGGATTTCCTGTTTTTGAGCAACATCGACCAAAAGCTTATTAAAGTTAATTTGAACAGCCGGTGCATAGGATAGCACAGGACCTTTCCCACACGCTAAATCCCCTTGGGTCACCTTATTGATCATGGGTGTTTGGGTATCATGCGTTACATCGGTTACGATAGCTAGATTCGGCTTGATATAATCAGCTATCATCTCTGCTCCCTTCAGTCCAATTTCCTCTTGTACCGAGTTTACGATATATAAACCAAAAGGTAGTTTCTTCTTATTTTCCTTCAGAAGGCGTGCTACTTCAGCAATCATAAATCCTCCCGCACGGTTGTCCAATGCCCGTCCAACATAATAGCGATCATTCAGCACCATGAATTCATCTTCATAAGTCACCACACAACCGACATGGATACCTAGCGCTTCCACTTCTTCCTTGGATGTCGCTCCGCAATCCAAAAAGATATTTTTCAAAGATGGAGTCTCCTCCTTTTCACCCGAACGCGTATGGATAGCGGGCCAGCCAAACACAGCCTTGACAACTCCTTTATCTGTATGAATATTTACACGTTTCGAAGGTGCTATTTGATGGTCCGAGCCACCATTACGGATAACATAGATTAGACCATCTTTCGTGATATAATTTACAAACCAGGAGATCTCATCCGCATGAGCTTCTATAACAACCTTATACTCTGCTTTCGGGTTAATAATCCCCACAGCTGTACCATAATTATCAATATACGTCTCATCTACATACGGCTTCAGATAGTCTAACCACAGACGTTGCCCTTCCCATTCGAAGCCCGTAGGCGACGGATTATTGATATATTTTTCAAAAAAACCAAGTGACTTTTTCGTCACTACAGGCACATGTGCTTTTTCTCCTTTGTCTTTCTTATTTGCCATATATTATTTTTTGACCTTTATTCTTGAATCTTCATTCTCTCAAAGTTATAAATTTCGTTGTATTCGCGTAAGATATTTGACGCATTATTGAATTTTTAAAGGATAACCTTATCTTTACCGCACAATATATACCATATGTATACACTATTTAACGCTATTCACTGGAATGCAGACCCCGTTATCTTTGAAATCGGGTCTTTCGGATTACGCTATTATGCCTTGTGTTTCCTTGCAGCTTTCGCCTGCTCTTATGTCTTGATGCTTAAAATCTTCATAAGAGAAGGAAAACCCCAAGAGCTGTTGGATCAGTTGAGCATTTATATATTCTTGGGCACCCTCATCGGTGCGCGTCTTGGGCATTGCCTATTCTACGAATTTGATTATTATATCAAGCATCCGCTGGAAATGATCCTCCCTTTTCGACAAGTAAACGGAAGTTGGGAATTGACCGGGTTCCAAGGCCTGGCTAGCCATGGAGGCGCAATCGGTATTTTAATCGCATTATTGCTCTTCTCCAGGAAAACAAAAACGGATTTTATGTGGATTACTGACCGCTTAGTCATTGTCATTCCTTTAGCAGGTGCTTTTGTACGTCTGGGAAATTTTTTCAACTCAGAAATCATCGGCTTGCCAGCTCCTGAAGGGTTGCCTTGGGCAGTAGTATTTGAGAAAGTAGACATGATTGCACGACATCCGGCACAATTATACGAAGCAATATGCTATGTACTCATCTTCATTATTCTATGGGCGATGTATCAGAAAAATGCAAAACCAAAACCTGGTTTACTATTTGGCATATTCCTCATTCTATTGTTCGGCACACGCTTCTTCATTGAGTTCTTCAAAGAAAACCAAGAAGCTTTTGAAGATAATATGAAATTCAATATGGGGCAGCTTTTGAGTATTCCTTTTATGTTGGGAGGCTTGTTCCTTGCCTTACGGAAGACCAAGGAAACGAAAAAATAAAGAAGAAACGGCGACCAAATTTGGTCGCCGTTTCTTCTTTATAAAGATTAGTTATAGAAAACTCTGAACGCCGAGTCTATAACTATTCAAACCAAACCCACAGATCACCCCGACACAATTTTGTGCCAGATAAGAATGGTGTCGAAAAGCTTCACGTTTATGCACATTGGAAATATGTACTTCAATCACCGATGTAGTAACCGCTGCAATAGCATCTCCAAGCGCAACAGAAGTATGCGTATACGCTCCGGCATTGAACACAATACCATCAAAGGAAAAACCGACTTCGTGTATCTTGTCGATAAGTGCTCCCTCATGGTTACTTTGGAAATAATGCAATTCAACAGCTGAAAACTCCTTTTTCAACTCCTCAAAATAAGACAAGAAATCTTGGCTCCCGTATATGCTCTTCTCCCGAACACCTAACAGGTTGAGATTCGGGCCATTCAATATTAAAATCTTTTTCATAATCTATGTAAATGTAACAAAGAATTTCACAATATCATGCATTGAATAATTCAACCAATGTCTTTCTTCTCCACTCCTTATTCTTTCTTCTTTTCTCTTTCCTCTCTACTACCCTCTATATATCTCCATAAAAATTACGGAACGATGAGCGCAAACCGATGGAAATCACCCCGGATTTTTGGGTTGCTACATTTTCAGTCCTGTTATAACGTTGTGTGTATCCTACTTCAAAACGCAGGTTATATTTTGGGTTCAACACATAGGCTGCTTTTGCATCAGCATAAAACAGTTCATTTTTTACCCCTTGTCCAATGTAATTACCATATACGTTAGGCATTGTTTGATACGATTGAAAAATATCCCCTCCCATATTTGTTCCATCCGCAGGATCTGTGCCATAACGGCTATACACGCCTTGCACTGAAAAATCAAAACGTTTCCATGAATAATTGGCAATCCCTAACAGCTCTTTAAAGTTCGCTCCACGAGGATGTGCCAGAGGCTCCCCATGGTTACTATAGTTGGATATAGAAACGAAATGTTGATATGTATATGGACGCACCACATTATATTCCAATAAGAAGTTTAGGTCTTTCACCTTAAACATGTCAAATCCGCGTATACCAACTTGTGCACCCCATTTATTGTGTCCATATCCATTTCCACCAAAAAATTCTTTAGCTGTAAATTCTCCCAATAGAAATTGACCATAAGTAGTTATATTATTCAATACTTTATACTTGGCATTCAAGCCCAGAAACATTTTATCTGGCGAAGTGGAATTATTAGATTCGACTGGACGCAGGAAAATTACTGGACTGATATAATTGAAGTCAAAGCCCCGATGTCCGGCCTGATTACGATTCGCCCAGACTACAGCTTGAAAAAAGCCGATAGACAGACGATTAGTAGCATTGTAATCCAAATATTGAAAAGCCCCCCATTTAATACCATCGCCAAAACGTCCTCCTGAATCCAACGAGTCTATCCGAGGATTTTTAGGGTCATTCATATATGCCCATATCGAAGTATATTGCACATTGCCGATTTTACCTGTTAATTTCAAATGAGCATAATTGGAAGAAAAGTCCGACAACAATAAAGAGCGGTACCCATCACCAATATGATTTTTATCGTAAGCCAGCGTTGTCTGGAAATAATCACTAAAATCGTAAGTCAGACTTGCAGTGGCATACATCCAATCTTTCTTATTATTAGATTGATGTTTTACTGTACCCTGTCCTGGAACAACGTTATTACGGTCGATATAATCCGTCAGGTATTGTGGAAACAATGCCTGGTTCTCATATGCATTCGCATGAAAAGTAAATTTATCCTTTATAGTAAGCCCTACCTGGAATCCTCTTGTATTCAACCACGTTGTTGGTTTATTCTCATCTATAAGATCCTTCCCTATCACAAAATCCGGCATAAAATCCAGAAAGAAAGTATGATCTTCTTTATTCACTTCAACCAGATGCTCGTTAAAAATCTTACGCATAAACAAATTTTCTGAATCCACCTGATTGGCACTTTGTAATGAATCCATTCGGTTCAGCAAATCCCCCTTAAACAGGTAAGGTTTCGAAGCGGTATGCAAGCGAGTATTTGGGGAGTATAGTATATTGCTATACTTTTGAGTATGTTGAAAAGAATAAGTCTGGTTTTTCACCTGTGCTTCGACAGAAACAACTGTTAACAAAAACACAGAAAGTAGCGACAGATAGCTAAACTTCATATCATATATAATTATGCTAAACCTCAGGAATAGCAAATTTCATTCCTAATTATTTTCTGTGCAAAGCTACAATAATATCGGGGAATCGTGAAGTATCGTATTGTATTCTTCAGCATCTGAAACTTTGAAAAATTCTGAACGCTAAAAACCTAAACATCCTTTTCTATTTTTTTTCTTATCTTTCGGGAATTATAAATTAAGCAATACATATATTATCGATATATCATGAAACGTAGAACATTTCTTCAAAATGCGGCAGCTTTAGGTGCGGGTGTAATGGCGAGCAAATTCTCTTTTGCCGAAAGCTTCGATACCTTCCCTACTGTACGTGTTTCCGCGGACCAGAGACATTTTTCAAGCGCTGTAATTGAGGACGCTATCAAAGAATTTCAAAAAAATGTGGCAAATAAAGAGTTGGGTTGGCTCTTCAACAACTGTTTCCCAAACACATTGGACACCACAGTATACGATGAATCAACTGCAGCCAAAAAGCTGACCTATGTCATTACCGGAGATATTGATGCCATGTGGCTACGGGATAGTAGCGCGCAGGTATGGCCGTACTTACAGTTTATGAAAAAAGACCGTAAGCTGCAGGATTTGATTTTAGGGCTTATCAACAAACAATCGCAGTGTATCAATATCGACCCTTACGCGAACGCTTTCTACAATGACCCCACAAAAAAAGGAGAATGGTTTTCAGATCATACGCAAATGAAACCAGGTATCCACGAACGCAAATGGGAAATCGATTCGCTTTGTTATCCTATTCGCTTGGCTTACCATTACTGGAAAGAGACTAACGATGCTACAGCTTTTGACGAGGAGTGGGTAAAAGCACAGGAAAATATTTATAAGACATTTGTTGAACAACAGCGCAAAGATGGTAACAGCCCTTACGTGTTCTCCCGGACAACAAACCGTGGTACTGATACTCTGCAAGTTGATGGCTTAGGTTATCCTGTCAACCCCGTAGGACTTATTTGTTCGGCATTCCGTCCTTCGGATGACTGTACGATCTTCCTGTTTTTAATCCCGTCAAACCTTTTTGCGGTGACCAGCTTACGCCAATCCGCTGAGATTCTGCGCAAGGTGAAAAACAACACCGACCTGGCAACCCGAATGGAAAATCTGGCGAATGAGGTGGAGGAAGCCGTAAACCGTTATGGTATCGTAAACCACCCAGAGCACGGGCGCGTTTATGCTTTCGAGGTCGATGGATTTGGAAGCTACATGATGATGGATGATGCCAACGTGCCGTCCTTGCTTGCCTTGCCTTATTTAGGTGCAGTAGATGTAAACGATGAAGTGTATCAACGTACACGTAAATTCATTCTATCGGAAAAAAATCCATTTTTCTTTAAGGGAACAGCAGCAGAAGGCATTGGGGGCCCACACATCGGGCGCGATATGATCTGGCCGATGGCTATTATCATGCGGGCGTTTACCTCGACTGATGAAAATGAAATCCAAACTTGTATCGAAACCTTGCGCAAAACACATGGTGACACAGGTTTTATGCACGAATCTTTCCACAAAGACGATCCGAAAAAATTCACAAGACATTGGTTCGCATGGACAAATACTTTATTCGGTGAACTCCTTTGGAAAACTTACAAAGAAAAACCATCTTTGCTGAAGTAATATAGATTATTCAGCTATACGTAAAGCGTTGGCAGAGTAATCTGCCAACGCTTTATTATTTATATGCAAGAGATAGGTCCTATAGGTATTTTTGATTCCGGATTTGGTGGGTTGACCGTCTTTCGGGAGATCAAAAACAAGCTACCGCAGTACGATTACATATACCTTGGCGATAATGCCCGTGTCCCTTATGGAACACGCTCATTCGATACGGTCTATCAGTTTACCAAAGAATGTGTTTTCAAGCTTTTTGACTTAGGCTGTAATCTGGTGATTCTCGCCTGCAATACTGCTTCCGCAAAAGCTTTACGGACTATCCAACAAAATGATTTGCCTGCAGGAAAAAAAGTGTTGGGTGTTATTCGACCTACCACAGAATCTATACAGCAATATACATCGTCACAGAAGGTAGGAATTTTAGCCACCCAAGGCACTGTACTTTCGGAATCTTACAAAATTGAGATACAAAAATTCTATCCGGAAATTGAGGTATTCCAACATGCCTGCCCTCTATGGGTACCTTTGGTGGAAAACAACCAAATCGATACGCCTGCCACGGCTTATATCGTTCAAAAAGACATTGAAGCTCTTTTACAGCAAAGTCCGGAAATAGATTGTATTGTATTGGCTTGTACACATTATCCGCTTTTGGCTCCTGTCATTCAGGCATCCGTTCCTGCCCATATCAACGTTTTATCACAAGGCAAGCTCATCGCTGAAAGCTTACAACATTACCTCCAACGGCATACAGAAGTCGAAGAGCTATGTTCCAGAAGCGGCAATATGCAATTTTTGACAACGGATGATGCCGCTGACTTCGAAGCAAAAGCAGAAATATTTTTCGGAGAAAAGATAAAGGCCACGCACCTTAGGTTATAAAAGAGGGATACCAGATTATGAAATCACATCTTGAAAGCAAGCCCCCAATTGATAAAATCCGCTTGCATACGGTGCATATACAAGGTGCTCTGCACACCAATTCGAGTCGTAATATAATACCGTAATCCAGTCGTCCAATACCAACGGATGTCCTCATAGTAGCTCTTGTAATACAAGTAGCGTCCCACCATACCATTGGCGACAAAGCGCCCCATGGCGATATCCAAGCCACCGCTCAATCCTACACGTACGCGCTCATAAGAAGAGCCGAAATATTGGAAAGTTTCCTCATGACGCTCCGCATCATAAATCGTATAGTAATACACCATATCCGCCCCTGCTTTCACCGCTATAGCTGGATTAACAAAATAGCTATAACCTGTAAATATCCCGGAACGGTAAAGTTTTTTATCTGAAGACCTGTATTTTCCCCGCACGCCTAAACCCACCATCAATTCCGCATGACCTCCCTCCAAATGCTTAAAAGGAGCTTTCTTTCGCCCAGTAACGACACCTGCATTTTGGTCTGGTGCAGTCCCGAAAGATTTCCTCAGTCCTAAAGAAGCCCGAAATGCATTAATCCCACCATTAGGGATGCTGGCACCGCCATTGGAATAATGAAGTACCCCAACATCAGTCGTAATACCCCAATCTTCCCGAAGAGGAATATCTATTCCCAATTGAGCACCTAATGATATGTTCACAGCACTTCCTACAGTAGAGGTTTCCGGTTGCGTCTTAATATTTTTTGTGATATAGGTGAGTCCGACTTCGGGTTTTAAGAAAAAACCTACCAAACCGATTTGATACAGTTGAAAACCTACCCCAGCGGACAAACCTATCGCATGTCCATGATTATACCAATTCTCCCCTACCTTTTCATGCATGCTTTGCATATCCGTCCAGAGGAGATTCGCAGCAAAATACTTGGCATTTAACGTCTTGATCCATTCTTCATCAATATGCGACAATCCTCTTGCATATTGTACTTGGACACCATACAGGGAATTGGTCTTATCTGCGGTTTTAGCATGAACCATATCCCAGCCATACGTACTTCCCACAGTAACCGATGAGCCTTTATATTGCCCATAAGCCAGACAAGAGCAAACGATATAAAATAAAAATGTGAGACAAGCTTTCAGCTTACCCCACATCCTATATTTTGTTCCGTTAAACATATCTTTACATGTTTATCCTACCCTTTAGCCTGTAAAGCCAAAGCATACAGCTTCATCTGCTTCACCATGGAAAGTAAGCCGTTTGCCCGTGTAGGTGAAAGGTGATCCTTTAAACCTATTTGGTCGATAAAATAAAGATCTGCTTTAGCAATCTCTTCTGGTGTATGACCGGAAAGTACTTTAACCATCAGACTGACTAATCCTTTGGTAATTATTGCATCACTATCTGCTGTAAAAATTATTTTACCATCATGCAATTCTGGATATAACCACACTTTGGATTGACAACCTTTGATAATATATTGGTCTGTTTTGTAAGCTTCGTCAATCAGAGGCACTTCCTTTCCTAACTGGATAATATACTCATATTTTTCCATCCAGTCCTGATAAAAAGCAAAGTCCTCTATAAGTTCGTCTTGTATTTCGTTTATTGTCATTATTGTTCGTGATTACACAGATTATTTTTATAATTATCTTCAATGAGCTCGCAAGCTCTGTCAGGATTGCACAGATGAGGTTACTTTAACATCTGTACCGCACGTTTCAAACCTTGCACTAAGTTATCAATGTCCTCTGTGGTATTGTACATTGCCAGACTTGCACGAACGGTTCCCGGTATCCCAAAACGGTCCATAACAGGTTGTGCGCAATGATGTCCTGTACGAACCGCAATACCCAATTTATCCAAGATAACACCTATATCATAAGGATGAATACCATCCACGATGAAAGAAATCACCGACGATTTATGCGAAGCCGTCCCAATAAAACGGACACCCTCTACCTTCGCTAACTCATCTGTCGCATAAGCCAGCAATTCATCTTCATAAGCCTTAATTGCATCAAGACCAATCTCCTCGATGTAGTCAATCGCTGCCGTTAGGCATATCCCGGCCTCGATATTTGGTGTACCGGCCTCAAATTTAAAAGGCAGTTCATTATAAGTCGTCTTTTCGAAAGTCACTTCCTTAATCATATCGCCACCACCTTGGTAAGGTGGCATTGCGTTCAGCAAAGACTCCTTTCCATAAAGTATCCCTACTCCGGTAGGGCCATACATCTTATGCCCAGAAAAAACAAAGAAATCAACATCCAACTCCTGTACATCTACTGCGATATGCTGTACAGCTTGCGCACCATCAATCAATACAGGCACTTGGTGTTCATGCGCGATAGCAATCATCTCTCGCACAGGATTAATTGTTCCCAACGCATTGGAAACATAAGTAAACGAGACCAATTTTGTACGTTCAGAGAATAGCGCTTTATAAGCCTCTATATCCAGTTCTCCCGCATCATTCATTGGAATCACACGCAACTTACAGCCTTTCTCATCACATAACATCTGCCAAGGCACGATATTCGAATGGTGTTCCATGGCTGATATAATGATTTCATCCCCTTCACCGATAAAAGCTCGACCGTAGCAGGACGCCACAATGTTTATAGACTCTGTCGTTCCTTTAGTAACGATAACCTCATGCTCATGTTCAGCATTGATGAACCCCTGTACTTTACGACGCGCCACTTCAAAGGCATCCGTAGATATCTGGCTTAAATAATGCACCCCACGATGCACATTGCTGTTCATCGCAGTATAATAATCAACAATAGCATCAATTACGGCTTTAGGTTTTTGAGTAGTCGCCCCATTATCCAGATACACCAAAGGCTTATTATTAACCTCACGTTTCAGGATGGGAAAGTCTGCCCGAATTTTTTGTATATCGAAAGTCTTCAATGTCTTAAATATGCTTGTAATAAACCACAAAGTTACTACAATTCGTTAGGAAAATAGGTCAAACCTTTGTATTCTTTTTGATTTTCATCATCACTCTCACTATCGTTATCCTCACTTTTTCAGAAAAATATACATTTGGATTTCTCGTTAATTCGTTATATTTGTTAGAGATATGCAGGAATTACCATTAAATATCCCCGAAGGCTCTCGCAAAGAGGTGATGACGTATTTGGAACCGTTCATGTTAAATGAGATGAGCGAATACCTCAAACCTGTAGAAGAGATGTGGCAGCCGGCAGATTTCCTGCCCGATGCCTCCCGTAGCACTTTTTTCGAGGAAGTCAGAGAATTGCAGGAAAGTGCCAAGGAATTGCCTTATGATTTGGTGGCTGTTTTAATCGGCGACACAGTTACGGAGGAAGCTCTTCCCACTTACGAATCTTGGTTAACCATGGTCGAAGATGTGGAGAAGAACGAACAGGGTGGCTGGATGAAATGGGTTCGTGCATGGACCGCGGAAGAAAACCGTCACGGCGATCTGCTCAACAAATACCTTTATCTTTCAGGGCGTGTGGATATGCGCCAATTTGAGATATCTACACAATACCTTATCCAGGATGGTTTTGACATCGGAACAGGGGCTGACCCCTATAGAAATTTTATTTACACCTCCTTTCAGGAATTAGCTACGAATGTCTCACACAGACGCGTAGCTGGTATATCCAAAAAATCAGGTGATAAGTTATTGGCTAAAATGTGTGGTGTTATTGCTGCCGACGAAGCTCGCCACGCCAAAGCATACATGTCTTTTATTTCGCATGCCATAGAAGTCGATCCCAGTGAAGTGATGCTGGCCTTTGAGGACATGATGCGTAAAAAGATAGTCATGCCAGCCCATTTTCTTCGTGAAGCGGGTGAGCCACAAGGTGAAGCTTTTGCCCACTTCTCCGATGCAGCACAGCGTTTGGAGGTTTACACAGCTTTAGATTATGTCGACATCTTGAAAACCTTGAACGAAGAATGGAACATTGATAAGGTTTCTCATCTTAACGACAAAGGCGAAAAAGCCCGCGATTACCTGATGAAATTACCAGATCGCTTGACACGCCTTGCTGACCGCATTAAAGTACCCGAAAAAGAGTATAAATTTAAATGGATACACGGGTAACAAAAAAAGCTTGAGCCTATAGACCTCAAGCTTTTTTTGTAGTTGTCAAATACTTTGCTTAATTTAGTTGTCACACTAATAATTGCTATGCAAAAAGAAAAATTTAGTCAATATTCTTTCATTCTGGATCGAACGGCGCGGAAAGTCAAGCAGTATGCCCAAGTCTCTTTTGCCCAAAGAGATTTTGATATCACCATCGATCAATGGTCTATCATCAAAATTCTTTTTCAAGAGAATCCTATGACACACAAAGAACTTGCAGAACTGTCAGGCAAAGATCAACCAACGCTCACACGCATTATGGATATCTTAATAAAAAAAGGACTTGTACGCCGTGTGGAACACCCCACAGATCGACGAGCCCTGCAGTTACAACTTACGGATGAGGGAAAAATCAAAGTTGACAATCTCAGCCCATTGGTAGCGGAAGTGCGTATGAAAGCTTGGGAAAATCTATCGGAGGAAGATTTTGAGCACTTTGTTAGAATTCTGAACACCATCTATAGCAATCTGGAAAAGGAAAATTAAATAGATACATCTATAAGGCTTTTGATAAACTTATAGATGTTCAAATCAAATAGTAAAACAAATAAACGCTTAAACGAATATGATAACGACAGATATATGCATTATTGGCGCTGGTCCGGTGGGACTATTTGCCGTATTTGAAGCCGGTTTATTAAAAATGCGCTGCCATCTGATAGATGTATTACCGCAGGTCGGCGGGCAGCTTTCTGAGATTTATCCTCACAAACCCATTTACGATATCCCGGGCTATCCTTCTATCCAAGCCCAAGAATTAATTGACCGACAAATGGAACAGATTGCCCCATTTAAGCCGACCTTTACCTTAGGCGAACGTGTGGAAGCTTTGGAAAAACAAGCCGATGGTTCCTACCACGTCATTGGTTCAGAAGGGACAGTTATCCATTGCCAAGTTGTCGTTATTGCTGGCGGATTAGGATGCTTTGAGCCTCGTAAACCAGAGCTTGCCAACCTTGCAAAATACGAAGATGAATACGTACATTACATGGTTAGGAACCCAGAGAAATTCCGAGACAAAACCATTCTGATCGCGGGCGGAGGTGATTCCGCATTGGACTGGACAATTTACCTAGCGGACATTGCCAAACAGGTCACTCTGGTACACCGCAGCGATTCCTTTCGCGGCGCCCCCGATTCGGCGGACAAAGTTTACGAAATGGCTAAGGCGGGTAAAATCAACTTATTGCTCTCTCACAATCTCGTAGCTCTACAAGGGAACGGAAAACTGGATAGCGTGCAATTGACCAACAAGCAAAAAGAAGGGCTAGTGGTAGCGACCGATTATTTCATCCCTTTGTACGGTCTAAGTCCAAAATTGGGGCCGATCGCAGACTGGGGATTGAACATTGACAAAAATGCCATAGAAGTCAACACTTTCGATTATTCTACCAATATCGAACGTATCTATGCTATTGGTGATATCAACACTTACCCCGGAAAGCTCAAACTGATCCTTTGCGGATACCATGAAGCTGCGTTGATGTGCCAAAGTGCATTCCGTTATGTTTATCCCGACCAGAAACTAAGTTTTAAATATACCACAGTGAACGGGGTTAATGCTTTTTAATTATGGACAGCAATATCATCACTATAGCGATAGAGGACCGCAATGGCACTATACAGGACGTAGAAGTACCTACGGATGTTAACCTTAGTCTCATGGAGATACTCAAAGCTTCGGATTATGAAATCTTGGCAACTTGCGGCGGAATGGCATTATGTGCAACCTGCCATGTACAAATCAAGGAAGGAGGCGAGCATTTACCCGAGCCTAGCGATCAAGAATTGGATATGTTGGATACTTTGCCTGATGCAGATGACGAAAGCCGTTTAGCCTGTCAATTACATCTTGTAAATGAGAACAATGGATTGTCCATTAAAATCAAGGGTGCCCTGCAATAATTTTTTATGGAAAAAGGATAAATGAACAGGGATTGAAGACTTTTAATTCTATCTTCGTACTTTTGAGTACAAGAAAGAGCAAAGAAGAAAGAGTCAAGATTGACGTTGTTCTTCTTGATTCTTGTTTCTTTGCTCTTTCTTCTTTACTCTTGATCCTCTTACCCTAATGCAACATGGAAAATAAAGCGATAGCCAAAACTTTCAAGCTTCTTAGCCAGCTCATGGAGCTGCATAACCAAAATCCTTTTCGCACCAAGGCTGTAGCTTCGGCATCTTTCAAAATTGACAAACTCCCTTTTGCTGCCGCACAAGCCAGCATGGAACAATTAAGCGAACAACAAGGTGTCGGCAAAAGCACTGCCGAAAAAATTAGGACTTTGATAGAAAGCGGGAGCTTACCTGAACTTGATACGCTCCTCGAAAAGACACCGAGGGGTATATTGGACATGCTTGGCATCAAAGGTTTAGGGCCTAAGAAAATCCAGATCATCTGGAACGATTTGGGAATCGAGTCTGTAGGAGAGCTTCTATATGCTTGCAACGAAAACAGACTTATCGAAGCGAAAGGCTTTGGCCTGAAAACGCAGGAAGATATCAAGAAATCCATAGAATTTTCTATCAGTAACCAAGGAAGATTCCTATATGCCAAAGTAAAACCTTTGGCAGAACAGGCATTTGCCGACCTCAGCAAAGCTTTTCCGGCGGCCCGATTTTCATTTACCGGCGATTTTAGGCGCAAGGTTGAGATTATTAATGCCATTGGCATTATAACCACAGCAAACAACGCGGAATTGATCAACTTTCTAAACGACAACAGTACTTACACCGTAACTGATCAATTGGAAAATTCACTATTCGCAACCGATGAAACAGGTGTAAAATATCAAATTCTGTATAGCAGCGTAGAAGATTTCGCATTGAAACTTTTACAATCAACCGGTTCGGAAACACATATCCAGCAATTGCTGGATATATCCTCCCCTCTCCCTTCACTGGATTCCGAAGAAGCAATCTACAAGCAATTAGGCTTGGATTTTATAGAACCTGAACTTCGCGAGGGGCTGGATGAAATCGACCTGGCAAAAGCACATAAGCTGCCAAAACTCATCACTTTCGATGACCTTAAAGGCACCTTGCACAACCACTCCACATACAGTGATGGCGTGCACAGCCTAGAGCAGATGGCTCGCCACTGCAAGGAAAAGATGGGACTAAGCTATCTGGGAATATGCGATCACTCCAAAACTGCTGTCTATGCGAATGGGCTGACCATCGACAGACTACAGCAACAATGGGAAGAAATCGACAGGTTGAATTCAGAACTGGCGCCCTTCAGGATTTTTAAAGGTATCGAATCGGACATCTTAGGTGATGGCTCATTGGACTACCCTAATGAGGTATTGGCAAAATTTGATTTTGTGGTCGCTTCTATACACAGCAATCTGAAAATGGACGAAGAAAAAGCAACGCAACGCCTCATTACTGCTATCGAAAATCCCTACACGACTATACTCGGCCATCCGACCGGACGGTTGCTATTAAGCCGGGAAGGCTATCCTATAGACTACAGAAAAGTAATTGATGCCTGTGCAGCCAATCAAGTTGTTATAGAAATCAATGCGAATCCACTTCGCTTAGATCTGGACTGGAGGTGGCATCGCTACGCTTTGGACAAAGGTGTACTACTTTCCATCAATCCAGATGCTCACCGAACAGAAGGTTTGGCTGATATGCAATACGGAATTTACGTTGCCCGAAAAGGTGGTTTAAGTGCGGAAAAATGCTTGAATGCTTTCTCTTTATCGGAAATTGAAAACTATTTCAATAAAAGAAAGAGCTAATGGATGAATCTCCATTAGCTCTTCTTACATATATCGGTAAAAGAATAGTCCCCCCTACTAATCAACCACTGATTACTTTTTATAATACTGCATCGCCTGAGGGATCAGCTTCTGTATATCGTTAATTCTTCTAGCATCACTTGGGTGCGTGCTCAAGAATTCTGGTGTAGAGCTTGCCGCTTTCGCAGAAGCCATACGCTCCCAGAACGAAACTGCATGTTGCGGATTATATCCTGCCATAGCCATGAACATTAACCCTAACTGATCCGCTTCAGACTCATTGCCACGTGAATATTTCAACAAGGCTAGTTGTCCGCCAATACCATAAGCATTATTGACTACACCTTGAAAAATCGAACTTTTCCCTGAGGTAGCTACTCCCAATACCTGCGCTCCAACTTGCATGGCATATTGATTAGACATCTGTTCCATAGAGTGACGTGCAATAGCGTGGGCAATCTCATGTCCCATTACTGTAGCAAGTCCATCTTCATTTGCTGTAAATGGTAGTATTCCGGTATAAACGGCTACTTTACCACCTGGCATACACCAAGCATTCACATCAGAGCTCTGCACTAAATTAAATTCCCAGTTGAAATTATATTGATTTGCCAAGCCTTGGCTAGACAAATACTGGTTAACTGCAGCTGCAATACGGTTTCCAACCTTCTTCACCAATGCTGCATCAGAAGTGCCGGTAACGACCTTCGTATTCGGCGAATTCAAAAACTCCTTATAGGCAGTTGCTGCCTGATCTTGTATCTGATCATCACTCACAAGTGATAATTGCTTTCTTCCGGACAACGGAACAGTAGAACATGAGGCTATTGTAACGCCCAACAAGCCCATTGCCACATATTTTGTAAAATTTCTCATTATAAAATCTCTTTTGTAAATTTTAACACAAATCTTGTGCCTAAAACGTCAGGAATTTTTCCGCTTAAATAAATAAATCTTGGATTCGTGTCCTTTGAGTAATCGCTCTATGTTCTTTTGGTGAGTAACAAGTATCAGTGCACAGATAGCAATCCCATACAACAATACTGCAGGCACAGACGTATGGAAAATAAAAGCAACGCTAAACGGAAACGTAAAGCCTGCCAAAATAGAACTCAACGACACATAATGGGTCAACAGCAACGTGATAAGAAAAACAGAAACACAACATAATGCAGCCCCCGGGTGTATAGCAATGACCATCCCAAACAAGGTCGCAACACCTTTTCCACCCCTAAATCCAGCAAAAATGGGGAATAAATGTCCCAATACAGCTATCACACCTAAGGCCAACTGTATATTCACAAACTGCACAGAATTGGGCACCCCCACTATAGTAGAATCCAGTAAATGAGGTAAGTTTGTTGCCGTCCATCCTTTTAGGATATCAACAAACATCACAATACTCCCTGCTTTTTTACCCAACACCCTAAACGTATTGGTCGCTCCAGCATTGCCACTTCCATACTCACGGACATCTACCCCGTAGAAGGCTTCTCCAAACCATACAGCAGAAGGTATAGACCCAAATAAATAGGCCAATACAACAATTCCTACCAAATAAATTGAAATCATAAAATGATTTTAGCTCCTCTAAAGATAATTAAATTATTTTAGCCTTTAAGCTTAAATCCAAACTTTTCACCGAGTGGGTCAAAGCACCGACAGATATAAAGTCCACACCAGCAAGAGCATAGTCGCGGATAGTATCTAAAGTTATCCCTCCCGAAGCCTCAGTTACCAACCTACCATTTACCAATTCCACCGCACGTTTCACCTCTTCAGGAGTAAAATTATCGAACATAACTCGGTCGACTTTTTCATTGGCCAACACCTCTTCCAACTCTGTGAAATTACGCACTTCAATCTCAATAGGAATATCCAGGTTATTTGACACACGATAGGCCTGCGCGCGCTGCAAGGCTTGTGCAATCCCCCCCGCATAGTCCACATGGTTATCCTTTATCAATATCATATCGTAAAGGCCAAAACGGTGATTGGCACCACCACCTATACGAACAGCTTCTTTTTCCAAAAATCGCAACAGTGGCGTTGTTTTACGGGTATCCAAAACCTTAGTATTTGTTCCTGATAATGCTTCGGAGTATTCCCTAACACGAGTTGCAATCCCCGACATACGTTGCATCACATTGAGTACCAAACGTTCTGCTTTCAAGATACTTTGGATATTTCCACGGACATAAAGCGCTATCTCTCCAGGTTCCACTTCACTTCCATCTTCCAATAACACCTCAACAGTCAAACCGGCATCTATAAAACCAAAGATATGCTCTGCTACTTCGATTCCAGCTAATGTGCCTTTTTCTTTGACCAATAGTTTGGCTTCGCCTTGCGCATCTTGTGCAATAGTGGATAAGGAAGTATGGTCACCTTCTCTTACGTCTTCCTCCAATGCGAGTTCAACAAACCTTTTTAACTTACTAACATCAACGCCCATGTACTCTATTTACGTATTTTCATCAGCGAAGATGAAGAAAATATATTTTATAATAAAATCTAAGTCTAATTTTTTAACCAAGGAGATTATTCTATACGCAATTCCACAACCTGTGCACTACGGTTATTTTGTGAGAATTTAACAAATACCCGATACACAGATGTACCCGATATTAACCGATAAACAACAAAATTATTGGCGGAATTATTGACCTTTTGATCTTCTTTGAGCTCACTGACCTTATTTAATCGAAAGAAGTCCTGCAACAACAACTCTGCTTGAAATTTAGTATAAACGCCTTCCTCTTTTTTGATAGATAAGCTCAAATTGGTATCGAAAGTGCGGCTCAAAGCTTTTGCATCTCCTGCTTTCAACGCACTATATACCTGCTCAAGAGCCGATTGCATAGGCTCATTGGCATTTGCTGAAAAGAACAAACCTCCAATCGTAAAGAGCAACATTAAAAATCTTTTATAAAAAACAATGACCGGCATAAAAATTAAGTTAAATACAAATACTCTTTTCCCTGCGCCAAATCGCTACGTCCTGCAACTACAAAAACTAAGCCATTTTTAGCTTACAGTTAAAATTTGTCGTCAACAGCTCGAAAACAGACTGTCCCAAGTTTTAATGGAATTTGTGTTGCGGTAAAACGGAGGATTAATTTCTACAATTATGGTTTCTTCCCATCGCACAGTCTTTCCGTCCCTCGCCGGGACAGGGCATTACTTTTGAGACCAAAAGTAATCAAAAGTCTTCGTCTCCGCCGGCCGGCGGATGGCCTTTCGCACGGTTCCAGCGCACACAAAGGAAATCCCTCTAAGGCTGAAACCACTGTCCGAAGCTTTGTAGAGAGCTTCGGACACTAGTTTCCTTGCCTTCTCCTTCCGCACAATCCCTTGGTATTTCCTTTGTCTTTCCGCCACTTGGATGGAACAGGGAAGCGCTTTCGCGCCACTCGGTAGAAGATGCGATGGGAATCGCCTTCACCTACTCGCACCAACCATTCCTTAAAAGAAAATGGCGCCTCATTTTTGTGAAGTAATGCACCAATTAGCGCTTTGTAGGCACAACATTTTCACAAAAATCAGCGCCGAGTTTTTTTGCATCCTTTTTTTGCGGTCAAAAAAAGGATGGGCCTGTCGCGGCCCGAGCGACAAAAAGAAATGTCTAATAAAACCCTCTGTATATTTTAAACATAAAAATATGATGCACTTAGCCTGCGGACAAAGCTTCTCTCTTTGCAAATAATCTGAAATTTCGTTAAGTTTGTGTGTGAATAATTCAGAACAAAAAAAAGTTGCCTTATTAATCCTGGATGGTTTAGGATACGGCAAAGACGATAATTCCAATGCAGTTAAAGCGGCACATACTCCATTTTTGGATGAACTTTTAGCAACCTACCCTAATTCTAAACTAGAAGCTTCGGGTGAAGCCGTAGGGTTGCCTGAAGGACAAATGGGAAACTCCGAAGTCGGTCACATGAACCTTGGCGCAGGGCGCGTTGTTTATCAAGAGCTGGGACGTATTAATAAAGCGGCCAAAGACGGTGAATTCAACAGCAATACTGTTATTCAAGATGCTTTTGCCTACGCAAAGACTAATGAAAAAAAGGTGCATTTCATTGGTTTGCTGTCTGACGGAGGTGTACATGCCCACATCAATCATCTGAAAGCTTTATGTGATGCAGCAAAAAACGCTAATCTAAACGAAGATCAGGTCTTCATCCATGCCTTTACAGATGGTAGAGATACTGACCCGAATGGAGGTATTGGCTATATCACTGAATTGCAAAATCACCTGACAAATTCCCGTGGGAAAATAGCTTCTCTTGTCGGGCGTTATTACGCCATGGACAGAGATAATCGTTGGGAACGTGTAAAAGAAGCATACGATCTGTTAACGAAAGGTGTGGGAACGGCAACAACCGACCCCCTTGCCGCCATTCAGCAGTCTTATGCCGATGGTATCACAGATGAATTTATCAAGCCTATCGTTGTGGTCAAGGAGGACGGAACCGCATTAGCCACCATCGAATCAGGTGATGTGGTCATCTGCTTTAACTTCCGTACGGATCGTGGGCGCGAAATCACGATAGCATTGACACAAGAATCTTTCCCGCAATATGATATGTCACCTTTGGATTTGTACTATATCACGCTAACATCTTACGATGACACTTTCAAGCGTGTACAAGTCGTTTTCCAGAAAGAGAATCTCTCCAACACACTTGGAGAAGCTTTAAGTTCTCAAAGCTTAACCCAGGTTCGCATTGCCGAGACAGAAAAATACCCACACGTAACTTTTTTCTTCTCTGGAGGACGCGAACAGGAGTTTACAGGTGAAAGAAGATTGCTTATCCCTTCTCCCAAAGTGGCTACTTATGACCTTCAACCAGAAATGAGTGCTGAAGGTATCACACAGGCTATCTGTAAAGACATCACAGAGAACCAACCTGATTTTATTTGTCTGAATTTTGCCAATCCGGACATGGTCGGTCACACAGGCGTTTTCAGCGCCGTAGTGAAAGCCGTAGAAACGGTAGATGCTTGCACGAAAAAAGTAGTGGAGACAGGATTAGAGCATGGTTATTCGTTTATCATCATCGCTGACCATGGAAATTCGGAATTTATGGTAAATGAGGATGGTTCACCAAACACGGCACATACGACTAACCTTGTTCCTTGCATCCTAATCGACAAAGATTTCAAACAAATCCAAGACGGAAAGCTTGGTGATATTGCCCCTACAGTTCTTCGACTTTTAGGCGCGCAAATCCCAGCTGAAATGACAGGCAATGTATTGGTATAAAAACACTATACATATCACAAAAAAAGCAGCAATAGCCTTCGCTATTGCTGCCTTATTATGGAACTGTAACAGTTCTCAACCTGGTGTTGCACATCAGGAACGATACATCGATATTCCAGCCTACTTTAAACAGGAAATAGCAAAGCTACAAGCCGAACAACCTACTGTCGTAAAAACGGTTAAAAAGGATAGTGCGACCGAATCGAAAGACTTGAAAATAGCCAAATGGGAAAACGAATTGTCCAGCTTTACGGGAATAGATCTTAATAAGCCAGCTTATCAGGGCTATATACAAAAGGACAGCAGCAATCATCTCGTCACGTACCTATTTACAAAACCCGATCTGGACTTAAACAAAGTCGAAATCCGATATAACGATAAGAATCAGGCTATCAGCTTCCGTATAAACCGTACAATCAGAAACTCGCTGTACAATACGAAAGAGGTACTTTTCTACCAACAAGATTCGATCTATAGCTTAGAAAAAGAGCAATCCGTATTGCTTTTGGGAGATAAGTACTATTTTATTGAGGGAAGATTTTAATTTATTGTCCGTAACATTGTGTTACGGACAATAAATCAATATCCTACCAATGAAACAATATTCTCACTAAAACGTGTCAGCCTTCCCCTGCTATTCAGAAAATCCAGACTGATTACGAAAGAATATCCGGCTACGATACCGCCAAGCTTTTCTACCAATTTTGAAGCCGCTACGACTGTTCCTCCGGTAGCTAAAAGATCATCATGTAATAATACGCGTGCTCCCGGAGCAAACGCGTCTTCATGGACTTCAATCGTTGCTTGTCCGTATTCCAGTTTATAAGATTCTGCTATGGTCTTGAAAGGCAATTTCCCCTGTTTACGAATCGGCACAAAGGGCAAACTCAACCTATTAGCAAGCATCAAACCAAACAGAAATCCACGGCTTTCAATTCCAGCAATCACATCGATGTCTTGCCCTTGCAATCTTTCTGCAAATGCTTCTACCACGGCAGTACACAGCTCCGGGTCTTTCAAAATTGGTGTAATATCCTTAAATACAATACCGGGCTGTGGGAAATCCACAATATCCCGAATTACTTCTTTTAACTGTTCTTCTATTGTCATTGTTTTTTTTAGTTGAAAGTGGAAAATTGAAAGTTGAAAATCATCACTCACTACCCAATACTCATATCTCAATACTCATATCTCAATACTCATATCTCAATACTCATATCTCAATACTCAAACCCCAAATATGGTTCAATTTTACGCAAAAAATCTGCATTTAGAGCTACGATGTCGCGAAGACTTTCCATGGATTGAAAAGAGCCATGTTGTTCCCGGTAACGCAAAATAATATCCGCCTGCTTTTTAGAAATGTACGGGTGGCGTGCTAACTCAGTTGCGGCAATAGCGTTGATGGACAACTTCTTTACTTTTCTCTCGCCCTCCGAAAGCTGTCCTTCAATGGACGCATACAATTCCTCCGATAGTCCATATACTTCCCGCAACTGCTCTTTGCTGTGAAAACCACCTAAAGCATCCCTAAATTTTACAATACGATTTGCAAATACCGAACCTATCCCCTTTAAACGTTTAAATTCCGTCGTGTCTGCCCGATTCATATCGATAAGCAATACGGGTGTATTTTCCTTGGCTACAAAACTGGCAATTGATTCGGCTTTTTGAGTTCCCTTCTCTTTTTCGGCAAACCTAAGATAAGGTTCTATACGTTTGAAATCCTTGTCCGAAATGGAATATATTTTAGCGACATCCGCCTTGCTGTAAAACCTCCCGCCTTTTGCTTCATAGTTCTTGATAACCCGAATCTGCTTATCCGAAAAGCCTAATGCCCGCCATTGATCTACAGGTAGATTGTTTGGGTTAAAAGGAGATAATGTAACCGGAGATTTGGAAAAATGGTTTTCATTTTCACTGGATAGCAGACCAATTTCCTCCGGTTCAGCCAATTCTTCCTCAGCAGGTAAACCCAGCAACCCAATATGCGCTGTCAATTCGCCCTGTTGCTGTGAAAGATGATATTTATAACCGATTGGAATCAACAATACAATAGCTATCAGCACAAAGAGGGCTATTAGCCCTCTTCGTTCCCCTGTCGTCAACGAAAAAAAATCTATTAATCTTTTCATATACGTCGGGCTTATATAAAAAACATCCTATTTCAACATACTGGCTTCTACTTTCTTCACGCGACTACCGTCTTGCAGAATCTTGGAAATCGCATTGAAAGGTCTGGAAACCACCTCCTCATCTTTCTTAACACCACTTTTCACCACGATGAACTGGTCATCCTGAATACCTGTTTTTACTTCAACCATCTTCACCACTTCACCATTCAGCACAAAAACATATTCTTTCACACCATCGGCAGCTGTCGTATCCGAACCTGTACCCGTACGCACGGTAACGGACTGTATCGGTACGACTAAACCTTTCTCGCTCTTGGTGTGTACCTGCACCGTAGCCGACAATCCCGGACGAAAAGGCGACGAATTTACATTGTCATCATCGATCAAATCCTCATAAGAAGAAGGCTCAATACGCACTTTCACATTAAAGTTTGTCACCTGCTCAGCCGTAGTCGTTGCTGTTGTCGCAGTAGACGTCGAAGAACTGCTGATCTCGGTAACTACGCCCTTGAACTTACGTCCTTGAAAAGCATCAACATCAATCGTCGCCTCATTGCCCACTTTCACCCGGTTAATATCGTTCTCATTCACCTCCACATTTACTTCCATAATCGACATATTAGCGATACGCATAATTTCCGTACCCGCCATTTGCGCCGTACCCACTACGCGTTCACCCAACTCGATGGATAATAAAGATATAACACCATCTGATGGCGCATAAATCGTCGTTCTGCTCAAGCTATTGCCCGCCTCGCTCAATTGCGCACGCGCCTGGTTGACCCCATAACGTGCCGCAACAACCTGTTGGCGCTGCGACTCTAAACTTGCCAAAGCCGCTTCGTAATCAGCACGCGCCTTGTCCATCTCTGCTGCCGAAATAACCCGTTTCTCAAACAAGGCTGCATTACGTTTGTAAATAGCTTCTATATTGACAAAATTAGCTTCCTGCTGTTTCAGAACTTGTTGTGATGCCGAAAGATTCGCCTGCTGCTGGCTCACCATTGCTGCCACCTGATCGTAGCCCGATTGCAATAGATCCGGCTTCACCCGACACAACACCTGCCCTTTTTTAACCACATCACCTTCTTTCACATTCAGTTCAATAATCTCACCCGAAACCTCCGAGCTGAGCTTTACTTCAAACTCCGGCTGTACCTTACCACTGGCCGACACCTGTTCAAAAATGGTGCGTTCCTCAACCTTATCCACAGCAACCCGCTGCTCACCACCATCACCAAACCAACCTAACTTATTCCCAATAATAACAACAGCCAGCAATCCTATCGCTGAAAATACCAATATCTTTGGGAGTTTACTCTTTTTCTTTGCCATGAAATATTATTGTTAAAATGTTATGGGGTTTCCTATATAATAATCGATTACTTTGCCGCGGAACACCAGTTCATATTTGCGGCGTATCATTTCAAATTCTGCTCTATTCCTGTTGGTCTGTGCCGTAAACAACTCAATAGAGTTTGCCACACCTACATCATAGCGTTCTTTCAAAGCATCGAAGGCAACTTGTGCCGTGTGGAATGCTACCTGAGAAGCCAGATATTGTCTATTCGCAAATTTTAAATCTACAATTGCTTGCGCAATTGTTTTCTCTAGATTACGCTTTGCTAAAGCTTCATTATTTTCCGCCTGTAAATAGTTGATTTTGGCTTTACTTAGTGCTACTTTGCGACGATTATTGTCAAAAATAGGAAAATCCAAGCTTATCCCGCCACGGAAAGATTTATTCTGATCCAACTGCTCGCCAAGACTCATTTTCTGTTGCGTAATAATATCACGGCCTTCCGATGTATAGTTCGTTCCATAACTCCCTGATAAAGTCACGGTAGGGTAATAAGCACCTTTTGCAATATCAATTTGTTTTTCCGCTAGTTGCCTGTTATACCCTGCTTGCTCAATAATCGGTTGCGTAGACAGAGCCTTCTGAAATGTATTCTCATAAGACACATCAGCATATTCTGCCATAATACTTTCAATATCGGGTTTGATAAGTGTTATCACCGTGTCCGGCGACATTTCCATCAATTGTTTCAGTTCAAGAAGCGATAAATCATAGGCATTTTGTGAACTCATAATGTTCAGTTCATCCGTAGCAACCTGATTTTCCGATTGTGCCAAATCCGCTAAAGTCTTGTTGCCGACTTCAAACTGTATACTATCTTGCCGCAACTGCTCTTTAGATAGTTGCACCTGCTGCGCCGCGGCTTCATAAAGCTCTCCATTCGTAATCGCTTCCAAATAATTCGTTATGACAGACAAGGTGAGGTCGTTTTCAACCTTTTCCACTTCGGTAGCATCAATTAACAGCTGCACTTTATTGGCTTTGATTTGATTTACCTTCTGGAACCCTTGGAAAATAGCAACACTCGAAGAAAGTTGTGCACCGGCATAATTGGTCCATTTGTTTCCACGGATAAGTTGTCCCGATATCTGGTCAAACGCCAATCCATAATTATATGTATTGCTTGCTCCGACCGAAAGGTTAGGGTACAAGGCAGACTTCGCTTCATACAAGTTCTGCTCGCTGACTTGATAACCAAATCGTGCCTGTTTTATCTGTAGGTTCCTATTCAATGTCAACTGTATAGCCTCTTCCAGACTGATTTCTTGCCCATAGGCTATAGTGCAAAAGCCTAATAAGGTCAGTACAGAAAACAGATGGAAAGTAATTTTTCTTACCATTTTAAGTTTTAAGAATAAATGATTTCTAAATTTGGCATAAAAATATGATATTACCAACATGTATTTTATTAATGCGCCATTTTTTTTGAGATGGTACTATCCTAATGTTACTTTTAACCGTCCGAGAACAGCCAAAAAGGTATATCTCACCTTTGACGATGGCCCTATTCCAGAGATTACACCTTCTATTTTGGACACATTGGCTGAGTATGGCATCAAAGCGACATTTTTCTGCGTTGGGGAGAATATCGAACGTAATCCCGACCTGTTTGCTCGGCTATTGGCAGAAGGACATCGTATCGGAAACCATACCCAAAACCATCTCAAAGGTTGGGACACCGCAGACGAAGTCTATCTGGATAATGTTGCCAGATGCCAACAATTAACGAAGACAAGCCTATTCCGTCCGCCCTATGCACGAGCAAAAAAGTCGCAACTAAAACAACTCTACAAGAACTTTGAGGTTGTTTTTTGGGATGTTATTTCAGGAGATTTCGACACAGCGATTACCCCCGAACAATGCTATCAAAATGTAATTAAATATGTACAGAATGGCTCTATCATTGTTTTCCACGACAATTTAAAGGCTATTCCACGGGTATCATATGCCCTACCCAAAACCATTGATTATCTCTTGGAAAGAGGCTATGAATTTGATGTGTTATAAATTAAGGAGTTGTAATTGTACTATCAAATGAGTGATCTATGAGGTCCAAATCCAGAATATGGAATTCATATTCCTTTGAAGAAGAAACAGAAAAATAGCCTAATGCCCCATTGGAAATATTAGAAGTAGGGTTGCCGGGCGCAGCCGTCCCAGGATTAGTCGACTGAAACTCGTTCCAATACTGGTATACACTTTTATTGATACAATGTCTTCTAACCGTAAAGACATCACCTACTTTTACTTCATTATCAAAATCCGTGACCTGATGTGTCACATATAATCCATCATTGAATTTATCATTGAACACTAGTGCAAATTTAAAATCACCGCCATTGACCGACATATCGTACTTATAATAATTTGGGGCACCTTGCGGGTCTCCAAACTTAAAGGTAGGCAGGTAATAATCCTCATTGAGTATTCTTTCTTTCACAATACCCACGGAGTCAATCTCTACATACGGCTGCATAATTTGTTCTGCATGAAAATATTGATCCCCAATCTCAACATATAAACGATAGGTTCTTCCGGGAACAAGCTTCATATTCCGTTCTTCGTAAATCCCATTACCAATATGCCGAAGTGTATAATATCCCGCAAACGAATCCATAATCAACACCGTCGCGCCTTCAACAGGTTTCGAGTTTGCCGTTGCACCAAAGGGTACAGTTTCCGAAACACGAATATGTTGTATCGGAGATATATCCGTCAATTGTGCTTCTATGACATATCGTGGATTAGCATCATTCAAGTCTACATCGATCAGTTCTTCGCAAGAAACGGACAACAAAGCCAGCGACAATAGTATATAATGAACTAAACGCATGTTTTTAAAATTTAAAATTCCAAGTAACTGAGGGGATCGCACCAAAAAGTGCAATTTTGTAAGCTTCTGTTTTATTCGGTACTGTTTCACTATCCCTAAAGTCTATAATATACGCATTCTTGCGATTGTATGCATTATAAACGCCAAAAGACCAGCTGGATTGCCAACGTTTGTTCTTGGGCTTCGGTTCATAAGTTGCCGACAAGTCCAGACGGTGGTAATTTGGCATCCGATATCCATTACGCTCGGTATAATAGAACATAGTCTTACCGTCCATCTCATATTTACCACTTGGGAAAGTAACCGCATGTCCGGTTTGGAACACAAAAGTAGCCCCTAACGTCCATTTTGGTGACAACTCATACATGCCGACCAACGAAATATCATGCCGACGGTCCTGCCTTGCATGAAACCAATCACCTTGATTGATTGCATCAAAACGGCGCTCGCTTCTGGAAAGACTATAACTCAACCAGCCATTGAATCTGCCACTATTCTTCCGTAGATAAATTTCTATACCATACGATCTTCCCTCGCCGTACAACAAATCGCTCTCAAAATACTTGTTGGCCTGCAAATCGGCTCCGTTCTTAAAATCAATCTGGTTATTAAGGTATTTATAATAAGACTCCACCGAAAATTCATAACGATTATCCTTAAAATTTCGAAAATAGCCAAACGCGACCTGATCTACTAACTGAGGATTTATATTCAAGCTACTAATTACATACTGATCTGTCGGTAAGCTCGACGTTGTATTCGTCAACTGGTGTAAATGCTGTACAATACGATTATATGAAGCTTTCAAGCTACTATTTTCGTCCAACATATAACTTGCCGACAAACGAGGTTCCAAATTTAAATAATTCTTAGCGATACGGTTGCCATAGTACTGCTCATGGGTAACCTCTCCATCTTCGTCAAAAGTATAGAATGTGCCGGGGCCCATAACCATAAAATCCGTGAGTCGCAAACCATACATCAACGACAGCCTGTCCATCACCTTCCACTCATGCGAAATATATGCTGCCAATTCCATTCCCTGCCGGGAATCTATATCCATCGAATGAACCGAAGCGTCTTCTCCTGCCTCTACGCTTGCAGGTTTTATATTTTGCCTCAACGCATGCAGTCCAAATCGCAAGGTGCTTTCGGGATGAATATAATACGAAAAATCCTGCTTTAAATTCCAATTCTGGATTTTGGAAGCAATTTTAAAATCACTGTCATTGCTCGACACATCCACATGGTAAGTAAAATCACTATATATCAGGGAGGTGTTACTAAACAGGCGCTCACTAAAGAAGTGGTTCCAGCGCACAGTCGCCGTTGCATTTCCCCAGTCAAAACTGAACATGTCCGAATAGCCTAAATCGTCTTTACCAAAGTATCCCGAAAGAAACAGCGTATTTTTCTCATCCAATTTATAATTGAGCTTGGCATTTAAGTCGTAGAAATACAACTTACTTTTCTTGGCATCCTCATTTTTTGAAAGCTTCAAAAACATATCGGCATACGTTCTGCGCGCACTTAGCATAAAAGATCCGCGGTCTTTTACAATGGGGCCATCCAATTTAAGTCGCGAAGCGATAAGCCCTACCCCTCCTTCTGCGCCAAACTTTTTTTGGTTTCCGTCTTTCATGGTAATATCCAATACCGAAGAGATACGTCCGCCATATTGGGCGGGAATCCCGCCTTTGAACAGTTGCACATCTTTAATAGCATCGGAATTAAACGTAGAGAAAAAGCCCATCAGATGCGAGGCATTGTATACGGTAGCTTCATCCAGTAATATCAAGTTCTGGTCACCACCGCCGCCGCGCACATAAAAGTTTGCCGACCCTTCGCCCCCACTCTGTACACCCGGCATCAATTGTATGGTTTTCAGAAGATCTTTTTCACCAAACACGACAGGGATATGCCTGATTTCTTCCATCCCGAAATTGAGCGAACTCATCTGTGGATTACGGACATGATCATCAGCTCTGCGGCCTGAAACCACAATTTCCTCCAATTGATTGTCTACAGGTTTCAATTCAAAATTACGCCGCACACTTGCCTGCATATCCAGTTCCATCCGAAAGCTTTCATAACCTACATAGCTTATCACCACCGCCACCTTCCCTTGTGGCAATTGCAAAGAATAAAACCCATAGTTGTTCGTACTGACCGATTGCTGCTCACCCTCCATAGCAACTACCGCCCCAATCAGCGTTTCTCCTGTGGAAACATCCCGAATTGTCCCGCTCAGTACATACGGAGCCTGTCCTAAGACAATTCCGCTATAGCATAAAAGTATAAAACTAACGTAATAAGCTATCTTCATTTTTTAGTAGATGCAGCAGCAAAACATTGATGAAAGAAAGCCATTTGATAATCGATAGACTTCGACCAATACTGTCCATCATGTTTGCCCGGCATCGTCTGGTAATGATGTGGCACGTTCATGTAGGTTAATTTTTCGTGCAGTTTTTCATTCACTCGGAAAAAGAAATCTTCGGTTCCACAATCAATAAATAGCTTTAGGCTACCGGGTTGTATCAAATGCGTCAGTTCCATTACAGTATGACTATCCCAGACATCAACATTTTCGCGGTATTCCCCCAAATGCTTCTTCATATTCCAATTGTTGGGAAAAGGACGAATGTCTACACCCCCGGAAGTACTTCCTGCGCAGGCAAACAAATCCTGATGGCGAAATGCCAGATACAAGGCTCCATGGCCTCCCATGCTCAGCCCGGTTATGCCACGATGCATCCTATCTGCTGGTGCACCGTATTTTGATTCGGCATAGGGCAACAGCTCTTTGGTGATAAAAGTTTCGTAGAAATAGTTCGTGCTTTCGGTATCCCAGTACCAACTGTCAAAACCTCCATCAGGACACACAACCAAATACTGATTTTTATCCACCCAATCTTTCATTTGCGGTGCTAAATTTATCCAACTGCTATAGTTGCCCGAATAACCATGAAGTAAATATAAAGTTGATTGCGGTGTTCCTTTTTCAGGTGATATAAATACCACCTTAACATCTTTCTCCATACGCTCGCTAAATACCGACACTGTATCTACTTTTGCCGCCTGCACCTGCAAGACAGCAGCAACCCATAAAAATAACACTATTAGTTTCTTCATAAAATTCATCTTCCTTTGTCCTCTAAATTGTCCTATCGTGCCCACACGACAACTAAATTGTCACACTCAGCAGCTAAATTGTCACACTGAGCGGAGTCGAAGTGCGATAATTACACATCATTCTAAAGTCGCCCCTTTCAAAACACGATATTTGTAAAGATAAGCGTCTAACCCCAATGGTCGTTCACTTATGCTATAAAAAATGTCACTATCATTACCAAAACAAATCGCTTCCCCCTGCGGTTCCGGCTGATAAGGCAATTTTACAAATTCTCCTTTGAGTATCTCCAGAATACCTTTATCTGCAGTTCGTTGCCAGCGGTATACCTCGGTGAGGTTTTTCATCAGGATATAATTTCCATCAGCAGAAATATCTGCCGCGGTAATAAAAGTCAATGGCAATTCTAAAGCTTTCTTAAGCACAACCGGGTCAGTCGAACTTATAGCCTGCACCAAATCAAAAGGGTACACACCTACATGGAAATCACGTTTACTAATAAGATAAACCGTCAAATCCTTTGGATCTACAAAAATAGCCTCCGCATCGCGCGGCTTATCAGCATACGTCAATGACAGCACTTTAACTTCATCACGAGCAATACGATAATGTTCAACACCTTCAACAAAAGAAGGCTCTTCCACAATATAAAGCCGAATCTGTTGTCGCGCTGCACGATTATCACCTATATCCGCTAACAACAAGAAATGTTTTCCATCCTGGCTAAAGGTTGCAATATCCTCTATGTCTTGTGCCTCAATGTCTTCTAAACTATAACTCCCTTTTAATTTGGCATCCCTGTCAATGAGGAAAAAACGAGCACTGTCACCACTATCGTTGTGTGTCCAGAACAACCCCTGATACTTTCGAGACGCAACCAGTCCAGAAAGCTCGTTCAATCGGCTATCCTGCACTTTACCAAGTACCATACGTTCTACTTGCTGAGCGACCGTCACTATAGGCAACAAGTATATCAGCAATAGAAAATGAAACAAAATTTTAGTCATATAAAAAGAAAAATCGGAGGTCGGAGCATACTTTCGCATGCCCCGACCTCCGATAATATAATTATTTACCTTCAAATGCAGCTACAATCCTGTCGTATTGCGTTGTATCCCGTGCGATAAACTCAAATGTACGTTTGTACAAATCCAATTTGGCAAAGATTTCTGCCGGCTCACCTACACCATTTTCCAAAAACATCTTGAAGGAGTAAGTATCGTTACCGGATAGATCAACAGCTTTCTTATTGGAAGAGAAAGCTAAAGGGCTAAGCGTTCCCTGCACCATTCCACCTCCAACAGGGAGCTTATAAACTTCACCCAAGGCACCTACAAAATTATCCGATAATTTACCAACAGATGTAAATTTAATTGCCCCCGTACGGAATCCTTTATCTTCTTTCACGGCTTCGTCCGCGAATAATCCTGCTTCTATATCTTTCATTACCTCAATCTGTAGACCGATGGTATCCGTACCTTTCAATGATTTTGCCAGGTATACGGTGGAAGAATCGGTCTGTTCTGAAGATACCAGACGCAAATAAAGTGTAGGATTCTCTTTTTCAGACTCCGCGATAAACTGTCCCAAATGCTGCTCCATGGCTGCCTGTGAACTTTCTTTGCTCGTATTGCCACCACAACTTACCAACAAAGCCAGACACCCTCCAGCGACCATAAAGCCAAAAACTGTTTTTCTCATAGCTATATTTATTTTGATAATTACCTGTATCTAAAAATCACCTTTGAACATCAAAGACTTAAACCTCTTAAAGATAAACATTTCTTTTTTGTTAACCTACAACAATTTATACAAACAATCAGCGTAAGCGCATCAAAACCTATTTTTAAACGTAACGTTATCGAAAGAAGACCTTCGCTTATTTAAAACATAAACCGAGGGTGTAAAGTGAACTGTGCCACTCACTCCAAAACATAAGCAAAATTATCCTTTAGGTTCCGTAGATTCAAGGGTTTTTGTACGAAAATTTTTGTATTTTTGTATAGAGTAAAACTAAAAAACCCAGTGTTATGGTTGTAGAAAGAGTAAATGACGAAATTGTGATACGACTACCCAAAACGGTAAAGTTTGATGAAATTCAGCGTATCATAGACTTGATGTTTTATAAAGAAGCAACTGCACAAAGTCAAGCAAAACAAAGCGATATTGATGACATTGCCAAATCCGCAAATAAAGGTTGGTGGGAGAAAAATCGTGACAAATTCATCAAATGAAAATTATTGTAGATACTAATGTTGTATTTAGTTCATTGGTAAACACCAATAGTGTCATTGCAGAAATTATTATCGCAAATAGCAAACTCCATTTTTACTCAAGTGAATATTTGTATTTGGAGCTCGATCATCATCGTGAGAAATTAAAGAAAGTATCCAAACTGTCCGATGAACAGTTAGAGGTCGCCAAATACCGTATTTTCAAACATATCGAATGTTTAAGTTTGGAAATGATACCAGAGAGATATTGGAGAGAAGCCTCCGAATTGGTCATGGATATTGACCCCGATGATGTTGCTTTTGTCGCTTTATCGCTCTATTTAGATGCATATTTGTGGACAGGGGACAAAGTTTTGTATAATGGACTAAAGTCAAAAGGATTTGATAAAGTTATCAACACAAATGAAGTGAAAGAACTTTAATAGTGATCTCTAATTGACCGATACAACTACAAGTTTTTGGCGTTTAAAAAATACAAAGTGTTACCAAATCAGATTTAGTCTTCACCAAAAGTAAAAAGGGGTATTACCAAATTGAATTGGGCATCCTGAAAACCGAAAGAAAAGAATTCTTACTTACTTCACCAAAGCATCATACAGAATCTCAACCGGATGATAGGACCTTCTTCCTACACCATCCTTGATTTGATGTCGGCAGGATGTCCCTGCGGCTGCAATAAGCACATCCTCGTCAGTTTCCCGTACGGCTGGCAACAGTACCAGTTCTGCTACTTTCATCGACACGTCATAATGCTCTTTTTCGTAGCCGAATGATCCCGCCATACCACAACAACCAGAAGGTATTACCTCTACCGTATAATTCTGAGGCAGAGAAAGTAATTTTTCTGTATAACCAACCAGATGAAAAGCCTTTTGATAGCAATGTCCATGCAGCTTTATCTTTTTCGCTTCATCACTAAATTGTTCTGCACGAAGGCGTCCGGCGTCCACTTCTCGCATTAGAAACTCGTCAATCATCAAAGCCTGCTGTCCTAGCCTACGAGCAGCATCTTTCCGAGAACTATCCACCAAATCCACATACTCATCACGAAAAGTAAGGATAGCCGACGGTTCCAAGCCCAATAGCGGTGTATCTTCGGAAACAATATCTTTTAGGATATCCACATTCCGCAGGGCAATCTTTTGCGCCTCTTTAACAAAGCCTTTGGAAAGATAAGTTCTTCCACTTTCCAAATGTTTTGGCACAACGACCTCATAGCCCAAAGCAGTTAAGAGCTTATACGCGGTGATGCCAATCTCCGTGTCATTATATTCCGTAAACTCGTCACTAAAGAGATAAACTTTTCGAATTCCCCTCTGTGGAGATTGCTTTCGTACCCACTGGGAGAGCGTAGTACCATGCACAGTAGGCAAAGAACGTTTTGATGCAAACCCAGCTACCCTTTTAACCAGACCTGCTAAAAAAGGGGTTTTAATGATACCATTGTACAAGGGTGCAACATACGCTCCCAAACGCTGGCTTTTAGTAAAGTTGGCTATCAAAGTAGAGCGGAAGGATGCACCATGCGCATCATAGTAATGCTGTAAAAATTCTGCTTTCATCTTCGCTACGTCCACGCTGGACGGACATTCACTCTTGCAAGCTTTGCAACTCAAACAGAGGTCCATGACCTCCTTAATTTCTTCATGGTCAAAGCGGTTTTGTTTTGTAGAGTTCGTCAGGAATTGACGCAACATATTTGCCCGAGCGCGGGTCGTATCCTTTTCATTACGTGTGGCCATAAAAGAAGGACACATTGTGCCACCCGTAATCTCCGTTTTCCGGCAGTCGCCCGAACCCGAGCATTTCTCTGCCAGACGCAGAATACTTTCCTGTGCCGTAAAATCAAAATAGGTGGAAATACTTTTACCATCGGTCACCGTATCATACCGCAAAGCGGTATCCATAGGAGGCGTATCGACAATTTTATTTGCATTGAAAATTCCCGACGGATCAAAGATGCTTTTGGTTTGCTTTAACAAGGCATAAACCTGTTCACCCAAAACTTTACCTATAAATTCACCACGCAAACGGCCATCGCCATGCTCTCCACTTAATGAACCGTTGTATTTCAGTACCAGGTCGGTTGTTTTCTCCAGAATCGAACGAAATTTTTTACGCCCCTCGGCAGTTTTCAGATTGACAAAAGGTTCAATATGCAATTCCCCCGCCCCCGCATGCGCATAGTAAGAAGCGTGCACACCTTCTTCTTTGAGCAACTGCTGGATATCCGCAACATAATCCGGCAAATCTTCCGGTGAAACGGCACAATCCTCAATCAGGTTTACCGGTTGCTCATCGCCCGGTAGATTACGAATAAGCCCTAGGCCAGCCTTACGCACATCCCAAACCAGATTCGTTTGTTCCGTCCCAGTGATAAACGGGTAGGCATACCCCAACCCTTTTTCTATCAGATCCTGTTTTAATGCCGTCGCCTTATATTGCAGTTCCTCCAAGGTATCTGCTCGAAATTCCACAATCAGCAAAGCTTGCGGATCACCTTCTATAAAGAAACGGTTATACTGATAAGTCGGATGACCAACCGTAAAATCCAGAATATACTTATCTACAAGTTCTGACGCTTCCGGCTGATGGGCCAAAGCAACATTATTTCCGTGCATACATTCCACCATATCGGCAAAATGCACACAAAGTAAGCCTATTTCCTTTGGAGGCAAAGGCATAAGCTGTAATTTAGCTTCCGTAACAATACCCAGTGTCCCTTCTGATCCTGCTAAAAGCGAACATAAGTTGAAAGGCTTATCTCTATCGACCAAAAAATCCAATGCATAGCCCGTATTACGTCGTGTCAATGTCTTTTTTGGATAGCCTGATTGTATCGCAGCAACATTTGTTTTATCGGTTAGCAATACATTCAACGTTCTATAGATCTCGCCCTCGCGTGTCTGAGCAGAAAGCTTCTGAAAATATGCCTTCTCATCTAGTGCTCCAAAAAGTACTTCCGAACCATCATCAAGCAAGACGTTTGCTTCCAACAGATTTTTTCGCGTATCGCCCCAGACAATAGAATGCAAGCCCGAGGAATTATTCCCGATCATTCCACCGATCATCGCACGACTCGCCGTAGAGGTTTCCGGACCGAACATAAGCCCGTATTTCTTTAAATAATTGTTCAGATCATCACGGATAATACCTGGCTCTACACGCACCCAACCTTCTTCGACATTCACCTCAAGTATGCGGTTAAAACCACGGGAAACATCGACTACAATTCCCTTACCCACGACCTGACCGGCCAACGAAGTTCCAGCAGTGCGAGGAATAAGTGTCACGCCTTCCTGTTTCGCAAAAGTTATCAGTGTTCTTAAATCTTGCTTATCTTTAGGAATAGCTACGGCCAATGGCATTTCCTGATAAACAGAAGCGTCCGTGGCGTAAGCCATGCGCATAGTCTGATGCGTCGCATCTTCAGGATTATAGAACAGCTCGCACTGCAATTGTTTAGTAAGCTGATGAAGTCTATGGAGTACTTGCACGTTTTTGTTTTTTTATTGAACAAATCTACATAGATTAGATGAAATTTTGATAGAAAAAAGCACAATTCTTGCTTAACCAAATAAACAAAACGCACAAAAACGCAATGTAATTTCATACTGAACAACACTTAAAATTCAAAACAAAATTTCAAACAACAAAAATAACAATGAATAATATTCAATTATTAAACATATATTTTGAATATTATTCTGAAACCATTACTTTTGTACCGTTATGGCAAAATTAGAATACAATCTCGATCATATTGATTATCAAATCCTGCGCATTATGCAGGACAATGCCCGTACCAACAATGCGGACATTGCGCGTGAATTAGGCATGGCTCCATCTGCTATTTTAGAACGTGTAAAAAAATTAGAACAGAAGGAAGTGATCTTACAGTATAATGCCAAAATCAACCCACAGGCATTAGACCAAAAGCTTCTTTCCTTTATTTTTATCAAAGCACAAGACATTATCGGAGAGCAAAAAGTCGGACTCCTTTTAGCTGAAATCCCTGAAGTACAAGAAGTTCACGATATTGCTGGCGACGATGGCTATCTAGTCAAAGTGAGAACCAACGATTCCGCAGGCTTGGTAGACTTAATGCGCAACTCTTTGGGTCGAATTGATGGGATTATATCTACCCGCACAACAATCGTACTGGAAACGGTTAAAGAAGAACAAAAGCTCGTTATTCCAACGCAGAAATAAAAAATGGTAAAAGAAAATAAAAGCAGCCCCTCTACTACCAGTTTGGTGTTTGCCTACCTTGTCGTGTACTTGGTCTGGGGATCTACATTTTTTTTCATTGAAAAAGCTTTACATAGCTTTCCCCCTTTTGTTCTGGGTTCCATCCGCTTTGTCATAGCGGGAAGCTTACTCATGACATATTGCTACTTCAAAGGGTATAAACTTTACGCAAAGCAAGCTGTGAAAGATGCACTCTTTGTAGGCTTTTTACTTCTTTTTATTGATATGGCAGCTATTATCTGGGCAGAGCAGCACATATCCAGTGCTATTGCAACCATTATTGCGGCAGCCACAGCTATTTGGTTCGTCATTTTTGACAAGCCAAAATGGAAGCAGAATTTTTCCAGCCCAACAACAGTTTTGGGACTTATCTTTGGTTTCTTAGGCGTATTTATGCTTTTTGCTGAACAGATTTTCGCCCAAGACGATTCTCCCGAAGAGGGGAATATGAAAGTCACAGCAATGATTGTGTTAGTCTGCGGAACCATTGCCTGGACGATAGGCTCCCTACTTTCTAAATACAGTAAAGAAAGAAGAGACCGCAACCAAAAAGAGACCGATGAAGAAGACTTGGATGTTATGGTCAAAACAGCGTGGCAAATGGTTTGTGCAGGGGTTTCGTTCACATTAGTTGCCTCCTTCAATGGCGAATACAGCCGATTTAAATTTGCAGATGTGCTTCCCGAAGACTGGGGTGCGATGATTTACCTCGCCACCATGGGATCCATACTTGCCTTCGGCAGCTATATTTGGCTTTTACAACATAGACCTGCAACCGAAGTAAGCACCCATGCGTACATCAACCCTATCGTAGCACTGGTGTTGGCACATTATTTTACAGACCATCATGTCACCTCACTGCAGATTATTGGTCTTACCGTAGTACTAGGCAGCGTTCTATTGATGAACTGGAACTTATATCGGGACAACAAAAAATTTAAAGTGTACAAGCGCGCCAAACGTATCAAAAAACTGCGCGATGCTGTACCTTACCGAAGTGTGCCAAGGCTTCTGGAGTTATCCAACTTCAACGACAAACACGAAAAAAAGAAAAATAAAGCGGATCTATAAGAGTCCGCTTTACTTTTTTTATCGAATGCTGTAGCGAAGCCCTTTTTTCCTCCGTATGAGTTGAAAAAGAAAAAAACAATACAACATCATGAAAAATTCGTTCATAAAACTGTGTTTATTATTTGTGGGGATAATCAGTTTTAGCAGCTGCTTAAAAGACAACGATGGATACGGTAATGATTACCCTTCTAACATTGCGCTGATGACTTTTGTCAATGCCTTCCCTGAAGCTACAGGACTTAATTTTGATTTAAACGGCAACCAACCACCCTTTGGGCTGGAATACAAAAAAGTATTGATGCCTTACAACGGTGTATATCCCGGAAAAAGACAGCTTGAGATTTTCAGCATCAACCAGAACAAAACATTTATCGACACACTAATCAATGTGGAAGCAGGCAAAGGGTACACTGCATTTGTTTTTGGCACACAGAAATCACCTAAATTCGCAATGACACAGGACACGGTTATCAAAGATTTTGACGCTGAAAAATCTGCTTTTCGTTTCCTCAACTTTGGCAACAACACATCCGCTATCTCCATTTTTATCGAGGGCGAAGAAGACCCTATTTTCTCCAATCGTTCCATGGATTCCGGCACATCTGCTGTACAGAATCAACGGTTTACAGCACACACTTCAGGCACATATACCCTCGTAGCCAAGGATAGCGAAGGCACTATCTTGGTTAAACGTGAAAATTTCAATTTTGAAAAAGGCAGATACTACACAATTATGCTATCTGGTACCAAAGACCACGCACAGACACCTTTGTATTTAGGCGTTGTCCAACATTAAAGAAAATAAACTGAAAAGCAAAGAGGCGATGGATTAACCCATCGCCTCTTTGCTTTTCAGTTCTCCCCAAAAATCCTTATTTTCGTCCACAATTTTGACAAAAAAATAGCTTGCGATGCAATTAACAAAGCTGGAAATAAAAGGGTTTAAAAGCTTCGGCGATAAGATTACCATCAACTTTAATGAAGGAGTAACGGCTATCGTTGGACCTAATGGCTGTGGAAAATCCAATGTGGTGGATGCAATACGTTGGGTGCTGGGCGAACAGAGCACACGCATGCTCCGCTCCGAGAAGATGGAGAACATCATCTTCAACGGAACAGCCAACCGCAAACCGGCCAACCTTGCCGAGGTATCGCTCACTTTCGAGAACAACAACAAGCTTCTCCCCACAGAGTTCACCACCGTTACTATCACCCGTAAACTCTACCGCACGGGTGAAAGTGAGTATCGCTTAAATGATGTCAAATGCCGGCTAAAGGACATTACAGATCTATTTTTAGATACAGGCCTAGGTGCTGACTCCTATGCTATTATCGAATTGAAGATGATTGACGAAATCATCAATAACAAGGACAATTCCCGCCGTAATCTTTTTGAAGAAGCTTCTGGTATTTCCAAATATAAAGTACGCAAAAAGCAGACCTTATCACGCTTAAAGGACACTGAATCCGATTTGTCGCGTGTGGACGATTTGCTATATGAAATCAACAAGAATCTAAAACAGCTGGAAACACAGGCTAAAAAAGCCGATAAATACTTCCAACTGAAAGAAGAGTATAAAGAAGCAAGTATTGGTTTGGCGTATTACCGATTGGAAAATTTCAGCAACGATTTGGAACGGATCGCCGAACAGGAACAGACGCAACAAGAAAATATCCAGATAACCAACGGCAAAATCGAAGAGCAGGAAAACCAACTTCGCGATCTCCGTCAAGACATGCTTGCCAAAGAGAAAAATCTCGCCAAGCAACAGAAAAGCACAAACGAATACATCCATAAGATTCGCGCTTATGAGTCGGATAAAAAAATCAAGAATGAGCAGATGCGTCACTTGCAGGACAAGGAAATGCGCTTGACCGCCGAACTCAACACCGACAAAAAACAGCTTGAGCATGTACAGCACACCCTAAAAAGGTTGAATGAAGAGCTATTTGAAGAACAGGGCAAATTAGATGTTTTCCAGTTAGATATACAACATAACCAAACGGAGGTAGAGGGATTACGAAACCAACAGCGTTCCGCCAAAGCGAAACTCGATGCCTTCACACAAGAAAGCAGTGATATTCAGAACAGAATCTACAAATTAGAAAAGGATATTGCCGTCCTGCACATCCAGAAAGACGCTTTGCAACAAGAATCGCTTCGCACGATGACAGATGCGACTTCCAGAGTCGAAGAACTGAATGAATTTAACAAAGCCGTCACAGATTTGGAAGAACGCGTTGCCCAGCAACAAGCACAATATGAAGAAGCACAACAAGCGGAGAACGCCCTGCAACAACAGATGCAGACCATCGAAGAACGACTCAACGAGACCCGCACACAACTAAACCGTGAATCGCGCTTAGTTGACGCCAAACAGAACGAATACAACCTGACAAAGTCTTTGGTTGACAACCTCGAAGGATTTCCAGAATCTATTAAGTTCCTACGAAAAAATGCAGGATGGAGAAAATCCTATCCTTTATTTTCTGACATTCTTTTCTGTCAAGAAGAATATCGGGTAGCCATTGAGAACTATTTGGAACCCATCATGAACCATTATGTGGTGGAAAGCCAGCAGGAAGCTGTACAGGCTATACAATTGTTAAGTGACGCATCCCGCGGTCGGGCAAACTTTTTTGTTCTGGATGCCATCCAGGTTGCAGAAAATACACCTACAAAACCTGAAAATGCCGTATCAGCATTAGACGTGATCAAGGTCGATAAAAAATATAGCGCTTTATGCGAACAGCTATTGCAGCATGTATTTATCCTAAAACCAGATGCTGTCGACACATTAGAGCAACAATTGCCACAAGAAGACATTATCATATTGCACCCCGAAGGAAAGTTCGCCAAGAATAGACTGGGACTAAGTGGTGGCTCCGTAGGTTTATTTGAAGGAAAACGTATCGGTAGGGCAAAAAACCTAGAGAATCTGGCAAAAGAGATTAAGGAAATCAACCAACGTATAGAAAAATTACAGGAAAATGAAGCAGCAGATGTAGACACACTGGCTACGCTACGGATTTCTTCACAGAAAGATGTTATCGATGAACTTCGCGCTGTATTGAACCGCCTGAACAATGAATTGATTTCCGTAAAAACCAAACAAGAGCAATACCAGACTTTCATAACAACAAGCCAGAACCGCAAGCAGGACATCGAAAGCAAAATCACTGTGATTAGCTACGAATTACAAAAAGCAGAACCGGAATTACAGATACTTAAAGTAGAAGCCGAAACACACCAAAAGCAATTGGCTGAACTGCAAAATGCTTACAATGAAATAGCCGATATTTTAACGGAAAAATCCACAGCATTCAACCAGGAAAACATCCGCTTCCATCAACAGCAAAACAAAGTATCCAGCCTGCAAAAGGATCTGGAATATCGCGAGAGTCAACAAGAGGCCTTAGAAATCCGCGTTGAAAAAAACAGCCTGGAATACGAGCAAGTCAAAGTTGACATGAAGGATGCCATGCAATATGTTGACCATAACGATGACGACCTTGTAGCGATGTATGCGCAAAAAGAATCGTTGGAAAAAGGGTTGCAGGAGATGGAGGAAGATTTTTATACTTCGCGAAAGAAAATCAATGATTTAGAAGAGGAAATCACCCAATTACGCCGCAACAAAGATCAAAATGACTTCCTACTTTCGGAACTTAAGGAGAAAAAGACTGCCTTACAGATAGATCTCAATTCTTTAAAAGAGCGATTGGCAGTAGAGTTCAACATTGACATCAATGAACTGTTGCAAAGTGAAATACCCGAATTGCAAGCTTCACAGCAAGAGCTATCAAGCAGCTGCGATCAACTTCGAAAACAGTTGGATACCTACGGGTCGATAAACCCAATGGCAAAGGAGGCATACGACGAAATGCTCGAACGCCATACGTTTATATCTAAAGAAAAAGCAGACTTAATGGAGGCTAAGGCTTCTCTCATGAGTACCATCAACGAAATCGACCAAACGGCAAACAGCAAATTCATGCACACATTCAACACCGTGCGTGAAAACTTCGTTCAGGTATTCCGCTCTCTGTTCAACCAAGAGGATTCCTGCGACATGGTGCTGACCGATCCCGCCAATCCTTTAGAGTCCGATATTGACATTGTCGCGAGACCAAAGGGTAAACGACCATTGTCTATCAACCAACTTTCAGGAGGAGAAAAAACACTGACCGCGACAGCATTACTGTTCTCACTGTATCTCCACAAACCCGCTCCGTTCTGTATATTCGATGAGGTAGATGCCCCATTGGACGACACCAACATTGATAAGTTCAACAATATTATCCGGGATTTCTCGAAAAACTCTCAGTTCATTATCGTCTCGCACAACAAGCGCACCATTGCCAGCACCGACATTATTTACGGAGTTACCATGGTAGAACAAGGGGTGTCACGTGTTGTTCCTGTAGATTTAAGAGATGTGGCTTAGATAAGAATAAAGAGCAAAGAAGCAAGAGACAAGACTTAATCTTTTCTCTTTCTTCTTTGCTCTTTATGCTCTTATTTCTCTATCCCTTACGCCCCAGTCCCATAATACTCTTATTCAGAAAAGATAGCACACCAACAAGTACAATCACTATACCCAGCACAATAAAGATATTATTTACACCAAAAAAATCGGCTGCCCAACCCGTTCCTAGTAAACCAATCACAGTCGGGATAATAGCAATACTAAAATACAAGGAAAAAACTCGCCCCATAAGCTCCGGGCGTATCTCTTCTTGCAGAACCGTTGTAAAGCTCGCATTATAAATTGCGGCCGTTATACCAGCAATAGCTGTTAAACCTACAAAAATCCAGAATGTATTGGGTGGTATAAGGCCCGAAAGCGATAAACTAACGCCGAGAATGACATGCATCAAGTTAATCAGCACTACTTTTGGAGTACTAGGTTTAAAAATCCCCAACATACTCCCCCCGACCAACATACCTATCCCCCAGACTACCTCCACGATGCTCATCTCCCATTTACCACCACCAAAATATTGTAATGTGAGCAAAGGAAACAACACAGCAATAGGCATAATACAGAAAGTACCAATAGAGATATAGATAAACAACCAGGTCAACCCCTTATTATCCGCAATAGCTTTCATCCCCAACTTCAGATCATACCAAGCCTGCGCTAAGCTTGCTTTGGCCTTCTCGGTAGTTTCAGGATTAGGTATATGGACAAATAGCAAAGATATAATAGCCACCACTGCTCCACCAATATCTAATAAAAGTACATTACCTATAGACATTAAGGATATCGCCAAAGCGCCCAAAGCGGGACCAGCGATTGCCGAAACAGACTGGATCATCTGATTGATCCCTGCGATACGCAACAATTCACTTTCGGGCGCAATCATTGGAACTGAGGCCTGCATAGCCGGCATATGGAATGCAGATCCTACTGAGCGCAAAGCCAACATTGCATAGATAAGAATCAGGCTTTCATAGCCCATATAGAAACTAATCGACATAACCAATGTACATAAGGCAACAAAACCATCTGCCAACATCATTGTCTTTTTTCTATCCCAGCGGTCAATATATACACCAGCAAACGGCCCTATAATACCAGCAGGAAGCATCCCCGCAATAGCACCGTAAGCAAGCACCTCCGCAGAGCCGTGCTCGATACTCAACCATATAATAATGGCGAAATTCACAGCAGAGCTGCTAATTAGGGAAATAAATTGCCCAATCCATATAAAGAGGAACTTCCTTTTCCAAGAATCTTTTTCTTTCATAAGAAAACACGAATAAATAAAACGAATCCGGCCTTCTACAACCGTACAAAACAAATATATAAGCTGTGGAATAAAACCCGAAACGGCCTATTCCTAATGGATAACCAGTGTAGGAACCGGCACTTACGCTATTCTATCGCGCACAGTCAATATCCTGTATAGAGCAGTAATTTTCATAGCGTCAAAAGTAGTAAATTTCCGTAATAAATAAAAAATAGCCCCTGCAAAAAAATCGCAGGAGCTATTCTCACCTTAAAACACTTACTACACTTTTATTTTACTTCGATCAATCGTTTCGCAACAATCGATTCTTCTTTTTTACCTACTGTAAGCACCAATACACCATCTTCATAAGAAGCAGTGATGTTGCTGTAGTCCACCGTATCCGGAAGAGAAAAAGACCGGGTGAAAGAGGTGTAGCTAAACTCACGTTTGCTGTACAATTTTTCCTCTACATTATTTTCTTCTTTTTTCTCCACAGAAATCGTAATCAGGTTTTTATCAACATTGATTTTGAAATCCGATTTCTGCAATCCCGGAGCTGCCAATTCGATATTAAACGTTTTATCAGTTTCTGCGATATTCACCGCAGGAACTCTCGTCACCAAACGATCGCCAACAAAAGAATCGTTAAAGAAATTATCAAAAAAACTGTTCACATACGGATTTACACCATCTGTATTCAATGTTTTGGTTGGAAATTTAATTAATGCCATGTTTATATCCTCCTATTTTTTTCTTTTAATCAATTACACCAAGCTTAAGTCAAACCTTATGCCGATTGAAAAAAATAGAAAAACCAAGCCATTTTGACACTAAACATTCAAAATAAGATGACTTTTTGTCTTAAAACCTATCGCTTATATTGTAAACAGACCGCAGAATGGGCAGAATCCGTTCCAAAGGGAGGCGTAGTCTTTGTGATACGCACAGTAATCTCTTCCGTAAAAAGATAACGCGTACGTATCTCCATCAAGATGGCTTGAGCAGCCGATTCGATAAGCTTTCTTTTAGGACGCATCACCTCTTGCAAGATAACATATAGCTCTGCATAATTTAACGTGTTTTGCAGATCCTCAGCATCTAGGTTCTCAAAAGGAAAACGAACACTTACATCAACAAAAAACTCATTGCCTAAAACCTGTTCTTCTTCATAAAAACCGATTGGCGAAAAAAAACGCACCTGACTTAATGATACCTCCTGTGTAATTGTCCCCATACCACAAACTTAACAAAAATTCCAAACAGTCTGTTTTACTTATTATTTTACTATACTTTCTACAGACCTGCTTCGCCCTTTCTTCGGACACTCTTCGGCCATTTACCGAAGATTTACCGTGAAGTTATCGTACTTTTACCGTGCATTTCACGGTAAACTCTCGGTAAAAGCTCAGTAAAAACCGGGTAACCGGGCGAACAAAGAGCGAACAAGGTCTACAGCCAGTCCGAATAAAACACGATAATTAAGCCCTCCGAAATTGACATTCACAGTCCTTTTCCGACCTTAACCGCATCAATTTCACGGACGAACCCTAAAAGGATTAAAAGCAAAGCATCCTATATGAAAAAATTGTACGTTGTTTTAATTTGCATTTGAAACAACATAAATAGGCGATGCCGCCGTTGCTCGCAACGGCGGCATCGCCTATTTATGTTATTATTCTTAAACCGTCTCTAATTTTTTGGCATAGCTATCGTTATGCACCGCAGCAACTGCTCGCCCTGAAGGGTCATTTAAGTTTTGGAATGATGCATCCCAAGCCAAGGCCTCTGGTGTACTACACGCCACAGACTTCACAGAAGGCACTGTCTTTGCCGCAGCTTCCGAAGGGAAATGCGATTCAAATATGGTACGATACAAAAATTCTTCTTTATTTTTAGGTGTGTTGACCGGGAATCTTTCCGCAGCGCCTGCAAATTCTTCATCTGTCACCTTACTCTCTGCCTGCGCTTTGAGTGTATCTATCCAGCTATAACCTACACCATCCGAAAACTGTTCTTTTTGGCGCCATGCAATACTTTCAGGCAGGTAATCCTCGAACGCTTTGCGCACAACCCATTTTTCCATACGTCCCTCACGAATCATTTTATCGGCAGGATTCAAGCGCATCGCCACATCCATAAACTCTTTGTCCAAGAAAGGAACTCGACCTTCTACTCCCCATGCCGCCAAAGATTTATTTGCCCGCAAACAGTCATAAAGATATAATTTCTTTAGCTTACGCACCGTTTCCTCATGAAACTCCTGTGCATTTGGCGCTTTATGGAAATATAAGTAACCACCAAACAACTCATCCGACCCTTCACCCGAAAGTACCATTTTAATACCCATCGACTTAATAACACGCGCCAACAAATACATAGGCGTAGAAGCCCGGATTGTAGTCACATCATACGTTTCCAGATGATAGATCACATCGCGTATCGCATCCAAGCCCTCTTGGATAGTGAAATTAATTTCGTGATGGATCGTACCAATATGATCTGCCGCCTTTTGCGCAGCGATCAAATCCGGTGCGCCTTTTAATCCCACAGCAAAAGAGTGCAAACGTGGATACCATGCTTCTTCTTCATCCCCTGACTCAATACGTTTTGAAGCAAATTTTTTCGTAATCGCAGCTATAACCGAAGAATCCAATCCCCCCGACAACAACACACCATACGGCACATCCGACATCAATTGTCTATGCACAGCATCTTCCAATGCCTTGCGCAAAACAGCCAAATCCGTTTCTTCATCTTTCACCGCATCAAAAGATTCCCAATCACGCTGATACCAGAGCTGAGGAGCTTCACTCTCCGCACTGTACCAATAATGTCCCGGAGGAAACTGCTCGATCACCTCACAAAATCCTTCCAACGACTTTAATTCCGAAGCGACAAACACTTGCCCCTCGCTATCTTTCCCATAATATAGTGGAATAATCCCCATGTGGTCGCGAGCCACTAAGAAAGCATCATTGCGTGCATCATACAAAGCAAAACCAAAAATACCGTTCAATTCTTCAATAAACGCGGGTCCTTTTTCAAGATAAAGCGCCAGAATAACTTCCGAATCAGATTGTGTAGCAAAATTATAATTTGGAATAGAATTTCGTAGTTGTTGATGATTGTATATCTCACCGTTCACAGCCAAAACGACCTGACCGTCCGGACTATACAAAGGTTGACTCCCTGATTGGGGATCGACAATAGCTAAACGCTCATGCGCTAAGACCGCCTTTTCTCCAGCAAAAATACCCGACCAATCCGGTCCGCGGTGACGGATACGCTTAGACATCTCCAACACCTGAGCTCTCAAGGCTTCCGCAGAAGCTTGCTTCAATTCAAAAGCACCTACAATTCCACACATAAATTTAATTTTTACTAACGATTTCTATGTTTTATTAAAATTACTCCACAAAGTAAATCATTATAAAACTAAATTCACAATATTTTTAACAATTATTTGAAAATAAAATAACAAAAATATAGTTTTATTGAAAATTTAGAACCCAAACATTACTTTTATTAAAAACGGAGAGCGTCCTGATATAAATCAGGACGCTCTCCGTTTAAACGACTTTCCTAACCTTCGTCAATGAGCAAACCAATACATTCCTTGTAGGATTTTTGGTTCACCTTGTCTTTCCAGAGGTTGTCAATTTTCATTTATCATTATAATGTCCCCAAGCCGAAATTAAGAAGACTTCATCCTCTGATATTTCATAAACAAATCGATGTTGTTTATTTATCTGCCGGGACCATGTTTCCGTATTCCTATATTTCAATTGTTCGGGTTTACCTATACCACTCCGTGGGTTATCTTGACACGCAGTAATGAAATCCACTATTTTCTCAACTAGTTTCTTTTGCCCGGCCTTTTATGCTTTCTGACGTCATCTGAAAACTTGTCGGAATACGCAATGGAGAAACTCATAGCGAATCAATAAAGTCAATAACATCCTTTTTAGTCTTCAAAACACTGGCAGATCTAGTCTTCTTCGAAAAATCCAACATCTTCTCATACTCTTCCTTTGTATATTCGACTTTATCAAATTGAGGATATTCAGAAGTTTCGACTTCCTTAATCTTTTTTATACCAAGAGCTTTCAGTACGTTTTAAATCTTTTCGATTTCCGATGTTTCTGCTTCAAAAATTATTGTTTTCATACTGCTTGTTTTACTCAAAGATACGAAAATATAGAGATATGTCTAATGTATGATATGGAATCTGTTCCCCCCCCTTCCTCTATATCACCCCATGCAACGAACCCCCTTTAGCTCCCAACTGATCCACTCTCCGCTCCACAGCTTCATCCTTTATTAATGGCGGCGCATGATGTGGTTTATTCCGGGCATCGATAATCAATGGCCCGCGACAACCCCAATGTTTAAACTCCGTAAAGCTGTCCACTCCGTAGGTATCGTGCGAAGGGTTGCTCCGCGTAAAGGTGACCCAAACAAAATTATTCACCGTATCCGCGGCAAATCCTGCATCATCTACCAATACGATTAGACGAATCCCGTTTAGTTTATCCTTATCTATAGTTCTTGTCCAGGTTTCTATCACCGACTGTTCCTGTTCGTATGATGTAAAAGATTTGCCATCCACTACCATCACGCCTGGCAAGGCTAATTTTGCTCCCTGAAAAGGTTGCGGTAGATCAAGATTGGCGGTTAATTCGTTTGCCAGTTTGTATTTTCGCCCCCCAACAGCCGCGAATACGACCTTAGATCCTGCATTCAAGCCATCACCCGAATAATCCAAGGTATCAATAGTCGTATTGGTCTGGAAATGCACATCACGCGTCCAATCAATGCGTTCCAATATATGAGACATAAAACCAACAACATCATGAATATCCAATTCCGGATTATCAGCATACGAAGAAATAAACAGGTATTTTGCCAAGCTCAACTGGTTCTTACCCAAAATCTGATTGGCAATGGTCAATAATTCCTGCGGGCGTTCTACGTTTTGGTAGGGAGTATACCGTTCGCTTCCGATGGCAAATAGCAAAGGATGCACCCCTGCAGCATCTACAGCATGGACAGCGTGAAGACCATTGATCTCCTGAGGAATAGCAGAACCCGTAATCTCATGTATCAATGCCCCAAAACTGGTGTCTTCCTGCGGCGGCCGCCCCACAACAGTGAACGACCAAATAGGATTTTCACGGTGATATACGCGATGTACCTTCATCAACGGGAATGGGTGCACCAAGGAATAATAACCAATATGATCGCCAAAAGGTCCTTCGGGCTTGTTTTCATTGGGGTAAACCGTTCCTGTAATCACAAAGTCTGCATCCGAGGATATACAGAACCCTTCATCATCATAGAAATATCGAAATCGCCTGTTCCCTAAAGCTCCTGCGAATATCATTTCAGACAGACCTTCGGGCAATGGCATCACAGCAGAAAGCGGATGCGAGGGAGGCCCTCCGACAAAGATAGACACTTTCAAGGGCTGCCCTAATGCATTGGCTTTCGCTTGATGCACGCCAATCCCACGATGCAACTGATAATGTAACCCGATTTCCTTATCAGGGATATAATCATTTCCCGACAACTGGATACGATACATACCAAGGTTGGAATGCATCACGCCCGGTTTGTCGGCATCCTCAGTATAGACCTGCGGCATGGTCACAAAAGCTCCCCCATCCATCGGCCAATTGACGATTTGCGGAAGTTCAGAGATGGTTGTACGTCCATACAAAATCGGCGCATTAGATTTTTTCTTCCAGGGAAGAGCACCTAAGGCTGTCATAGAAGAACCGATATAGTGAAAAGGCTTCTTGACAACAGACATCGGATCCATCTTCACATCCACCAGTTTCTTGATGTGATCCAACGAATCGCGAAACATAAACTTAGAACGCTCTAACGTACCGAACAGGTTAGACACAGCCGGAAATTTTGATCCTTTTATATTTTCGAAATACAAAGCCGGCCCTTCCACATCATAGACACGCATATGAATTGCCGCCATTTCCAAATATGGATCTACTTCTTCCTTAACACGTATCAGATGTCCGTTCTGCTCCAAATCCTGCACACATTCGGCCAAACTCTTATATCCCATAATTACTTTCAATCTGTATATCTACAAAAGTAATAGAATTAAGCTGTTTTGAAAGCGCTTCTTACAGATTATAGTCACTTCGGAGGACATCCTCAACCGAGCCAAATACAAATGGCATATCAGCCGACCAGACATTTTCTGTTATATCATCAATCGCGACCATATTGTTCATTTCTTCAAAATCACTCTTATCCATCCCCAGTCTGCGTGAATAAAAAAAATCGGTCATTTGTCCAGGCAAACGGAAAAAGCGAGTATCTTCCCGCACCATACCCAACCGTCTATACAACTGTGACAGCTCTTGAAAAGATAGGGCTTCTGCTCCCCCTACTTCTAAAATTCTGCCTTGAAAAACCTCCACTTCCAGCAATCTCTTCAGCCAATTAATAAAATCTCGTACACCTAATGGCTGAAAGAAGCGTTTTATTGAACCATTGGAATAAGGAAAAAAACGATGATTGCACACCTTTTTAACCACACGATCTATCAGCGAGTCTCTTCCGATAACACTATGTTTCAGCACGACGGTATACTTCACTCCCGATTCTTTCAACAACATAACTATCGGCTCAATAAAAATCTTATCCATTAATCTAACCACATACACCAGCCGATTACAGCCAAAACTGCGTATAAACTGAATAAAATTACCAAGACACAGCAGCTCTACTTTCATACCAACAGGGTCGCTCAGTGTGGGCACTTGCGTAAAATAATAGGCCGCCTGAATATCTGGCCATCCCGGCCCACTTACACTGCCATATTGCAGGAGATCCATTTCCAAAAATTCTGCATTTATAGGTTCGAACAACCTTTTTTGCAACAGCGCAAGACTCCTCACAATAGCAAAAACCCGGAAATTTTCATCCTCCATAAGACCAACACTCCGCAGTCCTGCATAATTATTTAGCCCGCTAATTACTACATTCATGATTATCTTAACGCATTAACAAATTTAGTTATGTGTTAATAACAGTCGTTATTCCATTTTGTTCAATTTTTTGCAAAAATTTCCATTCTCATTGTTCTTTACACAAAACAATTCAACATGTCCTCCTCTAATAGAGCCTTGAGCGATTGTCTCTAATATGTAAAAAGAACACCTATACAGCATATATGGAGAGAAAAAGCAGACTCTTTCAACTATATTTGCCTGTACACGAAATTATTGGCATTTCTGCTCTGCTTAGCAATTCCCCGTATGACAAAGAAGGTGATTTTAGTTTGGTTCAGGAACGACTTACGGATTAACGATAACGAAATCCTATTTGAGGCGATCAACAAAGGCGACATTGTTATCCCGGTATATATATTTGATTCACGCTATTTTGGCAAAAACAGCTATGGATTTCACTATACTGGTATTCTACGCACAAAGTTCCTTTTAGAATCCGTGGAGTACCTAAAGTCCCAATTGCAGGCATTGGGAGCCGACCTTTTGATTTTTCACGGAAAACCAGAAGAAATCTTGAGTAAAGTCTGTGCAAAATACGAAGTAACGCAAGTATATCATCATAGAGAAGTTGCTTTTCGTGAAACCCGCATATCAGAAAAAGTAGAGGCAGCTTTGTGGAAGGAGAGAATCAATCTCAAGCATTTTATCGGTCATACACTTTATCACAAGGAAGACCTTCCTTTCCCTATCAAAGATGTACCCGAATCTTTCGCTCAATTCAAGAAAAAAATTGAAAAAGAAAGTTTTGTCCGACCAATCATACCAGCAATAGATCATATCATTACCCACCCTCACCTGGAGCAGACTAATCTGCCTACACTGGAAGAATTAGGATTTACCCCACAGGAAATTGCACAATCAGACTCCAACAGTACGCCTTTACAAGGTGGTGAAGAACAAGGCCTGTATTGGCTTGAACGAACGCTGTCTCCAAGCTACGATGAGATAAACGACTACAACTATATCTCACCCTACATTGCACATGGAAATATTTCTCCAGCTTATTATTATCATAAAATAAAGGAGAGTTTGCCTACCGGGAAAAAGAAAAAATACGATAACCTTATCAATCGATTATTCTGGCGGGATTATTTCCGATTCATGCTCAAGAAGCACCCTAACATTTTCTTTAAAGATCAAGAGGAAACGAAGGACTTCCAACAGTCAACAGATCGCCTACTCCACTTGCTGAAAGAAGGCAGTGACAATGACGCTATCAATGACCTATTGAATGAAATGAAACAGACTGGAAATTTACCCTATGAATATCGGGAAATATTAGCGGCCTACATGCTACAGGAGCTTGGCGTACACCATCTAGCAGGGGCACTGGTTTTCGAAGAATATTTCATTGATTATGCACCTGCTACAGTATACGGATATTGGGCGCATTATGCTGATAAGGGTACAAGTACAAAGGACAGCATTCAAGTTCCATGGCGGGATTTGCTAAAAAAACACTATTGTCCTCGTATGGTGGTAAAATAAGGCTCCCAAGCAAAACATAACCTCCTTAATTGCAACAGATACGGATTTTTACCGGAAATGAACAAAAAACTTAAAAAGAATACAATTTAAGACATTATTTTGTTCATTTTCGGGATGATAAACTCTTTATTATTTCCTAACTTTGACCAAAATTTTTATACATAAGATTTCCTCATGGATAAATTAACATATTTGAGTAACGCAGACAACGGATACATCGACTCGTTATATCAATCCTACAAAGAAGACCCGAACTCCGTAGACGTAAGTTGGCAGAAATTTTTCGAAGGGTTCGATTTTGGACAAACCAATGTAAACTCAGGCGATAATTCCGTCGAACAAACTCCTGAGCACGCTATCAAAGAGATCAACGTATTGAACATGATCTACGGATATCGCGATCGCGGGCACCTGTTTACAGAAACAAACCCAGTACGTGAACGCAGGAAATATTTCCCGGGCAAAGAGTTAGAAACATTCGGTTTATCAGAAGCCGATATGGAAACCGTTTTCAATGCTGGTGTTGAGTTGGGCATTGGACCTGCGAAACTGAAAGATATTCGTCAATTTATTGAGGATACTTACTGCCGATCTATCGGAGCAGAATTTCGCTATATCCGCCATCCAGAGAAAATCAAATTTTTACAAGATAAAATTGAGGCCGACCGCAGCACCCCAAGCTTTTCTATCGATGCAAAAAAACGTATCTTGAAAAAGCTAAATGAGGCTGTCATCTTCGAAAGCTTTTTAGGCACGAAGTTTCTTGGTCAGAAACGCTTCTCTTTAGAAGGCGCAGAATCATTGATTCCGGCATTGGACTCAGTTATTCAAAAAGGTTCTTCTTTGGGCATTGAGGAATTCGTTGTCGGGATGGCTCACCGTGGCCGATTGAATGTATTGGCCAATATCATGGGGAAATCCTACAAAACAATCTTCTCCGAATTTGAAGGAAAAATGTATGCTGCCGAAGACCCTGAATTGCAATTCGGCGGTGATGTGAAATATCACTTAGGGTTCTCTTCGGACATCATCAGTCAAGAAGGTAAGAATATTCACCTGAGCCTTGCTCCCAATCCATCACACCTAGAAACAGTGGATGGTGTGGCAGAAGGTATGGTTCGCTCTAAAATAGATTTAAAATACAGTGGTGATTCCTCCAAGATAGCTCCTATCTTGATTCATGGGGATGCTGCTGTAGCTGCTCAAGGTATCGTATACGAAACCATCCAGATGTCAAAATTGGATGGGTACAAAACGGGCGGTACCATCCATATTGTTATCAACAACCAAGTAGGTTTTACCACAAACTATAAAGACGCCCGTTCATCAACATATTGTACGGACATTGCCAAAGTGACTTTATCTCCAGTATTCCATGTGAACGGAGATGATGTGGAAGCCCTGGTATACGCAATTAACCTTGCTGTCGAATACCGCCAGCGATACAAAACAGATGTATTTATCGATTTATTAGGCTACAGACGCTACGGGCATAATGAAGCTGATGAACCGAAATTCACACAGCCCTCACTTTATAAGCTGATTGAGAAACACCCGAATACACTTGCGATATATGTAGAGAAGTTGATCAAACAAGGTTCAATAGAGGGTACGTATGCCAAGGACTTGGAAAAAGGGTTTCGCGGTGATTTACAGAAATGTCTGGATGAAGCAAAAACGGTAGAACAGCTCAAGGAAGAAAGACCTATGTTCGCCGGTGCATGGAAAGGTTTGCATCAAGCTCGTACTGCAGACATTGGTATAACTGCCGACACAAAGGTTAGCAAAGAACTTTTCTTGGAGCTAGCTAAACAGATGAACACATTGCCGAAAGAAAAGAAATTCTTCCGCAAGATTACGAAGGTATTTGAAGACCGACTGAAAATGATCGACAGCGACAAATACGATTGGGCAATGGGCGAATTAATGGCTTACGCTACCTTACTTAACGAGGATTTTCGCGTGCGCATATCGGGACAAGACGTTCAACGGGGGACGTTCTCTCATCGTCATGCTGTAGTTACTTTAGAAGATTCTGACGAAACATATACGCCTCTTTCTAAATTAAAGGGTGGCGAGAATTTTTCAATCTACAACTCTTTACTATCAGAATATGCTGTATTGGCTTTTGAATATGGTTATGCCTCGGTTAACCCGAACGCATTGACAATTTGGGAAGCACAGTTCGGAGACTTTGCCAACGGTGCCCAAATCGTATTCGACCAATATATTTCATCTGGCGAAACCAAATGGAAACGTTCAAACGGCTTAGTCATGTTGTTACCGCATGGTATGGAAGGTCAAGGCCCAGAACACTCCTCTTGCCGTATTGAACGCTATTTAGAATTGTGTGCAAACAATAATATTATCGTTGCCAACTGTACAACTCCGGCAAACTATTTCCATCTATTACGCCGTCAGCTTCATCGCGATTTCCGTAAACCTCTGGTCGTAGCAACACCTAAGAGTTTACTGCGTCATCCAAAAACGGTATCACCTTTGACTGACTTTACCGAAAAAGGATTCCAGGAAATCATTGACGACACCAACGTTACAGCGAAAACAGTAAAACGTGTATTGTTATGTTCAGGTAAGATTTATTACGATTTGTTAGAGCGACAAGAAACAGAAAAACGTAAAGATATTGCTGTTGTACGTGTAGAACAATTGTACCCAATCGCTCACGACCAGATTGAGGCATTGCAGAAAAAATATGCGAAAGCTGAATTTGTATGGGTTCAGGAAGAAAATGAAAACATGGGCGCATGGCCATTCTACTGTCGTAAATTCCGTGGATCGACCTTGGATTTACAAGTGATTGCCCGTCCTGAAAGCGGATCTCCGGCAACTGGGTATATGAAACAGCATGTCGCACAACAAGAAGAGATAATTAATAAAGCATTTGCAATTTAAAACAAAGTGATAATGGTTATACAAGTGATAAAGGCGATGAAGGTTTGACTCCCATCACTTCCATAACTTATATCACTTCCATAACTTTAAAATAAAAATATGAGCTTAGAAATCAAAGTACCAGCTGTAGGTGAATCGATCACAGAAGTAACCTTAGCACAATGGTTAAAACAAGATGGCGATTACGTTGAGATGGACGAAAACATCGCTGAATTGGAATCAGACAAAGCTACATTTGAATTACCGGCAGAAAAAGCAGGTATCTTGCGTATCATCGCACAGGAAGGTGACACATTAGAAATTGGAGCAGTAGTATGTAGCATCGAAGAAGGTGCTGCACCTGCGGGCGGTAGCGAGAAAAAAGAAGAAGCTTCAGCTCCTGCTGCAGAAACTGCAGCACCAGCAGCCAAAGATGATAATGAAAACCCAGACTCTTATGCCGCTGGTACAGCCTCTCCTGCTGCCGCAAAAATATTAAGAGAAAAAGGTATCGATCCTTCCACCATCAAAGGAACGGGTAAAGACGGACGTATTACCAAAGAAGATGCTGAAAAAGCACAAGCTAAGCCAGCTGCTCCGAAAGCGGAAAGCAAACCGGCAGCAGCGACTAGCACAACAGCACCGGTTGTTGCTGTAGCAGGTTCTCGCAATGAACGTCGTGAGAAAATGACTTCCTTACGTAAAACCATTGCAAAACGTTTGGTTAGCGTGAAAAACGAAACGGCTATGTTAACCACTTTCAATGAGGTGAATATGCAGCCTATCATGGATCTTCGTGCAAAATACAAAGATACCTTTAAAGAGAAACACGGCGTAGGATTAGGATTTATGTCCTTCTTCACAAAAGCAGTTACCACAGCCCTAAGAGAATGGCCAGCAGTGAACGCACGCATCGAAGAAAACGAAATTGTTTATTCTGATTTCTGTGACGTTTCCATCGCGGTTTCAGCACCTAAAGGTTTGGTTGTTCCAGTTATCCGCAATGCGGAATCCATGAGTCTGTACCAGATTGAAAAAGAAATCATCAATTTGGCGACAAAAGCACGCGACAACAAATTGACCATTGATGAAATGACTGGCGGAACATTCACGATCACCAACGGTGGTGTATTTGGTTCGATGATGTCAACGCCAATCATCAATGCACCGCAATCGGCGATTTTGGGTATGCACAATATCGTACAACGCCCGATTGCTGAAAACGGTCAGGTTGTTATCCGCCCAATGATGTACATTGCTTTGTCTTATGACCACCGTATCATTGACGGTCGTGAGTCCGTAAGTTTCTTGGTGCGTGTTAAACAACTTTTGGAAGATCCAGCGAGATTGTTGTTAGAAGTTTAATTATACTTTAAAAATAAGTTCTTGTCGTCATTGCGAGAAGGAAGAATAGCCTGTCCCGAAAACATTCGGGAACAACGCGGCAATCTGTAGATAACAAAACGCAGATTGCCTCGTCGCTACGCTTCTCGCAATGACGCTTTTTTGTTATAACTATACATCACATGAAACCATTTATACAAATTTTATCCGTTGTTGTCTTCTTGTGTTATAGCCTTCCATTTCTTTCAAAAGCTCAACAAATAGGTGCCGAAATCGACTTTTTCGGATATGTAGATAATCGTGAATACAAATCCATATACACCGAAGACAAAACTTTTCTGGGCGCTATTATTTCCCCGAAATTGTATTTTGCCATTGATAGCAATCATCGTATATACGGTGGTCTAAATTATGGACAGGACTTTGGAAGACATCACGAAAACAAGGAGAATGTATCTGCTATCGCTTATTACAATTTCAAAAACCGGCATTTTGATTTTGCATTGGGACTTATGCCCCGACACGAGCGGTTAAAAGATGTTCCAAGAATTGTGCTCGCCGATACATTCCAATACGAAAAGCCCAATATGGAGGGCATGTACTTTGCCTTTCAGAAAAAAAACCTAAAACAGGCCTTATACATTGATTGGTTAAGCAAGCAGAGCCATAATCAAAGGGAACGCTTTATGGTGGGGTTAACAGGTAAATACCGCTTTGGAGATTTTTATGTCGCAGACGATGCCCTGCTTTATCATAACGCCTTAACCAGTAATGATGAAATCGACGACCATATACAAGATAATGGTATTGTACTACTTCGTTTAGGAGCAGATTTCAGCAAAAAAACGTTTCTGGACTCCTTAACTATCGATGCCGGTATAGCGATTGGGTTTGACCGTGTGCGTACAGAATATGAGCTGCGAACAGCCAAAGGATTTATTTCTCAAATACATCTTGGCTACAAACAATTTTTCTTGGACAATACACTTTATCTGGGCGAAGCACAGAATCTGCCGAATGGTGACTCCTTTTATCATCGGGATCGATATAATCGATTAGATTTAGGCTGGTCACCGTTTAAGAAAGGGAATATAGAGGGGCGATTTACCGCTTCATTTCATATCGCTCCCGATAAGACCAGCAACCAACAGGCTTTCACTATACGCTATCGATTCGGCACAGTTTTGAAAAAATAGTGTTTTCCCCTATTCAACAACCAAGCTATTGTGTATCATCCGATAGTTATACTGCTGTATGAATGCTTTTAACTGCTGATCCAGACTATCTACCATCAAAGGTTGTTTGGACAGCAGATTATCCCGCTCTAAAGCATCCTCTTTCAAATTGAATAGGGAAATAGGTTTTATCCCATCGTGGGTCATAAAATAGTCGCCCTGAAAAAAGTTAAAAACACCACCGATATTATTCACCAAGAAATTATCTTTATTCGAAGACAAGGCATCAAATCCAAATGAAAAATAAGGTTGATCATACCCCAAATAGTTTAATACGGTAGGCAGTATATCGATTTGCTGGACCAATTTATCCGACATACCTTTCCACTCCCCACCAGGCCGATAAAAAATAATAGGAATAGCAAACGAGTTTGCCTGTGTCTGATACGCAGGTAAGTGACTAACCGACGAATGATCAGCACATAAGACAAATAGGGTGTTTTCAAACCATGGAGCTTTCTTTGCTTTCTCGAAGAACTGCCTTAATGCATAGTCGGTATACCCCACAGGCTCATGCAGGGGAAGTGGTCCCTTAGGGAAGACCCCCTGATACTTTTCAGGCACTTTAAATGGGTGGTGAGAGGAAAGAGAAAAGAAACTTGCAAAGAAAGGCTCTGGCATCTCGGTCAGCTTATCCGCCATGAACTGCATAAAAGGTTCATCCCAGATTCCCCAAATGCCATCAAAATCCTTATCATTGCTGTATTCGTCTTTTCCAAAATAATGCTTTATACCTGCCAGCTGCGTATAAGCCGAAAACCCCATACTTCCATTTGGTGCTCCATGGAAAAAAGCTGTCTCATAACCTTTATCACCCAAGAGCTTCGCTATGCTTGTGGTCTTATTACCCGAATAGATAGAAAGCACAAAAGGCTCTCCTACCGAAGGTATTCCCGTAATGATAGAAGGTAGCGCATCGATTGATTTACGTCCATTAGCAAAGGAACGTGTAAAGGTAAAAGATTCCTGCACCAAAGAATCCAAAAACGGTGTATAACCTTTGTATTTTCCACCGTCTATAACCTTATTCAGCGCACCAATGTGCTCCTTACCAAAACTTTCTAGGATAAGGAAAACCACATTCAGCGGTTTAAAGGTTATAGAATCTGCAGGATAATGAATAACAGGATAACGTGCATCCAATTCCTCTTCTGTATAATAATGAACCTCTTTTAGCTGTATGGCTTTCAACGTTTTCAACATGCTGAAGGGCGTATTCAACACGATATTCATTTCTTCGGGTAGCTTCACATAATCACCCGCATTGCTCAATGTGATAGGTCTCGTGCTATGTGCCCAACCGCCACGTACTCCCCCAATAAACAAAAAAGCGACCAATAGCAACAATGCCAATTGTGTACCATAGAATGCCCAGCTCATCCATATGGGGCGCTTCAGGGAGATTAGTCCGGCAATTTTATACACCAAATAGACCAAAGCGATGAACACAAGCACAAGCCCCCAATAGTCTATTAAAAAATCACCAATCAAACGTCCTATATTTTTCTCATTGGCAAATTGTCCGAACACTGTCCCTGTCGTTCGTTTCAACGTAAATGGGTAATAGGCATAATCAATTAAGTTTAAAGCCACTCCTAAGCTGTTGGTCACGATAAACACATACCGCGCAATTTTTTGATAAATACCCGCATATTTAAAAGGAACAGGCAGTGACTGCATGAGGATATAAAGGATATTCAGATACAGTAGGGCTACAACATCAAACTTTATACCTCCCCACAACATCGGGATCAGGTCTGTCCATTCCACTCTTGGAAATAACGCCACGTTATACCAGTAGAACCCTATACGGAGACCTGTGTACAATAGCAACAACAAAACAAATTGTGCCGCCATCAACAGAAAAGTATTGCCTACAGACTGTGCGATGATCTTTTTCATTTATAACAAAGATATGAGCTGTATTTCCTTAGACAAAAGTGAACTATCCATACGATCAATATTTTAAAAAATCATTAAAAACCGTCTGATAATAAGCCTTCGCTACGTGGATAAGTTTCTCCCGGTGATCCACACTATCTTTTGGAAACGTACTGTAGCTGATATTTCTTTTTAGCATATCATAGCTTACGGCTCCTTCATTATTTATTACACCAAAAGCTGCATTCGAATTATAAAAAGCCAGATGTTTCCGTCTCAAAGCAAAAAGGTCTTGCGAATACTTAAACCGCATCGTCTTCTCTTGCACAAAGCCTGCCAAGGTACTGGCTATATCCAACTGGCTAACCACCTCGTCTACCTTCTTACCTCTGTATTCTTCTTTGAGCGCTCCTCCAAAAACAAACAGCGGAATATGATAACGTTCCGGACGATCAAGTCCATATTTTTCTGTGGGATATACATGTCCATGGTCGGAAGTAACCACTACAATAGTGTTTTCGTACCAATCTTGCTGTTTTGCTTCTTCAATAAAGTTAAACAACATCGTATCGGTATAAAATGTAGTACTACGATAAGCATCAGCTTTGGTTTTATTCCCAAACGCATACGAGGGTGACAGATCAAACGGTTCATGATTCACCAGTGTGTAAAAAATACTGAAAAAGGGTTTTTTCTCTTTTTTCAAACTATTCAATAATCGTTTCGCGACCAGATGATCGTAAACACCCCAAGAATTACGCTGTGCATTTATAGGGAAATTGGCATTATCCACCACTTTATCAATACCATGCGTAAGCATAAAAGACTTAAAGTTATAAAACTCACTTTGACCTCCATGGTAAAAGGATGTCGCATAGCCCAAGGAGTCAAAAACTTGTCCTACAGCAGGTAGTTTTTCATGTTTCGGAATATATTTGATAATACTTTCAGGACCCTGCGAAGGGAAACCACTCAATACGGCAATCATTCCTTTGTCAGAACGATCAGCAGCAGCATAAGCTTGTGTAAAATTAACTCCTTCACGCATCAATGTTGTCATCTTCGGCGTGATGTCTTTCTCTCCTCCTAAATCAGCAAACACTTGTGCCACCACCCCCTCCAAAATAACCAAAATAACATTTGGCCTATCCGTTTTCAAGACATTGATCACACTATCCCGATCATATAACAAGCTGTCACCCACGATAGCTTTTGCTTCTTCTTCCGACATAAACTGATAAGGACTCTTTTTCGTACTTTTCGTCAAGTCTTTCAGAAAGGACCAATACGTATTGACCGCAGCATGGTTTGCCGTATTATCGTCAGAGAAATACACCGCACTTTGGTTCAATGTTGCTCGTCCATATCCTCCACGAATGAACGTAAAGAGGGCTAAAGCTCCCAATACAAACAATATAACTGTGCTTTTCAGGGATTGAGATGTGTATTTCGCTCGCTTCACCACCACCCAATGATAAAAATAATGAGCAACGACAAAATAAATGGTTAGCATCAAAGCTGCCTGCAAAAGCATACCCGCATCTACAGAACTTGAAACACCACCGATAGTATCAAGCCCTAACGTAAGCGCTCTTTTGCTCACTTTCTCTCCCCATGACTCATACAATGGCAGGTTAGCAATCGTTATTGCTGCAAATAAGAACGTAGGCAACATCACATACACGCGAAGCAACCACGGAGACACTCCCCTTTGCAACCACAACTGTTGGATAATAAAAAACAAAAAAGGTAACGCCATTAGATAAGCAGCCAAAGAAAAATCTAGCCTGAGTCCATAAAGAAAGGCATAGGCAATATCCTGTACGTCCTCTATTTTATATCGGAAACTCAAGACGAAAGCTGCTCTGTCAACAAAAGACAACACAAGCCAATAGGCAAATAATGACACAAAAAACAACAAACTAACGCGCCAACCCGGCTTCTGCCCTACGTTCATATAAGTATAAAAAATAAAATTAACCGCAAATTTACATATTATTGTTTGCAAATTCACGGATTTGCACATTCGCAAATCTCCCCTTAAATCCGTATTTTTGCATTTCGATTTTTGAACGATTTATAACAATGAGCATAGCAAAAACTTATAACCCAAAAGAGGCTGAAGAAAAGTGGTATTCCTATTGGATGGAAAACGGTTTTTTCCGTTCTACACCTGATGAGCGTGAACCGTACACCATTGTGATGCCGCCGCCAAACGTAACAGGCGTTTTGCACATGGGGCACATGCTAAATAATACCATTCAAGATGTGTTGATTCGCCGTGCACGTATGCAAGGTAAAAATGCCTGCTGGGTTCCGGGAACAGACCATGCCTCGATTGCAACGGAAGCCAAAGTGGTCGCTATGCTTAAAGAGCAAGGTATCGACAAAAAATCCCTTAACCGTGAAGACTTCTTAAAACACGCTTGGGAATGGAAAGAAAAATACGGCGGCATTATCCTGAAGCAACTGGAAAAGCTTGGTGCTTCCTGCGATTGGGATCGCACCAAATTCACCATGGATTCGGATCTTTCCGAAGCCGTGATTGATACGTTCATCAAGTTTTACAAAGAGGGTTACATCTATCGCGGTGTACGCATGGTCAACTGGGACCCACAAGGAAAAACTGCTCTTTCGGACGAGGAAGTAATCCGCAAAGAAGTCAACCAAAAACTATACTACATCCGCTATCAAATCAAAGACAGCGCAGAATATCTCATTATCGCGACTACTCGTCCGGAGACGATTATGGCAGATACAGCCATCTGTATCAACCCGAACGACGAGCGTTATCAGCACCTAAAAGGTAAAACCGTACTCGTTCCTTTGGTTAATCGTGAAATTCCGGTTATTCAGGACGAGTATGTAGAAATGGAATTCGGTACAGGATGTTTAAAAGTGACTCCTGCCCACGACTTGAATGACTACGAATTGGGGCAAAGGCACAATTTGCCGGTAATCGACATCTTAAACGATGACGGAACACTTAACGAAAAAGCGGAGATATTAATCGGTGAAGACCGCTTTATCGCACGTAAGAAAGTGGCGAAAATGTTGGAAGAAGTCGATCAGATTGAAAAAATTGAAGATTACAAATCACAGGTTGGCTTCTCTGAACGTACAGATGCTGCCATCGAGCCTAAGCTCTCTATGCAATGGTTCTGCAAAATGGACCAACTGGCAAAACCGGCTTTGGAATATGTAGAAAACGGCACCATCAAACTGATCCCGGAGAAATTCTTTGCTTCGTACAAGCACTGGATGGAAAATGTGAAAGATTGGTGTATTTCCCGCCAGCTGTGGTGGGGACAACGTATCCCTGCTTGGTACAACAGCAACAACGAATGGGTAGTAGCCAAAACCGAAGCAGAAGCTATACAGGAGTTTGAAGCACAGGGCAAATCTACCGAAGGCATCCGTCAAGAGGATGACGTTCTAGATACGTGGTTTTCTTCCGGGTTATGGCCAATGTCTGTATTTGATGGCGTACGCAATCCAGATAATGAAGATTTCAAATACTACTACCCAACCAACGATCTGGTGACAGCACCGGAGATCCTGTTTTTCTGGGTAGCGCGCATGATTATCATGGGGCATGATTATACTGAGAAGCCTCCATTCCGTAATGTATATCTTACAGGTATTGTGCGTGATAAATTAGGTCGCAAGATGTCTAAGTCATTAGGGAATTCACCTGATCCTATTGAATTGATGGAGCATTATGGTACTGATGGTGTTCGTGTAGGGATGTTACTCTCATCGCCTGCTGGAAATGACCTGATGTTCGATGTGTCTTACTGTGAACAAGGCCGTAACTTTGCCAATAAAATATGGAACGCATTCCGCTTGGTAAAAGGCTGGGAAACAATTGATACCCCAGCTACCGAAGCACAAAAAACAGCGGCACAGTGGTTTGAGAACCGCTTTAATCAAGCCGTTGCCGAAATCGATGAGCATTTTGCCAACTACCGCTTATCCGATGCTCTGATGGCAACCTATAAATTGGTATGGGATGATTTCTGCGCTTGGTACTTAGAATTGGTTAAACCCGCTTACCAAAGCCCTATCGAAGCCGAAACTTTAGAAACGGTCAAAACCTTGTTCCAGAAAATATTAGCATTAGCACATCCATTTATGCCATTCTTGACTGAAGAATTATGGCACGATGAGTTATTCGGCACACGGCAAGCCAAGGATTGTGTTATCGTAGCACAATATCCTGAAGTAAAAGCTTTTGATGAGCAAATCATCAAAGAATTTGCAACGGTACAGCAGATTATTTCCGAAGTACGTAATATCCGTAACTCCAAAGGAATGTCGCCAAAAGTAGAGCTGCCTTTGGCAATCAACAATACAGACGTTAACTTCTCCAAATACGAGGAAAGTATCGTCAAGTTGGCCAATATCTCTGAATTGACCTTCGTTCAGGAAAAAATCACAGGAGCAATCAGTTTCTTAGCCGGTAAAACCGAGTGCTATGTTAAGCTGGACACCGACAATATTGACGTAGAAGCTGAACGCGAACGTATCAGTAAAGAAATCGCTTATCTGCAAGGGTTCTTGGTATCGGTAGACAAAAAATTATCGAACGAGCGCTTTGTACAAAACGCTAAACCGGAAATCGTACAGAACGAACAGAACAAAAAAGCTGACGCAGAAGCCAAAATCAAGATTTTGGAAGAAAGCTTGGCTAATTTGGGATAATTTAATCAAAGACCTATAAGGTTTTAAAAACCTTATAGGTCTTCCTCCCCTTCTCACAAACAAAACCACTCCTCAGCTGTTCTTTAATAAAAAACAATTGTATTATGTCTTATACTACATTTAAAGAACTTCACGAAAAAGAACAATTATTGATATTAGGGAATGTCTGGGATGCCCAAAGCGCAAAATTAGCCGAAGAGGCTGGTTTTAAAGCTTTAGGAAGCTCTAGCCATGCAATTGCCAATCTACTGGGTTACGAAGACGGCGAAGAAATCTCGGTGGATGAAATCCTGTTTATGGTTGAGCGTATTGTGAAAGCGGTTGATATTCCTGTATCGGTTGACTTCGAAGCTGGTTACTCCGATAACCCCGAAAAAGTGGCACAACATGTCAAACAATTGGTTGACCTTGGTGTAGTCGGGATCAATCTCGAAGACGGAAAGGTTATCCAAGGCGAACGGAAATTGCAGGACACACAGTTATTAGTACAAAAGATTCAGGCTATAAAAGCAAACACTCCTGACATTTTCATTAATGCACGAGCAGATACGTACACTACCAAACACCCACAGGCGTTAGAAGAATCTATTGAACGGGCTAAAGCGTACACAGCAGCAGGAGCAGATGGGATATTTATTCCCCTTGTAGAAGAGCAAAGTGATATTCAAAAAATTACGTCTGCAACATCCTTACCGTTAAATATTTTCCTAACGGACAAACTACCAGATGTGCAAACATTGCACACTTGGGGTGTCAAGCGATTGAGTCACGGTGCTAAGGTTTATGAATGGCTAATCGAAAAGAATAAAGAGGTATTTAATGATTTTATTCAATCGCCGAAATTACCAAAATAGGTGTATGAGCATGTCTCCTATGTTTGTATAAAGCAAATATAGGAGACATTATTCCATATTACTTCTAATATAGTCCGCGAGCACGAGAAGACTCCTCCTATTAGAAATCCGTACAGACCCTTCCGAACTCTATGGATAGTATCGGCAATAAACTATCTAATTACCTTAACTTTTTCAGCAACTTCTGGGCTTTATCGTAAATCTTCGATGAAGTTCCAATCATTTCCAGTCTTTGCTTGGCTTTCTCTTCCTGCCCTCCCTCTATATAAGCTACTGCCACATAGTAGTTGGCCTCATGTTGAAATACCGATTCCCCATCAGCCAACGGCAACAGATACTGTGTTGCTTCTTCAAATTTCTTCTCCCCGATCAAACTTAGCCCCAGATAATACTGATATTGCAATACCGATGAATCTTCGGAAAGTAATTGCTTCAGGATTTTTGTACTCTCCACATAATCTTTTTCATTGAACGCACGAACCGCCTGCTCATACTGATTTTTCTCACTGTTTATATCCCCCCTTACAATCTCAGAGCGCATTTCGGGCAATTGGTAATAGGAACCTGGAAACAAAAACAATCGGCCTAAGATAAGCAAGCACGCTGCCGCAGCAATTGGAATAATCCACCTTCGCCAAACCCATATTTTCCCTTTTTCTGTGCGGAACGATTTTTCTGCATCTCGTAAAGTCTGACGCAACGGACCGTCATCTGCCAATAAACGCTTGCGCAGGACTGCGTGCAATTCCTGCTGTAGCCCCACTTCCTCCTGAAAAGAGGAATCCGTCTCCCACAAATTATCAAATGCGTCTTGATCCTCCGCAGACAATACGCCATCAATATAATCCTGAATAAGCTCCTCTCTCGTCTTCATGACCTATTTCTTTCTAAATAATGGATGTTCCTTGACCTTTTCACTCAATTTCGCCATGCATTCGCTCTTTTTCTTACGAAGATACGCATACGTAATCCCCAAAGCTTCTGCTATTTTTTCCTGATGTTTGGATTGCATACAACGCCGTATAATTTCCTGACAGCGTTCGCCCAGATCAAGCAACAATTCCATGATAACCTGCTCGCGTTCTTCTTGTACTAAATAATCCGCATACATCTTCTCTCCCTCATCTTCTACATTAAATACAGTGTCATCTACATTTGTTACCTCCCTATGCTTATTTTTTTTCAGTGTATTCAACCACTTTCGCTTAGCAACCAATAAAAGAAAGCTTTGGAAAGAGGTCGTTAACTGAAAATCTCTGTTTTTGGCAATATGGTAAATGTCCACCAACGACTCCTGCAATATATCCCATCCATCATCTTCCGTACCATTATTCTTTACTATCATATTCACAACCACACGGCCATATTGCTTATAAATAAGCTGGATACCGCCATGCTGATTGTCTAATAAATATTGAATGTATTTTTGTTCAGGATGCATACAGCTGATTAGTATTTTGTAAATTTAAAACATTAATTGTATTTTGGAAAAAGTAGGCTTACATTTTAAAAACTCACCAATTGGCTACTATGAAAAGATGTATATTCGGTTTGCTGCTTCTTACCCTTGTTCAGATACTACAAGGTCAGGACACAACGTTGGTCATGCAAGACACTTTTCCTTCCAGTATTAAGACGGAATTTATAGGCAATAAAGTGAAATTCACACCCGTTATCCGCCCATTAGTGCCTATTCCAGGAGGCAGACAGGCCTACTACACCTATCTTTGGGATTTTGGTGACGGTAACTTTAGTACTGAGGCTACTCCAGAACATCAATACGCAGATTCAGGCGAGTTTGACATCTCGCTCTATGTGGTCAATAACTACGATAATGGTCCTCGTCCGAGGAAACCAAAAACCAAGGTAAAAGTAGACAGTAAACTTGCAACAGTATCGCCAAATTCCTTTGAGCAGAATTTCTTCAAATCCAATGGTATTTTCCAGATTTTCAAAAATGCAGATGCGGTTCCCGGAGAAGATATGTCGCTGGTCATCGGTGTCAAACCCACAACGGACAAAGGAACTATTTTAATCCTTACCAACGAAAAGCTTATCAATCCCAACGGTTTCGTTGTCGCCAATCAAAGTCAATATCATGGGGAAAAAATAATACCTCACATAACCGCCAATGCATTAAACAGCTTATGGGCAAATGTCAACGGTGCGCTGATTACGCAGAGCGGCAGTCCCGATTATGGGTTAAAAGAAGAGTTGACATTTGAAGGTAACGAGGCTACAAAATACTTTCAGAATCTATTAGATGAATACAAAACAGTATCACAATATGAGATTGCGAGCGAAAACGATGAGGCTCAATTTTCTATACTAAACTTAGATATTACACCGGAAATGTTGGCGGATACGAATGCTATCGTGACAGTGACGGGTATTTATCTTGCCGAAGGAGGAAAACCGGTTATCCATAAGTTAGACATTCCCATCATTAAATCCCATGACCCAAACAAGATGTCTGTTCGTCCCGCACGCATGGACTATCGTTTACAATTCAAGAAAAAGGAACTAACATACAAAGTACAATTCCAAAATGATGGCGAAGGGGATGCTAAGGATATTCGCTTGGAAATGCATTTTCCCGAGCAGGTCAATATTCGTTCCTTCAAGCTACTCAACCTTTATCCACAGTGTGATAGTTGCTTAACCGCTCAGGATGTAGGGTGCTATACTTATCAGCAGGAAGGAACAGATAAAATTATTTTCCGCTTCAAAGGCATTGCTTTACCAGGCACTGCATCCCCAATATTGACAGACCAGGATAGCACCAAAGGTTTTATACGTTTTACGGTACAATCCCACAAGAAGCTACAGAATAAATCTTTTGGCAGCTATACGGACATTTACTTTGACAAAAACGAGCCTATTCGCACCAACAAGTCGGTAGCACGCTTTAGACCCGGACTTTCGCCCTTGATTAGTGTAGGGTTAAACACACCGCTACGACCCGCTGACGATGAGATAGGCAAACTAACCAACGGCTTAACGGTAGGCGTCGGTTTAGCACCCATTGCACCCTACAAAAGACCGTATTGGCAAATTGAACTTTTCGCCAGTACTTTCGGAGTAGATTATTCCGAGTCTTTCCCTTTACGAAGAGGGGAAATACAAGTACCCGATGACCGTGGAAACCCTATCTATAGGAGCTATAACGGTGTGGACAGTACCGCTATGAGGAAATATATAGCTTTACAAATCCCTGTTCAGATACGGCACAACTGGAATCGTTATTTTTCTACGGGCATAGGTGCTTTGGTAAAAACAAACCTGAATTACCATAACGAACAACAAGCTATTTATCACCTCATCAATGCCAATGGACAGACAACTCCCCATATCCAGGAGAAACAGACAAAGAAAGAAAAAATGTCACCTCTGCTCTTCTCTCCTTTGGTAGATATAAATATAGGGAGAGCCTATTTAGGACCTGCATTGGGCATACGGTATCATTATGATAAAACCTATAAGAATAACGTGAATTTCTATCTGATGTGGAGGTTATAAGACTGTGTTTTATATCAGTAAAACATATATTTCAAATACATACAGCAGATGCCTCGAACTGTTGTTGCTTGGGGTTCTTTTCTATTGTTTTTCCTGTCAAAATTCCGATTCTTTATCTGCTCATATCGATTACCCGCAGGATACCATACCCAATGCACTCATTGATTCATTGGGCGAGCTAGCTTACGAACATTATCTGGCATTTGAGAAGCAACCCGATGTCTTTCTGCAACCTCTGGAGAACAAAAAACTCACCGAAACACAGCAAGAAACCTTTATATGGATTCTATTGAATATGGCATACAGCTTTCAGGAGCATAGCCGTTATCTCGCTTCCATCAAATATTATGAGCAAGCCCTACGTTATGACCGCCACCATAGACTATTGACCCGTGACGATCGTCTAACCTATATTTACAAACCGTTGGCTAATAATTACACCATCATAGCGGATTACCACAAGGCGGAAGATTTACAGCTTCAAGCTATCCAAGAGACGACGGACGCATCTTCCAAAGCTTCATTTTATAACAATTTGGCTTTATTATATGTGTTTAAGGGTGAACATGAGGCATCGAAAAAAGCGGCTTTATCAGGATTACAACAAAGTGGAGACAACACTTATCTTACAGCATTATTACACAACACGCTGTCTGCCGCTTATGTAACACTTGGTTTGCCTGATTCAGGTCGTGTACACAATAGTCTTGCCCTAAATATTGCAAAAAAACTTCCATTAGATGAAAACACAGCGGCTGTAAGAAGTGTTGCCTTAGAGCGGCTCTCCCAATTCCAACGAATCGATAAACAAGACAAGCGGGCACAGACATCACTCAAGGAAGCATTAACTTTAGAAGAGCAATTTTTCCCTAAAAGTCATATCCGCGAGAAAGCTAATCTTTTGAATCTTTTAGGCGAGCTTCATTACACCCATGGTGAACTTGTTTCAGCAAAAAACTATTTTCTACAAGCCAAATCATATATAGACCAAGACAGTATATCTATCCAGCGTAGTAATTATACCGGGATAAATATTTTGGAGAACTTAGGTGTTGTTTATTCCACACAGCATACAGATTCGGCTCTTTGGTATTTTCAACAAGCAATTGAAGCCGACTTTGCCTTCCAGCAAAGCATTCGCAGTCGGGACAGCCATCTACAGGAGAACCTGCACAATCGCAGGATATTAGAACGGGTTTACTCCCTGCTGGATACCCAGAAAGATATTAGCCAAGAAAAATTATTTAGGCTATTATGGCTCACCGAATTGACAAAAGGCAGATTGCTTTGGAACGAAATCAACAGATCGGCAATATGGAAAACTGATAGCTCTCTTCTACAGACGGAGGGAGTCGCTCTGCAACAACTTTATGCACTTCGGGATAACTTAAGTGACCCTAACGAAATAGCAGAAATCGATACCAAGATCAAGAAACTGCTAAATGATTTTGAACTGGAAGAACAGTATTTCAGCAGAAATATCAAACTCCCGGATTTTGATACGTTCAAAACATACCTAACAAAAAATGAAAGTACGACATACAGCTATTATATTCACGCCGATAGCACCTTATCCATCTTCCTCATCGATAGAGACCTGGTTTCTTATCATAAAAACCATAATACAGCATTATGGGATAGCATTGCGCAATTCAAAAACAACTATTTTACAGATTCCCCTGCATTATTCAACCAAAATCCTAAAGCATATTTCCAGCGTGCCCAGTATTTCGGTGAACAATTGCTACCTCGATTGCAACATACAGCATCTTCCACACTTCAATTATCCTTAGACAATGAGCTTCATGTTTTACCCTTTGATGCGCTCTATCAAGAGGGACGTTTTGTCGTTCAGGATTATAATGTGCAGTATATGCACACGCTTCTAATGAACCATTTTTATGAAGATAAGCCTGCAATCCCACCAAATATTTCAGTGATATACCGTGATAAATATACCCCACCATTAGCCGATCTGCATTTCGTGGATGGGGAGATACAATATTTAACAAGCCGATTCAAAACCACAGTGTATCCCTATACGACTTTAGATAAACAGCGTATGCAAGATATTTTCAAAACACAGGACATTATCCACATTGCTGCACATACGACCGTTGATGAACAGCAGGAAGCCCGTCTTTTATTACATCAACCAATATCCATAGAACAACTGCGCTATCAACATCTTCGGGCTCCATTGGTCGTTCTTTCGGCATGCAATACGGCCTCCGGGCGTTTGCTTCCTTCCGAGGGTCTGGCGAGTATAAACCGTGAGTTTTTAAGTAAAGGCATACCCGGTGTTATTGCCACACACTGGTTTGCCAATGACCAGGTAACACTGGATTTAACACAAAAATTCTACGAACAATTAGCCTGCACAAAGAATCCGATAAAGGCTCTGGCAAATGCCAAACGCCAATATCTCCATACAGAATCAGAAATCGAAAGCAATCCCTGGTATTGGGCGAACATGGCCTACACCGGTATAGACACAAAAATAGACCTGCACAATCGCACAGGTCTACTTTTAAAAATCGGTTTATGGATAATGGCTATTTCCTTACTCCCGCTATTGTTTACGCTCTATAAGCGACGATTACGGGCGACATATCCAAAGAAGAAATAAAATATATCCAACCAATAACTTGTATAAAGGGACTTTTGACATAGTCTGTTCCATGACAGCCTCCTTTCTCTCCTCTTTTTTCATCCTCGGTCTATTTATAGTTTAATACTTTAATTTCTGTGCGTCTGTTCTCCTGATGTTGCTCCTCAGAACAATTTATTCCGTTTCCGCAATTGTTCAACAATCTCGACTCACCATAACCTTTAGCTACTAAGCGTGATCTGTCAATACCGCTTTTCACTAAATATTCAACAGCCGATTCTGCCCTGCGCTGAGACAACTGCATGTTATAACTGTCATTTCCACGACTATCTGTATGTGAAGACAACTCAATACGCAAAGTAGGATTCTGTTTCAATACTGACACGACATTATCCAAAATAATAGCTGCATCCGGACGAATGTTCCATTTGTCAAAATCATAGTGTATATTCTTCAATACCCAGTTACCACCTTCAACCAAATGACATACGCCGAGTTTTAATGTAACATACAATGTTTTGCTACGGTCCAATCCTTTCGTAGAAACCAACTCTGTCTGTGAATAACGACCAGCTTGATTCGCCACAATGGAATAGTCTGCCCCTTGATCAAGCTGATAAATAAACTTACCTTCTACGTCTGACGTTTGACTCATATTCTGCTTATTTTCCGTTTGGGTCAGCACGGTAGCTATATTCGATACGGCAGTATTAGTTTCGCAGTCCACAGTCTCACCTATCAAGGTAAAGCGTGGGTCATCGTGAAAGATTTCTCTATAGATCACCGCATCATTGCCTGCAAAATCAGCCTCTGTCAAAGTCAATACATCCGTCTTGATACCATTTTTCTCTCCTACGATGGTATAAACTGCAGCCTGTGCATCCGTTATCCGTGTAATTTCGCCTTGTGCATTGGAATTTTCCTTAGTATTGTATACGGAAGATTCTATCGAAACTGTCACACCGCTTAGCGCTAATCCCGTTTGTTTATCCTTTACGACAATCTGTATAGCTTTCGGCATGGCCTTGCGTTGTGGGACTTCCTGCTCAATAGGCATTTGGTAGACAGGTTCTTTGACAGGCTTCTTGCCAAATACATATTTAATACCTGCCCCCACGTTTAAGCTCTTATACGGTGTTTTTTTCTGCACGAATACATCACTGTAATATTGTGACCATTCTCTTATTTCGGTTTTTTCGTCTATAACCGCTCCCATTCCTGCACTTTCTCTTTCTTCTATATAAAATTCAGAAGGTTTGCCGCCAAACTTAGTGCCGAACGACTGCATATAATCTGCTTGGAGGAATACCGCCAGATTGGGCGAAATACTGTAGTTGAACCGCAGACCCCCTAAGCCTACCCAGGCATTGGCCTTATTCGTAGCGTCATTTATTGTACGTTTAATCGGAATATGGGTCATCCCACCCATGGCATCACTAAATGACAACGTTCTTTCGTATTGGGGAAATGTTTGCATGAGTATACCTCCACGCAGGTAGGCTTCCACATGAAAATTGCCAGAATGAATTTTATAGCTTGGTCCCAATGTAAATGCCCAATGTTTAAATTTCGGTGCATTGACATAATCCGTTGCAATAAATCCATTGGCAAAAAATACCGAATCATCCTGTAGAATACTGTGGGTAAGGTAACGCGCATCCAAACCTAAGCCGAAGCGGTTTCCTTTAAAATATTTGTCAACAAACAATCCTCCGAAATATCCGGTTTTGGTCTCTCCGATAGACTTGTACGTTCCCATTGGGAAAGAAGCTCCTCCAAATCCACCGATCTGAAGATCTCCTGATTCTTTGACCTGCGCCCATCCCAGAAGCGACAGCGTCAAAAACAACATCGATAGTAAAATTCTTTTCATGACATTTTCTTTTTAAAATTGAACACTCTTTTGTTTACTTGTACAGAGAGATAAAGCCTTTCTTAAAAATGTTACCCCCATTCACCGAAAAAAATCTACTTTTTACCGAGAAACTTCCAAACCCGACCTACTTCCACTGTTCTGAAGTAGAAATCCGTTCTATCTTTGGAGTATACAAAAGAGGTTAATTAATAATGCGGTTAATAGATTAGCTATTTAAAAAGCTTAGTACTTAACATCTTAAACATTAAACATTTTAAATAAAAACATCATGTCAACAAAAACAACTTTCACCATGAACAGCGAAACTATCAGCAACGGATTCCAAAAATTTTTCTCCGTTATTCAAGAGTCGAAATTGAAAATCTCTTCCAAAAAAGGAACAGAGTATATCAATCTCCCACTTATCTTTGCTTTGATTATCGCGATTGTATTTCCTTTGTCTCTCGTTGCATTGGTCATCTGTAGTCTATTGCTCTCGGTAAGTATTGAACGTGAGATCAAAGACGAGGTCAAAAGATTAGATGTTTAGGAAATAAACTAAACGATTAAACAGTTAAACATATAAACAATTAAACATAACAAACAATGATACTTATTGCTGTCCTATTTCCATGGTTATCATTCTTTCTACGAGGTCGAATATTAATTGGATTTCTATGCCTCATCCTACAATGCACACTCATCGGTTGGTTACCAGCAGCAATCTGGGCTGTAGCCTCACTTGTGGATGCTCGAAACAAAAAGCGTATACAACAACTGCGGTATTAGGTTATTTATGGTTAGAGGATTAGAGGTTAGAAGGTTAAAGGATTAAAGGATTAAAGGTTAGATAATTACAGATTAGACGATTAACCAGTAAACCAATTAAACAGTTAAACGAATCTCCCTGCTTTCAGCTATTGTATCATGCCGGGCTTTTCATTTACTTTGCTGTATGAAAAAGAATCTTTTGTGTTTGATTTTTATACTGACTTCTATAATAACTTATGCGCAGGAGGACAGACCCGCTGCTTACGAAGTATACGAAGGTTACAATTATTGGGGGAACAACAAGGGTGATACAGCCTATGTTTTTGCAGATGTAGCCTATGTGCGGGATTATCCCAGCACAAGCAGTGTTTTATTGGATTCCCTTACCCATGGCACAATGGTTACTATTATTAGCGATGGTTATAATGAAAGTATCATCCGTGGATTCGCAGCTCCCTGGCACGAGATAAGCTACCTTAAGAACGGACAAATCAGAAAAGGATTTATTTGGTTGGGTTTATTAGCTTTAGGACGTCATGTCGATGGTCAAGGCAATCAGTTTATCCACGGTTTCCTTCGCTTTGAGCCACCAACTTCCTATGGCGGTGGGAATGAATATCTTTGCGAAGTCAAATACCTCACTCCGCAACAAGAACTAATAGCCCGGCAGTATTACCCTGTTACACGTGATGGACAGAACTATTCAGACAGCAAGTTGCTTCCTAACATGGGATTGGAAGGATTACAATCCATTCACCGCGTAGGCTTTCATGGCGAAGCCTGCGGCATCCCCACGACACATTATTACTTAGGCTGGAACGGTCAGAATTTCGTAACGATGTTTTCCAAAACCAGTGTAGGCGATGCTGGGGTATACTATTATGAAGAGAAAATTCTGTTCCCTTCGGAACATCACTTAGACCCTACACTTATCATTAAGGATATTGTCGAAGGCGAAGTCATCGATTATGATGCCGAAGAACTCGAATATAAAGAAACTAAACGACGGGAAAAATATACTTGGGACGGCAAGAGCGTTTGGCAAGTATTGGAGATGAGGTAAGCGCTTATTCCCAGTCCGTCCCGCTATCTGTTTCTGGAGATGGCGTTTTGGAAATAACAGATGGTATATCTCGGTTTTTAAGTAGATTCCCATCCTTGACGTGGAATACCTCCAATAACTTACAAGCGTGATGCTGATTGTGAAATGACGGTCTTTCTTGAGGTTGCTCTGTATCGAAAAGGTAATATTGTGCAGTGCCCATAATTGCAACTAAACTGTTCGGAAATAATTGGACAGGAACAGTAGTACGTAAGCTTTTGATCTGCTCATCATCGGGGTGAATAGAAATCGTTTTTGTATAATGCAAACGTACGCTTTCCGTCTCATCTTCGTAATTGACAACAAGCACATGGAAAGTAATCCCCAGTCTGCTAAACTTTGGTGGAAAAGCCTGTCCTTTCCAGTTCCTGTCTGTCGGCAATTTAATTTTCACTTTATCGCCTTCACACTCCCACTCGAATATCGGGTTCCAACACACCAAAGCCCCCCAAGATCGGCGTTGGTTTAACTCTAAACCTTTTAGCCTATGTGCATACGTGTATTGCTTTGCCTCATTTTCCGTCAACTTCTGCTGATACGTATACACTTCTTTTATGCGGGTAAACAAATCCTTGTAGGTAGGATATTGGGTAAGCCAACTGTTGACCCCCTTCAGCGCCTGATACCATTTAGACGTAAACTTGTTGAGTACACCAAATTGTTCTGCTGTTAATCGGCTATTTTCATGAAGCGGATAATCTTCTCCTTTTTTACGCAGCTTTTTTAAAATATGTTTATCAAAAAGTCCATCCATTTTTTTTCGTTTAATTGGTTTATTTATTGCATATTTCGCAGACTTTACATATGTTTGGGCAACAGCTCAATACGGGTTACCCCTTCTTTCCTAACGCATCCAAAATCTATTTTCAAATCCCCCTAAGTCCGCTAAAGTCCCCTCAAGTCCGTGGAAGTCCGCTTTAACCTGCATTCACTTATAGCACAATACGTCTACAATTTGGTTGTACTTATACTACCGAGATACTAATCCGATACCAAAGTTACGTCATAACGCTATTCTGTCATACATGATTTTGTAAGACTGCGGTAGGACTCCCGTATAACTTCAGTATATCTTTAATAGAAAAAGCGCAGGACAACCCTCTTTTTTATGTGATTACCGTATCTCTTACCTCGACCTTCGTCCAATACTTGCTATATTTCTCCGCAGCGGTGATATGTAGCGGATGAATTTCATACGTATTAATAGCCTCTAAGTTATCAAATGTTACCAAGAGGCAGTATTGAAAGGAATTATCCACTACTGGGCGTGGCGTTGTCGCTGCCGGCTTACCGAAATGTAGGGTTCTCACACCAGGGACTGCACGCAGCTCTTCAAAAAAGTTTAAAAAATCTTGTTCCTCTTCCGCTGTAATATCTTCTTTCAGCCAGAAGTAGACCGAATGAAAAATTAGACCACTTTGTAGTGTGCTTGAATCTGTTTCTTGATGTTCAGGTGCTTTTTTCTCGGCACAGGAAGCCAAAGTCACACCACTCAAGCCAGCTATTGCAGCTGATTTTAAAAAATTTCTTCTTTCCATAAGAGGTTTTTATTTTTTCTTAAATATTATTGTACATGACAAAAAATAATGTCATCGTCATACTTCCTCGTCCCGAATGCTTTCTGGAACGCGTTTTTTTATGACTTATTCAGTTTTGTCATGTACTAAACTTAAAGATACAAAAAAATCGTTATAAGTGTATATGTGTTCATGAGGTTAAGAAGGAATCTTCTTATCCCGTTGCCTTGAAAGAACCCCTACCAAACCTACGACAATCATCCCAGAAGCGATAACGAGTAGCTGATTGGCGCCAGGGATATACGACCGTACTAACCCTCCTATTCCCTGTACTGTCAAAATCAATTCGTTGAATAAAACACCGAGAACTACTATATAGAGCCATATTTTCACCCCGTTGTGAAAACGCAGCAGCTGCAGCTGCACAGCTAAGCCCAATAGAAACAAACTGACAATTACCAACAGCACCAGATGCAAATACGCAATCACAATAGGTCTGTAACCATAGACCAATTTGCTCAGTGCTGGAACAACCGAAGCCGCTTGCAGCATAAATTTTAAAAATACGGCAAGCATCACGCCATACCATATTATCCGAATCGTAGGATTGAGCTTTTCCAATAATTGTGAGCGAAGCCGCAGTGTGTTGCGCATTAATGATGTCCAGATCAGTAACTGCACGAGAACCGTAATCACCACGACAACATATAGCCATTGCGGAAAGGCCTTCCACCATAATACCGACAAGAAATAAGCTGGCACGACACAAGCAAAAAAACTCCAAAACAATTGCTTAGAACAGATAACCTTGCCTGTTGATTGGTAGAGCCAATAAAGCAACAATCCTATACAGGAGAACAAAAACCAGCCATTATATTGAAAGTGTAGGTAAAAATAGACCGATGCCAATTGATTCAGCGGGGCTAATTGTTTGGTCACCATCAAGTATACCAGAGCGAATGTACCCAACGAGGAAAACACCAAAAAAAATAAAGCAGCTTTAAGCCAGTATTGGATGACTTTAGGTAACCCCGAACGTCCGATATCTCGACAAGAGAACCAGGCAAAAGTAAAGGACAGCAAAATTGTCAAGGTAGAAAAGATGATAGCATATAGCCCATATCCTTGTAGCGTAAAGCTGATAAGCATGCCATACGATGCCAACAAATTACTAACCACAATAAATCGATATCGTGGAGGCAACACATCGTTTGCTTTAAGACCGCATATCGCCATCACGATAAAAATCATCAGTGCATGGGAAACCCAGCCACCAAAAGCAAAATGGGAATGCGCATGCAACAGGAATTTTTGATTGGCCCAAGCTAAAGGAAAGATGACCTTAAGACGCATCAATAGTCCAAAACAACCAACAATCAACAAATTGAAAACAGCTATCCCAAACCATTGTCGAACACTACATTTTTGAATGAATTGCCACATACTACGAAGTTAGCTGTCTTTTGAAAATAACTTTATGATTGCACGCATAATCCGGATAGCCACAGTTTCAGTTTGCAAAGACTTCCGAAGTTTTACTTCGTAGAGGGCTTTGCCGTTAACTGCGTTCGTCGTTTGAAAACTTCGGAAGTCTAAAGTACGATGCCTAAATCCCATCTGCCGGAACAAACACTTTCCCTTTTACGATGCTCAACCGTTCCTCTTTCTCCATATTCTTAATTGCTCGAATAATAGTTTCCACCCGTAATCCCGTCATGTTCGCTAACTGTTGGCGGGTCAACATTAGTCGATTACATTCCTGACAAATTAGTTTTTTCTCTTGATTAAGGTATTGAATCAACTGTGTAATGATATCTTCCGGACAATTTCTGCTAATAATATCCGTCAGCATAAATTTAAACCTCAAATCGCTGACCATCGATTTAGAAAAAGCAAAATGAATAGCAGAGTTTTCCTTTAATATTTCATGAAATGTATCTGCTCGTAAACGTAATAATACGGCTGGTGTATCTGCAATGGCACTGCTTGCGTATGGCTCTCCATCAAACAAAGGCAACTCTCCGAAAATATCTCCCGGCTCCACAACTTTATGTAACACTTCCCTCCCGTCATCCAATAAATTGCACCAACGTACTCGCCCCGACACAATCTGATAATAATAAGAAGCATGCGTACCTTCGTGAAAAATAACTTCCCCCGGATCCAATTTCCGATAAGTAGCTCCCTTTTCCAAAAGTATTTCAACAGGAATCATAAGAATATGGCTTATGGGTATATTATCTTGTACAAAGGTAAAGACTTATCCCTAAGTTAAATTGACCCCAATCATACCAATAAGTGACAAGAATCAATAAAACACACAAAAACACTGACTAACAAAACCTTATGAACAAAAACACATCCTAAAATCATCGTTTTATGATTCAACGCATAAAATGTACACCCGTTGCAGAATACATTTGTAAAGTAAAATTTACAATTAATCGAAATAAGTATATAACACACAGTATTATGAAAAAATTAATCACACTCGTTATCATAGGCTTCTTTTTATACGCCTGTTCTTCAAATAGCAACAACGATCAGCAAACCAAACGATCTTTCCCTGAAGAGAAGGCCCGCACCTCCGATGCAAACACATACGACCCTAAACGCGGGGAAGGAAAATTCGACGCTGTAGAAATAAGTGACCAGCTGGATGCCAAGATGGCTAAAGAAGGGGAAACCATTGCCAACCTAAAATGTGCCAGTTGCCATAAATATACAGATGAGCGCTTAGTGGGACCAGGATGGGCCGGAGTAAGCAAAAAGCATAAACCGGAGTGGCTAATGAACTTCATCACCAATCCAGATCCAATGATTGACAAGGATCCGGAACTACAGGCTCAATTAGAGCTATGCTTGGTGCGTATGCCGAACCAAAACCTAAGCGATGCAGATGCCCGCAGCATTGTGGAATTCATGCGGCAATTAGACGGAGTAAAATAAATAATATCACAATAAAATTGAAAGTTATGAAACTTAAAAACTATCTCTTATTCGGTCTCGCTGCGGCTACCATGACCGCTTCTTTCCAGGCTTGTAAGCCAAAAGGAGCTGGTAGCGCTGTATCTGGCGATGCCGCTCAAAGAACTTACATTCCTCCCGGGCAGCATGACGAGTTCTACAACTTCGTTTCTGGAGGGTTTAGTGGCCAAATGAGTGTCTATGGACTGCCAAGCGGGCGTCTCTTCCGTGTGATTCCTGTTTTCTCGGTCGACCCCGAAAAAGGATGGGGATTCAGTGAAGAAACCAAACCTATGCTGCAGACCTCACACGGCTTTGTACCTTGGGATGATCTTCACCATATTGAAGCCTCTTTTACCGACGGAATGCCAGACGGTAAATGGATGTTTGCCAACTCCAACAATACACCACGCTTAGCAAGAATCAACTTGCAAACTTTCCGTACAGATGAGATTATCGAAATTCCGAACACAGGAGGCAATCACTGTTCGCCCTTCACAACCGAAAACTCCGAATATGTGATTGCAGCAACACGTTTCAGTGTTCCACCTGACGGGGAAGGTGATGTTCCGATTGACTCGTACAAAGAAAACTTTAAAGGCCACATCAGCTTCGTGAGCGTAGATAAACAAACCGGCGAATTTGACATTTCCTTCCAGTTGAAAACACCGGGATTGAATTTCGATTTATCCAGTGCGGGTAAAGGAGTATCCAATGGCTGGCTGTTCATGAGCTGCTACAATTCCGAGCAAGCACACACGCTTTTAGAAGTCAACTCTTCAAAAAACGACAAGGATTTTATCCTGGCTATCAACTGGAAAAAAGCAGAGGAATATATCAAAGCCGGAAAAGGCAAGAAACAAAACAACGTACGCTATGCACATAACAAGTGGGATGAGCATACGCACACCGCAAAACACGAAATCAAAACAGAAGTTACCGTATTGGATGTAACAGAATTTGAGGACTTGGCTTATTTGATACCTTGCCCTAAATCACCACACGGAACCGACGTCAGTCCTACAGGCGAATTTATCGTAGGTAGCGGTAAATTGGCGGCCTTGATTCCGGTGTTCAGTTTCGACAAATTGCAAAAAGCTATCTCCGCTAAAGATTTTGAGAGCGAACTATATGACGGCATTCCGGTAGTTAAATACGAATCTGCATTACACGGCGAAGTACAAAAACCAGGCTTAGGCCCATTGCATACCGAATTTGACGACAAAGGCAATGCTTACACCTCATTCTTTGTATCCTCAGAAGTCGTGAAGTGGAACATCAACACTTTGGAAATCTTGGACAGACAGCCTACCTTCTATTCTGTTGGTCACTTGATGGTTGCCGGAGGTAATGCGAAAAAACCTTTTGGCAAATATCTGGTAGCTTACAACAAGATTACGAAAGATCGCTTCTTGCCGACAGGACCTGAACTTTGCCACAGTGCGCAATTATTTGACATTAGTGGTGATAAAATGGAGCTACTATTGGATTTCCCAACAATTGGCGAACCACACTATGCACAGGCTTTACCTGCAGATCTTATCAAAGAGCGTTCACTACAGATTTATGACATCAACGCCAATAAGCATCCCCACAAAACCAATGGAGAGAGCGAAGCCCGCGTGGAGCGTAATGGTAACATCGTTCGGGTCTATATGACAACTATCCGCTCACACCTTACTCCTGACGTTATCGAAGGAATTCAATTGGGTGACGAGGTCTATTTCCACGTGACTAACTTAGAACAAGACTGGGATATGCCACATGGATTTGCCATCAAGGGTGCTAACAATTCAGAATTGTTGATTATGCCAGGCGAAACTACCACCTTGAAATGGGTGCCGGATCGAGTGGGTATCTTCCCATTCTACTGTACAGACTTCTGTTCGGCACTGCATCAGGAAATGACCGGCTACGCACGTGTATCGGCCCAAGGTAGCAATGTCCCAGTGAAATACTATACCGGAGAAAAGACAGAGTAATCAGCTATAAGCTATGGGGTTGTCTAAAAAGCTAAACATCATCGTCATTGCGAGGTAACGAAGCAATCTGATGATGTCAAAAACTCAGATTGCTTCGTCGCTGCGCTTCTCGCAATGACGCGTTTTTGTGGTTTGCGAACCTTTTTAGACACCTTTCATAACTTACAACAAAATACAAACTAAACAGATAAAGAAGTGAAAAATTCAACATCCATATCTACCACAAACCGCATCATACTTATCGTATGTAGCTTGGCACTGCTGTCGGTTATCTTCCTTCCAATCTGGCGCATCGAGTTAGATGCAGCACAATATCCTGAAGGATTAGAATTAAAAATATACAGCAACAAGCTGGCGGGGCAGGTGGAAATCATCAATGGGTTGAATCATTATATCGGCATGAAAACCCTTCATGCCGATGACTTCATTGAATTTACCGTATTACCCTATCTCATTGGCTTTTTTGCTCTTGCTTTCTTAGCTGTGGGTCTCCGTGGAAATCGAAAATCCATTTACTGGCTCTTCGGCGGATTCGTCCTGTTCGGGATAGTTGCGATGGTCGATTTTTACAGATGGTTGTATGAATATGGCCACGACCTCGACCCTAATGCGCCTATTATTGTTCCAGGAATGGCCTATCAGCCGCCACTTATAGGCTTTAAGCAGCTGCTCAATTTCGGAGCTTTCTCCATTCCCGATATTGGTGGTTGGATCTTCATTGCTGTAGGAATCTTACTGGCCTATTGCACCTTTATAGAGTTCCGCAGAAGTCGGGCAAAGAGATAGGTGACAGCCGTTTAATGTCATACTGAGCTTGAGCTGAAGCGGGAGAAGTATCGGTATGTTACACCATGCACAAATTAGGAATGGACAGATCGAATAGATAGCACACAGCGGATATAAATAACTTTAAATATTATACAGATGAAACGACATACATTATCAGGACTTGCGTGGGGCACATTTATCGTCCTATTTATCGCTCTTTTACAAGCTTGCTCCAGTCATGCCGGCCCCAAACCGATCAATTACGGTGTGGACCAATGTGCTTATTGTAAAATGACAGTGAGTGATGCGCGTTTCGGCACGCAGCTTATTACCAAAAAAGGACGTGCGTACAACTTCGACGATGTACAATGTATGATAGCTTATGTCAAAGAAGGACAAACCCAGCACGAAGATGTAGCGGCATTCTACCTGCCTGATTTTAAGTCCCAAGAACTGAAACCTGCGGAAAATATGTTTTACTTAAAAAGTGAAGCCTTAAAAAGTCCCATGCGTGGCGACATTGCTGCTTTTGTCAGCAAAACAGACTTAGAAAGTGTCTTAGCAGAATTTGGCGGCACTGTATTAACTTGGGACGATCTGTGGAAGTAAGTCGCAAAAAATGAAAATTTTTCTATTTAATATATGCGTTTGTTTATTGATGGTAGTCGGCATATCCCATGCCGCTACCATTAAAGTAGGCAAACAGTATCCAGTCACGACCATACAGCAGGCTCTCGAAAAAGCCAACGACGGAGATACCCTATTGGTATATACGGGCCACTACGCGGAAGGGAACCTCACCATCGAAAAGCGAATTATGCTGATCGGTATTGACCGCCCTATTATCGATGGACAACACAAACACGAACCTATATCCATCCGGACTGATGATGTAACAATAAAGGGTTTTACCATTCAAAAATCAGGACACTCTTCCATGGCTGATATTGCGGCAATTAAAATATATAGCGGCAAGAACATCAGCATCGAAGACAATATCTTAGACGACAATTTCTTTGGCATTTACCTGCAAGGAGCCTCGAATTGTCGTATAATAAACAATAAACTACAGGCCTATGGTAAAGCCGAACACCTTGTGGGAAACGGCATACATTCTTGGAAAAGCAACAATATTATTATTGAAGACAATGAAATCATCGGACATCGCGACGGCGTTTACCTAGAATTTGTCACACATACCCGAGTAGAACGAAACCTATCGCACAACAACCTGCGCTACGGATTGCATTTCATGTTCTCTCATGACAACGAATACCATTACAATACTTTCCGCTCCAATGGAGCTGGTGTGGCAGTCATGTACACACAACGCGTACGCATGGAGCACAACATCTTTGAGGAAAACTGGGGCGATGCAGCCTACGGTCTCCTGTTGAAGGACATCACCGACAGCCATATCCTGAACAATACCTTTGTCAAAAATACGACAGGCATCTATATGGAAGGCAGCAATCGCCTTCAAATCCACCAAAACAACTTTGAAAGCAATGGTTGGGCCATTCGAATCTTTAGCAGCTGTATGAACAATACGCTGGAACAAAACAGCTTTGTCCAGAACACATTCGATATCGCTACCAATGGCAGTAGTGGCAAAACCACCAATATCTTTACCGGGAATTATTGGGATAAATACGAAGGCTATGATTTGGACAAAAACGGTTATGGAGATGTACCCCATCATCCAGTCAGTCTTTTCTCCATGCTTATCGAACGTTACCCAACGGCTATGATCCTCTTCCGCAGCTTTATGGTCACCCTGTTCGATCGTACGGAAAAGATGATCCCAAGCCTAACACCGGAGAATTTAAAAGATGAGAAACCTTTGATGAAACTTCCTACGTCATGATTAAAATCGAACAACTTTCGAAGTCCTTTGGGAAGCTCCACGTCTTGAAAAACATTGATCTTCAATTAGAAGGCGGAGAGTGCGTATCCTTAATTGGTCCAAATGGCAGTGGAAAAACGACCTTGATAAAATCTATCCTCGGAATGGTTATCCCAAGTTCGGGTCGCATCCTTTTTGAGCATAAAAATATACATGGAGCTTGGCAATATCGCCAGGACATTGGCTATATGCCACAGATTGGTGAATATCCGGAAAATATGACCATCGGTCAGGTAGTGGACATGATGAAAGATATCCGACGGATGCCGGAAGCAGAGATGGACATGGAGTTGTACGACAAATTCGAGTTGCACCGCATGTTGGATAAGCGCATGCGCACTCTTTCTGGCGGAACACGCCAAAAGGTAAGCGCTTGTCTAGCATTTATGTTTAATCCCAAAACATTGATTTTGGATGAACCTACAGCGGGCTTAGATCCTTTGGCCACGGAAATCCTCAAAGAGAAAATTATCAAAGAAAAACATAAAAACAAGCTGATCCTAATCACCTCCCACGTATTGAGCGATTTGGATGATTTGGTCACACAGATTACCTATATGCAGGATGGTCAACTTATTTTCCACAAGACTATTGAGGCCTTGAAAACAGATACCGATACGGATAAGCTCTCTAAAGCTATTGCACAGGTAATGCGCACTGAAGGAGGGTTGAGATGAACAATAAAATCATAAAATACGTCATCACCGACTTGCTTCGAAACCGTACTATACTGGTTTATACATTGGTACTTTTAGCGCTTTCGCTTAGCATCTTTATGATAGAAGACAACACGGACAAAGGCATTGCCAGCTTGCTTAACATTGTGCTGTTTGTTATTCCTTTGGTCAGCATCGTTTTTTCGACAATCTACCTGTACAACAGCTCCGAATTCATTGCTTTGCTGGTCAGTCAGCCTTTGAAACGGCAGACGATATGGTTGAGTCTTTTTATAGGGCTGGCAACGGCGATGAGTCTTGCCTTTCTTGTGGGCGTAGGCATCCCTACACTTTTATTCGCTCCGGGGATTTCCGGTATCACGCTGGTCATTGACGGGTTGCTCTTATCACTTATTTTTGTATCGATCGCCATGTGGACATCCGTCCGAATTCGCGATAAAGCGAAAGGCATTGGCTTAGCCATCATGCTTTGGTTGTATTTCGCTTTGATATTTGACGCTTTGCTCCTATTTGCACTTTTCCAATTTGCAGACTATCCGATCGAAAATCTAATGATAGCCGTATGCATGCTCAACCCAATAGACATCAGCCGTATCTTGATTTTATTACAAATCGATCTTTCTGCCATGATGGGCTACACCGGTGCTATTTTCCGAAATTTCTTCGGCACACATTCGGGGATGATTATCACCTTCATCATTATGTTGCTGTGGGCAGCCATACCACTATACTTCTCAACACGATTCTTTAAACAAAAAGATTTATAAGAATTATCAGTTTCGATGAGCTTAAGCCCATCGAAACTGAATTCTTCTGACATCGTTTTGACAGTATATATCCCCCACTTATGCGTCTACGCATAAAACAAAAACACCATCCCCACTACCTTTGTATAGACGATAGGCGAGGAAAGCCTACTCCATCTTTTTCAACATATTAAACACAAAATGTCATGATAAAAACTGCTATACTCGATGTGACCAAAATCGAACCCCGTTTAAAACATCCAACTATTTTTGAGCATTTCGATGCCTTAGAACAAGGTGAATCGTTTACCATCCTCAACGACCACGACCCACGTCCGCTATATTATCAGCTATTGGGTGAACGCGGAAATTATTTTCGTTGGGAATATATAGAATCCGGTCCGGAATGGTGGCAAGTCGTGATCGCTAAACCCGCAACTGCAGAGAAAGAAGAAACCATCGGTGAAGTAGCAGCTGCCGATATGCGTAAGGCGGAAAGGTTAAAAAAATTAGGTATAGATTTTTGCTGTGGAGGCAAAATGTCGCTCAAAGATGCCGCGGCTTCTATTGGATTAAGCAAAGAAGAGTTGCAAGCACAATTGTCGGACGCTGAAAAACAAGAGCCTACACAGCAGGCTTTGCACTTCGATAAATGGGATTTGGCATTTCTTGCCGATTACATCCAGAACGAGCACCATAGCTATGTTCGGGAATACGGACCTATCATTGAGCAACTCGCCGACAAAGTTGCCCTTCGCCATGGCAATGAACATCCCGAATTACCACAGCTGGCCCACAACCTTCATGGCTTCATGTCTGAACTTTATGCACATCTGCAGAAAGAAGAGGAACAATTGTTCCCGGTTACTAGAACTGCTTCTGGCACAAATGCCAAAGAGGTCATCTCCACTTTGGAAGAATTACAAAAAGAACATGAAGAAGCCGGTGGGGAACTTGTCGAGTTCAGAAAAATAACCCAAGATTACCAACTTCCGGCCAATGCCTGTAATTCCTACACCTATCTTTACGAGCGTATACAAGCATTCGAGCAGAATCTTTTCCAACACATCCATTTGGAGAACAACATCCTATTCCCCAAATTAAAATCATCTTATCAGCAACTGCCTAATTAAGCGACAATGATAAAAATTAGTCCCAATACCCGCATATCCGAACTGGTCAAAACCAATAGCGCAAGTATCGAAGCCATCGCTTCACTGTCCAAACCTTTGGAAAAGCTCAAGAATCCTTTGCTCCGAAAACTTCTGGCAGCACGGGTCAATATAGCGGAAGCAGCCAAGATTGGCGGATGCTCGCTGTCGGATTTCAAGCGGGTATTGGAACCTTTAGGCTTTTCTTTAGCCATCGAATCCCCGGAAGAGGATACCGACACCAATGCGACAAATCTATTGCCCGATTGGTGTGTGAATAATCCTGTAGTGAAGATGGATGTCCGTCAAGGCATTGCAGAAGGGAATGATCCGCTGAAAGAAATACTCACAAGCTACCGACAGTTGCAAGAAGGACAGGTACTTTGTATCATCAACAACTTTATTCCTTCACCATTAATCTCCTTATTAGAGAAAAAAGGAGCACAATCCTTTACACACACAATCGATCAGGAAGAATATCACAGTTATTTCCTTAAGAAAGGCATCAACAGCAAACTACAAAAAGAAACTCCTTCCCTATCCATGATGAATTTGGAAGAATTTGAATTTTTACTCGACAGCTACTTACCTGATGATACTGTCAGACTCGATGTACGGGAACTGCCCATGCCACAGCCTATGGAACGTATCTTGGAGACTTTATCCACACTGGAAGAAGGCCAGGCACTATACGTGCGGCATCAGCGTGTGCCGTTACACTTGTTGGAAGCATTGCAAACAGATAATTTTGCCGTACATCTCTGTGTCAAGGAGGAAGTCGATGTAAGGTTATTCATTCATCACATATAACATGGCCGATATATTTGTCAACAAAGCACCCAAAGAATATGTCGTTGTTCCATTTTTCGGCACAGCGGCACTCTTTTTTTTATTGCTCTGCCTACTCCTTTGTTTCTCGGCGAAGGAAATTACAGGCCACTATTTTAATCCGCATATCTTAGCTATTGTCCATACTGCTGCTCTGGGCTGGGGAACTATGGTCATCATGGGCGCTGCCTATCAGCTTTTGCCCGTAATCTGTGAGAACGAACTCGTCAGTCCACGGATGGCGTTCCTGTCGTATCTGTTTCTCACCATTGGTACTTGTATATTAGTATACTGCTTCTGGACATTTCGCACCGATTGGCTGATGATGGTAGCCGGAAGCAGCATCGTCTTGAGTAGTTATTTCTACGCCTATATCATCTACCGCACCGCAACGGATGCCAATAAATCACCAATTTATCAGTATTTTTTGCTGATATCTGCGTTATGGTTATGCTTTACGACTACAGTCGGAATACTGTTGGTCATTAACCTTTCCTATACCTTTATTCCCCGGAATCATATAGATGTCCTCAAACTGCATGCGCACGCTGGTATCGTGGGGTGGTTTTTACTACTGATATGTGGCGTAGGCGCAAAGCTTATCCCCATGTTTCTCTTGGGCAAATCAAAAAAAACAATTCTGCTTTATGTCGCGCTTATCCTTCAAAATTTAGGTCTTATCTTATTTTTGGTTGATGGTTATTTCAATCCAATGGGCGGACGAATGCTTATCTACGGTGCGTTGATTGCCTTAGGCACCATCTGTTGGTTAATATATCTTGCCGACACCTACCAGCACAGAGCTCGTAAAAAAGTAGATGTCCCAATGCGGCATGCGGCATTTTCAATAGGTAGTAAGATATTAGCATTCGGTATGATTCCCGTCATCCTCCTTAATCCACAGACCAAATGGATAGCCTTATACGGCACGTTAATTTTTCTAGGCTGGATTACGGCACTGATTTTAGGTAAAACTTTTAAAACCTTACCTTTCATTGTCTGGAACCAACGCTATAAAAACCTAAACGGCAAGCTAAAAATCCCAATGCCCAAGCAACTGTATAGTGAGGAAGTAGTCAAAATCCAATATTATCTTTATAGCATAGCCATTGTCCTCTTGTGTCTCGGTATTGCATTGGACTCATCTCTTTTATTGCAATACACAGGAATACTTTGGGTTTTAGTCGCTGTACTGTATGTCTATAACGTCTTCCGTATTATTTTTCACAAAACGACTCTCCATCATGAAAATAGCACTAACTGATGCCTTTGCACAAGAGAAAATCAGAGCAAACCATGCACTGATACAGGTTATTGATCCCGAGCTCAATATCAATATCATTGATTTAGGCTTGGTATACGGACTCGATTTCACCATACCAAACAGAATAACAGTGACAATGACACTCTCCACCCCACATTGTCCTTTGGGGGATGCCATAGAAAGCGGAGTGACAAATGCATTGGGAAAAGTATTTCCTGACTATCAGGTCGACATCCAATTGGTCTGGGAACCGGAATGGAGCATAGATCTTGTCAGCGAAGCTGGGAAGGAACAGTTGGGAATTAAATAGGATAATCACAGTATTTCAGCCAAAGCTATAATTCCCTCTTCCAGTTCTTTTTCAGAAAGCGAGCCATAGCCCAATCTTATACCGTTTACAGTTTCAGCAAAGCTATATGTATCAGGCGTAATGATTTTGATGCCCTTGTTTTTTAGTGTTTGGGAAACCTGCGACCAATCTATTTGCGTATTAGGAACAATCCAAAAAGCCAATCCACCTTCGGGAATTGCATAGGTTGCTTTGCTTTTGATATGTTTATTCAGTACAGTTGCCATAAAATCCCTTTTGGCTTTGTAGTGGTTCGTTGCTTTTTTGATATGTCGTTTTATTGTGCCGTCTTTGATAAGTTGTAAAACCGCCTGTTCCATTATGCTGTCGCCCTGTACATCAATAATTTTCCGCAAACTGCCTACCTTTTCTATCAAGGCATCATCATTGCTCGCCAAATAACCGATACGCAGAGCAGGAGCTACAACTTTACTCATTGTGCCGACATAAACATAGTTTTTCAGTTCCGTAAAGCTGGACAACGGTAATACAGGACGATAACCAAAATGAAACTCATTGTCATAATCATCCTCAATAATCGTAAAGCCGTATTCGTTGGAAAGCCGTATCAACTCTAATCTTCTTTTCAAACTCAATGTTACGGTAGTCGGATATTGGCGGTGTGGTGTAACGTAAATTGCCTTTATCTTTTTGCCTGATTTCAGATAAGAAACAACATCATCTATCAGCAAACCGTCTTTATCTACACTTGCAGGCAACAATTTTGCCCCTGTATTCTCAAACGCAGACCAAGCAGGTTTATAACCGGGATTTTCAACGATTACATAATCATTTTTTGTAAACAAGTATTGAGCCGTCAGATACATTGCCATTTGACTACCACGAGTGATACAGATATTTTGTTCATTGACCTGCATTCCTCTTTGATGATTGAGCATTTGAACAATAGATTTTCTAAATTCCAAACCGCCCAATTCATTACCGTAACCAACCATTTGCCACCGGGCTTTTAGGTTGAATATCTGACGGTAAGCCCTTGCCAATTCTGTAATGGGAGCAATTTTGCTATCTGGGCTTCCATCATCAAACTGCAAATGATAATGGCTGTGCATTGTGCTTTTTGGGGTAGAAACTACACGATTGCTTTTCTGCACTTCCTTAAAATCGGGCAATGTATCAGCAATAAAAGTGCCTTGTCTTTCTTTGGAAATCACCCAACCCTCAATAATCAGTACATTAAGAGCTTCCACAACGGTATTCCGATTGACCTTTAAAAGCTGTGCAAGGTTTCTACTGCCGGGCAGGGCATCGCCTGCCTTTAATCTCCCAGAATGAATATCTTTTATAATGGCATCGGCTATTTGCAGGTAAACGGCTTTATCCGATTTTTCATCTAACTGTATTTCAAATTTCCAACCTCTTAACATCTGGACTATTAACTTTTATAAAAACTGTATCATTATAACAGTCCAAAGTTACAATACTTTTGTATCGCAATAATGCAATAACAATAAAATTTTTCAATTATGTCAAAATTAGAAACAGCGACAGAAGTAAAAAAATCTATCCACGCAGAGCAAAAACAATTCAGCTCCAAAGACTTTCATCAGACGTTTGCAAGACCAACGTATGTGAAGCCCTCACACGTTATTCACAAAAACGTTGAAAATGCAGGTGTACACAATCAGTTTTCGGAAGAAAGAAAACACCCTGTTTTCTTTGTGGACTTGCCGAGCAAAAGCGTAAGTATGACCATCGGAGGTTTATTGCCGGGACAGAAAACACACCTGCACCGCCATACCTACGAAACCGTTTTGTATGTCATCGAGGGCAAAGGTTGGTCACGAGTAGAAGATGAAATCGTGGAATGGGAAGCGGGCGATGCAGTCTATATTCCGTCTTGGGCTTGGCATCAGCACCAAAACACAAGTGAAACCGAAAATGCAAAATACATAGCTTGCGAAAATGCACCTCAACTGCAAAACTTGGGTGTGGCATTGCGTGAAGAAGAGGGCAGAGATTTTTAACTTTTAAAAACAGGACAATAAATGAACAAAGTACCATTTAAAGGTGTAATTGCTTACCCTGTTACACCATTTGACGACAACGAGAACATTGATATTCCGTTATTCCAAAAACAAGTAGAACGTTTGGTTACGGTAGGTTCTCACGGAATTGCCCCATTGGGAAGCACAGGCGTAATGCCTTACCTTAACGATGCTGAAAAAGAGGCATTGACCGAAACCTGCATACAACAGGTAGCCGATAGAGTACCTACATTGGTCGGTGTTTCTAACCTTACCACAGAGAAAACTGTTTACCACGCACAGTTTGCCGAGAAAGCAGGTGCAACGGCAGTAATGATTATCCCGATGAGCTATTGGAAACTGACCGATGACGAAATCGTAAAGCACTATGATGCCGTAGCATCCAAGATTTCCATTCCGATAATGGCATACAACAATCCCGCAACAGGTGGCGTGGATATGTCGCCTGCATTATTGAAACGCCTGTTGGAAATTCCAAATGTTACGATGATAAAGGAAAGTTCGGGCGACATTCAACGTATGCACTATTTAAGAAAAGAATTGGGCGAAGAAGTAGCTTTTTTCAATGGTTCTAATCCATTGGCATTGTCTGCATTTTCGGCAGGTGCAAGAGGTTGGTGTACCGCAGCACCTAACCTGATACCCGAGCTCAATATTGCTCTTTACGATGCCGTACAGGAAAACGATTTGGAAAAAGCCCAACGGATATTTTACAAACAGATTGATTTGTTGAAATTCATTGTAGCCAAAGGTTTGCCACGCTCCATAAAGGCAGGATTAGATTTGCTGGGTGTCGGCGGTGGAGGTTTTAAAAGCCCTTTGAAACCACTTAATGAAAGTGAAATAGCGGAATTAGATAGCATACTTTCAGTTGTTGAAAACGAAGTTTATCAGTATTAACCATCATTCTAAAACAAAGTAAAATGGCAAAAGCAATTTTTTATCACGCAGGTTGTCCTGTATGCGTAAGTGCAGCAAAGGACATTTTAAATCTCATACCTGAAAATGAGGTTGAAGTAATCCATTTGGGAGCGGACAAATCAAAAGTAAAAGATGCAGAAAGTGCAGGTGTAAAATCTGTTCCTGCATTGGTTTTGTCTAACGGCAATGTGTTACATATCAACTTTGGGGCTTCAATAGAAGATTTAAAGTAACCAAAATCTCAAAGCCCGAAAGCAGTAAAAGCTTTTGGGCTTTGTAAATTATTGTTTCAGAAATAAGTTAAAATAAGTAAATATAATATGAACCCGAAAGAAGAAACTAAACCCGCCGAAACCCAAGACGAAAAATCGGAAAACGTGGAAGTCACATTGACATTGTACGGCAATACAAAACATATTCAATGGAACAAACAGATACCTTTGCTTGATGCGATGCTTAATGCAGGCATCAATGCTCCACATTCGTGTTGCAGAGGAACGTGTGGTACTTGTGTATGTAAATTGGAAGAGGGAGAAGTACGTTTGAAAAGGAATTTTGTCTTATCCGAAACCTACATACAACAAGGTTTGATTTTGACGTGCGTAGCAGTTCCTATAAGTGCACGTGTTAAGATAAATTATGATGAGTTTTAAAATTAATAACGACAGAACTGGACTATCAATTTATTCCCAAACTGTGCCACCAAGCCAATCCTGCAATCTGATACTTTTGTATCATTATTAAATTTTATCGAAATGGAGTACAACATCAAAAAAGTAGGTCTAAACGATTTAGACACAACAGCAGAATTATTTAACCTTTATCGGGTTTTCTACCGCCAAGCAGACGATTACGAAAAGTGCAAACAGTTCATCAAGGAACGATTAGACAACGACCAATCAAACATTTTTGTTGTGTATGCAGACGGCAAACCAGTTGGTTTTGTACAGTTGTACAAGCTGTATCATTACATCAAATTGGCAAAGCAATGGTTATTGAGCGATTTGTTTGTACACCCCGATTACAGAGGCAAAGGGCTTTCGGTAGCATTGATAGACCGAGCAAAACAATGGTGCGATGAAACAGGAGCTTGCGGGCTAATGCTTGAAACCGAAAAAACAAACGACATCGGCAATAAATTATATCCACGTTGCGGTTTTGAATATGACGGCAACCACAATTATTACTATTGGTGGAAATAACGGAACGGGCGGGCTTAATCGGTTCGCCTTTTTTCTAAAAATGGGGATGGTTAGACAAGGGTACGCAATCCCCTTTACAGTGGTTCAAATCCATTCCTGACCTCAATTTTTGTTCAATGAATATACCAAGACAAACAGGCATCAACATTCAGCCGATATTAGAAGATGAAAAAGCAATCCTTTATCCTTTACAGGAAAAGGATTTTGAGGTTTTGTATGCCGTAGCATCAGACCCCAAAATATGGGAACAGCACCCCAATAAAAACCGTTGGAAAAAAGAAGTATTCAAAACGTTTTTTGACGGAGCAATGCAAAGTAAGGGAACTTTCAAAATTGTAGATAAAACAACAGGGAGCACAATAGGTAGTACAAGGTTTTATAACTATAATGCAGAGGACAATAGTATTTTCATCAATTACACTTTTTATGCGGTTGAGTATTGGAGTAAGGGTATCAATCATTCACTAAAGACGATAATGTTAGATTATATTTTTCAGTTCGTTTCAAAAGTGTATTTCCATATCGGAGCAAATAATATCCGTTCGCAGGTTGCCATTGGGCGTATTGGTGCTAAAAAGATAGCAGAACAGGAAGTAATCTATTTTGGCGAAGCACCGAGATTGAATTTTGTGTACGAAATCAGTAAAGAAAAATGGGAAATAAAGTAATAATCAGAGAAATGAAAGAGCAGGATATACCCGAACTCTTACGGCTAATGGAAGCGATTGTTTTGTTTGAGGGCGATACTGATTTTAGCCTTTCAGAAAGCGATTTGTTAAGTCGTGGATTTGGAGCAAACCCTCAATTTGGCGCTATCGTTGCAGACGCAGGTAACGGCAAACTTGTAGGCATAGCCGTTCATTATACCATTCCTTTTATGCACAATCTAAAACCCTCGTTAATGCTTAAATGGCTGTATGTCGATACCAACCAAAGAGGTAAAAACATTGGTAAAAGATTACTGAAAGGACTTGCACAATATGCCTTAAACAATGGGTATAAAAAATTTAATTGGTTAGTTCTTGTCAATAATATTAACGCTCAAAAATTTTATCAGAGTTTGGGAGCAAAGCCCGATGATAAATGGATACGTTGGACTATTACACCCGAAAAAACGGCAGTATTGGCAGAGCAATAACGTTTAATAATTGGAACTATGAACGAAGAAATTTTAAACAATATTACAGATATACAGGAGCGGATAAACAATGCCTGTATAAACAGCAACAGAAATCCTGATGAAGTAAAATTGTTATTGGCAACCAAAACCGTACCTGCCGAACGTATCAAAATCGCATTACAGGCGGGACATACGTTGATAGCAGAAAACAAAGTGCAGGAGCTTAAAGAGAAATATGAAATATTAAAAGAAATTCCTCATACAAATCATTTCATTGGGCATTTGCAGACCAACAAAATCAAAGACCTTTTGAAATATAACGTGTCCTGCATTCAGTCGCTTGACCGTTTGGATTTGGCAGAAAAATTACACCAACGGTTACAGTTTGAAAACAACACCATAGAAGTATTGATACAGGTAAATACTTCCTTTGAAGAAAGCAAATTTGGCGTTAGTCCCGACAATGCAATAGAATTAGTAAAGCAGGTAGCACAGCTGGAAACCCTTAAAATAAAAGGCTTAATGACCATAGGTCTGTTTAGTGCCGAAATTGAAAAAGTCCGCAAATGTTTCCGATTGCTAAAAGATATTCAACAGCAAATTATTGCTTTAAATATTTCTAATGTAGAAATGCAGGAATTGTCAATGGGTATGAGTGGCGATATGGAAACAGCCATTGAGGAGGGAGCAACCATCATAAGAGTAGGTACAGCAATATTCGGACAAAGAGTTTATCCCGACAGTTATTATTGGAACGAAAAATAAAAACTTAAAAAGCGATAGAAAAATGAAAGTACATTTTATTCAACACAAAACATTTGAAGCACCAGGAGCATATTTAGAGTGGGCAATACAAAGAAATCACGACATTACATTTTCAAAAGTATATGAGAATCAACCTCTGCCAGATACGGCCGATGATATTGATTTGTTGATTATAATGGCTGGGCCTCAAAGTCCTGATACCACGCCAGATGAAATTCGAAATTTTGATTATACAGAAATGAACCAGATGTTGTTTATGTTCTTAGATAAGCTTTCATTGGAACTACCCTTGTAAATTATCACCTTTTTTGTCCTCCTGAGTCTGTCCAAGGATAGACATGCCACTCTCTTTCTTCGCCATAGTCGAAGCACAGCGACAAGCTCAGAGTGACAATTAGGAGACTTAATTATTGCATAAGGCACAACAAGTTGGATCTATAAAGTTGGCTTATTCGCAACAACCAAACTTCACGCAACGGGTTAAAAACGGAAATAGAGAATCCTTTTAAACAAAAAGCGGCTTTCCTTTTACAGAAAACCGCTCTATTTGGTTTTTGAAATGTTTACTATTTTTACGGGTCTACACGAACGAAATCACCCGTGGCATTAAATACCAAATCAATATCTCCAGTCACTAAATCCACGTCAAAACCTTGATTAGTTTTTTCTATGCTGTTGATACCATTGCCTGTATATTCTGCTGCTACATAGGCAACAATCTTCGGGTTGATAAAACCTGTAGGAAGCGCCATACCATCCGGAGCGTCCACATCTATCCACTCTCCGGCACTGTTAAAATCTACTTCAACACCATTAGCCAGATTAACAGAATAGTTGTTTCTTTCCTTCTCCACACGTGTGATATCAACTCCTGCAAAATAACTGCTTAAAAATTGATTTGACGCTAAAGGAAGCTCCTTTTCTGTTACTACTTTATCATCATCACAGGAGATATTCATCACCGTCACTACTGCTAAGGCAGATAAACCTAAAAATGCTCTTTTCATCATATTATATCTTTTTTTGTTCTTAATCGTCTATTTTTAAAAATACCCCATTTTTATCAAACTCCAATTCTAGTCCATTGGAGATTTCCACCTCATACCTTCTACTTGTACGCTTGATTTCCTTCACATAAGTGTTCGGAAAACTATGGTGAATATGCTCTAAGATAGTCGAAGGCGTTATCTTCACGGGAACAGCTGTCGTCTTTGCCTTCACTTCTTTCCATTCTCCATCTCCATCAAACTCAATTTTGGTGCCATTTTTTAGTAGGACCGTATACTCTTTCTGTACGATGTATTCAGTATCAAGCAGCACACTAGCCACTTATTTCTCTGAGAAATGCGTTTTTACAAAGATTTGCGCCTTAGCTGGCAGTTGCGAGAAAGGTATAACTTTTTCTTTTGCCATTGTCGTATGACCAACCAAAAACAATAAGCCAATTAATATCCACTTATTCATTTTTCTTTCCTTTTTAAGCTGTTAGAAATATCCGATCCCTAATGTAATCGACTAAACTTCAACACAAAATACCCAATCAATTTGGGAAAGATTTAGGAAAAGATTTCAGAACACGAAAAATATGTTTCTCTTGTTCGAACGTGTAAGTAATAGACAGGTCTTTATAAGAATCAATAATGGATTTAACAATGGCCAACCCCACTCCATTTGAGCTACTATCCTGCTCGCCCTTATGGAAGCGTTTAAAAATCAGTTCCTGTGGTAGTGGATCAACCTTGCCGGTATTTTGGATACTTATGCTATCCGCTAAGATTTCAATCCATATTTTACCTTCCGCTGCATGGTTATACCGAATAGCATTTCTTAACAGATTAGATAGAAGTATAACAGCTAATCCCTTATTCATTGTAAAAACAAATGTGCCCTTTTCCTGCCAAACGACATTGATATCCTTGAACGCTATAAAATCAGCTAAATCATCTACTAAACTGTGTATTAACCTATTGAAATCTATGGCTTCCGTATCCCTATATTGCTTGTTTTCAATTCGGGAGAGCATGAGTAGCGATTTATTCAGATTCACCATACGCTGCAAAGAATCCTTGGCATCAGCCAATTGTACCAATTGCGTCTCCGTAAGGGATTCATCCTCCATCAGGAGTTCCAGTTTGTTGATAGTGATAGCTAAAGGCGTTTGAAGCTCATGCGATGCATTTTCAAGAAAGAGTTTTTGCTCTTCAAAAACCTGTTCATTGCGCTGCCACATCTGTTGGATATCTTGGTTCAACCGATTAAATTCCAACACATTCGTCTGTATAGGTTTTAAATCTTCTTTTTTTCCAAAACGATAGTGATTCAAATTGTCCAAAATAACTTTAAAAGGGCGCCAGGCTCGGCGTAAGATAAACTCATTAATCAGATAGAGACTCAATACCAGAACAACATACAGCACCAATAATGCCGAAGCCAGATCCAACATCAGATCATCTTCTTCAACGGTCGATGTCCGTATTTCCAGATGATAAGGGATTCCATCCTGCCCATAAAATCCTGTTTGAAGCACCCTGTAAGGTTCTTGTTCATCATCATACGGCATATAATAAAACTGGCTGCTCAGCTTATTTTTTTCTGAAAAAGTTTCTTTATCCGCCGCCCATATCCGAAATTGATTAACACCAAACTCCCGTATTTCCAAAATTTCGGGATTTCGATAAGCCTCTCTTATAATTTCTATTTTCTGGTTTTTCAGCCCATCATCCACATTGTCATATACCTCTTCCAAGATATAAGCATAGAATAAAGATGCCCATAAGGCCATAATAGCCAGGAAGACAAAGACCAGATAACGGAGTGTATAGTTTTTGAGCGAAATCTGCATATCAAACCAATTTATACCCTATGCCATATACCGCCTGTAGATCTATATCAGCTTGGTTCTCCTTTAACTTTCTGCGTAGGTTCTTCACTTGCGAATAGATAAAATCCAAGCTATCAGCTTGATCCGCATTATCGCCCCAGATGGCTTCTGCCAAGGAAGTCTTCTGTACTAATTTATCCGGACGGACAAGAAAATAATACAGCAAATCGTATTCTTTCCGATTGAGTTGCACTTCCATATCGTTTACTTCCACGCGTCGTTCATCAGGATAAATGCGTACATTTTTATGCTCTAACATATTGACCCCTTGTTGATGCTTACGTCTCAACACAGATTTTACACGAGCCAAAAGCTCCGCTAAGTGAAAAGGTTTAGCCAAATAATCGTCTGCCCCCAATTCCAAACCTTCCACTTTATCCTCTACAGAATCTTTTGCAGAGACAATGATGACTGAACCATCTTTACCCAAGTCCCTCATTTCCGACAACAGCTGCATACCATTGCCTCCTGGAAGCATAATATCCAGCAGAATACAGTCATAATCGTAGTTTGCGACCTTCTCCAAACCGCTGTTATAATCCTTTGCCACCTCTACCAGAAATTTTTCCTTTTCCAAAAAAGTGCGAATGACGTCCTGCAGATCTATTTCGTCTTCTATAATCAGAATCTTCATGTATGTTAAATCTACAATTTTAGTACCTCTTTTAGGAAACTTTTAGGAAAACTTTATTCTTTTGTCCATTCATTCAAACACATCGCTAAAAGCTTATATTTGTCTCACCTTTACGGATGTAAGCAAAATAAAAAGAGGATTAAACATTTTTCTTTTTCTTGCGTTTATATAAGTGTTACATAGTTTTATTGCACAAAAACATAAAAGACCGGTTTGAATAGATTTGGACGTATTGCTTTAAAGACCATACTTTGGCTGATAGGGAGTGTTATAGCCCTATTATTGCTTATTATTTTCCTCATTCGGATGCCTTCAATCCAAAACTATGTTGTGGGTAAAGTGACCCATTATCTAGAAAATAAGATCGGCACTCCGGTAAGCATCGGCTATGTAAACATTACCTTTCCGAAAAAACTGGTATTGGAAAATGTATATTTTGAAGACCAGTCTAAAGACACGTTACTGGCCGGAGAGAAGCTGATGGTCGATATCAACATGTTCAAACTACTGAAGAATACCGTCGAGATAGAGGAATTTTCTCTGGAAGGCATTACCGCCAAGATCAATAGAACGCTTCCCGACAGCAGCTTTAACTTCGATTACATTATGCAGGCTTTTGCTTCCGAGAAGGAGAGCACACCTTCCGATACGGATACCGCCTCCGCATTGCTTTTTAATATCGAAGATGTCCTGTTCAAACGCATACACTTTGTGTACAACGATGAAGTCATCGGTACCAGCGCCGACATACGTCTACAACATTTCGACACCAAAGTCAAAAAATTTGACTTGACCAACAACATGGCATTTGCCATGCCCAATGTCAAAATCGACGGTTTATCGGCTATTGTCAAACAATGGCAGCCTGTTTCAGAAGCTGAAGCTCCTTCAGCAGAAGATTTCGGCATTACTCCCGAACCCGAAGCGGCCTCGCTCCTACCGGATGTAGCTATCAACAACATTGATTTAAAAAATATCTTCGTCCAATACCAGGATGCCTCTTCGGCAATGGACACCAAATTCGACATTAAGCAGTTGACCGCCAATATCGAGGAACTGGATCTGAACAAAGAAGTGGTGCGCTTGAAAGAAGTTGCTCTGGACGGTTCGGATTCCGAAGTATTTCTAGGCAAGGTTACTCCCAAGCCCACTACAGCTGACACAACCACTACATCAAGCGTAAATTGGGTGGTTTCTGCCGAAAAATTGGTCATCAATAAAACCAATCTTTGGTTTCGTGACGACAATCAGCCCCGGATGAAAGGCTTTGATTATTTCAACATCAAAATCACAAACTTTTTAGGTGATCTGGAAGACCTTTACTATTCCAATGACTCCATTTCCGGTTCTTTAAAATCCTTGACCGCCAAAGACCATTCAGGTTTCGAAATCAAGAAGTTTCAAGCAGATTTCGTTTATAACAATACCGGTGCGGAGATTAAAAACCTTTTGGCACAAACACCAAACACCACCATTCGGGATTACATCAAAGTCAGCTACCCTTCTCTGGATGCCATTGCTGAACATCCTGAAAACATGCTTGTAGAGGCAAATATCAAGAAATCTACACTCGACATGCGCGACATCCGTTATTTCGTTCCGGACTTAGACACCATGGAGGTCATGAAACCACTGTTGACACGCGCTTTCTTTATCGACGGGCAAGTTAAAGGGCGCATGGATGACCTCAACATCCCGCATCTGGAATTTAAGACGTTGGATAAAACCCACCTTATAGCTTCCGCAAGAATAAAAGGGCTTCCCGATGTGGAAAAAATGAACATCGATCTTGACCTCAAGAAATTTACGTCCGGAAGAACCGACCTTGAACGCCTGATTGCTTCTTCCATGCTACCGGACAGCATACAGCTGCCTAATGCCATTGGTTTATCGGGTACATTCCGTGGCGGTATGTCGGGATTTAACACCGATATGTATCTGACCACCGACAAAGGCAGCGCAACGGTAAAAGGGAACATGAACATGGCGCAAGATACTACCTACGATGCTTTTGTTTCCATTGACAATTTTAATATCGGCAATATCCTAAATCAAGACTCCGTATTAGGTATACTTTCAGCAGAAGCGCAGGTAAAAGGGCGAGGGTTAAATCCGAAAAATATGCAAGCCGACATCAAAGGTAAAATCAACCATCTGGATGCCATGGGCTATGCCTATAAAGATATTTCATTGGATGTGCAAGCCCAAGATGGGGATATCGGAGGTAGTCTGATAAGTCCCGATCCGAATGTGCAGTTCAACCTTGACTTTGCTGCCGATATGCGTGGACAATATCCTAAAGTCCATGCCGAAATGATGATTGACAGCATCAATCTACAGAAACTGAAACTCATGGATGATAACTTCAGGTATCATGGTAAGGTCTATGCAGATTTTGAAACAGCGGACATTGATTTTCTCAACGGTTCCATCATTATATCCAATTCGTCAATAGCATACAATGATGAACGTTTCACATTAGATACGGTCTCTTTAACGGCTGCGGCAGATACCAACCGGAATACCCTTATCTTAAAATCGGAATTTCTCAATGCCCACTTGGTAGGGAAATATCGGCTTACCGAATTAGGCGCTTCCATGCAGGACATTGTGCAGATGTATTACAATCCGGCGAATAATCCGACGACCACATTGGCATACGAACCTCAAAATTTTGAGTTCAGTGCATCGCTAAATAATTCCCGGTTTATCCGTGACTTTTTCCCTAAGCTTGAGGAATTGAGAGATATCACGCTCGACGGAACCTTTAATAGCACGGATAAAAGTATCATGGCGAAGCTATTGGCGCCTAAGCTGGTCTATGACGGCACATCCGTTGAAAATGTCGGGGTTGATATTACCACATTGGATAGCACCCTCTATTATTCGGCGCTCATCAATAAGATCAAGATGGGCGAAATGGAGTTGATCAACACCGTATTGAGCGGTAGCGTAATTGAAAATAGCCTTGATTTCGGACTTTGGATAAAAGACAAAGATGATAAGGAACGCTATCATTTAGGTGCAAACATGCAAGTTTCGGAAAACAATTATGCATTAAGCCTGAATGAGGATGGGTTGATGCTGAACTACGAAAACTGGCAGATTGATGCCGGCAACCAGCTGACATTCGGGACAAGCGGCATTCGAGCAAACAATTTCCGCCTGGTGAATAGCGGGCAGGAATTTCTCATCCAGTCACAGGATTCCACGATGAATGCACCGTTGGATCTGACCTTCAATAATTTTAGGATTGAAACTTTTACCAAGATTTTGGAATCGGAAGCTTTAAATATGGGTGGAGGAATTGACGGCTCGGCAACTATTTCCCGTCTGGAAAGTAATCCGGTATTCGTATCCGATTTGACAATTAACAAATTTTATTTCGGACAGGACACGATCGGTAACGTATTGGTCAAAGTCAACAACGAAAAGGAAAACACGTTCTCTGCGGATATACGCATCACTGAGAACGGTAATGATGTGCAACTAATCGGGGACTTCATCAGTCCGCCAAACGGCACGGCATCGATAGACGCTACCCTGTCGCTCAAACCGATGAAAATGACGACCATTCAGGCGTTCAGCATGGGTTATCTCGAAAACAGCCGCGGCGACCTGACGGGTGACCTCAAAATCACCGGAACGATGGACCAACCGCGCATCAATGGTAAGCTGACCTTCTTGGATGCCAATATTAATGTAGGCATGTTAAATGCCGATATGGCGATGGACAATCAATCCATCACATTCAATAACCAAGGTATCCAATTCCGCCAGTTTGAAATTAAAGATGCACGTGGGAACGCTGCCCGCTTGAACGGTAGCATCCGCACCACGACTTATACGGATTTTGATTTCAACCTCAATATGACAACCAACGACTTTGCGGCGGTCAATTCCACCCGTGAAGACAATGATTTGTTCTACGGTAAACTCTATGTGACGTCCAATATCCGTATTACAGGCAATTTGGATAACCCAAGAATTGACGGAAACATTAGAGCAAACGACAAAACAGATTTCGTTTTTATCGTTCCGAACGATAATCCAGGAATTGCAGAGCGTGACGGCGTGGTAAAATTTGTCAACCGCAGCGATACTGCCCGTACCAATGTTTTTGCGAAATTGGATTCCATGACCACAGCAACCCACCTTTCTGGTTATGACATTGCTCTGAACCTCGCTACGGATCGGGATGCGAAGTTTAAAGTAATCTTGGATGAAGGGACACAGGATGCCTTGAATATCCAAGGTGTGGCTGAGCTGAACACTACTATTGATGCCAGCGATAAGATTACCATGTCTGGTACATTTACGGTAGAAAAGGGAAGCTATACCTTCTCTTTAGGACCTATCTCCAAGCCATTTACCTTTCAGAAAGGAAGTACCATTGTCTGGAATGGCGATCCCTTGGATGCCCGTATGGATATCACAGCTCTTTATTCCGATCGATTCCCGACATTGGAATTGGTACAGACCCAAATCGGTGCGGAAAGCCAAAACCTGTATAAGCAGCGTATTCCTTTCGATGTTAAGCTAATTCTGACAGGCGAGCTTTTCAAACCTACATTGAATTTCGACATTGATCTGAACGAAAGAAATGCAATCGCTTCCCAAGATGTAATCAATAAGGTCAATATCGCCTTAGCAAACTTGCGTGGAGACCCCGCAGAAATGAACAAGCAGGTATTCTCCTTAATTGCCTTGGGCCGATTTATGTCCGCCAATCCGTTTGAGAGTCTTTCAGGTGGTGGTACAGAGTCCGCCATACGGAATACATTGAGCGGGATGTTGAGTAGCCAGCTTAACAAATTAGCCTCCAATCTTGTCAAAGGTGTGGAATTGGATTTCAATCTACAATCCGAGGAAGATTATCTAACGGGAAGAGCCGAAACACGTACGGATCTGAACATCGGTATTTCGAAAATGCTATTTGATGATCGCTTAAAAATCACCATAGGTTCCAACTTTGAAGTCGAAGGAGCCTCCAGACCTGGTGAGAAGGCCTCGAATATTGCAGGTGATATTTCCCTCGATTACCAACTTTCCAAAGACGGTCGCTATTTTGCCCGCGTTTATCGCAAAAACCAATACCAAGCGACCTTACAAGGACAATTTGTGGAAACGGGTATCGGTTTTATCATCACGATGAGCTACGACAGATTCAAGGAACTGTTCATGAGTTCGAAAGCCTTAGAACAATATTATAATACCGATAGCCGTAGCTTCCGCCGTCGATTCGATGTAGAACGCATGGATGTCGATTCGGTATACCGGGATAGTGTCCGTCAGGTTATCCGCGATAGCTTGATGACCCACAGTCCGGAATTTAAGAAACGCTGGGAAGAAAGACAACGCGAAGAGCAAATTTTACAGCAACAACAAAACAACGAGTCCAACGACTCGACCGAAACAAAACGAGATACGACGAACAACGCTATACGCAATGAAGAAGACGAAAGGAACCAAAATGAAAATTAAACTAACTCGACTATTCAGTATAGCACTTTTGAGTGCAGCCCTTGCTAGCGGCTGTAACTCCACTAAATATCTGGCAGAAGACGAAAAGCTGTACGATAAAGGACATGTGGTCATTCATCGCGATAGCATGGATGCCGACCGGAAGCAGGCTTTTGAAGAGTATCTGGAAGGATTACTTCGCCCGAAACCTAACAAAAAAGTTTTAGGTATGCGCTTCAAGCTTGGGCTGTACAATATGGGGGGCGGTCCGGACACGACCGGAGGTTTTTTCAAAAGATGGTTAAAAAGACGTGGTGAGGAACCTGTTTTGCTCAGCGATGTCAACCGGGAATACAACGAGAATCTTCTACGCAACCGCATGGAGAACTTTGGCTTTTTCAATGCAGAAGTAACTTCAGATACCAGTATCAACGGCAAGCTTGCTGAGGTCACATACAATGCTTTCCCGGGTAATATATACCGTATTGCCAACGTAAACTTTGAAGTAGACTCTTTAAAAAATTTAGGACGTGATATTCTGCGCACTAGTGATCAGTCCTTATTAAAACCTGGCAGCCCCTACAATCTCGATGTCATTATCAACGAGCGTGAACGTATTGACAATGACTTAAAAAACAGAGGTTACTATTATTTCTCCCCCGATAATATCTTGGCTGAGGTCGATAGCACCATCGGTGACCACAAAGTCAACATGTTTGTCACCGTAAAGCCCGAAACAGCAGAAAAAGCGCGTATGCCGCAAAAAATCGGCAATATCTTTATCTATACGAACTACACACAGACTTCGGATGGATTCCGTGCGGCCAATCCGCGTCGAATGGAACTCTACCAGGACAACTACTACATCATTGACCGGGAGAACAAATACCGAAAAAAAGTGCTTGCCAATCACATTTTTTTCCATAAAGGGGAACTATACAATCGGCATGACCACAACTTGACCATTAGTCATTTGGTAAACCTTAATGATTTCAAGTTTGTTAAAAATACCTTTGTCGACAATCCTGATTCTGCGAATACCTTGGATGTGTACTACCACCTCACGCCAATGCAGCGCAAATCTATCCGTTTTGAAATCTTAGGAAAAACAGCTTCAGTCTATAACGGAACGGAAGCCAACGTAAGCTGGACACTGCGCAATGCTTTTAAGGGTTTTGAATCACTCACAGTCAATGTATTCGGTGGTTATGAGACACAGACAGGCGGTAGCGTGAACCTCAATTCCAGTTATTTGCGCTATGGTGCGGACGTTGGTATTATGTGGCCTCGATTGCTTTCCCCTTACAAATGGGCACCTTCTCGTCGTTTTATTCCGAAAACCTACGCCAAAGTTAGTTATGAATTTTTGAATCGCCGGAATGCCTATACCTTAAATTCCTTGACGCTAAACTATGGATACAACTGGAAAGAAAACGACCAGAAACAACATGATCTTGCTGCTGTAGAGATTATTTACGTGCAGCCACGCAATATTTCCGATGATTATCGGGCTCAAATGGATACCGTCCCTACCCTACGTCACATCGTAGACCCGCAGTTTTCTTTCGGTCCGAACTATTCCTACACCTTTACCAATACCATGGAAGCCAATCGTACGCACACCTTCTATGTGAAAACAGGATTAAACACTTCGGGGAATGTCCTGGGCTTAATTCAAGGTGCAGACTACAATTCCGGGAATATCAAAACGCTCTTCGGAACGGCGTATTCACAATTTGTCAAAGCCGAAGTGGACTTCCGCCATTACCTGAAACTATCACCAGGTAGTCAATTGGCTTCCCGTTTGATGGTTGGTACAAGTTATTCTTACGGTAATTCCCGTTCCTTGCCTTATCTCAAACAGTACTTCTCTGGGGGACCTAACGGCTTGCGTGCATTTCGTCCACGTGCAGTTGGTCCCGGAAGCATGATGCCTGAAAATATAGGGAAAGACAATTTCTTTGCTGACCAAACCGGAGATTTTAAACTGGAACTCAACACGGAATACCGATCGCAAATATCGGGCATGTTCCATTGGGCTGCCTTTGTCGATGCGGGAAATATATGGTTACAACGTGAAGATCCAAACAGACCCGGTGGTAAACTGAGCAAGAACTTTATCAAAGAGCTTGCCGTTGGTGCCGGCGCCGGCTTACGTATGGATTTAGATTTCTTGATTATCCGTACAGATTTTGCTATTCCAGTACGTGTTCCGTATCGTCAACCGGGAGACCGTTGGGTATTCAAATATATTGATTTCAGAAACTCTGAATGGCGGAAACAGAACCTCGTGTTCAATCTGGCAATCGGTTATCCGTTCTAAGGTAGAAAGAAGAAAGAAGCAAGAAGAAAGAAGCAAGAACCAAAAGAAAAGAGCCAAGAGTAAGGACATCAAGTCTTGCTTCTTGGCTCTTTTCTCTTTCATCTTTTTTCTCTTTGTTCTTCCATCTTTATTCCATATATTTAACTATTCATAGGTTATTCACTTTAAAACGCTATAACATGAAAATAACTGTCATTGGAGCTGGCGCTGTAGGCGCTACCACAGCAGATAATTTAGTTCGCCGCAACATTGCCGAAGAAATCGTTTTATTAGACATTAAAGAAGGCGTGGCAGAAGGAAAGGCACAGGATATGATGCAAACAGCAGCATTACTGGGCTTCGATTCCAAAATCAAGGGTGTGACGAATGATTATCTACAGACAGCTGGCTCAGCAGTAGCAGTTATTACTTCCGGGATACCGCGTAAACCAGGAATGACCAGAGAAGAGCTTATCGGAACCAATGCAGGTATTGTAAAATCGGTTGTAGAAAATCTGATTAAGCACTCCCCGGATATCATTATATTGGTCGTATCCAACCCTATGGACACCATGACCTATCTAGCATTAAAATCCAGTGGACTGCCTAAAAACCGTATTATCGGTATGGGTGGCGCCTTGGATTCGGCACGCTTCAAATATCAGTTAGCGACCAAGCTCAATGCTTCTGCAAACGATTTGAATGCTATTGTCATTGGAGGACATGGCGACACCACCATGATCCCTTTAATCGCGCATGCGACATGGAACAGCATTGCTGTGGATGGTTTCTTAACCTCCGAAGAGCAGGACGAAATCGTTAAAAAGACTATGGTAGGTGGTGCAACACTGACAGCTCTTATAGGCACCTCGGCATGGTATGCACCAGGTGCTGCTGCTGCAGCGATGGTTGAGAGCATCGTTAAAGACCAAAACCGTCTATTCACGGCTTCCGTTTATCTCGAAGGAGAGTATGGACAAGAGGACATCAACATCGGTGTGCCTGTAATCATCAACAAAAACGGTTGGGATCGTATCGTTCCATTGCAGTTGTCTGACAAGGAAAAAGAACTGTTCGAGGCAAGTGCTACAGCAGTAAGGAACATGAACCAAGTGCTGATTGACCAAGGTTTAGTATAGTCTCCCCTACATGCAAAAAATTCCGTTAGAAATCATCGATCTGCAAGGCGATGGGTATCACTTATTGGTGAAAGTCAACCTCTTCGACCATGATTTTAACATGGTTGTCGACACCGGAGCATCCAAAACCGTCGTGGATAAGAATACACTCCTTCATTCCGGTATTCCCGAAGAGCAATTTGAGGATACCAATGTCCTATCGACTGGATTAGGCACCACCAATATGCAGAGTTTCATTATCGATATTCCCGAATTGCGCATTGGCGAATGGAAAATCAAACATTTCACTACAGCCGTGCTGGATCTGAGTTCGATTAATTATGCTTACGAGCAGATGGGATTAGAGCCTGTGATTGGTGTATTAGGTGGCGATATATTACGACGCTTTGGCGCACATATCGACTATCGAAAATTGCTATTGACACTGCGTGATAGAGCTGTGAGGTAATTTTTCACATTTATCCTTAGTGTTTAGCACAGCGATCACTAAAGACGACAAAATAACAGACAGTTCTCCAGACTATCTCAAAACACCTCTGTGATTTCATCTTTTTATGTAAATTAGAGATATGAGCAATTACGGTTATGCAATAAGGGATCAAGAGGGGATTCATTTTATAACATTCGCTGTAGTGCAATGGGTTGATGTCTTTACAAGGAAAGAATATACGGATATAATAATAGAAAGCCTAAGATATTGCCAGAAAAACAAAGGATTAAAAATATATGCATGGTGTATTATGAGCAATCATGTACACCTTATTGTTTCCACACATTCGCCATACCATTTATCTGATATTTTACGAGATTTTAAGAAATATACAGTCATTAGTTACTCAAGTGTTTATTTCACCTGATTACGTACAGGAAATCATTTAAAAAAATAAATAGAAATAATTGCGGATAATCAGATTTTATGTTGCTTTTCATTATAAAATAACAAGATGATATTTAAGGAAACTGACAATCAAGAAAATAATGCGGATGTCTCTCACAGCGGACAGTATTACAACATGTGGAATAAATTTGCTATTTCATACAAATTAGCAGCGGAAGCTATTGCTGAAAAGATAAATTCAGAGAAATCAGAAATCGATCTTCTAATCTATCCATTAGTATTTCTATATCGACATTATTTCGAACTTAGAATCAAAGAGATTTTGATTAATAGTGGGGAATTTGACAATACGAAAGATTTATTAAAATTCGATCACAATTTAACAGAAAATTGGGAAAAGTGCAAAGAGCGATTTACGCTTATGAAGCAAGGAGGTCTTGATATACAAGGGACGTCAGAAGAAAATTTAGAGTGTGTTGATCAAGTTTTAAAAGAAATATATCTGCATGATAAGAGATCTGATGCTTTCCGTTATCCGTATAATACAAAAGAAAAGCCGACCTTGACGCGTCTCAATAAAATTGACATTTCTAACTTTCTGTCCTCAATAAATTCAAGTATTTCAGTTTTAGAAGAAATAACAAGTATGATGTCAGCGACTATTGATTTCAAAGATTTACTGCTTCCAGACGAGTTAGACAATTCTTTGGTATAGTCTCTGTGGCTGTGTTCTTACACTTTGTAGCTCAATTTATGACTTTTCAGCATCTTGATCTACAAAAGCAGGAATGATATTTCTTCTTTTTACGGGAAGGCGTAAAGAAATATAGTGGGAAATTTGTAGCATTGAAAGCTGATATTATTAGTAATGCAATGAAGAAGATTTTTATAATATTTTTAGCAATATTTGTACTGATCATGGATCTTTATAGTCAATCAGGTTTTGGTGTCGACATTGGTGGGGCAAGCTCAAAATCTTATTTACTAAATTTAAAATATTTCAAAAACAAAAATCATTTTTCTATTGGCGTGACTCGGGAGTTGAATGATACAAATGGGAAAAAAGTTTCTCACCAATTGACCAACTATGGAAGAGAAGTGATTGGAAATGGAGAATATTTTTCTACCGTAGACTTTTCCTTTGGAAGGTTTTTTACAAAAAAGCTCTCTATCTCTACAGAAGTATCACTGGGAAAAACAAATCATTATACTAACTATAGAGACAATAGGTTTAATAATGGAGGATACTATATGGTAAATAGCACTTCAAGTCTATTTGGTTTCGGTGGATATTGTACATACACATTAAACAAAGCATTCGGTCTCTTTGCTGGTTATAACTCCATACGAAAGATTAGCGGAGGTCTTGAGTTAAGGCTTATTAATTGATGTAAATGTAATTTTACCTTATTATTTTACAACTTATCCTTTTAAAGGCTCACTTTTATGGTAAAAGATTGAGAAATTTGCAAGTAAGCTTGTAGCTTTGAAAGCTGAGATTATATAGTAATACCTGAATATTTTCATTTTAGAATAATGATCGTAACTACAACCGACAATATTGATGGAAGAAATATCATAAGATATTTTGATCCTGTGACTAAATCTGTAGTACTCGGCTCCAATGTTATCGCTGACTTTGGAGCAGGTTTAACTGATTTTTTTGGTGGACGTTCCAATAATTATGAAAGCAGATTACAATTAATAAATGAAAATGCTTTAGATATGCTCAAAAAGCATGCGAAGCGTTTGAAAGCAAATGCAATTGTGGGAGTAAAAATTGATGTAGGAGAAATATCTGGCGGGGGTAAGAATATGTTTATGGTGACTGTGGTTGGCACACCAGTTATCTTAGATGTCAAACAAAATCAAATTCAACAGAGAAAAGTTATCGACCATCAGTCTATTAATACAAAAATAAAGGTCAAACGTCTCATGGCTTCGAGTGATAATATTTACCAATTAACTAATGAACAATTGTTGTATGCTGTAGAGTCGGGCATACCTGAATTTATCCCACATATTGAGCAAAGTTTAGATATAGAAAATCCTACTTTAAAAAATGCGTTTGATTTAGAGTCATTAATTGGCAAATTAAAAAATAGCTTATTAATTTTTGATAGGTTGCCCGTAGATATAGCTAAGGATAACCTATATAGCTGGTTATTACAAGATATACATTTTCGTGTCAAATCTACTATTTCGAACACGATAATTGAGTTGGAGTTGGTGGATTATGAAAAATCGTTAAAACTTCTTGATTCAAAAGATGTTATAAATAAGAAGCACGCTTTGAAAATATTAAATACGGATAAAAATATTTATTCTGAAAATGATTTAAAAGCATTGAAAAAACTACAAGACAGTAACTTGTTACATTTTTTTCCTAACTCTGAAATATTCGAGACTAAAGGGATCTTTGGGACAAAAAGGATATGGAAATGTACCTGTGGTGCCACTAATAGTGAAATCGATCTAAGGTGTGCCTGTGGTAGAGATTTGCAAGGCTTTCGCTTGGATGAAATCACTCCCTGTCATGTTCAAGAGATTATTAATGAAAAAATAAATCTATTGGAATTGAATAGTCCTAAATAGCTTACGTCATAAGATTAGGTATGTATAATTTTGAGAAATTGGTTGCGTCAAGCCAGTCTACTAAGTCTTCTGAAGTGAGCATCAAGGTGGAAGTACCTAATGCAGGAAATGTAAAAATATCATTTAATAAGGATTCAGAGGCCTATATTTGTATGGTTTTTTATTTTAAGCCCTCAACGGAAAAACTACAGTATAGAAAGGATGGGGAGATTTCACCACAATTGTTATTAGAGGTAAAGAAGAAAAGAGAATTCATTAGACAATCTATAAAGCAGACCAATGAATTATTAAAATTCCAGAGGAACAAAAAAGTATATTTTCAGACTATTAGAGATAATTTGGCTGTTAATTTGAATTCGATAGCCGATTCCAAGCTATCAGATCAATTTTATGAGGATTTCTTTTTTTCTAAAGTAAATTACACTCCTTTAAGTAGCCAAATCAAACCTCAAAAATTAGTACTGTTAAACCAGTACGGAAGACCAATTAAGCCATATAGACCCCGAACTCCATTTTCGTCAAGAAATCCTTATTCTAACAGAAGAAGAGATGAAGAAGCGCAAAGATTGAAGATCGAAAGTATGAATAATGGCACTTGGAATGAAAGAGATTATAGGAATGCAAAAACTGTAGCCACTGTATCCTCCCTACGAACTACAGGTCAGCTAATTTTTTGAAGTTTTGCGGATAAAGATCCTTTAAGTTTTTATGGTTTATTGACATAATGTTTTCC
>NZ_FOZZ01000011.1 GCF_900116225.1 Sphingobacterium wenxiniae
CCCCCCTGCCGGGCCGATGGTACTGTCCGCCGCGGCGGATGGGAGAGTAGGTCGGTGCCTAATTTTATACGAAAGCCCCTTACAGGAAACTGAAAGGTGCTTTTTTGTTTATAGTCAAACAAATATGGGGTGCTACAATGATGGTAGTCTTACAGGAATAATCTCAATACGCAATACGCTCTACTCAATACTAATTCTTATCTTTGTACCACAATGGCAACAGCATTAGACAGCGGCATAAAACCATATAATCATTATGGTGCTTATTTGAAAGAAAAATATGATGGACAGAAGGTTTTCAAAGTAATTGTTGATGGAAACTTTACCTGTCCTAATAGAGATGGTAGCAAAGGATATGGCGGTTGTACGTACTGCAATGTGGATTCTTTTACACCGGACACAGCCCGTAAAATCCCGTCTATGCGAGAGCAGGTGGAGAATGGAATAGCCAGAGCTCGTAATTCTTACGGCGCAGAAAAGTTTATTATCTATTTCCAGCCCAATACGAATACGTATGCACCTACACATTTACTAAAAATGATGTATGATGAGGCATTAAGTATAGACCCGGAGAACACTTTGGGTTTATCTGTGGGGACACGGCCAGATTGTTTGGATTTTGAGAAAATAGCACTATTGGAGTCTTATACAGATCGTTTTGATGTGGATTTAGAAATGGGGATGGAATCGATATATAATGAGACTTTAGATCGAATCAATCGCGGTTGTTCGCATGATGAGTTTTTATCCACCATGAGGATGTTGGAGAGTACCAAATTGGAGCTCTGTGTACATACAATTTTTGGTTTTCCTTGGGAAACAGAAGAGATGATGTTACGTTATGCTGAGGAAATCAATAAACATCCACATATTAAATTTGTAAAGCTCCATCACTTACATATTGTTGAGGGTTCAATTATGGGAGTAAAATATAAGCGTGAACCTTTTAAGCTGTTTAGTATAGAAGAGTATACTGACTTTTTAGCTAAGTTTATCCCTTTATTACGCCCAGATATTATTATTCAGCGTATTTTTGGGATTGCGGATAAGGAGCTGCTCATTGCGCCAAACTGGGGCTTCCCAAAATCTAAGATTCAAACACAAATTGATAAAGGATTAGAGGAAAGAGGTGTCAAGCAGGGTAGTTTATACGGTATATAAAAATGGCAGGTCTTATCCGCCATTTTTATATTATTTAAGAATCCCTTTTAAGTCAGCAGGAGAATAATTAATGGATTTGAGGGTTTTATCATCTCCTTCTCTATAGACCAAAAATAATCCGTCAATTTCTTTATAGTAAGACTCTACGCCTTTTGTCCGGTAGTGTTCTTGTGTAGCTTTTGCTTCTTCTTCCGTTTTACAAGCTTTGCTCATGTTGGAGCGTTGTACTTCTTCGAATAGTTCGTTGAACTTATCCTTTAAACCAAATTCTAGTACGGCACCGGAAAGAACATACTGTATATCACATAATGCATCGGCTATTTCAACAATATCTTTATTGTCTATGGCTTCTTGTAATTCTTTCAGTTCTTCAGCAATGAGTGATACACGAAGGTTGCAACGTGTTTCTGAAGGGATAGTTGGTTCGTCTAATATAGGGTGCTGGAATGCTTTGTGGAATTCAGCTACTGAAGTTAAGGTTTTTGGATCTGTCATATTGATAATAGTTGTCAGTAGTAAGTATTCTGTAATAAGTTGTCAGGTGTTATTTATCACTGACAACTTACTACTTTCCACTTATTACTTAATAAAATGCTTTAGTTGAATTAATTCACGTTCTTCTAAATATCTCCATCTTCCACGAGGTAAATCTTTTTTGGTAAGGTTGGCATACACAACACGGTCAAGTTTGATAACCTCATATCCCAAAGATTCAAAAATACGTCTTACAATACGGTTTTTCCCGGAATGGATCTGAATACCTACTTCGCGTTTGCTGGCTCCTTGTACATAGCTGATATCATCTGGCTTGATGAATCCGTCTTCCAATTCGATACCAAATTGTATCTTGTTAAAGTCTCCTTGCGTCAGATTTTTGCTGAGTTCTACGTTATATATTTTGCTAATGTTATTGCGAGGATGCGATAATTTATCGGCTAAATTTCCATCGTTGGTTAACAACAAAAGTCCTGTTGTATTTCGATCTAGACGACCTACAGGATAGATACGTTCTTTTGTCGCTTTGGCTACAAGATGCATCACCGTACGACGTTCTTGTGGATCGTCTGTTGTTGTGATATAGTCTTTAGGCTTATTTAATAGGACATAGACCATTTTTTCACGTTTCAAACGCTCTCCATTGTAACGGATTTCATCTTTTGCAGGGTCCACTTTGGTGCCTAGCTCAGTTACGGCTTCTCCATTTACTGAAACTACTCCAGATTGGATAAGTTCATCCGCCTTACGACGGGAACAGATACCTGAGTTGGAGATATAACGATTCAAACGGATTAATCCATCATCTTTTGGCTCTGCTTCAGCGATTTTTTTTCTATTGTTATCTTTGTTAAATGGGCGACGGTCTGATCTGTCAGTAAAACGGGGTCTTTCTGATGAATCCTTTCTGTCGTAATAGCGTTTTTCATCCCTTTTTCCGAAAGGTTTTCCTTCAGAGCGATAGTTGTCTTTATACGGTCTGTCAGAACCGGGCTTCTCTGAACGATTGAATTTTTTATCGTTTCTTTTGTCAAATTTTGCAAAAGCATGATCTGGACGTTTATCAGAGTCCTTGTCAAACTTATTGCTTCCAAATGATTTTCTATCGGATGATTTTCTATCGTTAGCCGACGACGGGCGTTGACTATTGCGACCACTCTTAGATGTGAAGTTTTCGGAGTTACTTCTCTTTCTGGAGTTGTCATCGCGACTGTTCCTTTTATTATTGAATGGCATATTTTTCCAAAATTAAGTTACAAAGATAGGGGTTTTATTTGGTTTTCTAAAATGTTTTTTTGACAGAATGTATTAGTATTAAACCTTTTATAAAGGTGTTGAATCTGGCAAATCACCATCTCTGAGTTTAAGATCTGAAGTTTGTTTTTAACTAAATGTTTGGATGGTAAATAAATACACCTTATATTTGCAGGCTGAAATTTGAACCAAGCTATTTTTGATCAGATTTCAATCTTTTTTCAAGGATTGAGATTGTGTGGATAGATAGCAGTAAGGGAGTGAATGATAAAAAAAAGAGTACTATGTTGTAGTATGCTTTTGTCAGTATTGATTCTGTCAAAGCTTTATTCCAGCACCAAGCCAAAGGCGGAAGAAGATCCGTTGCGTAAGGCACTTTTAGAACAAGTGGAAAAAAGAAAGGCAACCTTAGCGTTGTCGCCCGAGAAACAAAAGGAAGCTTATTACAGCTCCATTACATTTGCCAACGAAGATGTTCCGCTTCACAGTCCTGCTGTAGAAGCTAAATTTGAGAAGTATTTGGCAAGATTTTCCTACCGCAATCAGCAATCTTATGATTTGCATAAAAAAGCTGAAAAGCATCTTCCAAAGATTGCTGCGATTTTGAAATCTCATGGTATTCCTGAAGATTTTAAGTACATCCCGATTATTGAAAGCGATATGAATCCTCAAATCACTTCACATAAGGGGGCTGGGGGCTATTGGCAGTTTATGCCGGCGACAGCCCGTCTTTATGGGTTGAAGGTTAATGGGGCTGTGGATGAGCGTAAAGATTTGACCAAGTCTACACATGCGGCAGCTCGATATCTGAAAAGCCTTTATCAGGAATTTGGAGATTGGACATTGGTAGCTGCGGCTTACAATGTTGGAGGCGGAAGTTTGAAAGGGACAATTCGTCGTCAGGGTGTCAAAGACTATTACAAATTACGCCTTAATCAAGAAACCGGTTCTTATGTATACAAGCTGGTATCGGTAAAGCAAGTGATTGAAAACCCTTATAAACATGGCTACAAGCGCTATGCGCAACAAGAAGATAGCTATCAGAATATCAGTGAACGCAATCTGCTATAAGGGAAAAGGATTTTTTTAAGAGAAAAAAGGAGCTAATTTTAGCTCCTTTTTTCGTTTTATAATGAGTCAATGCTTCTAAAACACAGGTTTTTCTAAATAGTGACTATTGTCACAGTTTCTTAAAGTATGTATCATTATAATGTCATAAATTATTCCTACTTTTACTCAAGAAATCAATTAATAAGAGTATGCAATTAGAGCAATTTAATTACGACAACAAGATTGTGCGCGATTTTGGTATTGCCACAGTTATTTGGGGTTTAGTCGGTATGTCCATCGGTTTGCTGATAGCGACCCAGTTGGTGTGGCCTGAAATGAACTTCTTAACCCAATACACTACTTTCGGTAGAGTTCGTCCAGTACACACTAATGCTGTTATTTTCGCTTTTGTGGGGAACGCCATCTTTATGGGGGTGTATTACTCGTTACAACGGGTATTGAAAGCCAGAATGTTCAGCGATGTGTTGAGTAAAATACATTTTTGGGGCTGGCAATTGGTTATTGTGGCATCTGCTATCACCTTGCCTTTGGGGTTGACTACTTCCCATGAATATGCTGAGATGGAATGGCCAATTGATATCGCTATCGCGGTAATCTGGGTCGTATTCGGTATCAATATGTTTGGAACTATTATCAAACGTCGGGAACGCCATATGTATGTAGCGGTATGGTTTTACATTGCCACATTTGTAACAGTTGCTGTCTTGCATATTGTTAACTCGATTCAGTTGCCTATTGGCTTCTGGAAAAGCTATTATGTATATGCAGGGGTACAGGATGCCTTAGTACAATGGTGGTACGGGCATAATGCGGTGGCATTCTTCCTGACGACACCTTATCTAGGTATGATGTACTATTTCTTGCCTAAAATGGCCAATCGCCCTGTTTATTCTTATAAATTGAGTATCCTGCATTTCTGGTCCTTGATTTTTATCTATATCTGGGCAGGGCCTCACCACCTTCTTTATACTTCGTTGCCATCGTGGGCACAGTCTTTAGGCGTTGTGTTCTCGGTGATGTTGATTGCTCCAAGTTGGGGAGGTATGATCAACGGTTTGTTGACATTGCGTGGTGCCTGGGATAAAGTACGTACAGAACCAATGTTGAAATTCATGGTGGTAGCGCTGACCTGTTACGGTATGGCTACTTTTGAAGGTCCGATGTTGTCTTTGAAACAAGTGAATGCGATTGCCCATTATACGGACTGGATCGTAGCGCACGTACACGTGGGTGCATTAGGATGGAACGGTTTTATGACTTTTGCTATCCTATATTATTTGATTCCTAAAATCTATAAAACAAAGCTTTATTCGCAGAAATTAGCGAATACACACTTCTGGATCGGTACGTTGGGGATCTTGTTTTATGCTATTCCTATGTATTGGGCAGCTGTAGTTCAAGGTTTGATGTGGAAAGAGTTTACTCCAGAAGGAATTTTGAAATACCCGAACTTCCTGGCAACTACTTTGGAAATTCTTCCGATGCACATGATGCGTGCTGCTGGTGGTGCTTTGTATTTGGCAGGGGTTATCATCATGACCTATAACTTAATCAAAACCGTTCGCACGGGTAAATTAGTTGCTAATGAAGCTGCTGAGGCACCTGCTCTGGAACCTGTCGTGGCACGCGAATCTGCTCCGCACCGTCGTTTAGAGCGTAAACCGGTATTGTTTATGGTCTTGGCGTTGATTGCTATCTTGATCGGTGGTATCGTGGAGATGATTCCAACCTTTACTATCAGCAGCAATATCCCTAAGATTGCATCGGTTCAGCCGTATACTGCGCTGGAACTGCAAGGACGTGATTTATATATCCGAGAAGGGTGTGTGAATTGTCACTCGCAGGCTATCCGTCCTTTCCGTTCAGAAACTGCGCGTTATGGCGAATATAGCAAAGCAGGTGAGTATGTTTATGATATGCCACATTTGTGGGGCTCGAAGCGTACAGGGCCGGATTTGCACCGTATAGGTGGCAAATATCCCAACAAATGGCATTTTGATCACATGCTCGATCCGACGATTACTTCTCCGGGAAGTATCATGCCGGCTTATCCTTGGTTGATTGAACAGACATTGGATAACAGTACTTTGGAAGCTAAGATGAAAGCGATGAAAGTATTGGGTGTTCCTTATTCTGAAGAGGCTATTGCAAATTCGTTGGCAGACGCAACCAAGCAGGCTGAAGAAATCACAAAAGATTTGCAGGCGAACCAGGTAGAAGTTGCTTCGGATAGTGAAATCATTGCCATGATTGCTTATTTGCAGCGTTTGGGTAAAGATATCAAAGCAGAAGCTAAGAGTGAATAATAAAACGAAGAGATTATGTTTAAGCAGATAACTAATTTAAATGGTGATGAGATATATCTCATCACCTCCTTATGGATATTCCTTGTATTCTTTGTCCTAGTAGCTTGTATGCTTATCTGGATGAAAAAAGACCATATTGACTATATGAAAGATCTTCCATTTGAAGATGCGGAGAAGGAAACTGAGAAACAATCTGAATAGAAATTGAGATTATGAATATACTATTATTAACAGCAGATACAACAGCGCAAGCGACAAATTGGCTGTCCGGTTCAGGAAATTTATATAGCGATTTGCTTATTGTAGCGCTTATTGTTGTAATGATTGTTCTTTTGTCTACCGCCTTGGTTGTACAGAAAGCAATTAAATCAATTGTTAAATTGACAATGCCAGAGCTTGCAGCTGAGGAAGCTGCTAAAAAATCTAAGAAATTCGACTGGAACGCGCTTTGGAGTAAGATTTTGAGCCTTCGCCCTATCGAGGAGGAGAAAAATATTGAAATCGATCATGAGTATGATGGTATCAAAGAATTAGATAATCCTGTTCCAGGGTGGTTTAATGCACTTTTCTATGGTACTATCGGCTTTGGTATTATCTACCTTTTTATATATCATATTTCGGGTTGGGGATTAAATCAGGATCAGGAATATGTGCGTGAAATGGCACAGGCTGAGAAGGCTAAACAAGAGTATTTGTCACAGGCGGCTAACCTGATTGATGAATCGACTATCGAAATTGATGAGACAGGTATTTTAGCAAATTCTGGTAAATCTATTTTTATTGCCAATTGTGCTGCTTGTCATGGAAATTCCGGTGAAGGTACGATTGGGCCGAACTTGACAGATGACTACTGGTTGCATGGTGGTGATATTAAAGACATCTTTAAAGTCGTAAAATACGGTGTGCCGGATAAGGGTATGGTACCGTGGGAGCAAACACTCTCACCAGGCCAGATTGCTGAGGTAAGTAACTACATCATTACTTTGCGCGGTACAAATCCGGCAAACCCGAAAGCTCCTGAAGGAGAGAAAGTAGTGTATGGCGGAGGAGAGGCAGCAGCGGATGAAACGGACTCCGAAGCAGTGGCAGAAGAGAGCGAAGCAGCGATTTAATTCATAAATTATCATGGGGACAGTAACAGCAAAACATGAAACTAACCAACCTAACACCAAATCGAAAAGAAAATGGATTTATGCCAAAAAACCTGGCGGAAAGTTCTTTCGCGCTCGACAGTGGGTCGGTTATTCGCTGTTACTGTTCTTTTTTATAGCTCCGTTTATTAAAATAAATGGGAATCCGTTCTTGATGTTCAATCTTATCGAACGGAAGTTCTCCATTTTTGGGAACATCTTTTATCCTCAAGATCTCCATATCTTTTTGTTCGGGATGCTGATTATCATGGTCTGTATCTTTCTTTTTACGGTCGTATATGGTCGCGTCTGGTGTGGATGGACTTGCCCGCAGACCATCTTCATGGAGTTGATATTTCGTCGGATTGAATATTTAATTGAGGGCGATTGGCTACAACAGAAAAAACTCAACGAGGGACCGGATTCGGATACTCGGGCATGGAAAAAACTGTTGAAGCATATGATTTTCTTGGCTATATCTTTCTTTATATCCAATATCTTTTTAGCTTATATCATTGGTGCTGATGCGTTATTTAAGATTATGACTGACCCAGTAGATCAACATTTGATAGGCTTTATTTCCATTATCATCTTTACATTAGTCTTTTATGGTGTATTCGCGTATGTGCGTGAGATTGTATGTACGACCATTTGCCCATACGGACGCTTACAGAGTGTACTTTTGGATGATCAATCTATCACAGTTGCATACGATGTGAACAGAGGTGAGCCTCGAGGGAAACAAAGGAAAGGAGAGGAACAGGAGAAAGGAGACTGTGTCGATTGTAATTTGTGTGTGCAGGTTTGTCCAACGGGCATTGATATTCGTGAGGGATTACAGATGGAATGTGTCAGCTGTACGGCATGTATTGATGCTTGTGATGCTGTGATGGAGAAAATCCACAAACCAAAACGTCTAATTGGATTTTATGCAATGGGTGAGATCACGGATAAAGCTAACTATAAGAAAAACAATGTTCGCGCTATTGCATACTCTGGGGTATTGGTTATTTTAATGACGATATTTGGGTTTATGATTTTTAATCGATCGGAGATTGGGGGCAGTGTGTTGCGTGCAAAAGGCAGTACGTATCAGGTGCGTGAAGACGGCACCGTAAGCAACCTCTATACAATGGAGCTGATTAATAAATCGGGTAAGGATATGCCTTTTGACTTGAAGAGTGTAGATGAGAATCTGAAATTGGAGTTTGTGAATCATATCCATGATTTGAAAAAGGACGGCACGGCGACCATTAGTTTCTTCCTAGTGGCGCCGAAAGATTATGTCAAATCGTATAAAACGGATGTAGAAGTGAAGATTATGTCGGGGGACAAAGTAAAGCGGACATTAGAAACGACATTTATAGCACCTGTGGCAAAAAAATAAAAAAGAGATGAATTGGGGAGTTAAAATCATTGTGGGGCTTGCGGCTTTTATTATTTTTATTGTTGGTTCCGGAATTTATATGGTTACGAAAAATACGGATACATTGGAGGAGGATGACTACTATGAAAAAAGTCTGACCTACGATGATGTCTATAACCGTAAGCAGAATTTATTGGACGATGCTGCTAAACCTGCTATTAAAATACAACAAGATACGTTGTATATCTTGTTTAAGAGTAATGTAAATAAAGGCGAATTACAATTTAAGCGCCCTTCAGATGCAAGTTTAGATATCACCTTACCATTTGCAACGACTTCTAGGCAATTTCAGCTACCTGTGTCGACCTTTAAACGTGGCAACTGGAAATTGGATATTAATTGGGAAGGTGATGGAAAAGCTTATCTATCCCAGCACAGTTTATTTTTTTAGTGTATGACGTATCATTACCTGGCATTTTTTATTGGGCTTTTCGGAAGTCTTCATTGCGCGGTAATGTGCGGCCCGTTATTGGTAGCCCTATCCGGTAATCAACCTTTTTCATGGCAACAGTTTTTACAGAAGATTATTTATCAAAGCGGACGTATTCTTACTTATGGTTTGTTGGGGTTGCTTTTGGGTATTTTTGGTAATGTGGCTACTGTGCAAGGCTGGCAACAGAACTTTAGCCTTTTTATAGGTGTGATCCTGTTCTTAATAGGTGTGTTCTATCTGTTCGGGAAACAATCGCAGGCTTTAGCCAGCTTTCAGACCAAGGCTATTCAGCCTTTTGCCAAATATATGGGGCGCTGGCTTTATAGGCCCGGAGGAGCTTTTGTAGCAGGTATTCTGAACGGTATTTTGCCTTGTGGTATGGTTTATATGGCGATTGCTTCGGCGATGAATGCGGATTCCTTAACCAACAGCTTTCTCTTTATGGTTTTGTTTGGCTTAGGTACATTGCCTTTGCTCTTAGTTTTTTCTTTTGTGGGCTCTTTTCCCAAATCGATATTTAAACGGGGTTTTGCCAAAGTGATGCCGTTTTTGTATTTGATTATGGGTATCTGGTTTATTTTGCGTGGAGCAAATTTGGACATTCCTTATCTGAGTCCTTTACTTCATGTTGAGGGGGCAATAAACTGTATGTAAAAGATAAAAACGCGTCATTGCGCGGAGCATAGCGACAAAGCAATCTGCGTTTTTGTTGTCACCAGATTGCTTTGTCGTCATTCTTCCTCCGTGCAATGACGGTGACAACTTACTTTTTAATTCCAACCACCGCCCAAGGCGCGATACAAATCAACATAGGCATCCAATTGCCTCTGTTGAATATCGACCAGAGCCAGTTCACTTTGTAGGGCATTACTTTGTGCGGTGATGACCTCTAAGTAGGTAGCGTATCCGCTACGGAAAAGCAGAGAGGCATTTTTTACGGCGAGCTCGGAGTTGGATACCCGCTTTTTCGCTAAATCCAACTGTTCTTTTTGCTTTTCTACCACAATAATAGCGTCCGATACTTCGCCAACAGCTTCCATAACCGTCTGCTGAAGCTGTAGTTCAGCTTTTTCTCGCTCTAACTTAGCAATTTCATACTGTGTTTTTAGTTTCTTATTCTTGAATACCGGTGCGGAAATCTGTCCGGCAAAACCACCTAATAATGCTCCGGGAATATTAAACCAGTTCTTGGGCAGCATAGCGTTCACGCCAAAAACTCCATCCAAGGAAACTTGCGGATAGCGCATAATCTGCTTGATATTCATTTCTGCATTGGCAGCAATGAGGTTGTATTCTGACCTTTTGATATCTGGTCTGTTGCGGACAATATCCATAGGTGTACCCATGGAAATATTCGAGTTATCCATCATCAGATTGTCTGTGTGGTGTCCTCTTTCCACTGAAGAAGGCATTTCACCGATAAGCGTGCGCAAAGCATTCTCTTGTAGGGCTATTTCTTTTTCTAATCCAGGTATCAGGGAAGCGGCCAATAAACGCTGCGACTCGGTCTGTTGAATAGCGAGTGCTGTAATCTCGCCAGCATCAAATTGTAGGCGGATGATGTTTAATGTGCTGTCATTCAGCCTTAAATTTCTTTTGGCTACTTCGATTTGTGCATCTAGCATCAAGAGGTTAAAATAACCAGAAGCAATGTCCGCAATTAGTTTGGTCTGTATGGCAGTTCGTGCTTCGTAAGTATCAAGCAGATCGGCTTGTAAAATGTCCTGCTGTTGTGCTATTCGTCCCCAAATATCCAACTCCCAGCTGAAAGACAATCCCGAGGAATGTTGGGATTGGTAGTTATACATGTTTTCTGGTGCATCTTTACCATTATACCATTTTGAAGAAGGATTGGAATAGAAATCCCGTGAACGATATTGCTTGTTGATTGTCGCTATATTTGCATCAACAGATGGTAGATATTCTAATTTGTTGATGCGTAGGCTTTTATTTGCTATCTCGATATTTTTAAGGGCAGTCCGCATATCGTAATTGTATTGTAAGCCGCTGTCAATCAGAGCCAGTAGAACAGGATCCTTGAAAAATTCACGCCAAGATATTTGGCCTAACTGCGTGGTGTCCCTATCGAAAGTCATGGTATCGCCTCTAAAATCTTCTGGCAGATGCAGGTCTGGTTGCACATATTTTTGTCCAACCTTACAGGCACTGATAGAGATTAAGAGGGTTACAATGATTAAAAATTGTTTTATATTGATATACTTCATCTGTTAATCTTCTGATTTAAATTTATGTTTCACCTTTTCATCCAGTGTTTTGAAAACAATGAAAAGCACAGGAATAATGAACACACCAAAAATAACGCCAGACAGCATCCCCCCAGCAGCACTGAAACTGATAGAATGGTTACCTATGGCAGAAGGGCCTACTGTCCACATCAACGGAATCAATCCTGCTACAAAGGCTAGTGATGTCATCAGGATAGGTCGAAGGCGGAGTTTTGCGCCGGCAATGGCTGCATTGAAAATGCTCAAGCCTTTCTCTCGTTGCTGCACACCAAATTCTACAATCAGAATAGCATTTTTGGCCAGCAATCCAATCAACATGATCAATCCTACCTGCACGTAAATATTGTTTTCTAATCCGACAAGATTCACCGTAGCAAATACACCGATCAAACCTACAGGTACAGATAGTAATACGGCCCATGGTAAGATATAGCTTTCGTATTGTGCGGAGAGTAAAAAATAGACGAACAATATACTCAATCCAAATATCAGTATAGTTTGTGTCCCTGTTTTGCTTTCTTCAAATGACATTCCCGTCCATTCATACCCATAGTTTGCAGGTAATTCTCTCTCAGCAAGCTGGGCAATGGCTTCCATGGCATCTCCTGTACTGTAACCGTTGGCAGGAGTGGCATTTACCGATATTGCATTATAGAGGTTATACCGTGAAATAGTTTCTGGCCCGACGACCTTTTTCAAAGTCATAAGAGTTCCTACAGGAACCATTTCACCGGCTTTGTTGCGGACAAAGATAGAGTTGAGCGATTCTGGATCGGTACGATGGTCAAAATCTGACTGCATGAATACACGGTAAGTCCGACCAAACCGATTGAAGTCACCAGCACGAACCCGTGCAAAATACATCCGTATCGTGTTCATCATATCCTTAATGTCTACACCAAGGCTTTTGGCTTTTACCACGTCGATTTCTGCCTCGTATTGCGGGAAATTGGATTTGAAAGAGGTATAAGCATTACTGATTTCAGGAAGTTCATTGATTTGATTAATGAACGTGTCTGCTACTATGTCGAAATCACGAATATCCCCCCCTAATCTATCTTGGAGTACCAATTCTACCCCTGCGATATCCCCAAATCCTTGAACTGTAGGCCTCGGGAATACCTTAAAAGTAGCTTCATTGATTGTTGAGAGGTCTCTACGGATAGTGTCCATGAAAGCTTCGATGGACTTGATATGGGTCCGTTCGTTGTGAGGTTTCATATTGATATAGCCAGCGGCAAATGCTGGACTGGAACCTCCGTCAATGACATTGAATCCGGAAACGGTTGTCATCCCTGCGATATCTTCTCTTTTCTTGAGAATGCTGTCTGCTTTTCGTAATACCTCTGTCGTACGTGATAAGGAAGCCCCTGGAGGCATTGCCAAAGAGTAAGTGATAAAACTATCATCTTCTGTAGGGATAAAACTTTTAGGTGTTTTTATCATTAGGAAAACTCCGATGGCTGTAATAATCGCCAATCCTGAAAATGCGACTGTTTTGTTCCCGATAAGATATTTTACACTGGAAATATACTTGCCTGTCATACGGTCAAAAGATGTATTGAAAGCTTTGAAGAATCGGGTCTTGTACCGATTGAAGGTGTTCATCTTTCGTTCTTCTTCTTGATCATGAGGTTTGACAGGTTTCAGCAATAAAGCACATAGGGCAGGGGAAAGGGTCAAGGCATTCAAAGCCGAGATTAAGATAGCGGTAGCCAATGTATAAGCAAATTGTTGATAGAAAATACCAGCAGGACCTTCCATAAAACCTACAGGCAAAAATACGGCAGCCATAACCATGGTTATAGATAGGATGGCTCCTGTGATTTCTGACATCGTTTGCAAAGTTGCTTCCTTGGCACGCATACCCGTATCGTGCATCTTTTGGTGAATTGCTTCCACGACGACGATGGCATCATCAACTACAATTCCGATAGCCAATACCAAAGCGAACATGGTCAGTACGTTAAGTGAAAAACCAAACAAGCTGAGGAAGAAGAATGTACCGATCAGAGATACAGGAATAGCGATAGCGGGGATTAGTGTTGACCGAAAATCCTGTAAGAAGATAAATACGATAATGAAAACCAATATGAAAGCTTCGAAAAGCGTGTGTTTTACCTGATTAATTGACTCATCGATTTGGTCACGAACACTATAGGAAATGTCATAGTGTACACCCTCGGGAAAGGCTTTAGACAGTTCCTGTAGCACATCCCGGACTTCTACGTCTATTTGATGGGCATTGGAGCCGCTGGTTTGTGTAAGATTAAGTGTGAGCCCAGGAAAACCATTCACTTTGTTATCACTGCCCAAATTGGTAGCACCAAATTCGATTCGTGCAATATCTTTGAGGTAAAGTACCGACCCATCCCTATTGGTCTTGATAACCATGTTTTCAAACTCCTCGGGTTTAGAAAAGCGACCTTTATGCTTGATAACGGTTTCAAATGCCTCGTCAGAAGTCTCCCCAAATTTACCTGGAGCGATTTCAAAATTTTGGTCGTTTAGCGATTTAACGACATCTTGAGGGATGAGGTTGTAGACTGCCAATTTTTCTGGGTTCAGCCATACGCGCATAGAATAATCGCGGGCTCCGACACGTGAAACCTGAGCAACACCATCAATACGCAGAAGAGGACGTATCATGTTGATTTGTGCGTACGCCTGCAGGAAAGTTTCGTCATATATGGAATCTTTATGGCTGGAGTACAGGTTAATGGTCATGATTGTACCTGTCTGGCGCGGCTGAACCGTGATACCGTTATCGTTTACTTCCGAAGGGATGTTACTTACCGCTTTGGAAATCCGGGTTTGTACATTTACAGAAGCAATATCAGGGTTTGTACCTGTTTTGAAGAATACCTGTACAGTTCCTGAACCTGAGTTGGTTGAAGAGGATTTGATATACATCATGTCTTCTACACCGTTGATGGCCTCCTCAATGGGGAGGAGCACACTTTCCGCTACAGTTTCTGCATTCGCGCCAGGATAACTCAGCGAGACCACCACACTTGGTGGTGCGATTTCTGGAAATCGGGTAATAGGCAAGGTCTTTAATCCAACAAGTCCTAAGATGACGAGGATTAAGGACACTACAGTGGCTAAAACAGGCCTGTTTATGAATGTTTTTAACATGAAATGCGTTTTAATATGAATAGAAAGCCAATATATAACCCACAGTTTTTCAGTGGGCTATAATAATGAACTTATTGTGGGATGGGGGTTACCGATGAGCCATCCGTTATTTTATCAAGACCAGACAGTAATACACGGTCGCCGATGTTCAAACCGGATGACACGATATAATTGTCCTTGCTCTTGCCTTTGATGGTGATAGAACGACGTTCTACCTTATTATTCTCGTTCAGTACATAGACAAAAGTACGGTCTTGGAGCTCACTGGTTGCTACTTGAGGAATCTGGATTACCCCTCTTCTGACTTCAGAAATTTTCAATGTTCCTGTACTACCGTTCCGTAAGATGTTGTCATCATTAGGGAATGATGCGCGGAGTGAGATAGAGCCTGTCGTACGATCTACTTGTCCATTGATAGCATCTACCATACCTCTTTTATTGTACTCCTCGCCATCGGCCAAAATCAATGTGGCTTCTGGGAAGGTTAGATGGTTTTTCGGATTGCTGATACCGCGAAGGCTATCTTCTTTCGCTTGCACTTTAGAGAAATACAGGAAATCGGATTCATTCATGGCAAAATACACATACACCTCCTGTACATCTGATAAGACTGTTAAAGGTTCTTTGTCGCCTTTGGTCACTAGGTTACCTATACGTTTAGGGATACGGCCGATATAACCGCTCACTGGAGCTGTTATAACTGTGAAACCCCGGTTGATCTGTGCACTGCGCACCGCTGCGGTTGCTTGGTCGAGGGAAGCTTTAGCTACATCATAGTCGGATTTAACAGACTGAAGTCTCACATCTGAAATGACATCATTCTCGACCAATGGCTTTAAACGCTCAACCTCTAGACTGGCATTTTCCAATTTAGCTTTTGCCACGTTCTGGTTGGCTACGGCATTGTTTAAAACCTCCTGGTAAGCAGAAGCGTCAACTTTGAATAGTTTCTGCCCCTTTTCGACAAAAGTTCCCTCGTCGACATAAATTTCCTGTAATATACCTTCCACCTGTGGACGAATTTCCACATTGACTTTACCTTCGATAGTTCCTAAATAAGTCTTTACTGTGGTAGCACTGCTGGTGTCAACCTGATAGACAGGTAGCGCTATCGGTTTGCTGTTTAATTCTTTTTCTTCGGATTTTCCATTAAAACAGCTTGATAGTGAGGTGGTTCCCAATAGCAAGGCTAATGCATAGAATAATGGTTTTGAATAAGTTCTTTTAAATTTCATTATCAACATATAATCTCATTATTATCTTTCAATTGTAACGGATTGGTTACGAATTGTTGCAAGTATAACGTAATCTTATTAAAAATCGTTTGTCGTTTAACAAAGTTTAACGCATTAATTTGATTAGTTACCTAGATGTTTAATTGTGTAACCGTTTATTTGGTTAATCGTCGAATTGACAGATTTTATATCGCTGCTTTAAAATTATTGGTATCTTAGTAGAGACGCAAAATCTTGTGTCCCCACTACTTGAGAAAATGGAATACTTACATGTCATCTTAGAATTTATCAAAACATGGTACTGGATACCTATTTTGCTGCTATATATCGGTGTAATTGGTGCGATCTTGATTGAGAACCGTAATCCAGCGAAAACCATATCCTGGATTATGGTGATTGTCTTTCTTCCTGTTATTGGGATGTTACTGTATTATTTTTTCGGACAGAAGTACAACAAGATAAGGCGAATAAAACGGACAACCGATGCACAGACAACCCGACTGCAAGCTGAATGGAAACGCTTAGAACCTTATATGGAGAAAGATCTGGAGTTGATTTCTGAGAAGATCGGAGGGCTCTATAGGGTGCATGGCTTTCTAAAGAATGAACGTCTTTCCTCGCCTACTGTAGGTAATCGGGTAAAACTGCTAAACAACGGTGAAGAAAAATTCAAAGATATGCTTGTCGATTTGCGTAGCGCTACGCATTCCATACATATGGAATATTATATCTTCGAATTGGATCAGATCGGTAAGGAAATATTGGAGATTTTGGAAGAAAAGGCAACAAATGGTGTTCATGTTCGTTTGCTATTGGATAGTCTGGGTTCATCTAAGGTGGTGAAATATTTGACTAGGAAGAAAGATTCGAAAATAGATTTTCGTCCATTTCTACCGGTAACGTTTACTTCTCTAGCGAATAGTAATTACCGTAATCATAGGAAAATTGCAGTGATTGATAGTGAAGTCGCTTATATTGGTGGGATTAATATATCGGACAGGTATATCAATGAACCTAAAAGAAATAATCTGGTCTTTTGGCGTGATACATCGGTAAGGATAGAAGGTGCAGCGGTGAATATGTTACAGATAAGTTTTTGGAATTCCTGGGATATCGCTGATGGAACTCCCTACATGTTGGAGGAGGGCTATCTGCGGAATACTGTTCGAGATTATCGTGTAGGAGATGCTGCTGTTTCATTGGTGTCCAGTGATCCAGGATCGACCGGGCCGTATAATATGGAAGCTATCTTGGTGGCAATAGGAGAAGCCGAAAAGAAAATACAGTTGGTTACACCGTATTATGTGCCCAGTGATGAATTGTCAACAGCACTTAAAGTTGCGGCTGCTACAGGCATTGAAGTTGAATTGATGTTGCCTGAGGCATCGGATTCGTATATCGTTCAGCATGCTAGTCTTTCCTTTGTTAGGCCTTTATTGGAGCGTGGAGTGAAAGTTTATTTCTATAAAAAAGGGTTTGTACATGCGAAAACTATTACCATTGATGGAAAGCTGTCTTTCATTGGTACAGTTAATCTGGATATACGCAGTTTTTATATCAACTATGAAGTCGCAGCAGTCATCTCAGACGAAATTTTATGTGGCCAAATGGTAGAGCGATTTGAATTGGATAAGGCTGATAGTGAATTGATGACACTCGAAGAGTGGAAGAAACGGCCAAGCTGGAAAAGAAGTCTTGACTCACTTTGTCGATTATTGGCACCGCTACTTTAGAAGCCAATTGTTAAGAAACAGTCGGTTCGTCATTCATGTGTAGGTATTGGTTTCGTTGTCTTTAGTTATTAATGAACGTTAAACTTCTTTCCAATTGTGATAAAAATCAATATATTTAGCTTCTTGAAAATCTATTATATTGATGAAGAAACAATTTTTCTATTTATTTGTCCTTTCCTTGTTGTTGGTTGCCAATGGTTTGCATGCACAACAGAAGCCAGCTATTCCTATTAACAATGTCGTAGAAAAAGTACAGCAGTATTTTGGAGGGTATCCTGTTGAAAAAGTACACCTACATTTTGATAAACCCTATTATGCGGTAGGTGATACACTTTGGTTTAAAACGTATATGCACCATAATCTGTTTGATTATGACCCGAGCAAGATTGTGTATGTGGAAGTGCTGAACAGTAAAGATTCTTTGATTCAGACTTTGCGTATCCCTTTAAAAGATAATGCAGGAAATGGACATCTTGTTCTTGATCCACAGTTTGTATCACAGGATAACTACAGATTCCGTGCATACACGAAATGGATGGCAAATTTTGATAACAGTTATTTCTTTAACAAAATTGTGCCAGTGGGCGATGCGATCAATAAAAAATTGGGTGCCGAAATTGTCTTCACCCCAGAAGGAGGTACAAAAACCAAAGCAACAGTACAGTTTCGCGATCGTCAAGGAAACCTATTGAGCCGGAGAAAATTGAGTTGGGAGGCTATTGACGGTTGGGATCCGTTTGATAAAGGTAAGGCTGAGACGGACGATATGGGACGCATACAGATTAATCTGAATATCAAAAATCCGGAATATATAAAAAAAGGTCGCCTTAATGTGAAAATTGATGGCGATAAGTTAGAACCTGCCGTGGAAGGTAGTTATTCCCTACAGCATGCTTTGTGGGATGCAGATGTGCAGTTCTTTCCAGAAGGAGGTGATTTATTGGCAGGTGTGCCGAAAAAATTGGCCTTTAAGGCACTTAGTACGCAGGGGAGAGGATTGCGTATAAAAGGAAAGATTCTTGATAGCAAAAAGAAAGAAGTTGCCGAGTTTGCCGATTTGGGCTTAGGTATGGGGGCAATTACTTTTATTCCGGTTGCTGGCGAAAAATATAAAGCAACAGTTACATTCGAAAATGGCGAACAACGCAGTTATGACCTTCCGGAAGTTAAAGAAGAAGGGATAAATGTGGTGTTGGCAAAAGAGGATGGTCCGCAATTCCAATTAGGATTGGTAGCTAGCGAAGCATTCTATCAGAAAATGTCCAATCAACCGTTTTATGTGCTCGGACAATCCAATGGTTATTTGGTCTACGCTGCGCAAGCTACTTTAAAGAATGCTTCCGTTGTGGTCAATATACCAAAAGATAAACTGCCGAACGGAATTGTACAGATTACCGTTATGCAGTCTGATGGCACACCTTTGAGCGAAAGACTCGTGTTCAATGATGCACAAGCACTGTTGCCAATTGCTGTTAAAACAGACAAAACAGATTATAGCCGTAAAGAGGTAGTAAAATTATCCATTAACGTACCTTCTGCAGATTCACTAAAATCTAATTATTCTGTAGCAGTCATTGATGAAGTAAAAGTGCCGCATGATGACGATCAAGATTTAGGTATCTTGGGCAATTACCTCCTAACATCGGATCTGACAGGGTATATAGAGTCTCCCAATTATTATTTTAACCCAAAACATGAAAACCGTCGAGAAGCCTTGGACGCGTTATTGATGACGCAAGGATTTAGACGTTTCTCTTATACGGATTTGTTGGCAGAGAAATTTCCACAAGTGCAGTTTCTGCCGGAGCAGGGGATTACCCTTTCAGGAACATTGCGGTTGAATACTGGGCGTACGGTGCCTAATGGCGGTCTGTTACTTTCCATTCCTTCGCGCAATATTCGAAAGGACGCTTATACGGATCCACAGGGAAGGTTTGTGTTTGAGAATTTGGTGTTTCCGGACTCCTCTAAAGCAACAGTAAGTGCACGTGGCAATGCGAATTTCAGAGAATTGGTTATCTATATGGATCAGACCTATTTTCCAGCTATAGATCAAGGAAATCCTTATGCGCGTAATAATGTGCAGAATATAGATGCGGATATGAAAAATTACCTTACGAACAGTAAGAGTGAATACCGTTCTTCAGTCTTGATTGATGAGATTGAAGTGACTGGAGTACAACGGAAACAGGTAACCAGTAAGGAGTTTTCTGCTCTGTCTGGTTTGTCTATGCCCGAACATCGTATCGAAGCTAACAGAATATCAGGTTGTAACGTACTGACCATGTGCCTGAACACATTGCTCACCGGTATTACCTATGATACGCAAACACTGAAATACTATGTGAGCCGAAACTATAACCAAGGAAGCCGTGTTCCTGTGCAGTTTTTCTTGAATGGTATGCCTATTGACGAACCATCGTTGAATTCCATTATACCATCTGAAATTGAGGCTATTGAAATTTTTCTGCGGGATGACTTAGGGACGGTAAGCCGTATGTACCAAAACGATGGTGTGGTGTCTATCATGACGAAAAAGAACGAACAAAAATCACAACCACGTATGTCTTTGGCAGAGATTGAAAGCTTGCTGCCGAAAACAAATGTTATTGACATGATGCCTTTAGGTTATGTGAAAGAACGAAAATTCTATATGCCGAAGTACGATACGCCAGAAAGTAAAAATACGAACGATTATCGTACAACTGTTTATTGGAACCCGGACGTCACATTGGATGAAACAGGTAATGCCACTTTGAATTTCTATAATGCTGACGGAAATGGAAAATACAAAATCGTGGTGGAGGGACAGGATGAATCTGGTAATATAGGTAGACAGATCTATTACTATAATGTGAAATAATGCGGATGAAAACTCGTTGAAAAAACCCAAGACTCCTTGTCTTGGGTTTTTTTGTTAAATAATGATTGGTTGTGTAATGTGGGCTTCTAAAGTTTTAACAATGACTTGTTGGGATAGGGGACAATAAATATGGTTGTAATGAAATAATTAAAATCAAAAAAAATGTTATTTTGTTAACAACTTATTGTTTTTAATGATAAATTTGTATGCAATGCCAGTTGTAGATAGCGGTTTCTTAATAATGGTGACTGAGAGAGGGAAGAAGTCTTAAAAGAAAACAAAATCTAAAAAAATATTATAATTATATCTGGAAAAGTATTTTTCCGTGTAGGAAGAATGTTCGTCCTTGATATAAGTTAGTGGCGCATGGATACCGTTGGGGTTAAAGATTGTTTCATGTTGTTTAGTGATGCCTTTTTAGCAGTCCGTTTTTTCGGACTGCTGAGAGGTGTTATTTTTAATCTTTGGTTCGTACCCGTAGGTTGAGTATAACACTGAGGATAATAATGCCAATACCTATAAAAGAATAGACGTTCAGCATCTCATCAAATAGAAAATAGCCAAAAAGAATAGCGTATATAACTCCTAAATAGTTTAAGCTTGCGACTTTGGATAAATTGGCTTGTTGATAGGATAAGGTCATGTAATATTGAGCACATTGTGTGAATAATCCTATAAGCAACAGATAGAGCCAATCTACACCAATCGGTTGTTGCCAGTGGAAAAGACAGTAGATGCCTACGACTGGAATCGTGACCAATGGAAAATAGAAAATAATGACCAGCGGATGTTCCGAGGTTTTGAGCTTAGCAATTATATTATAAGCTACTCCTGCGAAGAGTGCAGCAGAAAGACCTACAATAAGGTGTAAAGTCGATATGCGTGTATCAAAGCCTTTCAATAGCCATACCCCTGCTATAGCCAGAAGAAAATAAATGTATTGTTGTGGTCGAAGTTTTTGTCCGACGATAAAAATACCCAATATAGCGGTAAAAAACGGAGAAAGATAATTGATGGTAACTGCTGATGCTAAGGGGATATTCTGCAAGGTGTAGAAAGAACCTATCAGTCCCAGACAACCGGCAATGCCTCTTAGCGTTAATAACTTCTTGTTATTACCCAATATCGGGATGCGCTGTTGTCGAAGTATGGCATAGGAAGCTATGAGGCTGAAAATCGAACGGAAGAATACAACTTCCAAAGTTGGGAGATGCGCAACATATTTTACACATACATTCATCAAGGCAAAGAACAGCCCTGCCAACAGCATATAAAGAACACTCTTCTGCTGCACTTATTCTACTTCTTTTATCTCTATCATTACTGCATAAGACCGAGGTTGGATTCCATTGCCATATTTAATGGCATACTGTTTCGTAAACTCGGCCCCAAAATAGAGAATAGCGGCTGAATAGTAGACAAAACTCAATAAAATGATGATTGACCCCGCTGCGCCGAAAGAACTTGCTGTAGCATTGGAAGAGAGGTACCAAGAAATAAGGTATTTACCCAAAGAAAAAAGCAATGATGTGAAAACTGCTCCCCATACGACATCCCGGAAGCGAACTTTAGCATCCGGTAAGAAGGCAAAGATACAGGCGAACAAAGTTGTTATGATTAAAAAGGATACACCGGTGTTGATGAGGTCAATCATCTGCAGGTTGATGTTGGGAATATATTCACCTAAGAAATCTCCAACTTTGCCCATTAAAAGGCTGATGATACTGCTCAAGACTAACGAAACCATGAGTAGGAATCCGAGTCCTATAATCATAGAGAAAGACAGTAAACGATCAATAACGATTTTGAGCCAACCTTTTTTCGGCTTAACCTTAATTTGCCAGATTTCATTAATCGAATTCTGTATGTCCACAAAGATAGTGGTCGACGAAAAGATAAGTGTACCAATACCAATATAGAGACCTATGCTGTTTTTACTTTCAAGTGATATTTTCTGGATAGCGGCATCAAGCAGACCTGTGATATCTGGCCCGAGCAGTTCATACAGATCAGCCATGATCTCGTTTCGCGCACCGCCAGTGTCATCAAGCTGATTGCCATAAAAAAAACCTAATGCCCAAATGAGTATCAAAATCAGAGGCCCAATAGAGAATACGGTGTAATATGCCAAAGAAGCACTTTTTTTAAGGCATTTATCTTCCATGAAATCATTGAACGTTGCGTACAACAACAAGCCAAATCCTTTTATTTTTTGCCAAAGTGTTTCTTTTTTCTCCATCTGCTATTCTGTGTAGATTCTCTGTATGATTGCTGCGGAATTGTTCGTGATGACTTTCCGCTTCAAGCTCAATTTCGGAGTCAGCTCACCTCCGTCAATCGTCCATTCCTGTGGGAGCAACTCAAACTTTTTAACCTTCTCCCATTGGCCAAAGGTACGACTCAGTTGTTCAATTTCACGTTCATATTTTGCAATAACCTCTGGGTTTTTGATAATATCCTGCTTTGTGGTGTAAGCAATTCCTTTATGTTCACACCATTTTTCCAACTGTTCGAAGGCTGGAACAATCAATGCGGCAGGAAAACGTTGGTTTTCACCAACAATCATCACCTGTGCTATAAACGTTGATTCCATGAATTTGTTTTCGATAGCTTGTGGGGCGATGTATTTACCACCTGCTGTTTTGAAGATTTCTTTCTTACGATCGGTTATTTTTAAGAAGCCATCAGGTGTTATTTCACCGATGTCACCCGTTTTGAAAAAACCTTGTTCGTCGAATGCTTCACGAGTGGCTTCCTCATTTTTGAAGTATCCAGAAGTTATGCTAGGCCCTTTGACTAATATTTCGCCATCGTCAGCAATTTTTACTGCCAAATTTTTCAATACACGTCCCACTGTTCCAAATTTGACATCAGTGCCAACATGGGAGTTGACAGCAATAACTGGAGAAGTTTCTGTGAGTCCGTATCCCTCCAGTACCTTGATGTCTGCAGCCCAAAAAACGCGGCCTAATCGCTCCTGAAGAGCTGCACCTCCAGAGATGATGAGCTCAATATTTCCGCCCAAAGCTTCTTTCCATTTTGAGAAAATCAACTTTCGGGCTATGGATAGCTTGAAATTGTAAAATGCCCCATTTTTAGGAGGTTCTTGAAATTGATGTCCCAATTCCAATGCCCAAAAGAACAGCGATTTTTTGATGCCGGTGAGGGCTTTGCCTTTTTCAACAATTTTGTCATATACTTTTTCTAGGACACGAGGTACTGTAGTAAATACCTGTGGTTTTACATCACTGATGTCGGCTACTACGTTGTCTAAGTTTTCAGAATAATAGATCTCTACCTGCCGAGAAAGATAGATGTAGACTACCATCCGCTCAAAAATATGGCAAAGCGGTAGAAAGCTTAAGGCTTTCGTTAGATGGCTTTCCAATAGATACTCCGAAGCGGCCACATTGCTCAATATATTATGGTGGGAAAGGAATACACCTTTTGGTTTGCCCGTAGTGCCTGAAGTATAGATTAAGGTGAGTAGATCGTGCGGCTGGACAGCATCTTTATAAGGTTGTAGGTCGATAGGTTGTTGTTGCCCCAAAGTTACCAAATCCATGTAGTTTTTGCGCCCGCTGATCTCGTCCAACGTATACAAATCGATATTCAGCTGGTTTACCGATAGGGCATCATCCACTTTATACGCTAATTCGGCATTGCTTACAACTATCATTTTGGATTCCGAATCGTTCAGAATGTAAGATAAGTCGTTGGCAGAAAGAGTAGGATAAAGTGGTACAAGTGCAATTCCCAGCTGATTACAGGCAAAATCAATCATGTTCCACTCGGGGCGATTGCCGGACATGATTGCGACTTTATCACCCTTTTGCAGGTTGTTGGCTATAAGTGCTTTACTGATATTGTTGACCCTGTTTATGAAGTCAGCTGTACTGTATTTCACCCATTCGCCATTCTGCTTACCAGCTACCATACAAGTTTTGGGATGTTGCTGATAGTAATCGAGGATATCAAATATTCTATTGAATTTGTCCATGTCCGTGAAATTTAAGTTTATAATTCTCTTCCCTATATGGTACTAATATAACATTTTTGTTTTTTATTTTATAAGATAACGCTTAATAGAAAGATAGTTTTTTAGGATAAAAGAGAAATTCGTCTTGTAACCATGGAACTCAGGTTATAACAGAATTTAACTTTTGAAAGCCGAAAAAAGTATTACTTTTGGGGAGCAAAAAAATCGGATACATGAAGAAAGTAAATTGGCTATTATTAACACTGGGTGTAGTTTTTTTTTCGGTGGATAAAGCATCTGCGCAATTAACGGAACAACATGCCGTAGGTGGACGTTTTGGTAGTGCTACTGGGATTACTTATCGATATGCTTTGTCGGAAGAGAGAGCCGCAGAAGGAATTTTAAGTGTGCAAAGTAATTCAAAATACCGTCGTTTCAGATTGATAGGTTTATATGAGTTTCATAAACCGTTAGCAGAAAACTTTAGCTGGTACTACGGTTTTGGTGGAAGCTTGGGGAGTATTAAGTATAAAGCCCTTGTGTCAACGACAGAAAGAATAAATGAGAATGGAGATAGAGAGGTTGTGACTGTTAAGACAGAACCTAAATCGGAATTGGCATTGAGTATTGAAGGTGTGGTCGGTGTGGAATACCGTATCCCAACGACACCTTTGGCGGTATCGCTTGATGTTAAGCCTTACTTTGATTTCTTACAGGAAAGTACGATTAAAGTCTTTGATCCATTTGGTTTAAGTATTCGTTATACGTTTTAAGAATAAAAAAATGGAAACTTTAAAAGTTTCCATTTTTTTATTCTATAGATAGCCATATTTTCCCTAAAGTTATTTCGTGATCTGTCGCTTCACTTCTTTCACGGATACACCATTGCTGTTTGGCAGAGCGACGTAGCGGACTGTGTATGGTTCGAAGTAAGCCATCCCGCGAGACAAGGACATCAACGACCTCATCTACCTCTGCATGGGTTAATATGTTGTCCAACTCTTTTCCGGCAATGTCTAAGCGTATGCCGTTGATGCCAATAAGCTCGTCGTTGACTTGCAGTCCGGCATCCCACGCTCCTGAACCACGCTCTATCTGCTTGATAATTATCTTGCCATCCTGAACGCCTGTCTTGATACCCAAGCTAAGCTCCTGACTATCTTCGTTGAGGTCAATCAATTCATGACCTACTGCATGGAAATAGGTGTTGTAGTCTAATTCTTTGGTACTGTGTGCTGCGGTAAATATTTCGGATAAATCTACGCCAGTTACGCGTTCGGCAAGTGTTTGGAATTCGTCCTCTTCAAACCCTCGATTTTCTTGTTTGTAGAAAAGTTCATAAGCCGCGCGGAGCACATAGTCTAAGCAATATTGCCCGGCTGTCTCCGCAATGATCTTAATATCCAACGCCACCGTGAGTATAGCTCCTTTGTTATAATATGAAATGCCGGTATTGGCTGAGTTTTCATCTGGACGATAATGTTTTATCCATGTGTCAAAGCTAGATAAAGCGGCAGATTGTAGTTTATATCCGGGACGGTTGTATACCAAATTAAAATCGTTGGATAGAACATTCAGGTATTCTTTTGGGCTGAAAAAACCACATCTACGGATAATCAGGTTATCGTAATACGACGTAAATCCCTCCATGATCCACAAGCCTGTCGTATAGTTTTCCTGTTCGTAATCAAAAGGTCCTAAAGCTTTTGGTCTTAATCGTTTAACGTTCCAAAGGTGGAAATATTCATGAGCGACCAGGCTCAGGTAGTTTTTATACGTGTTTTCATTGCTATAGGCATTTCGGCTGCTTGCCAATATTGTTGAGTTGAGGTGTTCTAGGCCTCCAAATGCCGATTGATAGTTATGGGTAACAAAGACATAACGTTTGTTGGGGTTTTCGCCCCAGATGCGAGTTTCTTCTTCCACAATTTTTTGGATGTCGGAAGTGAGCTTATGCTTATCGTACTTACCTCCGCCGACCATAGCAAATTCATGGGGAATGCCTGCTGCATCGAAGGACCAAATGTCCTGATTGCCTAATTCCAGTGGTGAATCAAATAGAATATCAAAATCCGGTGCATAAAAACAGTTTTCCTTGTCTTCTACTTTATCTAATCCAGTGGATATCCTGGACCATTGCTCGGGTAGTTTTACAGATAGGGTGGTAGGATGGTTCAAGTGGCCATCGATATATAGAAAAGTAGCTGCAGGACTGATAAAAGCATGGTCGCTATCGATGAAATTTGTGCGAACAGAAGCCTCAAAGCCATAGATGCGGTAGTTAATTTGCAAAGGACTTGATGAATTGGCAACACGCCACGTGTTCTTGGCGGTTTTTTGCCAGGCTATGGATCTGTTCTCACTAACGGCTTGAAAACTCTCTACATGACGGGAGTACTCCCGAATGAGGTATGATCCTGGCGTCCATACAGGCATTTTCACTTCTATGTAATCGGAATCGAAGCCATGGATTTCCATCTGTACATCGACATAATGGGCGTGTGGTTCGGCAAAAGAGAGGGTAAAATGTATGTTAGATTTCGACATTTGTTTGATTTTTGCAGTAAATAACAAAGCTAAAGCTAAAATAGGATACATCAAATTCTTGCGTTAAAATACTTCGGAATTTTAACGTGCAAATCATTATCTTTGAAGATAGAATATATAAACTTTAGAACATGATTTTAGTTGCAGATAGCGGTTCTTCGAATTCGGATTGGATGCTTAATTTGCCTGACAGCAAGCCTTTGTCGTTTCGGACAAAAGGATTAAACCCTTTCTTTGTCAATGAGAAAGAGATTGCTATGGTCATGAAAGACGTCCCAGAGATACTGCCGTATGCCAATGAAATTCAAGAGGTGCATTTTTTTGGTGCGGGGTGTATTACGCCTGATAGACGAGAAATTGTGTCCAACGCGCTGAGTGAGATTTTTCCCACAGCTTTTATTTCTGTAGAAAGTGATTTGTTGGGCTGTGCCTATGCTACCTGTGGAGAAAAAAGAGGTTATATTTCTACCCTAGGAACAGGGTCTGATATTGGTTTTTTCGATGGTGAAAATCTGCGTCCAAGTGTACATGGTATTGGTTATGTTCTGGGAGATGAGGGTTCGGGCGCTTGGTTTGGAAAACAGTTGATTACTTCTTTTCTGTACGATAAAATGCCTAAAGATCTTGCAAAGAAATTTGAAGAAAAATATCGATTGACAAAAGATATTGTCATCAAGAATGTTTACCAAAAGGATAGGCCGAATGCATATTTAGGTTCTTTTGCAGAGTTTATGGCAGAAAATAGGCAACATCCGTTTATCGATAATCTTCTGCGCAATGGTTTTGATGAATTTGTGCGCACAAATATTATGACTTATCCCGACTATTGGGATTATAAAGTGAACTTTGTGGGAGGAATAGCGTATCACTTTGATTTACATTTGCGAGAGGTTTGTGAAGTGCATGGCATAAAAATTGGTACAATATTGAAGAACCCTATCGAAGAGCTGTTCCATTTCGTAGTGAAAAGGGAGACGAAAGAGGTTTGATAATAAAATAAAAAGAATATGGTTTTGATAACAACATTGATGTTATGGGCATCTATACTGAATCCCACATCGATTTATGATTTTAGTTTCACCTCGATTGATGGCGAGCAGGTGAATATGAAAGATTTTAAAGGAAAAAATATCCTGATTGTCAATACAGCCTCCAAGTGTGGGTTTACTAAGCAGTACAAAGATCTGCAGGCGCTGCATGAGCAATATGGCGATAATCTGGTGGTGATTGGTTTTCCAGCAAATAACTTTGGAGCTCAGGAACCGGGGTCAAATGAAGACATCCAAGAGTTTTGCGAAAGAAATTATGGCGTGACTTTCTTACTTTCGGAGAAAGTAGAGGTGAAGGGAGAAGGGATACACCCGATCTTTAAGTTTCTAACAGAACAGGAAAATCTGGATTTTACTGGAGATATTAATTGGAACTTTGAAAAGTTTTTGATTGATAAAGAAGGAAAGTTGGTACACCGTTACCGTTCAAAAGTAAATCCGCTCGACGAAGCAATTGTAAAAAATCTAAAGTAAGAAAAGAGGATGTCTCCTATGTTTGTTGTAAGCAAATGTAGGAGACATCCTTTTTCGCGCTAAATATGAAAATAACAAGCCCTGCAGCGTGGCTCATAACTGTCTTTTTCACCTAAAAGAACCCGATTATCATTGGCAGTAATGCGGTAGGAATAATTTGCCGGAGCGCCACATTGTACACATACGGCATGCACCTTGGTGACATGCTCCGCTACCGCCATCAGCGCAGGCACTGGTCCAAAAGGTAAACCCTTGTAATCCATATCCAATCCGGCTACAATAACCCTTACGCCCCGATTAGCAAGCTGTACACATACATTAGGCAATTCGTCATCAAAGAACTGTGCTTCATCTATTCCGACGACTTTCGTATCAGCACTCAACAGTAAAATAGCAGAAGAGTGGGAAATAGGTGTTGAAGGAATACTGTTACTATCATGTGACACGACCGCCTGTTCATCATAACGAATGTCTATGGCAGGTTTGAATATCTCGACAGGAAGTTTCGCAAACTGTGCACGTTTCAAACGACGGATAAGTTCTTCGGTCTTTCCCGAAAACATGGAGCCACAAATCACCTCGATACTGCCAATGCTCCGCCTTCCACTAAAATTATGTTCAGAAAATAACATGCAAACTCTTGTTATACATAAAACAATATCTAAGATTCGTTAAATGTTGTGCGTATTGCCTACTAATATCGAAATTATATTCTTAAATTTGATGGAAGCAAGGAATAGCAAAACCAAAGATGGTAACAGTCAGTGGATTTTGTTTTCCACACTGCGTTGCGAACAAGCTATATGATAATAGAAAAAATAAATAGAAATACATGGCAAATATTGAAGGAACTATATTTTCAACAATTGGTGATTTATTGGTAGAAATCAATGACGGATATGCTGAATTGTCGGCAACAGGATTAGAAGATAAAGAAGAAGCTCTGTTGTTATTGGAGGTGAAAGTCCGTTATCTGTCGGCGCATTTGGAAGTTTTGCAGAAATTAAGAGGGCGTAGCGCTGGTTTGGGGAAAGCAACAGTAGAGGAAACAACTGCGGAGACAGAACCTCAAAAGGTCGATTTCTTTACACCTCCAATTGTGCTGGATGAGGAGCTTGATGAGCAGCCTACGGAAGAGGAGATTGAAGAGACTACCCTTGAAGTGGAAAATGAAGTCCAACAAGAGGATGCCCAAGAAGAGGTAACTGAGGAGGTTAGCCAGCCTGAAGAAGAAGAAGTGGAAAATATGGAGCAAGTTGCTGAGGAAGAGGTCGAAGAGGAAGAGAGCGTGGATGAAGAAGCGGAGAAAGAGCTTGAAGAACAAAGTACTCCCGTTTCTTATGGAACAGTAGAAGAGGCCACTATAGAAGAAGTAAAAGAAAATGAAGAAGAGGCGATACCAGAACCAGTTATTCAACAGGTTGTGGAAGAACCTAAAGAAATTGTGATAGAACAGGAAGCTCCTGCAGAGGAAGAAAAACCTAATCGTCCCTTGACGTTGAACGAAATACTGATGCAACAGCGGAAAGCAAATTTAGCTGGGCAACAACCTATTTCATCAATCCAGACAGCTTCAACAGCTCCTTCCGATAGAATTGGAGATTTGAAAACAGCGATTAATCTTAATGACAAACTATTGTTTATCAAAGATCTGTTTAATGGTTATTCTTTGGCATACAGTGAGGCGGTAGAATTGCTTAACCGTTACCAAACTTTTGCAGAGGCCGATGCTTTCCTACAAACGAATTATGCACTAAAAAATAATTGGGCGGCAAAACCGCAAACTGTAGAAAAGCTATACGCTATATTAAGAAAGCGGTATATCTAAAAACAAGAGCCCTGGACACAGTCCAGGGCTCTTGTTTTTAAGCTATATCAAATTTCAACCAGTCCGTTCCCTGACGGCCGTAGATAAAATATTTAGGTTGTATGATTTCTGCACTGATTTCAACATCTTCTAAGAAATTATCTGTCGTTCCAAATCCTTCCTTCTGAATAATGTAAAGATTGTTGTGTTGTAGCGCCTCCGTTTGACTGATGATATGGTCGGACAGGAGGGCAGAAATTTGGCTATACAGCGACTCGCTGTGCTGAATGATAAGGATAAGCGACGGATTGTCAAATTTTTCCTGTAGGAGAACACCTCCTGCAATAGCAATTGTATCGGCTAGCTGTTCATTATAAAGTGGCTCAAAGTCATGCTTTTGATCCAACACAAGTACAGTAGGACGTTGTTCACTGGATATAAATTTGAGCTTATGGATAAGGATATTGATTTCCTCGTCCAAGTATTCGGCTTTTTCTGGAGCGTTTTTCTGTAGATTGTTCAGTAATGTATTATAGTAATGGAGTTCTTGCATGCTTACCTATTGTTGTTTGTCGTCCGCAAATTTACGGAAGGTAGTGTTAAGAACCTAACTATATATGATTATGGACAGTTGAATTGCAATAGATTTTGTAAATTGCCATAGAAAATTTAAGGGAAAAATTATGTTCGATAAATTGTTTCAGGCTCAGCAAAAGGCTGAGGAAGTAAAAAAGCGTTTGGATAATATTTCTGTCTCTGGTGAGGCCGAAGGTGGCAAGATTAAAGTTGTATCTTCTGCCAACAAGGAAATTAAGGAAGTGATGATTGACCCTGAGTTTTTTGCCAATGCGGATAGGGAAGAAGTGGAGGAACTGTTAGTTGTGGCATTGAACAAAGCGTTGGTACAAGCCGAAAGTGTGAGCCAAACGGAGATGCAGGCTGTTTCGCAGGATATGTTGAGCGGTTTGGGTGGTTTAGGTAATTTATTCGGAAAATAGTATAAGAATATGGCAAATCAAATTTCAGTTCGCTACTTAGGACATGCGCGCTTTGAGTTTAATTTTAATGGCACAAAGGTGCTCACAGATCCTTTTATTACGTACAATCCTTTAGCAAAGGATATCAATGTGAGTGAGTTGTCGCCTGATTATATTATGTTGAGTCACGCCCATGAAGACCATGTTGCTGATTTAGCAAATATCCAACAGCAGTCAGGAGCGACTGTTGCGGCAATTGTGGAGACCGCGAATTGGGTCAGAAGACAAGGTGTGCCAGAGGACAAGGTCATCGAATTTAATTTTGGAGGCACTTTGAATCTGCCTTTTGGTAAAGTAAAAATGGTTTATGCTTTGCATACGAACTCTACTCCAGATGGTGCATATGGTGGAGTTCCTTGTGGTTTTGTGTTCTTCGTTGGAGACAAGAAGATATATTTTGCAGGTGATACGGCCTTGACTTTAGAAATGAAATTGCTCGAAGATCTGCAGTTGGACTGGGCTTTCTTACCGATAGGAGGTCATTATACCATGGATATGTACGATGCTGTGAAAGCAGCTAATTTTATTCAATGTGATAATATTATCGGTATGCATTATGATACTTTTTCTCCGGTAACGATTGATACAGCTGAGGCTCGTCGTATATTTCAAGATGCTGGGCTGAATCTTAATCTTTTGGCATTAGGAGAGTCGATAGCTCTATAAAACAAAAAACCTCCAATTTTTGGAGGTTTTTTGTTTTATGCGTTTTTAGCAGCTCTATTGATATGGAATAGTACCAAGTCATCAATAGGGGAGCGTAATATCTTACCAACTTTCATACCGTATTGTTGTGCTTTGGATTCCAACACATTTCTGAAGTTATAACCTACAGATCCGATACAGTTGAATGTATAGTCTTGATAGTTAGGGTATTTACTGACCAGATTTTTAAAGAAAGCCTCGAAAGCATCTTCTACAATCTGGCGGGTATATTCGATATTGACATTGTTATCGTATACGAATTTACTGAAACTTGCGCAGAATCTGTTTGCCAAAGGCTTGGTATAGACGTTGTCCATGATTTCATCCGGCGTAAGTTTGTAGGTTTCATAGAAAGCTTTCGATACAGCCTCTGGCATCAATCCACGGATAAAGTCCGTCAACAATTTCTTGCCAATGTAGCTGCCACTACCCTCATCGCCTAAGATATACGCTGCTGAGTCAATGTTGAATGTAATCTCATTTCCGTCATAGATACAAGAGTTTGTACCAGTGCCCAATATCGCTGCAAAACCAGTTTGGTCACCCAATAAAGCACGAGCAGCAGCTAACAGATCATGTCCGATTTCTACTTTTGCATTTGGGAATACCTTTTGCATAGCCACTTCCACAATGTTGGCTTTCTCCTCATTGTGTACTCCTGCACCGTAGTAATTCACCTCTGTGATCTTATCAAAAGGCAGGTCATGAGGCAAACCTTTCTTTAATGAATTGACAATATAGTCACTATCCACAAAGTAAGGGTTGTATCCTTCCGTATTGAAGTATATTTTTTTGTTTGAATCATCTAACAAACACCAGTTTGTTTTGGTAGATCCACCGTCAGCAATGATAATCATTATTATTTGGTTTATTGTGTTACTTTAGTTTGTTACTTTAGTTTGTTACTTCTATTATATTACTGTTGTTTCTCCGAAAATACATTATTCTGTTTAAAAATAAGAATTTTCTAGAGTAAAAAATCAGGAATATTTTACACCGATTTTCCGCTATAATTGTAAAAAGTGCCTTAAATATGATTTTAAGGCACTTTTTCAACAAGTATATCTTTTTTATTACTTAGTGTATTATATACAATAACTAAGGCTTAATGTCCGCCTTCAGCTTCAACTTGGTCAATATTGATGCCTTGTTTGTTCAAGAAACCTCTTACAACAAAAGCGAAAAATATAACATAACAGAAGCCCAATAACGGTAATATATAGGAATTGTGTATGCCTATAATATCGGATAGTTTACCCTGCAATGGAGGGATAATAGCACCACCTAAAATCATCATGACCAAGAAAGCAGCACCTTGCTCGGTGTATTTGCCCAATCCTACGATAGCTAAACTGAAAATAGAACCCCACATGATTGAACAAGCCAATCCGCCGGTTAAGAAAGCATAGATTGCTATATTTCCTGTGGTAAGCAGACCTACAGCCATTGCTAAAAGGCCCAGACCCCCAAAGATAATCAAGGTTCTTGCGGGCTTGTCCTTACTTAGGAAGAAAGATATAATTTGTATACCCACACAAGCTACGAAGAAATATAAATGAGACATATTGAATCCGGCGAGGCTATTGACACCTATAATAATACCGAAAGCGATCAGTGGAACTAGAACCAGTAAAATCTTTTTGGTGCTTTGGGAGAACTGGAAAGCACTGATTGCGCCAGCCCACCGACCAATCATCATCCCACCCCAGTACATGGAGACGTAAGGCGTGATTTCGGAAGACTGCAAATTCCCGAATTCTTCCAAGGTCAATAATTCACCTAAATTACTTCCGATAGCAACCTCAATGCCGACGTATATGAAAAGACAAAGCATGCCCAACACCAATTGAGGATATTTCATAGCGCCCCAACCTTCTGGATTTTTTGTGGCGCGGTTATATGCAAATAAAAGCCCGCCCACGACAGATAACAAAGCACCTATCAACCAAGCCATGCGTGTAATTTCCAGAGAATGTAAGGTGTCTTTGATTTGTGCACTAAGTGAGGCAATTACACCGCTGTCCGTTGTTTCTTTCAGTTGGTTCTGCCATGCTTCAATCTGTAGAGCATCGTCGCTTTTATAGCTTAAGAATACCGGGATGAACATAGCCAAGAGTAATATAGTCATTACGATAAGCGTATTTTTCGCTTTATTCGCGGATTCCATAGGTTCATTGTTGATACCAGCTGGTACTTTTTTAGAAAAATGGAATAGCCCTGCAGCCAATACGAAAAGTAACCCCACGATAATATAAAGATAGACTACCTTGTTAAGTGGCAGATTCGCGATTTCACTATCGGAGATCGGTTCGAAAGTGCCAAATAGTGCAAATCCGATGACCAATGGGCCAATAGTCGTTCCGAATGAATTGATAGCACCACCCAGATTAACGCGAGAGGCTCCGGTTTTTGGATCGCCCAATATAACAGCGAAAGGATTGGCAGCTGTCTGCTGTAAAGAAAAGCCAAGCGCGACGATAAATAAGCCGATTAGCATTCCTGCGTATAAGTTGACCTCGACAGCGACAATCATCGCTCCGGCACCCAATGCGGAAAATAGGAGACCATATATAATACTTCGTTTATAGCCCCATTTGCCCACAAGATCTTTCCCCGAGATGGTACTGAAGATGAACAGCAATAAAGCACCCATGTAATAAGCACTGTAAAAAGCAAAGTCTATAAGCTGGGATTGGAACTGATCCAATTGGAAGTAATTCTTACAAAAAGGAATGAATACGCTATTCCCCGCTGCAATAAACCCCCAAAAGAAGAATACCACCACCAAGGTATACAAGGCGGGGTAATTAGTCGGTTGGTTTTCTTTCATACGAAATCTGTGTGTTTAAAGTATATTATTTTAATAAGTTTTAGTTATGCGTAATGCAAATCTAAAAAAAATATAAAGTTATCTATCTTATAAAACATTTTTAACCTTTGCACGTTAATGCTAGATAGAACAGGAATAATAATGAGAAATTTATTTTAATAATTTTTCTTGTATTTTAGGAATGTTGTGTTATTTTTGTGCCGATTCTCAAGTTTGTCCTAAGACAGCAAGGTAAAATTAACCTCAAGTCGTATTTTAGTAAATCTTATAGCGTTGAGCATTTCCTAAGATTTTAATGGATAAAATCAAAAAATAGTAAAATCCTATATCTCATAATAAAAAGTTAATGGATATTAATGAATTAAGTACCAAGCTCGTGTCGGAGTTACGCGAGATTGCCAAAGTATTAGGCATCGCTGATGCTGAAAAACTCAGGAAACAGGAATTAATTGACCAGATTACCGCCATTGCTAAACAATCTTCTGAAGAAGAAGGTGAAAGCACAGCGGATACTTCAGAACGCCCTCGTAAAAGAGTGCGAACGGTTAAAACGACAGAACCCGTTGCTATAACAAAAAGACCGGAAATTTCGGATTCGGAACCTACAACAAGCAATACCTTGTTCGATACGCCGCCCGCTACAAAACCTGAACCTTCTGCCTCTGTTCTTCCTACTGATTTTGATAATGTTATTGTTAATGAAGGTGTATTGGAAATCATGCCAGATGGTTATGGCTTTTTACGTTCTTCTGATTATAATTATTTGACTTCTCCGGATGATATTTATGTATCACAGTCACAGATAAAATTATTCGGTCTGAAAACCGGAGATAATGTAAGGGGATGTATTCGTCCGCCGAAAGAAGGTGAAAAATATTTTCCTTTAGTACGTGTAGAGTCTATTAATGGACAGAATCCTGCGGAAATTCGTGACCGTGTTCCGTTTGATTATTTGACGCCGTTGTTCCCTGACCAGAAGTTGAATCTGGATTTGGGTATGGGTAATTATTCCACGCGTATCATGGATTTGTTCACACCAATCGGTAAAGGTCAGCGTGGATTGATCGTAGCACAACCAAAAACAGGTAAAACCAACTTGTTGAAGGAAGTTGCGAATGCTATAGCTAAAAACCATCCTGAAGTTTATTTGATTATTTTATTGATCGATGAGCGTCCAGAAGAGGTTACCGATATGGCGAGAAGTGTGCGTGCGGAGGTTATTTCGTCTACATTCGATGAGCCAGCAGATCGCCATGTGAAAATTGCCAATATCGTGTTGGAAAAAGCAAAACGTATGGTAGAATGTGGTCACGATGTGGTTGTCCTGTTGGATTCGATTACACGTTTGGCACGTGCCTATAATACCGTAGCGCCTGCGTCTGGTAAGATTTTGTCGGGTGGTGTGGATGCGAATGCACTGCATAAGCCTAAGCGTTTCTTCGGTGCTGCACGTAATATCGAAAACGGCGGCTCATTGACTATCCTGGCGACAGCATTGACGGATACAGGTTCGAAAATGGATGAGGTTATCTTTGAAGAATTTAAAGGTACAGGTAACATGGAACTTCAGTTGGATAGAAAACTATCGAACAAACGTATCTTCCCTGCTATTGATCTTACCGCATCCAGCACTCGTCGTGATGACTTGTTGGTGGACAAAGAGACTTTGCAGCGTATGTGGGTGTTGCGTAAGCACTTGTCGGATATGAACGCTAACGAAGCTATGGAGTTCTTGTTGACACAAATGCGTGGAACAAAATCCAACGAAGAGTTTTTGATCAGTATGAATGGGTAATCCCATCTTTATTTGATATTTTTAAGCCATCTTTTGCAAAAAAGGTGGCTTTAATTTTTTTACTATAACAAAGTATGTCATCGTCATTGCGAGTTTACGAAGTAATCTGATGACATCAAAACGCAGATTGGTTTCCTTCGGAGCTGCTTCGCGGTTGTCACTATCGCTCCTCGTAATTACGCGTTTTGCTTTAAACTGTGTTTAATTTTATAGATTTTTATGAAAAAGCATATTCCAAATACATTGACCTGTCTCAACCTGTTTAGCGGTTGCATTGGGATTCTATTTGCCTTGCGTGGAGAGTTTTCGGTAACTTTCTATTGTGTACTTGCTTCAGGTGTTTTCGATTTTTTTGATGGCATGGTTGCTCGTGCGCTCCACGTGAAATCCAATATAGGTAAGGAACTGGATTCGTTGGCCGATGTGGTTAGTTTTGGGTTTCTACCTGGCACGGTGATGTATATGCTGTTGAAAGAGACTGATGTGTCTGAATACTGGGCTTACCTGGGATTTGTGATTACCGTTTTTTCAGCGTTACGCTTAGCAAAATTCAATGTGGATGAACGACAGGCAACGGATTTTATCGGACTGAATACACCGATGAATACCTTTTTTATCATCTCGCTACCTTTCATAGCCAAGGATTACCCACAGTTGATTATCAACCCTTGGGGATTATCTGCTATAGTGCTGTTGAGTAGCTTTCTGCTGGTGTCAGAGATTAAACTTTTTTCTATGAAACTATCTTCACTGGGTTGGAAGGAAAATCAGCTTAAATATATTTTTGTCATTATTAGCGTAGTACTGCTTTTTGTGTTGGGATTTTTAGCCCTTCCTTGTGTGCTGTTGTTATATATTGTGCTGTCACAGGTGCATTTCGCTCGAGAACGAAATACTATAGCGTAGCTAAATACTGCTTGATCTCCTCCAGAAGTATAGAACAGGCTTGGTCTGCTTCGTCAATTAGCAGGTCGATCTGTTCAAATGCTATTTGGTTTTTTGCAGCGGTTTCAATGTCTTGAAACTTTTGTCGTAATGCAGTTGCTCCTACGTATTCCATAGTGGGTTTGATATGGTGGGCTTTGCTGGCAGATTCTGTATGATTCCTGTTTGTAACCGCATTCTTGAGATTTTGTACATCCTCAGGGATCTGTTGTAGGTATAATGAGAGAAATTGTTTTATAAGCTCGCTGTTCTGCATCATGTTTTCTGCAATCACAGTGGGGTTGATGGTTTGGAAATTATACATAAGGTTGTTTACTGTGTAGTTTAACATCTAATGGGTCAATACACTGCTCCAATAATGTTTGATTGTTCTTTTGTAAAAATGGGTGAATGTAGTCCGGTGCCAGATCGCAGAGAGGAACCAATGTAAAACGACGGTCTTGGATATAGGGATGTGGAACGTTCAAGTTCTCCAAGTCTATAATTTCATCGTTGAAATAGAGAATATCAATATCAATCAGCCTGGCGCCCCACCGACTGAGGCGTATGCGGCCTAAATCCTGTTCGATGGATTGAATGATTTGCAGGGTTCTTATGGCATCGAAATGCGTTTCCACTTCGGTCACAAGATTCAGGAACGTAGGTTGGTCAGTTACGCCCCATGCTTCAGATTCGTATATCCGCGAAAGCTGTTTGATAGAACCAACGCGTGCTTCCATTTCCCGAACCGCTTCCTGTAGTTGTTTTAACGGATCTCCTAAATTTGCTCCCAAGAGAAAAAACACCGTATTCATTGTGTTAAAGATACAACATCTGCTGAATATATAATATATAAGACGAGAATGTTGCATGGTAAACGCACGAAAAGTTATTTTTAATGGGGTTTGTGTTGAGGTGAAATGGAGGCTTTTTTTGGTCAATTATCTTTGCCACTCGAGCCGTGGCGGGCTTTTCTTTTTGACCGCAAAAAGAAACAAAAACTCGTCGCTGAAAAGCTTTGACCAGATGGATAGTGCAAAAAACATTTTTCTGCAAGGTCAAAACTTTTGAGGCGACATTTGCTGTTAAGGACAATATAGTGCAAGTAGATGAAGACGATTCCCATCGCCTCTTCTACCGAGCGGCGCGAAAGCGCTTTTCCGTCTCATCCAAGTGGCGGAAAGACAAAGGAAAGACCGATGGAATGTGAGAAAGGGAAGGCATGGAAATTATTGTTCGAAGCTATCCAAAGAGCTTCGGACAGTGATTTCAGCCTTGGGAGGTATTTCCATTGTGCGGGATGGGATGAGGGAAGAGCCACCTCGGATGGAACCAAGGGTTTTTGATTCCTTTTTGCCCTACAAAAAGGAATGCCTTGTCCTCGCGAGGGACGGAAAGATTGTGCGATGAGACAATTGTCGAAAGAAAACCTCCATTTATTTTAAATATCTAAATAAGATACGTCTGTCTTAAGAATGTTGCGGAGTTTTTCGCTTTCCTTGGGATAATATATATCTTTAGGCTTGAATAAGCATTTATATACGATATGAAATCATTTTTTAAATATGTATTGGCCACGGTTACCGGTATTGGTATCGTTTTTCTTATCTTCTTTTTTATTATCATAGGAATGGTGGCTTCAGCGATTAAGCAGGTTGGATCGACTACGGTAGATGTGCCAACCAATGCGGTGCTGTATGTTTCATTGGGACATGAGATTCCCGAACGGACCTCGCCGAGTCCTTTTGAAGGCCTGGATGTACCGGGTTTGGGCGAGCAGAAAACATTGGGGTTGAATGATATAATCTCACGTATTGCAGCGGCAAAATCTGATGACCGCATTAGAGGGATTTATCTCAATCCTACGTATGTCAATGTGGGCATGGCGAGCTTGAAGCGCATCCGTGAAGCTTTGGAAGACTTCAAAACCTCTGGAAAATTCGTGTTGGCATATAGTGATGTGTACACCCAGAAAGCGTATTACGTGGCGTCTGTAGCGGATAGTGTCTACCTGAATCCACAAGGATCTATGGAATTCAAAGGATTGTCCTCTTCAATCACTTTTATGAAGGAGGCCTTAGATAAATTGGGTGTAGAGATGCAGGTTGTTAAGGTTGGTACATATAAGTCGGCGGTAGAGCCTTTTGTTTTGAATGAAATGAGTGCGGCGAACCGTGAACAAGTGACGGCATACCTAAATAGTATCTATCATTCTTTCTTGCAACCCATTTCTGCGGATAGAAACATATCCACGGATTCACTTCATTATATTGCCGATAATTATCTTGTCAGGAATGCAGAAGATGCGGTTCGGTATAGATTTATTGATGGCACTGTGTATAAGGATGAATTCCTTGCGGGGTTAAAACAACGTTTAGGAATTGATGATAAGAAAGATATTTCTTCCATATCCTTATTGGATTATACAGAAAAAGAGAAGAAAAATACTTCACGTGATCGTATAGCGGTTCTATATGCACATGGCGAAATTGTAGATGGTGAAGGAAGCTCGGGAAATATAGGGGGCGACCGTATCTCTCGCGAATTGCGCAAGCTTCGTCGAGATGATCGTGTGAAAGCAGTAGTGCTGCGGGTGAATTCTCCAGGGGGTTCTGCATTGGCTTCGGATATCATCGCACGTGAAGTAGCTTTGACCAAAGAAGTGAAGCCTATTATGGTTTCTATGGGGGATTATGCTGCTTCAGGAGGATATTACATCGCTGCTTTGGCAGATTCTATTTTTGCAGAGAAAGAGACCTTAACAGGGTCAATTGGAGTCTTTGGGCTGATTCCTAATATGAAAGGTCTGATGAATAATAAGCTGGGCATCCATGTGGATGAGGTGAAAACTGGCAAATTTGCGGATTTGCTGACTTCTCCCGACCGCCCACTTACAGCCGAGGAATATAGTATTATACAAAGTCAAGTGAACGATATTTATGCTACGTTTACAGGCCTTGTCGCCAAAGGTCGCAAGTTAGATGTGGCGCGTGTGGATAGCATTGGTCAAGGTCGGGTGTGGACAGGAGAGCAGGCACTGGGAATTGGCCTTGTCGATAGGATCGGAAATATAGATGTTGCGATACAAGCGGCGGCAAATAAAGCCAAATTGGACGATTACAATATAGTTTATTATCCGGCGGTGAAAGATCCTTTTGCATCATTGTTGGGCTCTTCGAAAGAGAAAATCAAGGCATGGATGCTGGAAGATGAGTTAGGCGAATATCGTTCGTATATTGAACAGCTGAAAACGATTACCAGATCTTCGGGCATACAGGTGCGTATGCCTTATAATGTGGAAATTCGCTAATAAATAAAAGCACGGAGATTCTTGTAGTCCGTGCTTTTTTTTATATTTATGGCAGAAATAAAAAGAACAACTTAAATTTTAATATATAGTATGAAAACAATTGATGATTTGAATTTCTCAGGAAAAAAAGCTTTAATCCGTGTGGATTTTAATGTGCCTTTGGATGAGAATTTTAACATAACAGATGATAACCGCATTCAAGGTGCCGCACCAACAATCAAAAAAATTCTGAAAGATGGTGGCTCTGTGATCTTGATGTCTCATTTAGGTCGTCCTAAAGATGGACCTACCGATAAATACTCATTAAAGCATATCGTATCGCATTTGTCCAAAGTATTGGGCGTAGATGTACAGTTTGCCAACGATTGTATCGGTGCTGAGGCTGTGGAGAAGGCTCAAAATCTGAAAGCAGGCGAAGTTTTGTTGTTGGAGAATTTACGTTTTTACAAAGAAGAGGAAAAAGGAGATAAGGACTTTGCTGAGAAGTTGTCAAAATTGGGTGATGTGTATGTGAATGATGCATTTGGTACAGCCCACCGTGCGCATGCTTCTACGGCAATTGTTGCAGACTTCTTCCCTAATAATAAATATTCTGGTTACCTAATGGCGGCGGAAATCAATAATGCCGAAAAAGTGATGAACAATCCGGAACGTCCATTCACAGCAATTATGGGTGGTGCGAAGGTATCTGACAAGATTCAGCTAATTGAAGCTTTGTTGGATAAAGTCGACAACCTTATTATCGGTGGCGGTATGGCCTATACATTCGTGAAAGCACGTGGGGGAGAGATTGGAAAGTCGTTGGTTGAACTTGATAAATTGGATTTGGCGAATGAGCTTGTAAAGAAAGCGGAAGAGAAAGGCGTGAACTTAGTGTTGCCTACTGATGCGCAGATTGCAGATAAGTTTTCGAACGATGCGGATACTTACGATGGTCCAAATGATCAGATTCCTGCGGATAGAGAAGGTCTGGATATCGGAAAAGAATCTGGTGAGCATTTCGCAGAGGTAATCCGTGCTTCTAATACATTATTATGGAACGGTCCTATGGGCGTTTTTGAATTTGATACTTTTGCTAAAGGAACGAAAGCGGTAGCCGATGCGGTAGTTGCAGCAACTGAGCGTGGTGCGTTTTCACTGATCGGCGGGGGAGACTCTGCTGCTGCAGTTTCTAAATTCGGCATGACTGAACATGTAAGCTACGTAAGTACCGGTGGTGGAGCCTTATTGGAATATATGGAAGGTAAAGTGTTACCGGGCGTAAAAGCTTTGGAAGATTAAGACATTTTGTGAAGTAAAGCGATCTGCAGAAGACTTCCGAAGTTTCGAAAACTTCGGAAGTCTTTTGTTTTACAGCAAAGGGCAGCTTTTTAGCCCCGTTTTTCTTAATACGTATAACTTAAACTAAACGTTGGGACAATTTTCTGAGAAGCCGTGCGATCGTTGATATAAATGAGTTTTGTGCCGGCATTGATGTCGGGAAGCGTATAACGCAGGATATTAAAATCAGCAGAAATCCCTATCCCGAAACTCTTCGGTTCCAGTTCGTGGTGCACATTCTGAAAGTCCGAAAAAAGCAAACCTTGAAACCGTTTTATATAAGCCAATGAGCCGATGCTCCAGTCGGGGTAAAACAATGGCAGTCGGTAATTCAGCATCGCTGTATTACGTACGATTGGTGAAAGGAAATGTCCCCATCCCGAAACTAGCGGAATGTCATAGCTGTTCTGATATCTACCTTCGTTCTTTTGTATGGCAAATCGTGCTTGTAAGCTGTGGTTTGATGCCAGTCCCGGAAAATAAAAATTTGTTCGTGCGGAAAGGATATAGCCCGTCAGATCCTTTTCAAAAGGAAGATGCCTGTACGTCACACTGAAATTTTGTCCCCACCGTGGAAGTATATCCATCCGGCTACGCATAGCGTTGCGATTGAAGTATAGCTGGTAGTTTAAAGGAAAAGCAATTGTTTCCTTGAAATTTTTGAGATTTAAACTGACATCATACCGTCTGGTATAAGAAGTTCCCATGTTGAAGCCATAGCTGTAGACCGTGTTCTGTCGATAAACCGAAAAAGGAAGCGCGATATCAAAAGTCGCTAAATGCTCCCGAAAATCATACATCACGATTTTGTCATCGCTTCCTACAGCATTGCCGACCAGACCTCGATTGATGTATTTAGTAGTTAATACCGGAAAATACCTTCTGTAGGATATTTCTGCGGAGTAGGAGCTTTTATCAATGTCGGTGTCGTACTCATAACCCAGTTTTACCTGAGTTGTGTTCAGGAGGTCATTGGAAAGCCAGAAAAGTCCGGGTTTGTAGTTGTCAAAGCTCTCAAAATTCGTACTGCTGATCGAAAGACTGTGAAAATTAAACAGATGTGCACTTGGATTATATGATTCAATCTTATGGAGTGTGGTCGTATCCGTATAAGTTTCGGTTTGTTGGAGTTGCTTTAGCGTATTTGTTATATAAAATTCTCTTGCAGCACTGCTACCGGGTGTGATTGGAGACAAATCCGTTTCTGCTATTTTATAGCCATTATGGTGGTAGTCATTGTAAATAAGTTTCTCCTCCTGGCTAACAAAAGGATTGAATGCCCCAAAAATCGCGTCAGTAAGTTGCTGTATTTTTCCTTTAGTATCCAACTGGTAAATGTTATCGATTCCGTTGTAATGTGCCTTAAAAAAGATGTTGTTTTGTCTATACTGAGGACGTTCAAGCTGTTGGTTGCTCCAAGGTAAGAGCAATCGGTGTGTACGCTTGATAAGATCAAATTCAATGAGATTCGTTCCCTCTCGGTTTACGGCTATAGCGATTACCCGGTCTCCATTCTCGTTGTAACGCGGTTGCTGTATATGCGTTTCTGTTGGAGGTAGTATGCTGTCGATTAGTTGGCCATTATGTGCGTTGATGGTCAATAGTCGGCTTTTATTGTCTTGTCCGACCTCTATTAAGGCGATTTTAGGTTCATGCGGGTGAAGAGTAGGGGAATAGTACCGTGTGTTCCGTGTCAATGTTTTGAGCGCTCCTGTAGCAGTATTGTATATATTGATGACATTATAAGTCTGTTTGCCGAAGCGGGCATCTTTCCGAAACTCGTCCCACACGATTTCGGTATCCCGTAGATGGAAATAAGGTGTGATCTGTAGGCCTGTTTTTACGATATTTTTCTCTTTTCCATTAGGGTCAACCGTTACGATGGTGCTGACCTGTGCAGGCGATTGTTTAAGCGCAAAAAGCTGTCCGTTATTGTCGGACTGAGGCAGAAGATAATCGTTAGGATATCTGCTCTGTTTTGTTGGAATTATGGTGTTGGATTTGTTGGGAATTGGTTTTTCAAGTTCCCACTTTTCGGTTACCTCTTTCATTGTTACATGGAATAGATCTTTGGATCGTAGACCTGAAACTTGCTTCAATGCCCGTTGAAAATTGTATGGCCTCAACAATTTTCCGCGCATATCTTCCATGATTTTTTCATGACTTTGATATCCTAAATGATTCGTCAGGTAGGTGTTCATAAGATAACCTATCGTGTAATATGAGGGGACATTATCCTTGAACGAACCCAATACATATTTGTTAAAACCATAGTTTCTTCCTGATAGGATGTTAGCTCTGATGGGCATTTCCCAGGAAGGTAAACGACCTCTTCCACCCTCGCTGAACATAGTTTCAGATTGCACAGCATCACCTTCAAAATACCATGCCGGAAGGTTAAGTCCATAAAGTGCCAATGCCAATTGTTCGAAAAAAGGACCTTTTATTTTGCCTGTCAATTTGTCAAATTGAGCAACATGCCTTAGTTCGTGTAAGGCTAGATTTGGTAACCATTCTTGATTGTCGGCGGTAGAGGAGGGGACAGGGTAAAGCTCCGATTTGCGTGGAGCAAGTTGTACATATCCGTTTTGGCTAAGATGATTCCCTTGTAAAATCAAGGTGATTTTACGTGGTTTTTTATGAAAGTGTTTGCTGTTCTGTTGAATGTAAACCTCTAAGATGTCCGCAAGTTTTAGGGCAGTATTTTCATATACATCTGGGAAGATGAGCTGAAAATTTTGTTCGTTTATTTGCTTCCATTTTATACGAAAATGGGGTTGGTCATTCTCTATAATTTGTGCATCTGATATGCTTAAATATAAAGTTGATATTATTATTGATAATGTGCTGATTATTATATATTTATGTTTTATTAACATTGTTTATTTTTGTTTATGCTAATTATTTTAGTTTAAAACGAGTGTTTTACATGTGTTTATTGTTTATATTAATATATATAATTAATTGATTTTAATATATTTATATGTAAACAAATATTACTTGTTTTGATATGTTTTTGGTGTTTAATATTCCTCTTGCGGTCTTTATAACATCATTTCTTTCCTGTCGGAAATCTGAGAACAAGATAAATAAAAAAATGAAATAAACGGCGAGATAATTAATTGATCAACGAAGAGAAACTCGTGTCGTTGTTTCATTCTGCTTCTCGAATTTTTAGAAGGTTTTTAGTTGTGTTGTATATATTAGTTGATGGTAGGACGAGGTTGCACATGGATGTTCAAGTGAAGGAAATGGACTAGCTATGCAAGATCGTTGAGTATATGGATTTCAATCTTTCGTAATGGTACAAAATTGGTGGTGACATTTTGGCTGTTTTATGAAGGTTGTTCCATGAAAGTAAAACCGGATAGCGGGTTGAAGTGTTATAACAGTTGGTTGTTAACCGAAAAAAATATTCGTTATTTACAGTGAAAAAAACGACTTTTGCTGCAAATATTTTTTTACCAATGTAGGATTGATATAAATAGGGAAAGGTATGGAAGAATTAGAAATGCAGGTGGAGCTTGTAGAGAAATGGGTGGAGGAAGGTCATCTTTCCGAACTTCAAGAATTTCTGAATGAGCAAAACATTTCGGACGTTGAAGAACTCATTGATGAGCTACCTGAGTATGCCGCCCTTTTTATAGAAACCTTAAACATAAATCGAGCAGTCCATGTATTCGGTATCTTGGACTTCCCTACGCAAGAGCGTATCTTCAAAAAACTTTCTGCGGCCAAAATTCGGGAGCTCATCAACGAGATGCCACCCGATGACCGTACGTCTTTTTTCAGTGAACTGAAAGGGGATGTTGTGAAGCATTTGATCATCATGCTTTCACCGGAGGAACGAAAAGAAGCGCTCTCCTTATTGGGCTATCCGGAAGATAGTGTAGGACGTCTAATGACTCCTGATTACATTACTGTCAAGAAGCATTGGAACATCTCTCGGGTTTTGGAGCATATTCGTCGATATGGTAATGCCTCGGAGACGATTGATGTACTCTATGTTATTGATTCGAATGGGAAGCTGATCGATGACATCCGTATCCGTGATGTTTTAATTGCCGATGCAGATACTATAGTAGAAGACCTTATTGACAATCGCCTTATCTCTCTCAATGCGAATGATCCGCAAGAAGAAGCGGTCAATGTGTTCCGGATGAATAATCGCGTCGCTTTGCCTGTTGTGGATGAGCAGGACATCATGCTCGGTATTGTGACAATCGATGATATTCTCTGGGTGGCAAATGAAGAGTATACTGAGGATATGCAGCGTTTCGGGGGTACCGAAGCCTTAGATGAACCTTATTTGGATGTGTCAATTACGCATTTGGTAAAAAAGCGGGCTGGCTGGCTGGTAGTACTTTTCTTCGGGCAGTTACTCACTGCGACGGTTATTGAACACTTTGAAGCCCAATTGGCAAGTGCTATTGTGCTTTTTGCGTTAATGCCCTTGATTATGTCGAGTGGAGGTAACAGTGGGTCGCAGGCTTCCACATTGATAATTCAAGCCATGGCGCTGGGTGAGGTTACGTTGGCAGATTGGTGGAGAGTTATGCGAAGAGAAGTGATTTCCGGTCTTCTTCTGGGGCTTATACTGGGTACTTTAGGATTCTGCCGGATTGCTACATGGGAATTGTTCACGAATCAGTATGGTGAATATTGGACCCCGATTGGGATAGTAGTGAGTCTTTCCTTAGTTGGTGTTGTGCTTTGGGGATCTGTTGTTGGTTCGATGCTTCCGTTTATATTGAGACGTCTGGGAGCGGATCCAGCAAGTTCATCGGCACCGTTTGTATCTACCTTAGTGGATGTGACGGGATTGATTATATACTTTACTTTTGCAACATTGATATTATCTGGTCTATTGCTGTAATGTGTCTACTAATACAGTTATATACTGGATGTACAGCATTAAAAAGGTCGTTTTTCTAAAAAAAAACGACCTTTTTATTAACGCTCCACAATACTATAACTTTCTTAAATGATAGGCCTTGGGCTGTACGAAAGCGCGTATTCCCTGTATGGAAAGTGTAGCACCCAAGCCTGATTTCTTTCTTCCTGACCATGGTACATTAGGGCTAACCCTGTCACAGCAATTCCAATATACCGTTCCGGTATTCATTTCCTTGAGTATGCGCATAGCACGTTGCTCATTGGCTGAAAAAACAGCTGCTGTAAGCCCGTATTCGGTGTCCTGCATACAGGCAATAGCTTCTTCATCTGAAGATACTTTTTGAATACCGATGATAGGCCCAAAGGATTCTTCCTGCATAACCTTCATCCTATTGTCGCATTCGATCAGCACCGTGGGGTAATAAAAGTTTCCTTGCCCTGCTATTTCTTTTCCACCTAACTTGAGTTGCGCTCCTTTGTCAAGCGCATCCGCGACTTGTTCGTTCAGCAGTGCTGTCTGTGGTTGCCGGGTCAATGGCCCGATAAATGTTTTGATGTCGGTGGGATCGCCAACCACATAGGATTTGACTTCCGTGACAAAATCGGCAACAAATTGCTCGTATATCTTGTCGGAGACATAAATACGTTCTACGGCGCAACAGCTTTGTCCATTGTTGTAAAAAGCACCTTCTGCGGCCGATATGGCGGCTTGTTTGACATCGACGACATCATCGGATACGTATAGTGCATCCTTTCCACCCAATTCCAATTGAAGTGGAACCAATTTGTGTGCTACCGCTTTGGCAATATGAAGCCCCGTTGCGTAAGAACCTGTGAAAAAATACCCATCCATTGGGGCTTCTAAAATCTGCTGCCCTAATCGGCCGTCACCTATCACACAGCGAAACACGTCGGTTGGGATACCAGCCTCATGGAGATATTTTTCAAATTGCAGGCCCGTCAATGCTGCATATTCAGAGGGCTTGTATAGGACAGCATTGCCTGCGACCAAGGCGTATAAAAACACGTTGAAACCCACGTTATACGGGAAATTCCAGGCAGATATATTGGCAATGACCCCAAGAGGTTCGTAAACGATTTTTTCCAATGTGGGGCCCGTTTCTACAAGTGATTCCTCCGATAGCCATTGGATAGCGTTTGCTTGGAGGTGTACAATGCGATTCTGAGCGCCTTGGATTTCGTTCAATGATTGCGTAATGGGCTTGCCGGTTTCTTGGGTCAGGATTGCGGCCAACTCTTGTTTGTTTTCTAAGATGAGTTCCCCGAATTTGACGATACAGTCCAAACGATCCTGTACTGTGCGTTGGCTCCAGTTTTTTTGCCCTTGACGCAAATTTTGAAGAATCGTCTGTAGTCCCGCTTCGGTTTCTTTGGGCAATGTGGCAATGATTTCGTCATTGGCCGGATTTTTTATGACTAGTGTGCTGTTATCTTGCATGGTGTATAAAAGCATTAAAAATTATATCTTCATTAATAAGTTGTCCTTGTTGTGTGTGCGAAAATTCAGGATGCCATTGTACGCCCATCACTTTTCCTTCGGGTTCTTTCGTATAACCAAAAGCCTCAATAAATCCATCATCGGAAGTAGCGTAAACCTCTAAGTCCTTTCCCAGTGTTTTTACTGCTTGATGGTGAACTGTATTGACGTATGGATTTTCTATCGGGCCATAGGATTTGTCCAGAAAACTTCCCGGTACGAAGGTGATAGGATGACGAATGGTGTCATATAGTTCTGCTGAGCGGTGAATGCCCGCATGGGATACCTGAGTTGGTATATCTTGATAAAGCGTCCCCCCGAAATAAGCATTCATCAACTGAAACCCCCGACATACAGCCAAGACAGGTTTGGAATTTTTGATGGCATAATCCAAAATCTTCAATTCGTATTGGTCACGATAGGCGTCGCCTTTCCATTGTCCGATGGGTTCTTCGCCGTATGTCTGTGGCGCAAGATCGCTTCCTCCCTGTAGGATAAAACCATCCATTTCGGCAAGAATATTGGTCAATAGACTGCTGTCTACATCAGGAATCAGTACCGGAAGGATACCTTCCCGTGTGACATAGCGCAGCATATCGCTTTCTGCATAGTGTAACGTTTTATGTCCAAATACCGTTCGTGATGGATCGGGGTACATAAAACAAGAGGTAATACCGATTTTAATCATAGCGCTTATAAGGCTTTCAAGTATATTTCTTTAAAATCTTCCCGTGATACAGGTTTCGGGTTGGATGGATGGCAAAAATCGGCTTCAGCCAATGTTGCCAAAGACTCGATATGTTCCGCTTCGACACCGATAGCTGACAACTTAACAGGCAGATTTAAGCGGTTGTTGAGTTCGAAAAGATGATCAACAACTTTGTCTCCGTTGGTGTATCCAAGGCCTAAAGCCTGTCCGATGCGGTCAAACCGCTCTTCAAAACCTGTGTAGTTAAACTGCATACCATAGGGTAGATTAACCGCATTAGCGAGACCATGGTGTGTGTCTAAGAGGCTGGACAGTGGGTGGGCAAGACTGTGGACGATGCCAAGTCCTTTCTGAAAAGCTACGGCGCCCATCAGGGAAGCAAGTAGCATCTTAGATCGCGAAGCGACATCGGGTCGGAGGGCGGCTGTTTCCAGAGAGTCTGCAATCAAGGCTATGCCTTCTAAAGCAATACCGTCACACATCGGATGAAAACCCTTTGCGAGATAGGCCTCCATGTTGTGGGTCAAAGCGTCCATGCCCGTAGCAGCCGTTACAAAGGAAGGAAGCTCCATGGTGAGGAAAGGGTCTGCGAATACAATTTTCGCCATTAGCTTAGGGCTGAAAAGAATCCGCTTCTTTTTAGACTCATCTTCAGAAATGATAGCACTGCGTCCAACTTCACTGCCTGTCCCTGCGGTGGTAGGTATCGTGATGAAATGCGGAACCTCGTTCGTTACGTAAATATCACCGCCAATCAGGTCATCATAATCGAAAAGGTCGCGTGTGTGGTTTACCCGCAAAGCAATCGCACGGGCAACATCCAAGGCTACGCCCCCGCCTAGACCGATGATGGAATCCCTGTCGGTGGCATGGTAGGTCTCTCCGCCGCGTATCACATCGGATTTGATAGGGTTTTTGTGCATGTCCTTATATACCTCCACATGAATTCCATGCTGTGTCAGATCTTGGAGGATCTCTTTAAAAAAAGGCAATTCAGCGACAACAGGATCCGTGACAAGCAATGGTCGCTGAAGACCATGAGCTTGGAGATATGCAGGTAATTCTTTTACTGCTCCGGCACCAAAACGAATCGGTGTCGGAAAGTTAAATCCATAGATTTTTTGAGTGTCCATATAGGTGTTAAAATCAAATAATTTCAAAATAGCGTTTTGTTTCCCAGTCGGTTACCTGCTCAGCAAACTGTCGCCACTCCCAAAGCCGTGTTTGGGTGAAATGCTCGACAAATGTTGTTCCGAACATTTCTTTGGCAAGGACAGAATGTTTCATGGAGTGTGCTGCTTCATAAAGGTTGGTCGGAAGCTTTCCTGCGCCCATATCCCGGTACCCATTGCCTTTGGTGAGCGGTGTGTCTAAGGAAAGTTTGTTTTTTATCCCGTAGAGACCGCTCGCAAGGCAGGCGGCCATAGCCAGATAAGGGTTGACATCCGAACCGACCACACGGTGTTCGATACGTGTAGATTTCTTGTTGCCGGGGATAATTCGCAGAGCAGTGGTGCGGTTGTCGATTCCCCAGGTAAGGGTAGTCGGTGCCCAAGCACCTTCGGTAAGGCGCTTGTAGCTGTTGACGGTGGGGGCAAACATAGGAAGAATTTCGGGGAGGCAATGCAGTTGTCCGGCAATAAATTGCTCCATCAGCTCGCTGATGCCGTGTTCTCGGGATTCGTCGTAGAACAGGTTTTGGGTGTTGTCTGCATTCCATAAGCTTTGGTGGACATGTCCACTGCACCCTGGTAGCTCTTTGGTTTGCTTGGCCATGAAACTGGCCATGATGCCGTGTTTTTTGCCAATTTCCTTGACAGCAGATTTGAACAGGACTGCCCGGTCAGCCGCCTCCAAAATATCGCTGTACTGTATAGCGGCTTCTAATACACCTGGCCCGGTTTCGGTGTGCAATCCTTCCAATGGAACGCGAAGCGATTCCAGCATGGTCAACATATCCATGAAAAATGGACAATTGTCGGATATTCTTAATATCGAATAACCAAACATCCCGGGAGTAAGCGGTTCGAGATGTTTAAAGGTTTTTGGCGATTGTGATTGTGGAGTCTCATTGAAATTGAACCATTCAAATTCCTGGGAAAATGCAGGTTGATATCCCATGGAAATAGCTTCCTCCAAGATTTTTTTGAGCAAGGTTCTGGGACATACATTCTGATCCTTCGATGAACCATCGTTAAAATCGCCCAAAAAGAAAGGCATGTCATCTTGCCAGGGAATCATGCGGTAAGTTGTCGGATCGATATAGGCAGGCATGTCACCGTATCCAGTATGCCAACCCGTGATGTCCACATTATCATACGCAAGATCATTCATATCCCAGCCGAAGACAACGGAACAGAATCCAAAATCGCTATTCAGTGCAGAGATGAATTTTTCACGGTGCATGAATTTACCTCGCAGAACGCCGTCTATATCGACAATCGCCACCTTAATATGGCTGTGTTCACTAGCTTTGAGTTTCGATATGATTTCGTTTTTGTCCATCATGATTTTGAGTTTTGTTGGTTTTTTTGAAGAAAAAGAATGAAATATAGATAGGAAATCCCTACTAGCCCGCAGAACACCAAGGCTGTAATAGGATTGTAATAGGTCATGGCGCAAAAAGCTATGCAAGCAATGATAAGTGCTACTGTTGGAAAAAGAGGATACATCGGAGCTTTAAATGGACGTTCCAGTTCAGGTTCTTTCTTTCGCAAGGCGAAGAAGGAAAGCATGGAGATGATATAGAGCACAAGTGCACCAAAACAGGCTATTGTGATGATCTCAGCTGTCTTACCTGTAAATAAGGCAACAATACCGACAAGCATATTGATGACTAAGGCGTATGCAGGAGTTTTGAAGCGACGATGTACTTTGCCTAAAACCCTTGGGGCGTAGCCCACGCGCCCAAACTCAAATGTAGCACGACCTCCTGCAAGAATAATCCCGTGAAAAGAAGCGATCAAGCCTAATAGTCCAACGCCTATCAAGAGTTTGTACAGGATATGGCTACTGTCGATGACATAGGAAATGGCTAAAGGCAGTGGAGAATCTGAGGGTTCCGAACTCCCTTCGGGATAGACGACAGCTTCCCATCCGGCCACGCCTACCGCGGATACAAAGGTGAGGATACATAGGGCGATTAGGGTCAAGATAGCCGAACCAAAGCCAATAAGTACATTTCTTTGCGGATTGATGGTCTCCTCAGCTACATTAGCAATCCCCTCAATCGCCAAAAAAAACCAAATAGCGAAGGGAATGGCCGCGAAAATTCCTGAAAAACCATTTGGGAGGGCATTCTTTTGTAGGTTGCTGAACTCAAATTCCGGAAGCGTTACACCCGCAAAAATCAGCAACTCGATAACGGCCAAAATAGTAATGACCAGTTCAAATGAAGCGGCTAATTTTACTCCCAGAATATTGATTGCCGTGAAGATTAGATAGGCTCCGATTGCAAATACCATAAAATTGACGGAGGGATAGAGTAGGTTGAGATAAGCCCCGATGGCTGCTGCAATAGCCGGAGGGGCAAATACGAATTCTATATTTTGAGCAATACCGGCTATAAAGCCCATTTTCTTGCCTAATCCTCTGTCGGCATATTCGAAGGCTCCTCCTGCCTTTGGGATAGCGCAGGCCATCTCGGTATAGCTGAATGTAAAGGTTAGGTACATAATGATAATAAAAACGGTGGCGATGGCCAATCCGTATGTACCACCTTCGGCTAATCCCAGATTCCACCCGAAATACATGCCGGAGATGACATAGCCTACACCCAGTCCCCATAACATGAGGGGGCTAAGAACTTTCTTTAGTTGTGTATCACTCATATTTTTTAGTTTAAAATACCCTATAAGTAGGGTATTTGGTTAAATACCTTTCATAAAGGCAATTCATTAAAATGGTTAAGTGAAATTACCGTTAATTTTTATAAATCAGCATATTTCATCTTGTTAATTTTAAAGTTTGGTAAATAAAGTTTGTTTTTTATGTATTTTTAGTATTTTCAATCCATAAGGAAGCTTTGATTTCTTTTTTTGTAGGCTAAAATTGCTGGAAAATGAAACTGGATAGTAAAGACTTAAAAATATTGGACCTCTTGCAGAGAGATGCACAGGTCAGTAACAAAGAAATATCGGCAAAGGTAAACCTTTCGTTGACCCCGTTGTATGAACGGATAAAGAAACTGACATCAATGGCTTTTCTTAAAAAGAAGGTGTACCTGCTTGATAGGAAAATGCTGGATCTGAACCTTATGGTCTTGGTTTCTGTCAAAATAGAAAAGCATTCAGGAGAAGCAGCGCAGTCTTTTATGGATGAAATCAAAAAGATTCCCGAAGTTGTAGAATGTTTTCATGTGACAGGAGCTTTTGATTTCCATTTGAAAGTCTATGCACGTGATATAGACCACTATCATGAATTCAATTTTAATAAATTGGCCTCCATCAAAAGTATCCGACATATGGAGAGCTATTTTGTGATGAAAGAGGTTGTTAATACGACGAGCCTGCCACTGGGGTGACAAATGAAGGGGACAACAAGATTGCTTCTGTGTAATGATATTAGGGGAGAAGATGCCAATAAGATAATTGCTATCGATGGAGACGTGATTTTTTTTCATTGTGTATGAGTGCTTTGGTATTATGTTGTATGATTTTTCGTCCTAGTGCTTGACGCTTTTAAGATAATGTTATATTTTTGTGTCACTTTAGAAAAGCGGGTTCAATCTGCATTTAAAGTGTAAATTCCTGAATAGCTCAGTTGGTTAGAGCATCTGACTGTTAATCAGAGGGTCGCTGGTTCGAGCCCAGCTTCAGGAGCAAACAAAAAAAGCTGTTTTTCGATAAGAAAAACAGCTTTTTTGCTTTTTAAACGAGGATTAGAGACATCTTCGCTTGGCCGATCGGATTCTCCGGTTCGGTGTGATTTACATAGTTTTTTGTTGAACTTCACGTCGTTTTGTTACAAATATGTAACAGAAATTCCGGCGTGCTTAAGGAAAAAATTATGGCAACCGTAAGCGCAAAAATTTATGAACATCACAAGAAAGCTGATGGCACTTACAATGTGAAAATCTGTGTCTATCACAAGGGTAAAAGAAACAAAGGAAATCATTCGTTTGACACAGGAGTTTGAAAAGAAATATCTGAATAAAGAGCAAGAAAAATGATTGCAAAAATCGGAAAGGGAAGCAATATGTACGGAGCGATTTTGTACAATCAGCAGAAAGTGGAAAAGGAAAACGGAGCGGTTCTGTTGCTCAACAAGATACCCGACACGGTGGACGGCAGGTATTCCGTTGCGTATTTTAATAAATGTTTTGAGCCGTATCTGTCTGCCAATATCAAAACGGAAAAGACGGTACGGCACATTTCATTGAACCCCGATCCAAAAGACGAGGTAAGCGATGAACAGTTTACCGAAATGGCACAGGAGTATATGGAGCGTATGGGTTACGGCAATCAGCCGTATATCGTATTCAAACATACGGACATTGACCGCACACATATACACATTGTTTCGACCTGCGTGGGCATTGATGGCAAGAAAATTCCCGATGATTACGACCACCCACGCTCAATGGCTGTCTGTCGGGATTTGGAAACCAAATACAACCTGCACAAAGCTACCGAGCAGGAACAGAAACAAACCGATTAGATTTTCAAAAAGGTAGAACAGCAGAAAGGCGATATTAAAAGTCAAATGGCTTCGGTAGTTCGGCATCTGCCGAAGTATTACCAATACACAAGCATTGGAACATACAACGCTTTGCTTTCGTTTTTGAATATTACGGCAGAGGAAATAAAAGGCGAACGCAACGGAGAGCCGATACACGGATTGGTATATTTCGCTTTGAACGATAAGGGAGAAAAAGTAAGCAATCCGTTTAAAGCGTCTTTGTTTGGCAAGCACGCAGGAGTAAACGGATTACAACGGCACTTTGGACAGTCGAAAGAGAAAATGAAAACCAACCCTGCGAGGTCTGTCCTCAAAAATGCGGTGGAGCTTGCCATTCATACCACAGACAGCGAAAGGAATTTAAAAAGCAACTTGCCGAACAGAATATTCAGACGGTTGTCCGCAGGAACAACAGCGGACGGATTTACGGCATTACGTTTATTGACAATGGTAGCCGTACTGTTTGGAATGGCTCGCAGTTGGACAGAAACTTGTCTGCAAATCTGTTTAACGATTGGTGGAACAACGGAAACAAACCCGAATTGAAAGCTCAGGACAGCCCTGTTTCCAATACGGACCCGATAGACAACCAACCGACAAAAGACCTTTTTGAGTTCATCACACAGGAGCGTTCGCACAGTTCTGATTTGGGGTTGTTCAGCCTGTTGCCCCAAGCACAGGGCGAGGACTACGAGGAAGAACAGCTCGCCAATCGAATGAAGAAGAAAAAGAAGAAAGACAGGAAATTGTGAATACGTAAATGTTTATTTCAAATAATGCTAATTCCGTAAACCGCACTTACTTTAAACCGAATAATGATTTTTCAATGGTGTTGTATTCAAACTGAAAGCCTGCTTTTTTTAGCTTTTCATTACTCACTTTTGAACCCTCCAACAACATTACAGACATTTCGCCGAGCAATAGTTGTATCAAGAATGCCGGTGCATTAGGTAAAATACTTGTCTTCCTGAAGGATTGAAGTAAAATTTTAGAAAAATCATTCATCGTGATATGCTCGGAAGAAACCACATTGAAGACACCTCTTATTTCATCGGTTTGTAAAATAAATTCGTACAAACGAACCAAGTCACGTATATCTATCCATGGTAAAAATTGCCTTCCGTTTCCCAAAGCAATATTAATACCCCATTTAGCCAACGGAGCTAATTTTTGGTACATACCACCCTCTTTTCCCAACACGACACCTTTCCTTAAAATAGTGGTGGCAATATCACTATTTTCAAATTGTAGTGCAGCTTTTTCCCATTGCTCACAAACAGAAGCTAAAAAGTCGTCGCCGCTATCAGAAATTTCTGTGAATATTTTAGTGGAAGTAACTGCTCCATAGTACCCCACAGCAGATGAAGAAATGAAAGTGTCTAAACCAATATTTAGTCTATTGACATACTGGTACAGTAGGTCGATTGCCTTTATGCGGCTTTCGATGATTTTAACTTTCCTTTTTTTTGTCCATCGCTTTTCACCGATGTTAACCCCTGTCAGATTGATGATTATTGTAACACCGTCAAACGCCTTGCCATCAATAACAGCCTTCTCTATGTTCCATCGAAAATAATGTATATTTTCAGTCTCCGAAATATTGTTTCCTCGGGTTAAAACATGAACTATATAACCACAGTTTACGAGATGTTTTATCAATGCCTTCCCCACAAAACCTGTCCCTCCAGCAATCAGTATTTTTTTCATCGTTCTATTTTTGAAAGCAATTCCGGGAGAGCCTGTTTAAACCATACTGTATAAAGTGAGGGATTCTCATTTATATCTGATAATATTTCAGTAGGATTCATCCACTTATAATCCTGCACTTCATCGTCGTTGGGCAACGGATTCTGGTCAGAATAACCAACAAAAACATGGTCTAACTCGTGTTCGGTTAGGTTATTTTCGACAGTAGTGTAGTAGATAAACGAATACACCAGCTCTAAATTGGATTTCAACCCCATTTCATAGTTTAATCGTTCTAAAGCACTTGAACCTACATCTTCACCCCATTGCGGATGTGAACAACAGGTATTGGTCCACAAACCACCACCATGATATTTATGTTTCGCCCGTTGCTGTAACAGCAATTCGCCTTTAGCATTAAAAATAAACACCGAAAATGCCCTGTGCAGCTCGCCTTGCTGATGAGCCAACAGCTTCTCCATCTCTCCGATGGCATTGTCTTCTCTATCTACAAGTACTACTTTGTTTCTTTCCATATTTACGTATTTTCTTTAACCGCACCGGCATACACTTTCAAAGCTCTTTCTCGTGCGGCACTGTGTTCTACAATAGGTTGGGGATAGTTTTCTGTTCCAAATTCAGGAAGCCACTTTTTGATATAGACCAAATCTTTATCGAATTTTTCAGTTTGTGTGGTTGGATTAAAAACCCTGAAGTACGGTGCGGCATCACAACCCGAACCTGCCGCCCATTGCCAGTTGCCGTTGTTGGCAGACAAATCGTAATCGTTGAGTTTTTGGGCAAAATACGCTTCGCCCCAACGCCAATCAATCAACAAATGCTTACACAAAAAACTCGCAACAATCATCCGCACCCGATTGTGCATATAACCCGTTTCGTTGAGTTGTCGCATTCCGGCATCTACAATCGGATAGCCGGTTTTTCCGTTGCACCATCTTTGAAATTCTTGCTCATTATTTCGCCATTGGATAGTATCGTATTTTGCTTTGAACGATTGATTTTCCACTTTTGGGAAATGATACAAAATCTGCATAAAAAAATCACGCCAAATCAGTTCGTTGAGCCAAGTTTGATTGTGTTCTAAGGCAAAAGCCACACATTTTCTGACCGAAATAGTTCCGAAACGCAAAGCAATTCCCAATTGAGTTGTTCTTTGTAATACCGGATAATCTCTGTATTTATCGTAATCGGAAATTATAGCAATATCCAATTTTGGTATTTCAAAAATCATATCCGTTTTTTCAAAACCAATTTCTTCTAAAGAATGAATTTCTTTAAAATCCTGCTTTAGAAAATTTGTAAAATCCGTTTTGTACGGCTTATAATGTTCTTCTGTTAATCGTTCTTTCCATTTTTTGGAATAAGGCGTGTAAACCGTGTAAGGCGTGCCGTCATTTTTCAGCACATCGTTTTTGTCAAATATCACTTGGTCTTTATATGCTCTGAAAGGAATGTTTTGCTCGCTGAAAAAATGATAAATCTCCATATCTCTTTTTATCGCTTGGGGTTCGTAATCCCGATTGCAAAAAACAGCTTGGACGTCAAATTCCTCCAAAAGCATTTTAAAAATATCCATTGGATTTCCGTAAAAAGTATTCAGCCTTGCATTGGATGATTTTAGTCGATAATTTATGTCGGAAAGAGCCTGATGAATATAATCCACTCTTCGGTCTTTTTTATCTTCAAAGCGTTTCAAAATATTTGCATCGAAAATAAAAATCGGCAAAACAGGATATTCCGAAGCTAATGCCTGATACAAACTGGCATTATCTTCCAGACGCAAGTCCCTACGAAACCAAAAAACGGATACCTTACTTTTCATCAAACCGATTTTTTCATAAAAATCTGAACAGCAATATTTCCAAAAATGAATACCGCAACACTTAATGCCGTGATAAAAACACTATCATTGTTCGGTTGATTGGCTACTGCAATCGCCAGCAATGCCCAAACGGAAACCAGCGCAAACACCGGCATTTTTTGCTTCCAAAGCATAAATAAATGAACCAATGCAGCAATTAAAATCATCATAATCGTCCAAGTAGTTTCTGAAAGCCCAAAGCCGTTCCATGCTACTTTTTTTAATAAAAAGGCTGCATTCGCAATCAACGCAACCGAAATCCAACCTGCATAAATATGAAAAGGAAATCGGAGAAAAAGCCGTGTTTTCAAGTTGGCAGATTGAAGCTCAGGCTTGATTTGCTGTACTATTTTCAATAATGAAACAAAAATAACAACCATTAAAAGAATAGAAAGGAACGTATAGCCATACATCCACGTCACCACCCACAAGCTGTTGGCTATGCAGGATATGACAAACCACCAACCAATAGTTGAAACAGTTTTTCCTTTCGTTTCGGTCCTTTTTGTTAGCGGACCATAGTAAATCACAAAACCCAAAAGTCCGATGTAAATAATTCCCCATATAGAAAACGCATATCCTGCCGGAGTAAACAGCGTTGGATGTTTTGCCGAAATACTTGCCATTGTCTCGCCATTAAGCATACCACTACTGGAGAGATAGTTTATGGCGATGGTTGCGACTAAAGCAAGCCCATTTAAAAGTTGAAATTTATTCTTCATTACCTTGCTGTTTTAGTGATTTACCAGAAAATTTCTTGAAAAAATACAGCACCAAAAGAAACTGCGTATAGCCATATACCGCATCTTCTATGGGTATCGTTCCCATTCGTATGCCCAAAAAATCACCGGGATTGTAATTCACGATAGGCGATTCTAATCCTGTCCCTGTCAATACACCATTTACCGGGAAGAAGCCCAACATCAAAACCGTAAACACCATTGATGCCTTACTAATCCAATCTGCACGAACGATAAAATGCAGATAGATTAAGGTTGCTATTGTTGCGATAGCTGTTACCAGTGTGTAAATTTTGTCGTGATGCAATAGTGCCATCACAGCACATACGATTACAGTTACAAAAACAATCAGGTTGTTAAATCCCGAAAGCCAATCCAACTTGAAAAATTTGTCAAAACAGAAATAGGTAAACACACAGGAAAACGGAATACAGATAAAAAACAGCCATTCTTCCAGAGGCAATCCTGCGATGACTATGCCAAGCGTATAATCAGTATTGAACCACCAAACGCCTCTTGCCGTAAACCAAACATCCCATGCGATGAAAGGAATGGCCACCAAAACAGCCGATTTCAGAAATGCTCCGAAATGTCGATTAAAGAGTATTCTTCGGTCAAAAGATGCGATGAAACAAATGATGACCGTGAAAAACAGGATTAATGCGTAAGTATAAGCCATCATTTTTTAGCGGAATTAAAATACATTCTGAAATATTTGAAAGGCACGTACAGAAATCCGAAACATTCGCCATCTTCTTTTCCCGTGTGCTTGTGATGCTGTTTGTGAGCTCTGCGAAGTGCCAAGAAATAGGGGTTTTGAGTACGACTGAAAATTTTGATGCGTTGATGAATAAAAATATCGTGTACGAAAAAATAAGCCATTCCGTACAGCATTATTCCCAAGCCGATAAAGAATAAATAATTAAGATCCTTTAACGAACCGAAGTACATCAGAGCTATCGTTGGCAAGGAAAATATCACAAAGAAATAGTCGTTCATTTCCAAAATGCCCTCATTGCTATGGTCGTGGTGGTCCCTGTGCAAAACCCACAAAAAGCCGTGCATCACGTATTTGTGGATAATCCAGGTTGCTCCTTCCATCAATATAAATGTGAGCAATGCGATTAATACGTTCATATCGAAATCTTTTTTTTAAATTGTTGTTCTAAAACTTGGTAGCGAAAATCGAAAATCGACTCCAATTTCTTTTTTACAAATGCCCGATGTGCCATAGTTCCCAAAACACCGAAAGGCAACTCATATTCTACCGTATCTTTCATCAGCACACCGTCTGCGTTGGGAATAAATTCGTGAAAATGATTCCAATATTTGTAAGGTCCTTTTTGTTGAAAATCGGTGAAACTTTTGCGTGTATCTACCTGCGTTATTTTTGTCCGCCATTGTAGCGGAATACGTAATATCGGTGAAACGGTATAATCGATAATCATTCCCTTGAAAATCGGTTCGTTTTGAAAATCGGACAATACCGTAAATCCCATATCCTTTGGTGTTATTTTCGACAAATTCATTGGGGAAGAGAAAAATGCCCAAGCCGTTTCTATATTGCAATGCAATTGTTGTTCTCTGTATAATCGATGTTTCATTTTCTATTCTTTTAGCAAGGATTCTATGTGCCTATTCAGTACAGGCGATTTTATTTGACTTCGATTGTTCTTAATAAATTGTATGTCCTCTGTTATGTTTGATTTATACCCCAAAAAAGACGGTGCATTTTTCTGAACAGAAAGTCGGATAAACCTCAACTTAACATTATCCGGCTCCTTTTTAATGGCTTCTTCTATGTTTTTCTTTCCTTCTTTAAATGTATTGAGCTTGCTCATCGTACTAAAAACGTGGTTTGCCCAAATGGTCTGCAAGCCTCCCAGATACCCCAAATGTGTACTCGAATTGTTTTTTGTTCCTTTCAAATTCGCTATCGCACTTTTGCACAGTTCCTCGTTTGAAGCCATTTTATCGTAATTTTTTCGTACATCGTCTAATATGTCTGCACGCATTTCAGAGATTACAAAAAGATAAAGTACAGACATCAGCAAAATGAATGTTTTTGTCATAGAAAAGCCGTTTTATATCTTACATAACTTGTAAGCGCTACATAAGCTTTTTCAGAATTGTGAATACGCACCCTGTTATTCAGTATCTCTTTCGACGATTTTCTTTTTATCTTTTTAAACAATGACCAATAATATTTATAAGCCAGATACACCCCAAAAATTGAAGAGCTTGGGAGCTTCTTAATGCCGATTAGAGCTTCTTTGAATTCTTCTTCAATCTCTGTTTCTATTTCGGATTTCACAGCATTGTCAAATACATTCATATCGATATTCGGAAAATAAGTGCGTCCCAAAATCTGATAATCGTCTTTCAAATCCCTCAAGAAATTAATTTTCTGAAACGCCGAACCCAGCTTCATTGCATAGGGTTTTAGCTCTTCGTATTTTTCGTTATTTCCATTGGTAAAAACCTGCAAACACATCAAGCCAACCACTTCTGCCGACCCGAAAATATATTCTTTGTATAATTCATAATTATAATCTACTTGTTGCAAATCCATTTCCATACTGTGCAAAAATTGGTCAATCAGATTTTTGTCCATAGCGTATTTGTGCACTGTTTCCTGAAAGGATTGTAAAATCGGATTCAGAGAAATTTTTTCTGATAAAGCGTTTTCTGTTTCCATTTTCAAACGGTTAAGCAATTTGCTTTTGTCGTAATCGTGAAAGCTGTCCACGATTTCATCTGCCAATCTTACATAGCCGTAAATTGCATAAATAGCCTTACGAATAGCGGGCTTTAGCGCTAAAATACCCAAAGAAAAACTAGTGCTGTATTTTTGGGTGGTTATCTTACTTACCGAGTAAGAGAGTTCGTCAAATAGATGTTTCATATTACTCAGTTTTTGATTTTGTTTATTTCGTTGGCTACAATTTTTCCCGATATGATTGACGGCGGAACACCGGGGCCCGGAACCGTCAGCTGACCCGTGTAGAATAAGTTTTTCAGTTTTTTATTGCTGATTTTAGGTTTTAAAACCGCAGTCTGACCAAGCGTATTTGCCAGTCCGTAGGCATTGCCTCCGTAGGCATTATAATCTGACATAAAATCGCTGACGCAATAACTTTTTTTGTATTCTATTGTAGATTGCAAATCCCTCATGCCTGTGTGCTTTTCGATTCTTGAAAGCATTTCTGTTAAGTATTTTTCCCTAACAACCTCTTCATCGTTTATCCCGATAGCCAAAGGCATTAGCAAAAACAAATTTTCTTTTCCTAAGGGAGCAACATTCTTATCAGTTTTTGACGGACAGCAAGCGTAGAACAAAGGTTTTTCAGGCCATTTTTTTTCTTTATAAATACAGTCAATATGCTCGTCCAGATCATTCTCAAAGAAAAGCGTGTGGTGTTTCAGGTTGGGAATGGTTTCATTGACACCCAAATAGAAAATCAGGCTCGATGGTGCAAATGTCTTTTTTTCCCAATAAGTCTCATCATAATTTCTATATTCCCTATCCAAAAGTGTTTCGGTATGATGATAATCCGAAGAAGCAACCACGACATCAAATTCATAGTTTTTGCTATCGATAGTCAAAGATTTCACCTTGTCGGTCTGTGTATTGATGCGTTCAACGGTTTTATTAAAATGAAAACTTACACCCTGTTTCTCGGCTATTTTTTTCATCGCCAGTACCAATTGATAAAAGCCGCCCAAAGGATAATGTGTTCCCAAAGCATAACCTCCGTAGTTCATAAGGCTATACAATGCCGGAATGTTTTTGGGAGAAGCACCCAAGAAAATTACGGGAAATTCCATTAAGGTTCTCAGTTTATCACTTTTAAAATATCGGGCGACATAAGTTCTGAAATTAGTGAACAAATCCAGCTTCAAGGCACTTTTTGCTATTTTGGGAGAAATAAATTCTGCCCAGTTATGGCAAGGTTTATTCACAAAATCCTGCATACCTACTTCGTACTTGAATTTTGCAGATTGCATAAATTTTTCTAATTGCGACGCTGCACCTTTTTCGATTTGTTCGAACACGATTTTCAATTCCCCCAAACTTTCAGGCACATCAATTTTCTCATTAGAAAAAATCATCTCAAACTGTGGATTTAATGAAATCATCTCAAAGAAATCAGCCGTTTTGTAGCCGAAATCGGCAAAGAAGCCCTCTATAATATCCGGCATCCAATACCAGCTAGGCCCCATGTCAAAAACGTAGCCTTGTTCGGTAGTAAATTGCCTTGCCCTGCCACCTGGGTGGTCGTGCTTTTCAAAAACGTGTACATCATTTCCCGCTTTTGCCAGATATGCCGCAGCTGACAAACCCGAAAACCCCGAACCGATAACAGCTATTTTCTTTTTCATAAGTTTGTATTCTTTAAGGCTTTTTCCAATAAATATTCTGGTTCTATATTTTTGTCATAAATCGACTTATGAAAGTCATTGAGCTTATTGAGCAAGCGGATTAGTTCCATTTTTTCATTTTGGGTCAAATCTCCTGTTACAATTTCAGTTGCTTTTCTGATTTTATCCATTTGCTTATCCAAAACCTGAATACCTCTGTCCGTAATTTTCAAAACCTTACTTCTTTTATCAATTTCCGAGTCCATTTGGTTTACCCATCCTTTTGAAATTAAGCGATTGATGATCTGCATTCCGACAGGCTTTTCGTGAACGTTCTTTTTTATCAGGTCCATTTTTGTCATATCGCCAAATGCTTTGAGATTGATGAGGTAAATAAAATCCTCCTGCGAAGAAAAATCCGACCCGAAAATTGCCGACCTTGAATAGCTTTTGGCATAGCGGTTCATATGCACGATCAGCGTATTAATGACACTTTCGGGACTTCGTCCCTTCTCTTTTCCTTCCCAGTTTGGTTCGGTAGTTAAGTCTTCGGCATTGTAATTTATAACGATCCATTTTTTGAAATCATCGATAGTAACTGCCGATTTATTCAGGCCAGGGTTTTGGTTTTCAAATTCCACGACCAAATCAAGTATATCTTTAATCAGGTTATAGTTCATTTTGAATTATATTAGTATACAAATATACTATTTTAAATTAAAAAATAGTGTAATTGTATACTTTTATTTTGTATCACATATTTTAAAACAATTTATAATCAATGAGATAATTCCTATAGAACATTTTCACAACAAAATTTATACTTTACAGCTATTACCGAACAGAAAGCACCTATCTCGATGAAACCTATTTTCTGCGTGGCAGGCACAATATTAAATTGGGTTTAGATACCTACTATTTTGAAACCGACCACAATTTTAATACTTCCCACGATTACAAAGTAGCCAAGATTATTGCTAACGATTTGATAGAGGAATACCTCGAAAATCAGTTGTTCAAAACGGCTGTCAATGATAGTCCCAAAAAACCAACAAAACTGAATTGGACAGGGAACAAATCAGCATTGACAGAATTGATTTACCCCCTGCATTCGCAAGGGATATTTAATAACGGCAACGTAGATATTAAACCTATTGTAACAGTATTTGAAAGAACATTCAATGTTGATTTAGGCGATTTCTACCATACGTTTTTGGAACTTAAATCCCGAAAAATAAACAGGACAAAATTTTTAGATGAACTCAAAGAAAGCCTTATCAAAAAAATGGACGAGCAGGACGGGATATAACAACAAAAGGGTTTTTAAAGCCCTTTTGTCTTATCCTGAAATCCCAACACAATTAAAACTGTTTAATTGTTTTTGAGAAACATAAATTTTGTATATTTGCTATGAGCTAACGGAAACGTATTGAAAAGCAAAGCAATAAGCACCGTTACCAAAACGTTAACTTACAATCTTTGATTATCCACATAAGAGCCTTGTTTTCAGCTCAAAAGGCTTTTTCCTGAAAACTATAAAATATAATCCTTATTTTAGTGCATATCATAATATAAATCTCAAACTCATGAATACATTTGCTGTGAAAGCTTTTGGAACTGCCGCTCCAGAAGCCGATTTAAAACCCATGCACATCGAGCGTCGTGAAGTCACGTCAAAGGATGTAGAAATCGAAATTTTGTACTGTGGCGTCTGTCATTCCGATTTACATACAGCACGTAACGAATGGCGCGGCACTATTTACCCGAATGTTCCCGGACATGAGATCGTAGGTCGTATTACCAAAGTGGGCGATGCGGTTTCAAAATTTAAAGTCGGAGATCTGGCGGCTGTAGGCTGTATGGTGGATAGCTGCAGGGAATGCGAACAATGCAAAAACGAAAGCGAACAATATTGTGAAGAAGGCAATATCCAAACCTATAATGGACATGACAAGCACTTGAACCAACAGACTTTCGGAGGCTATTCGGAGCGGGTTGTGGTCGATGAGCATTTTGTGTTGCGTGTTCCAGAAAATCTGGATTTGGCAGCAACAGCACCTTTGCTCTGTGCAGGGGTGACCACTTGGTCTCCGTTGAAACATTGGGAAGTTGGTCCAGGCAAACGGATTGGAGTTGTCGGTATCGGTGGGTTGGGACATATGGGTGTCAAATTGGCTAAAGCGATGGGAGCACATGTAGTCGTTATAACGACTTCTCCGTCCAAAGTAGACGATGCCAAACGGTTAGGAGCAGATGAAGTCATCCTATCTACCGATGAAGCGCAGATGAAAGCAAGCGCCAATACCCTTCACTTTATCTTGGATTGTGTGTCTGCACAGCATGACGTTAATGCATACTTGCGACTTTTGAAAGTAGACGGCACTTTAGCTTTGGTAGGTGCGCCGGAACACCCACTGCCAATTGCCCCTTTTAGTCTGATACCTGCGCGCAAAAATTTTGCAGGCTCAACCATCGGCAGTATCAAGGAAACTCAGGAAATGTTGGACTTCTGCGGCGAGCATAATATCACGGCAGACATTGAACTTATCAATATGCAGGATATCAATACAGCATACGAACGCCTGTTGAAAGGGCAGGTGAAATATCGCTTTGTCATTGATATGGCAAGCCTGAAGACTGCAGCAAATTGATGCTATTAATTACCGGATGGACTGATTATTTTGTCCATCCGGAATTTTTTAAAATTATTTTGCATAATTAAAATTATACCTTATCTTTGTGTCACTTTAGAAAAGCGGGTCAAACTGCATTTAAAGTGTGAATTCCTGAATAGCTCAGTTGGTTAGAGCATCTGACTGTTAATCAGAGGGTCGCTGGTTCGAGCCCAGCTTCAGGAGCCAAGCCACAGCAATTAGCTGTGGCTTTTTTTGTTATGTTACATTATAACCTTTATATACTGTACAGGATCAAGTACAAAAGTTGGCTGATGAACAAAACCTGAGGATATCTCTCAGTTCATATCTATATAATCTTTTTTATAAGAACTTGGGGTACTGTTTTTTAAACGTTTAAAATGCCTGTAAAAATTGGAAGTGTTTTCAAACCCACTTTCTTCTGCTATAGCATCTACTTTCATATTTGTATTTATAAGCAAACGACAAGCATGGTTGATCCTAATTTCAGTGAGAAAGTCGTAATATGATTTCTGGGTCATATTCTTAAAGAAACGACAGAAGGAGGTTACACTTAAATTGCTTAATTCTGCGATTTGTTCGAGGTTTATATTCTTTTCAAAATTATTGAATGTATAGTTAAATACTTTATTTAGCCTATCTTCATCCCAAGTATTTGAACCCGCACTGGCATAATTTGCAGAGATTATTTCAAAATCGATATTATAGCTCAATAAATCGAATATCCTTAATAAATAGACGATTTTTGTTATACCGATAGATTCTTTCATTCTATGCATCAATTTAATGATTTTCTTTTTGGACTCCCCTTTAATTATTAACCCTTGCCTTGCTAAATCCAGTAATTTTGGAATTTTTTTTGTCTCTGGTAAGTTAAGGAAATTATGGCCAAAGGCCTCCGGATGGAAATGTAGAACCAAAGCTTCAACATAATAGTCGTGATTGGCTAATCTATTACATTTCCAAGTGTGAGGTATATTACTGCCGAGTAAGATGAGTTCATCCTGCTGAAAGTTTGCTATATTTTCACCAATAAATCGAATACCTTCCCCTTTGATCAGGTAGTGTAGCTCTATTTCGGGGTGATAGTGCCATGTGGTTCCAAAGTGGGGTAATATATCATGCCTAATTTTAAAAGTGTGTTCACTTGTTTTTGGTACTTTGTGAAATTTTGCTTTCATGATAGGTGTCTATTTTTTCTCAATGAAGATATAAAAATGTATCAACGTATACAAGATTAAGATAATATGTTAGAATGATTGGCTAAATTATTAAACTTTTTTACTTCGATCTTACCAGATATTTGTAATACCGATTGTAAAATAGTTTTATTATGACAATAAAAAATGAAAAACAAGCAACCCTGGTCTGTAGTGGAGATCTTAGACCGTCAGCGAATTTAAGTTGCTGGCCTATGCAACAAAAAATGGAGGAAAAACTCCAGACGGCCTTTCAGAAAATAGGTTGGACTATTCAACGGGCACATGGTTATGATGTGGAAAAAGGACACGGTTTTATAGATTATCAGCACGTTGGAATCAAAATATTTCGTGATATAGATAAAGCAGTCCCCTTAATTGTTGCGGAAAGCGTTTGGCAATATAGCCACCACGTGTTAGCCGGATTAATAAGCCATGAAGGGCCTATTTTAATCGTTGCTAACTGGGATGGTGCTTTTCCCGGGCTCGTTGGGGCATTAAATCTTACAGGTTCATTGACCAAGGCCGGAGTTAATTATAGTTTTCTTTGGAGCAAAGACTTTACGGATGATTTTTTCATAGACTGCTTAACAGAATGGACAGAGACGGGAAATATAGTTCATGATTGTTCACATGTTCATCCATTTACAGCAGAATCTCTTGCAGTTGAAGATCGTCAATTGGCCACAAGATTTGCTGAAAATATTTTACGAGACAAGGTTATTATGGGCGTTTTTGATGAAGGTTGTATGGGGATGTTCAATGCCATTGTTCCAGATGACCTGATTCATAAACTTGGGATTTATAAAGAAAGATTAAGTCAATCTACTTTATATGCCAAAATGCTGAATGTATTAGACTCAGAGGCTGAAGAGGTTTTAAATTGGATGCTGAGCAAAGGCATGAAGTTTAATTGGGGGTATGATGGAGCCACGGACCTAACGAAAGGACAGACACTTGAGCAATGCAAAATGTATATTGCTGCAGTACGATTGGCAGACGAATTCGGCTGTGATACGATTGGGATTCAATATCAGCAAGGATTGAAAGATTTAGTGGCGGCAAGTGATTTAGTCGAAGGGCTTTTGAATAACACAGACCGCCCACCGGTATACAATGACAGGGGAATAGAATTATATCCGGGAGTAGCATTGCCACATTTTAATGAGGTCGATGAGTGTGCCGGTATAGATGGCTATATTACTTATCATTTATGGAATAAATTAGGATTGAACGGAGACAATACATTGCACGATCTGCGTTGGGGTGAAGATTTCCTGATTAATGGTATAAATGAATTTGTATGGGTATTTTTAATATCTGGCGCAGCTCCGGCGTCTCATTTTATTAATGGTTATCAAGGGGCTGATAGTTTAAGACAGCCGGCGATGTTCTTTAAAAAAGGAGGAGGAACACTAAGGGGGATTAGTCGGCCGGGAAAAATTGTTTGGAGCCGTATATATATCGAGAACAATGAACTTTTCTGTGATATTGGCACGGGGAAAGTCGTTGAACTCCCAGAAGCTGAAACTCAACGTCGATGGGATTTGACAGATAAGCAATGGCCGATTATGCACGGCGTTCTGGATGGCGTTAGCCAAAATCAAATGATGGCAAAACATAAAGCCAATCATATTCAGGTGGTCTATGTAGATGGAGACTTTGGTGTGAAGAGAGCGGCTGCGATAAAAGCTGCAACTTTGGAGATGTTAGGTATCAAGGTGAATTTTTGTGGAATAAATTAACCTATTGCACCATGGATGAGAAGCTAGTAATAGGTATGGACTTCGGAACAGATTCTGTTCGGGGGCTTTTGGTGAATACCACTACGGGAACGATATTGTCAACTGCTGTATCTTATTTTAATCGTTGGAAAAAAGGATTGTTTTGTCAACCTGAAAACGATCAATATAGACAGCATCCTCTTGATTATATGGAATCCATAGATGCTATTTTGACGACATTATTTCAAGGACTCTCGCCAGCACAGGTTAAACAGATCAGAGCCATTGGGACCAATACGACAGGATCTACACCTGTAGCCATTGATGAAAAATGTCGGCCATTGTCTTTATTAGAAGGGTTTGAAGAAAATCCAAATGCCATGTTTATCCTCTGGAAGGATCACACAGCCATTAAGGAGGCTGATGAAATTAATGCATTAGCAAAAAAATGGTCCATTGACTATACACAATTTAGTGGAGGGATCTATTCTTCAGAATGGTTTTGGTCTAAAATTTTGCATATCAATCGTGTGGATGCACGTGTGCAGAATAAGACATTTACCTGGATTGAACAATCGGATTGGATTCCTGCTTATCTATCCGGCATAAGCAGTGTTTCAGAAATTAAGCGTAACAGATGTGCGGCTGGACATAAGGCGATGTGGAACGAATCGCATGGAGGGTTACCTTCCCCAGAGTTCTTATGTTCATTAGATCCCTCTTTTTACCATTTGATAAATCACTTTTATTATGACACCTATACTTCGGATCAGGTTTTTGGTAAAATTTCAGGGCATTTCGTTGAACGATTTGGATTTGATGAAAATACGCTGATTACAGTTGGTGGAATTGATGCACATCATGGTGCGGTGGGTGCTGGTAGCGAAGCTTATACCTTGATAAAGGTGATAGGTACATCCACTTGTGATATGCTGGTTGTCCCTCGACAAGATAATCCCCCTTTAGTTGAAGGTATTTGTGGACAGGTAGACGGTTCTATAGACCCCGGAATGATCGGGTTTGAAGCAGGCCAGTCTGCATTTGGAGATACCTACAATTGGTTGAAAAAAATGATGTTGAAGCCTATTCAAGAACTCAATGGATTATCCTTGCCGGATGAACAGAAAAAAATTTTAGAAAATGCTTTTTTTGAATACCTTACTGAAGAAGCCGAATCACTTCCCTTGACAGAAGGTGACCTCATATTTACAGATTATCATAATGGACGCCGTACACCGGATGCTGATTTTAAGAAGAAAGCAGGTGCCTATGGATTTACACTATCCACACAGGCAGGGCATATCTTCAAAGCACTTGTAGAAGCTACAGCATTCGGTTCTAAAGCAATTATTGATCGATTTAAAAGCTATAATATACCTATAGACACGGTTATTGCTACGGGAGGAATACCCAATAAGTCACCTTTTGTAGTACAAGTACTGGCTGACGTTTTAGCATGCGATATACAAGTTGTAGATAGCGACCAGACTTGTGCCTTAGGCGCGGTAATTTTTGCCTCGGTAGCTTCAGGGGCATATCCAAACATCGGTGCGGCCAAAGAAAAACTCGCGGCAAAAGTTTCTAAAACATATCGTTATAATCCCTCACGAGCCGCTATTTATAAAACATTATATCAAGGTTATAAAGAATTAACGAACTTAGAACTATGAAAAATCTACCCCTATTAGATATTTTTATAATCATAGCTTATCTCTTAGCCATGGTATTGGTCGGTGTCTACTTCTCGAGGAGGAATAAATCGGCGGATGAATTCACGAAAGCCGCAGGCAGGATACCGGGTTGGGCTATCGGTATATCCATTTATGCTACATTTTTAAGTTCAAATACTTTTTTGGGTGTTCCTGGGAAGGCCTTCGGAGGTAATTGGAATGCCTTCGTATTCAGTCTTTCTATGCCGCTGGCGGCGTGGTTAGCCACCAAATATTTTGTTCCATTCTATAGGAGTACGGGAGAAGTATCAGCTTATACGAATTTAGAAAAGAGATTCGGTACCTGGGCAAGAACCTATGCGGTCGCATGTTTTTTATTAACGCAGTTGGCTCGTATCGGTTCTATTTTCTTCGGCATCTCTTTAACGCTTCAAGCTTTAACCGGGTACAGTATGGTGACGATTATGGTTGTTACCGGGATATGTATCGTAATTTACACGGTTATGGGTGGGATTGAGGCCGTAATCTGGACAGAAGTTGTTCAAGGTATATTGAAAACGGTAGGGGCACTTATCATAATTTACCTCGTGGTAAAAGAAGTGCCGGATGGTTTTAAGGAAATAATTGACGTGGGGCTTTCCGAAGGTAAATTTAGTTTGGGCACCCTTGATTTTGATTTCGTCAATTCCTCTTTCTGGGTCGTATTACTATATGGATTTTTTATTAACCTCAATAATTTTGGAATGGACCAAAATTACGTGCAGCGATACCATACGGCCAGTAGTCCTGCTGAAGCGAATAAATCCGTATGGCTGTGCGTTTGGATTTATGTACCCGTATCATTACTGTTTTTTATAATAGGTACCTGCTTATATACCTATTATCTTGAAAATCCTACACTCTTGGAAGCTATTAAGTTGCAAGCAGCTTCAGAACAATCCGGACTTACAGTGCAAAATCCAGAAGTTCGGGAATTAGCAGCGACTTTAAAGCCGGCTGATTATGGCGATAAAATTATGCCACATTTCATGGTGCACATGATTCCTACAGGATTGCTTGGGCTCATAGTCTCTGCTATATTATCCGCAGCAATGAGTACCATTAGTTCTGGAATGAATGCGTCAGCAACTGTATTTACTGAGGATATCTATAAGAGATATTTCAATAAAAAATCTTCCGACAAAAACAGTTTAAAAGTATTGTACATCGCCACAGTTATTGTAGGACTTATAGGGATGATCTGTGGAATTGCTATGATAGGGGTTAAAAGCCTATTGGATGTCTGGTGGACGTTGTCCGGGATTTTTGCAGGAGGAATGCTGGGACTCTTCCTTTTAGGATTAATTAGCAAAAAAGCCAATAATAACGATGCTATTATTGGGACCATTGTAGGTATTTGCGTTATTCTTTGGATGACATTTTCCTATCTGATCCCCGAACAATATGGTTACTTAAAGAATACCTTGCATGCCAATATGATTATCGTGGTAGGGACCTTGGTGATTTTCTTGGTAGGGAATATCAATAGGATTTTAAGAAAAAAATAAAATAACACAATATAAAGATTATGGTTCGGAGTAATAAAAAATTTATTCCTGTGATGCTTATGCCCTTTCAAGAGGATGGACATATAGATTATCGCGTTTTAGGAAACCTTGTAGAATATTATTTGGAAGCTGGCGCTTCAGGTCTATTTGCCAATTGTTTGTCCAGCGAGATGTTTAATCTTACACAAGAAGAGATGTTGGCATCCGTTGCGTTCATCGTAGAAAAAGTGAATGGAAGAGTCTCCGTAGTAGCCACGGGCTCTTTTGATCAACCGATTGAAATGCAAGCCCAATTCATCAAAGAAATATACAAAACAGGTGTAGATAGCGTTATTGTTATAACCAGTTTGATGGCTAAGGAAGAAGATACCGAAGAGACTTTTCAGGCTAATGTAGAACGACTGCTAAGTCTGACTCCTGACATTCCGTTGGGGTTTTACGAATGTCCTGTTCCTTATAAAAGAGTGATATCTCCGGAATTCTTGGGGAAATTGGTCAAAAGCGGACGGATAAAATACCATAAGGATACCTCCCTGGATATTGAAAATGTGAAAGCTAAGATTGCCTATACAGCAGAAGTATCAGATTTTGGACTTTATGATGCCTACATGGTGCATGCCGTGGAAACACTTAGATCCGGATCTGCAGGCCTGTCCTGCATACAAGGCAATTATTTTCCGGAATTAGTCGTTTGGCTGTGCAATCACTATGGCTGCCCGGATAAGGAAGAGGACGTGTCGCAGGTGCAGCAATTCTTTATCGATAATATGGACGTTATGCACGCCACCTATCCCACGAGTGCAAAATACGTTCTGCAACAGCGAAACCTGCCCATAGGAGTTTACTGTAGAAGTAGGGAAGAATCGCTTCATCAAAGTACAAAAGATCAACTGAATAGATTGGGGGACGATTACGAGATACTGGCAAATAGAATCGGTCTTTCTAAATAGAGAGAAGGTAAGCAAAATAGGTGTAATTTTTATTAAAGATAATGAAACAACGTTATTATTCTTTAGATGTCTTTCGAGGAGCAACAGTTGCCTTCATGATATTGGTCAATAATCCCGGTACCTGGGATCATGTTTTTTCGCCGTTGTTACATGCAGGTTGGCATGGATGTACCCCAACAGACTTAGTCTTTCCCTTTTTTCTCTTTGCAGTGGGCAATGCTATGGCGTTTGTGGTGCCGCGTTTGAAAGAGGCTGGGGCAGGTATATTCTGGAAGAAAGTCATCAAACGGACAGTACTTATTTTTGGTATTGGTCTGTTTTTAAATTGGTGGCCTTTTCTGTATTGGGATACTGGGGAGTTACATTTCAGGAGTTGGGGAGGGAATGGCGATACAGTTCTTGGCGTACGTATATTAGGTGTGCTTCAGCGGATTGCCTTGGCTTATTTCTTTGCATCTATAATTACCTATTTTTTTAAACCAAGGGGTATAATTTATCTTTCAGCCATCCTGCTATTTGCTTACTGGGGTATTTGTCTGGCATTTGGCAATGCTGATCCTTATGGGTTAGATGGATGGTTCGGAACGGATGTCGATAAGTTTATTTTAGGCACAGCACATATGTATCATGGTGAAGGAGTTGCATTTGACCCAGAGGGTATTATGAGTACGATACCATCAGTTGTACAAGTATTGTTTGGTTACCTTGTGGGATTATCAATATTGGCGAAAGGTCAGATAAATTGGCTCTGGCAGAAAGTTCCATTTGGAACCGACCCAAATTTTAGATTAGTGTCTGGTCTAATGGTTACAGGGTTTATACTATTGGTGTTAGGCTGGGCGTGGTCTCTCGGATTTCCGATCAATAAAAAGATCTGGACAAGTTCCTATGTCCTATATACCACTGGACTTGCTATACTGACATTGGGGACGGCATTATGGTATATAGAAATACAAGGCGTACGAAACGTCATAACACGATTCTTTGAAACCTTCGGCAAGAACCCCTTATTTATCTATATCATGAGCAGTATGATTCCCGGCCTGTTGGAGCTTGTCCGTATTCCACAGCAATCTTCACTTGAACAACCATTAGGAGAGAGTAATGTACTGGAGTATTTTTACAATACGGTGTGTGCGAAGATCCCGGGGCCTCCAGAAATTGGTTCCCTCTTTTATGCGCTGTGTTTTTTGGCTTTGATGTGGGCTATCGGTTACTTTCTTGAAAAAAGAAAAATTTACATTAAGGTCTGATTTATATCTGGTAAACAATGAATAAACTAAACATGATGATTTTATTGAAAAAACATATCTTTTTTATTGCACTTGTATGGGTAACGTTTTGTTATTCAGGTTTGTATGCGGCTTCTTTAGACAGCGGGTATCCTGATCAGATTGTGCTAAGTGTCTCGGAAGACCTTTCCACCAGTGTGTCCGTAAGTTGGCGAACAGATGAAAGCATGTCGAGCAGTACTTTGCAGATCGCAAGAGAACATTCGCGGTTCAACATCGCGGATTCAGCAACAACCCATCTAGCAAAGTCTGAGCTGTTGGAATTTAAGGGTTTACGCACTTGGCACCATGCTGTATTACTCGAAGGGTTGGATGCCCAGACCACGTATGTATATCGGGTTGGCCAAGGGGAGAAGTGGAGTGAGTGGATCAACTTCACAACGACCGGTGGTTCTGAGGCTACACTAAAATTTGTCTATTTCGGAGATGTGCAATCTAATATAAAAAGTATGTGGTCGCGAATAGCCAAGCAATCTATCCGTACTATTCCAGATGCACAGCTGATCCTATATGCAGGCGATATTGTAAATAGGGGAAACAATCTCCATGAATGGGAAGACTGGTTTTATGCCAGCGGAGGAATGCACCAGTCTATACCGATAATGCCTGCATCGGGGAATCATGACCATGGTGACTCACATGCTGGTGTATACGGGATTTCGGAGTATTGGAATAAGCAATTTAAACTTCCCAATAATGGAGCTGCAGGGTTGGAAGGAACTTCGTATTATGCTGATGTTCAGAATGTAAGATTTGTTGTCTTTAATACGGAGATGTTTAATACTTATGAAAAGAATAGAGAAGATCAGGTGCAATGGCTGGAAGAGGTTTTGGCACAGAATAAGCAACCATGGTTGATTATGCTCTTTCATCACCCTATCTTTTCAACGAAGAAGAATAGGGATAATATAGAGCTGCGAAACCTTATTAAGCCGTTGATTGATAAGTATAAAGTGGACCTGGTTTTGCAGGGGCACGACCATACCTATGCCAGAGGGAAAGACAAAGTGCCTATGACTGGGGACGAACAATCGCATACTACCTATGTCGTCTCTGTCTCTGGACCAAAAATGAGTGAAGTTCAAGAGGCCGATTGGATGGATAGATCTGCCAGTTTTACACAACTGTTTCACGGGGTGGAAGTGCAGCACGATAAATTGATATTTTCTTCATACAAAGTTAATGGGGATCTTTTAGATACTTTCACTATACTTAAGACACGTGGTGTGAACACAATAATACATTAATGAAAAACAAGGCCCTATATCAATATTTCTTTATTCCATTGCTGACGTGGTGGTGTCTGTTCGTTTTAATGTCCTGCTCTTCTCAACCAAAAGAGTCTCGTATACCGGCGGTTATGGAGCAGACGATAAGACAAATCTACCAACGGCAGGAAGTCGACTTATTCAAGGATATAAGCCAAGAAGAAATCCTTCCCTATTTTAATGCAGATGGATTGCGGGTCTTGGCAAATGATTATTGGGGCTTTGAGGTAAATTCCGATGTCGAGGTATTTGTCTGTCGGGATGTACAGCAAAAAGAGGTGCCTTTTTGGCTTGTACAAGATGATTTTCACAAAACAACAGATACTGTAAGGAATGAAAATGTAAACTATGAGGTGTGGCGTAAAGTGTTTCAGAAAGGGAAGGTGCAGTTGGGAATCAATGGTTTTGATAGGCACCGTTACGTCTATTTCGTTGTTGTAAAGGCCTTGGACAATAAGAAATCCCTACAGATTACCCCCATTTGGCCGAAGGAACAGGACGTAAATCCTGTTAAAATAGGGAGTGTAATTTATCACGATTGGGAAGAGCTGACCCTAACAGCGCTCCCGGACTATTTTGAAGGAGGCTATATACTGCCGACAATCCGTGGGCGATCGCGGGAAGCTCATCTTATTGGAGCATTTAGACACACGGATTATCCCGCAACATCTCAACCGGACCAACTTATACGGACGTGGACAGGTGATCCCAAGACTTCATTGGATATCAGTTGGCGTACAGGAATAGAAGTAGCAAGTTGCTCCGTAGCTTATTGGCAACAAGGGCTGCAAGATACGATGACCGTACAAGCCAATGAAATGGTTATCCACGATGTACTGTTAGCCAATGACCCGGATATAAAAAGATTTCAGGTGTCTCTAACCAGTCTTAAGGCCGGGACTACTTATGGATTTCGTATTTTATCTGGAGTAACGGAAAGTCCTGCGTATACATTTACCACCGATTCAGGCGATGACAATTTTGAATTTGGTTGGTTTGGAGATATTCACAATGATGGGCGATGGGGACATCTATTCCCAAGGTGGAAGCAGATGTTTCCAAATGCAAAATTTTACCTACAGGTAGGAGACTTGGTCAATACAGGTTTGTACAGGGATCATTGGGATCAGTTGTTGCATGCCGGACGTCTTTTATTTGACCATAGCCCTTTTATGGCAGTGCCGGGCAATCACGACAGTCAAGAGGGATTATTTCCGGCGATGTATCTCAATTATTTGAAATATCCGCATAACGGTCCTCATAAAGAGACTAAAGGCCTTAGCTATCACTTTGTTTATGGCAATACACTTTTCCTGATGCTGGATGCGGTGACTATTTCAGTCGAAGATCAGAAACAGTGGGTTGAATATGTATTGAAAGCCAGTGTAGAGCGTTTCAAAATAGCGGTATTCCATTTTCCGCCCCATACTTCTGAAAGTACGTATACCGATATTATCCAGGTATGGGAACCTTTGTTTCGGAAGTATAAGGTTGATTTGGTATTGAACGGACATTTTCATTACTATCACCGAACGGCTCCGAAGTCAACATCATCTGATTCGCCGGTCTATGTCATGTCTGTAGGCACGAAGAAAAAAGGAGAGAATGTAAAGGCGAAGACCGGAGAGGTCGCTGTACACCAAGGGTACCTGTACCAACATGTGAAAATAAACGGGGAGACTTTGTATTTTACAAGTGTAGATAGCCTCGGTACTAAGATTGATGAATTTGAATTAATTAAAATAGACTAATATGAAAAGAATCTATGTAGCATTTTTATGCATGACATGCTGTTTTCTGGCTTTTAGCCAGCAGAGCCATTTTAAGGTTGCTGAGCGTAATTTTATTTTTTCGTTGCAGCCACAACACGTCCATGGCAGTTCCATTGTAGAGCTTCCCGATGGAAACCTATTGGCTGCGTGGTTTCAGGGATCCGGAGAGCGGACTGCTGATGACGTCAAGGTTATGGGAGCAAAATATTCTTTAAAAGAGAAGAAATGGGGAGCGCCCTATGTATTGGCCGATACTGATGGGTTGCCTGACTGTAACCCGGTATTGTTTATACATAAAGACAAGCTCCATCTGGTATGGATTGCTGTGCATGCCAACAGATGGGAATACTCTATTTTGCGTGTGAAGAGCAGCACAGACTTTGATAAAGAACAGGTGAATTGGACATGGCAGGATAATATTTTGCTCAAACCGGGTGCCCTTTTTGTAGATGAGGTGAAGAAACGTTTCAAAGAATTGCCTGTTGTCGACCATGGATGGGCAGAGTATGCCCCGAAGTATGATGAAATGATAATCAAAGCCTCTGAAGATTTGATGAAACGCTCCTTCGGCTGGATGACACGTATAAAACCCTTATTGCTTTCTTCGGGACGTTTATTGTTGCCGGTGTACTCGGACGGGTTGAACTTTTCCTTAATGGCTTATTCAGATGATGATGGTCTGCATTGGAAACCCAGTTTGCCCGTTGTCGGCAGGGGTAATATCCAGCCTGCCCTCATCGAAAATTCCAAAGGAGAAATTTTTGCCTATATGCGGGATACCGGAGATAAGCCGGCACTGCTACACTATAGCATCTCCACAGATCAAGGATTAAGCTGGACTGCCAGTCAAGAGATTGATATCGCGAGTACAGCGAGTGTAGAAGTTGTGAAAGTAGCACAGCAGAATTGGCTATTGCTCGTAAACGATACGGAGAAAGGGAGATACCGCTTATCGCTCTATCAGTCCAAAGATGAGGGTAAGACCTGGAAGAATTTGGGTCCTATTGTCGAAGACAAAGCCCATACGGGTAGTTTCTCTTACCCCGCAATGATTGTGTCCAGTAAAGGTATCGTGCATTTGACTTATTCTCATCATAAGACAGGAGAATCTAAAACTATTGAACATGTCATTATAGATCCGAACTCACTTTAAAAACCATATACTATGAAAAGAACATTAATATCTATGGCATTGGGTGTGCTATGGTCTTCGCTTTATGCGCAGGTTACTCATCGGGATGTGCCTTACGTACAGGAATATGCAATAAAATATGTGGCTACGACTCCATCACATGCCGTAGAGTCTGATCGCAATGGCAATATTCAGCTTCTAAGCAACGGTAGACTCAAACAACTTGCCGCCGGAGAATTATTATGGCCGGGAGCTATTGTAGATGATAACACCTATCGTTTTATGCAAGACAAGGCTATTCTCGATATAGCCCAGTTAGATGGACAATTTGTCTATCTGGATAAGAAAGTCATCTTTAGTAATGCCTGGGCAGGAGACCTTTATATACCTCACGATGTAGAAGATGCGATAGGAATGGTGCCGTTGTCCACAACAGAATTTATCGTTTATAGCAAAAATAAGATTCAATATCTGCAAGATGGAAAGTCGTTGTGGGCCACAACTTTGCCGCAAGGAAGTATTATAGAATTGATGAGGGGTAGTCATCTGCAGCAATTTTTTATTCTAACGGCAAACGAACTGTTTCTGGGAGAACCGAACAGTAAAAAAATACGGTCACTTTATAAAGGTGATAATTTTGTGTCCATGACCCAGCATGGGAAAGAGTTGGTGATTGCGCACAAAGATGAGGGACTTCATTTTTTAAATGAGGCTTACTCCTTAGCCTATAAAAATCAGAAATTACCCTCTCTTGAGCTCCAAGTGGTGAAGAGTTTGCGGGGAGAACTGTGGGTAGGTAGTAAGCAAGGTGCATTTCGAATAGATAAGGGCGGCAAGATTAAGTATTATGCAAGTAAGCGCTGGTTGCAGGACGATGGGGTAATAGATATCAAGTTGGGTACCGACGGGAATCTACTTATTCTTACGGAGCAAGGACTATCAAAAATTGTTTCGAAGAATATGACATTAGCAGAAAAAGCTACCTTTTTCGAAAAGCAGGTGAGATCGAGGCATATCCGAAATGGATTTAATTCGACCCTCTCGGGCCTAAATAATGGCGATATTTCTACCGGTTATATGAGTGATTCAGACAATGATGGTTTATGGACGTCCATGTATCTTGCCGGACAGGCATTTCGGTATGCCGTTACGAAAGACCCTGAAGCTTTGCAGAATACGCGCGAATCTTTAGATGCGATGGATCGCTTATATGGTATTAATCCCATAAAAGGATTTCCCGCACGCTCATTTGAGCGCACCGGACATATTAACGAGTTGTCTGACCCTGAACGCTGGCAAAGATCGCCTTATACGGATTGGGATTGGAAAGCAACGACAAGTTCTGATGAAGCCATAGGGCATATTTTTGCATTTGGCGTAGTCGCGGAAATTGTAGAGGATCGGGAGATTAAAGCGCAGGCAATCCGTTTGATCGATTCACTGATGACACATATCGTAGAACACGATTTTTATTTGATTGATTTCGATGGAAAACCAACAGAATGGGGGAAATGGAATCCGGCGTATGTAAATGGTTTCTCAAAAAATGTAGGGGATCGAAAGTTAAACTCCTCTAATATTATTGCGATGCTGCAAACTGCTTATCATTTTACTAAAAAAGAAATCTTTAAAGCCAAAGCTTTAGAACTGATGGATAAACACGGTTATCTTGAGAATTTGATGCACCCTATGGCTGAGATCGGTAAATCCGATGACAACGAAGATGATCTGAGTCAATTGCTTTCCGTGTATTGGAATCATTCGGATGATGAAATGTATTTCTTGGGATATTGGGGCTTGTATCGTTATGCCTTCAATAATGATCTCAAAGAAAAATATAAAGAAGCGATTTTGGATCATTGGAAAATTGAGCTTCCGGAAAAGGAAGCACTATGGAATATTATAACAGCGATGACCGGTATCGATGACTGTGGAATGCACGATGCTGTATGGTATCTGCAGAAATATCCTTTGGATCTTATCCATTGGAACATCAAGAATAGCCACAGAAAGGATATTGAATTGCTAGAGAGTAATTTTAGAAACCAATTTACGAAAGAAGTATTGCCTCCGGACGAGTTAAAGATTTCAAGGCATAATGCTAATCGGTTCACCCTGGATGGTGGGAACGGTGGACGTGCGGAGAATAGTGCGGGTGATATATGGCTGCTACCTTACTGGATGGGGAGATATCTTGAATTGATACATTGATGGTCAGCAGTTTGACTGCTGTAGATGTTAATATCCGCAATAAAGATGATAATTTCTTAGAAAGATTGACAATCATCTTACTTTAATTTTGAAGTATCCAAATAACCCAAAATAATGATGAGGAGAGTATTTTTATCTTCGGCCTTGGCACTTTTACTGACGACCTTCTACGCATGTAGGCAGGAAAAGGCCGATCAAGTGACTATGGAGCAGACATCTTTTGTATTGCCCGACAACAAACCCTTTGAGCAAGCCCACGCATCTACATTGGTGTCGTTGGACAATGATGAATTTTTGGTGGCTTGGTTTGGTGGCACCGAGGAGAAGCACAATGATGTAGGTATATGGCTCACCAAGGGGAATGGTGATTCATGGTCTTTTCCTAAAGAGGTCGCCAAAATTAGAGAAGAGCCACATTGGAATCCCGTATTGTTTCGTAAAAACGATGGAGAAATCGTGCTTTTCTTTAAAGTAGGGGCAGAGATTGCCATTTGGGAAACTTGGTATATCACTTCTACGGACAATGGAGAATCTTGGTCAGAGCCTGAGGAACTTGTAGCGGGAGATCGTGGAGGGCGAGGGCCGGTGAGGAATAAGCCTATCGTATTGTCCAATGGCTATTGGATTGCGGGGTCTTCTGACGAATCGGGTGTATGGCGGTCTTTTGTAGACATCAGTAAAGATGAGGGCAAGACTTGGGAAAAAACTGATTTTCTTTCATTTGATGTAGATAGCCTGGGTGGAGAAGGTATGATCCAGCCGACCCTATGGGAGTCAGAGAAGGGCAAGGTGCATATGCTTCTGCGGACTAGTGGTGGTTATATCTATAGGAGTGATTCAGAGGATTATGGAGTAACTTGGAATAAACCCTATGCTACGAATTTACCTAACCCCAATAGCGGGATCGATCTGGTGCAGCTTGCCGATGGCACATTAGCCTTATTATATAATCCGGATAATAAAAACTGGGGGTCAAGGAAAGCGCTTAATCTTGCATTATCGATGGATAATGGTGAAAGTTGGAAAGAGGCTTTAAAGCTTGAAGATGGCAAGGATGGAGATGAATATTCTTATCCTGCAATTGTATCTACTCCAGATGGCGTTGCACTCACCTATACCTGGAACCGGACCAATATTGCATTTAAAAAAATAAGGATTAATAATAACGTAAAGTCTAATTAACATGTAAATAGTTATTTCACCTAATTATTCAATTAAAGAAAAATCTATGAAAACAAACATCATTTCATTTAAAGGTTGGTGTTGCTTTTTGGCTGTACTGCTTGCTACGGTGATTACGTATCCTGTTATGGCACAGCAAGCGAATACTTCCATCAGTGGCGTGGTCACCTCATCGACTGATGGAAGACCATTGGCAGCTGTCAGCATATCCACCAACAGCTCGTTACGTGCAACGAGTACGGACAACAACGGAACGTTTTCCATTGACGTGACAGCACAGGATCGCTTTATCACGGTCAACCATGTGGGATATGAAGCACAACAGGTCAATCTCGGGGGCAAACGAACTTTTCAGATTATATTACAATCTGTTAATCAAGATATCGAAACGGTCGTTGTTACTGCATTAGGCATTAAACGATCCGAGCGCTCTTTGGGATATTCGGTAGGTAAAGTTGATGGTGAGAGTCTCAATACAGTTGTACAGGAAAACCTATTAGGAGGGATCGCCGGCAAGGTACCCGGCGTAACGCTTAATCAAACAGGAGGAGTAGGCTCATCCATTAGTATGGTCATTCGTGGCGCTACATCCTTAAGTTCGGACAATCAGCCCCTGTATGTGATTGATGGCGTTCCTTTGGTCAGTGGTATGAATAATGTCAGTAACTTCGGTAATGACAGAAATCAAGTTGATTATGGAAACCCGATTTCGGACATTAATCCGGATGATGTAGAGAGTATCTCCGTGTTAAAAGGGCCGAGTGCTGCAGCGCTATACGGCTCACGCGCAGGGAATGGGGTGGTATTGATAACCACCAAATCCGGTCGCAAGGGACAAAAGACGACCATAAATTTTTCAACCAATAATGTGTTTGAACAACCTGTACGATTTATGGACTTTCATTACAAGTATGCTTCCGGTACTCGTCCTAATGGGCCACTGGCTGAAAACTCGGCATACTGGGCAGGCCCCGAACTCGATAAAGGTATTCTTGCGATACAGTGGAATAGTCCGGTAGATGCGAATGGAAATAAGATTCCCACCGAGCTGAAATCATATTCAGACAATATGAAAAATTTCCTGAATACAGCGATAACATCTTCCAATAACCTTTCTATCGCCGGAGCAGGCGAAAAGTTTCAGTATCGTTTTTCTGTTAACAATATGAACCATAAAGGGTTGATACCCAATAGTGATCTTTATCGAAATGGGATAAGTTCAAATGTCACCTATGATATTGCGAATAGCTTAAAGATCAGTACGAATCTTAACTTTGTGCGCGCTAAATCAAATGACATGCCTGCAACAGGGAATAGAGGCTCGAACCCACTACAAGCCGTGTATAATTTTCCACACGTCAATATCTTGGATCTGAAGGACTATTGGATGGAAGGAGAAGAAGGTATTCAGCAGCGGGAAGTGGCAAGAGGAAGGGATAATCCTTATTTTCTGGCATACGCGCTCACAAATTCTTTTATGCGTGATAGAATCTATGGCAATGTCAAATTAGATTGGGAGATAAACAATAATATTTCTGCATTTTTCAGAGCGGCTGAAACCCGGTCAGTAGAAACCAGAGAGACAAAAATCCCGTGGAGCTATAGCCGTGATACAAAAGGAGGCTACCACTTGCAGGATATCAAAAATAGAGAAAACAATGTAGACTTTCTATTTACCTATAATAGTGGAGAACAGTTTCCGGATTTCACTTATTCCGTGTCTGCGGGAGGTAATTATATGTATCAATACAATACCGATAACTACGCCGGTTCGAGACGGAATGCGGGTTTAACAATTCCAGGACTGTATCGTCTATCCAATATTCCTGCCGCAGGTCTGGATATCAGAAACGGAGAATATAAAAAATCGATCTACAGTCTATACGCCATGGCTAACCTGAGCTATAAGCGTCAATTGTACTTAGACCTTACGGCTCGTAATGATTGGTCCAGTACACTGCCCGCATCGAACCGATCGTATTTTTATCCTTCGGCCTCATTGAGTTGGATAGCCAATGAGACATTCTCTATGCCGTCTCAGGTTTCCCTTCTGAAATTCAGGGGAGGTATGGCACAAGTAGGTAACGATACAAATCCATATCAGCTTAACCCGGTATTATCTACAGGGCGATGGGGAGATTTGATTTATATGGAGATGCCGGAAACATTGTTGTCGCCAAATCTGAAACCGGAGATAGCAACTTCCTATGAGGCAGGGATAGACCTCAATATGTATGGAAATAGATTGCGTTTTGAAGGTACATATTATCAAGTAGAAAATAAAAACCAAATTTTGCCGGTGAGTACGGCACAATCTTCTGGTTACGCCCGAAAACTGATTAATGCAGGCCGACTGCAGAGCAAGGGGTGGGAATTCGGTATAGGGGGAACACCTATCAAAAAAGACAATAGCCTCACTTGGGACGTCAATATCAATTTCTCCCGTAACCGGACACGGATATTGGAATTGGCACCGGGGATAGACTATTATGAATATTGGAATGAGAACAGTTCCGGTGCCATGACCTGGGTAGGAGAAGAGGTCGGTAACCTGTATAGCAGAGGATATGCTAGGGTTACCGATCCTCAATCACCATATTATTTATGGCCGGTTTTAGGCAATGATGGAAAATGGATTCAGGATAATGCTGTAGAAAACAGGATGAAAGTAGGTAATTTCAACCCGAAACTCCTTACAGGAATGCAAAATACGATCAGCTATAAAAATATTCATTTGAGTTTTAGCTTAGATTGGCGTTATGGTGGACAATTTCAATCCCAGACCTATCGGTATGGGGGATCTGATTGGAAGTCCCAGCACCAGTTAAACTTGATGATACAGGGAGGCACGATGAGTAGCGAAGAACTGACCGCTCTTTTAAAATCCGATCCGGGAAAGTACATTATTCCACATAATGGCGACTTTCCAAGAGTTGGAGGTTTGACACAGGAGTCGGGAGGTTTCTATATAAATCAAGGAGGAGTTGAGGGCTATGACGGTGTTTTCATTCCCGGAGTCATTGCACAGTATGATGCCAATGGTGGTTTGATCGGTTATAAGGAACATTTAGGAGGTGAAGGAACAATGTTGTATCCGGCTTCTAGTCAGTTTTCTTGGAATTATAATCAACAGGTAACCTTTGATGCCGACTATCTAAAATTGAGAGAACTCGCTATAGGCTATGATGTCAAAGGGATCAAACATGTTAAAAACCTACGTGTATCGGTGTTTACAAGGAATATCATGCTCTGGACGAAGGCCAAAATTGGTATAGATCCGGAACGGGCGTTTCAGGTGGACGGCGGAAGCTTTAGACAGGGAATCGAAACCCAAAATCTAAGTCCTTGGACAGTGCCTTTTGGATTTAAATTGGATTTGACATTATAACCTTTATTTGTGATGAAAAATATTTTTTATAAATACTTTGCAGTTGTTTTTGCGATACTGACATTCGTTGGATGCAATGATAAATTAACGGAACTCAATCAAAACCCCAATGGTGTGGATCCTGACAATGCAAATGTGAATCTTTTACTTCCGGGGATTCTGACGAAGATGTCCGGTGCTTATGCCGAGTTAGATAACGGCATTAGCAGTGGTGTGGTGCAGCATATGCAGGAAGATGGATGGTATAATAGCTATAACCATTATGTTTGGTCCAATCGCGATTGGGGCAATTGGTACAATGTGCTTCGGGATAATGAGTTAATGATTAAAAGTGCGGTGACAGGTAATTTTCCTATGCACGAGGGTATCGGCTATGTAATCCGGGCATTTTCGTTTGGCACAATCACCGATCTATGGGGTGATGCACCCTATACAGAGGCACTTAAGGCTGGGGAAGATGTCATTCAACCTGCTTTCGATAGTCAAGAGGTGATTTACAGGGGCGTGTTGGCCGATCTTGATAAAGCAGTATCCTTGTTTAAAAATAATACCAATACCGGGATTATTGCCAATAGCGATCTGGTGTATCAGGGCAATATTGAGAAGTGGCATCAATTTGCCAATACGCTCATACTGCGGTACGCGATGCGCCTGTCTGCAAAATTACCAGATGTAGCTTCTGAATACATCAAAAAAGTATATGATGGAGGCGTATATATTGATAAGAGCGTTAATGATGCGGGAGTTCGATTCTTAGGAAATACCAGTGTTGATTCCTGGTACATGGCACAACAGTTTGATTCAGATGGGGGGAGTGGTTTTCGTAGACGTAAACCGGCGAAACCGCTGGTTGATAATCTTCTGGCGAGTAATGACCCCCGATTGCAAGTTTGGGTAGCTCCTGTTCATTGTCAGTGGGTTGAAGACCTCACGCTTACCGTTCCTACCGAACCATTCGTACGGAAAGATGATGTGCCGCAAACCTATGTCTCATTGACTGATGAACAGTATGTGGCTGAGATTGAAAAAGGACATAAGTTTACGCGTCATTACAACCCTAATTTGTTGGGACATAGCCTGGATACAGATTTGTATGTGGGAATTCCGGTAGGTTCTATGGCACCTGATGGTTATAACAATAACCCGACTCCTGGTCAGTCGGTACAAAACCAGCATGTATCGCAATTGGCTCCTAAGTATAGAGCCACTACGGGTGATTTTTTACGCCGTCGGCTGAGCTCCGCAACAGAAACCCTTTTTATTCTGGCCGAGGCTGCACAACGCGGATGGATAACTGCCAGCGCCGAGACATATTATAATGAAGCCGTACGCCAGTCACTCCAATCTTGGGGAGTAGCGGAGTCTTATAGTGCTTTTATAGGTCAAAGCAGTATTAAATATGATGGCACATTGAACAGAATAATCGAACAAAAATGGATAGCAAGCTGGAATTGCTCTACCGAAGCATGGATGGATTTCAGAAGAACAGGATTGCCGCAATTGGTTGCAGGACCTGCCTCGGCAGAACCGGTTCTGCCAGTACGACTTATTTATGGCAACAATGAACTGTCGGCTAACCAGATGAACGCCAACGTAGCTATCGAAAAGCTCGAAGAAACAGCGCATTCCAATATCCGGGGTAAGAATAGCCAATGGTCTAAACCATGGTTGTTACAAGGAACAAATAAACCTTGGTAATCGTATAGAAGAACATGAAGCGTAAAAGAGTGTATTGGCTGTATTGCCTCCTTCTTCTATTCATATCCTGTGCAGTTCCCAAACAGCACAACTTTGCCTTGCTGAACAAAACACAGCAGGGCAAAGTATGGGTTGTGGCGCACAGGGCGAATACCGGTGAAAATATATACCCGGAGAATTCTATAGAAACAATGCGTTCGTGCATAGCCTATGGTATGGATATCATGGAGATCGATGTTCGAGAGACTGTCGATGGACACCTCGTGATACTACATGATAGTACTGTAGATCGGACTACGAACGGTCATGGAAAAGTGAAAGACATGACGTTAAATAAGCTCCGAGAGCTCCGCCTTGTTCACCAAGGTGATACTACCCCTTATGTTGTACCGACTTTGGAAGAAGTATTTAAGTTGATTAAGGGAAATATTCTAGTGGATCTGGATATTAAATTTGAAAATCCACAGTCCTACAAAAAAATTGTGGATTTGGCACAGCAGTATGGTGTTCAGGATCAATTGTTAATCTTCCTATACGATAAAAATGACATTAGCCGTATCCACTCTATTGCAAATGGTATTCAGCTATTGCCTCGGGCTAGATCGGTAGAAGATTTAGATTTTATGAAACAATATGATTTTATCCATATTATTCACATCGACGACAGCTACTATGAAGATAGCCTGATGCAGGGACTCATCAATAGCGGAACACGTGTATGGCTCAATACCCTTGGTAAATACGATCAAGCAGAAAGAGAGAATAAAACGGGGTTTGAAGATTTTTTCACGAAAACACCGCATGTTAATGTTGTACAGACAGATCTATCTTTGCAACTTATTGCATATTTGAAAGACAGGGGCTGGCGAAACTGACTTTACTTAATATAGTGCGCAACGGGTTAAGACAGGAAGATATGATGTATATATTCCCCTTGTTAAGCATACTGATGGTGATGTTTGATGTGCAAGAAAAAAATAATATGGAAAGAAGGATAGATAGTTTAACGAGGTCGGATATAGGCCACACACTACATCATAATAATGTCTTTTCTCCGGATAATAACTGGATTGTTTTTGACGGACGTAATGACGATACGAAAATCGGTGAAACATCCAGTATAGGTATGGTCAATGTACATACCGGAGAAGAAAGGTTGCTGTATAAAACAGCGAATCAGACGATTTATGGGCCAGGTGTCGGGGCAGCCTCTTTCAGTCCTGTAGAAGATATGGTGGTGTTTATCCACGGTTTGTATGATGCTGATTCGGTAAAACCTTACGATATAACCCGTAGATTCGGGTTGGCTGTAAACATGTACAACCCTATGGTAGGTATGCCGATGGATGCGCGGGATAGCCATGCTCCTTATACAGCAGGGGCGCTGCGTGGAGGCACACATTCCCATTGTTGGAGTGGCGATGGGAGGCTAATTAGTTTTACATATAATGACGAGTTTGTCGATCCGGATTTGCGGATGGTTGGTGTTATGGTGCCTACGGAAGAACCCGTTGTCATATCCAGTCTGGAGGAAAATAATAAGGGCAAAAAATATGCAGCAATAGTTACCGATGTTGTTCGTGATCCCTTACCGGGTTCGGATGAGATTTCTAAAGCTTTTGACGAGTGTTGGGTCAGTAGCCATACGAATTATACTATAGCTTTTCAGGGAAATACGCGCAATGAGGAAGGAGAAACCATCACAGAAATCTACTTAGTTGACATTGATCCAGCACGTATTTTGCAGGATTCCTCGGCTGTGGGGAAGGAGGGAGAGCGTCCTCGCACTCCGGATGGTATCCGTCAACGTCGGTTATCCCGTACGCTTAAAGGGCTTTCTGACTTGAGACATTGGTTGCGGTCGGATGGACGTTATGTGTATGCTTTAGCCAAGGACGATGACAATCGAAACCAGATAGTGCAATGCGAGGTTAGCAGCGGTAGGTTTACAACCGTTTCGGATTTTGACTTTTCTATTTCTTCACCTATCAATATGAGTCACCGAGGAGATAAGATCACTTTTGTTGCTAATAACAATATTTACCTCTTTGATTTAGCAATCAAAAAAAGTGTCATGTTGACATCCAATTCCCCCGAAGATTTAAAAATAGTTGGGGCACCGGTGTTCTCCAGAAAAGATGACATGATAGCCTTTAATCAGTATGCAGAAAGTAATGGAAATGAATATATACAAATAAAGATAGTCCATTTATGTGATTAATTAAATAATCTGTACCCTGCTGGTTATTAAAAAAATGAGGCGAGAAACTTTAGGCCTTTTACTAACTAACCAATTATTAATCTAAGCTTAAAAACAATATATATAGCAACAAGAACAGTTTTTAACATATATCAATGCATATTCAAATCGGTTAGCGTAGATTTGTATGAAAGTAAGATTAGAAGACAATCATCAAAAATCAAAACTTATTCAATATGCAATCAAATGTAGGCCTCATTTTAGAAGAAAAAGCAGCCAATATCGGCAATTTTATGGTAGGCAGGCTTCTGCCATTTCGACAAAAAAGATCAGTTGGTCCTTTTGTGTTTATTGACCACATGGGACCGGCATGTTTGAAAGAATACCAGAACCTCGATGTTCCTCCACACCCCCATATTGGCCTTTCCACATTGACTTACCTCTTCGATGGCGCTATCTTTCATCGGGACAGCCTGGGCAATGCAATAGAGATAAAACCCGGTGAGGTCAACTGGATGACGGCAGGTAGGGGCGTAGTACACTCTGAACGCACACCCGATTACCTAAGAAAAGAAGATAAATTTTTGCATGGATTGCAGATATGGATTGCGCTGCCTAAGTCTTTGGAGCAGGCTGATCCTTCCTTTTTTCATATCAGTAAGGAAGATATCCCCGTGTGGCAAGAAGAAGGCGTTTACTATAAGCTTATTGCAGGAACACTTGGTGAGCACCGTTCTCCCGTTCCCGTGCATAGCCCTTTGTATTTTATAGAAATTAAAACAAAGACCGCGCAGACGATAAATATCGGTCCGCAGCTCTTCGGTGAGGTTGGGATGTATGTTCTTGACGGCACGATAAATATCGGTCCGCAGCTCTTCGGTGAGGTTGGGATGTATGTTCTTGACGGCACGGTAAATATCGAAGGCAACGATTACGGTTCCAAGCAGCTGTTGATCGCCAAAAATGCTTCCCTCTGTCGGTTCGAAACCAATGGAGAGACCACGCTGTACCTATTCGGCGGCGAGCCTTTTGAAGAAGAACGGTTTATGTTCTGGAATTTTGTCAACTCCGACAAGGCCGTTATCGAAAAAGCCAAAGAAGACTGGAGAAAGCAGAATACTGAAGTCTTTCCCAAAGTGCCTGGAGATGAAAAAGAATACGTTTTACTACCAGAGATGAAAAAGAAAGAAAATATAGTAACATTCCACCAAGAGGAGAACCAGCGTAGGGGAAAATTTGTCATTTTAGAGAATGATATCCCTGCAGGAGAGATGACTTATGTCTGGGCTGGAGACAATAAGTTTATTATAGACCATACCGAAGCCTATGAGGCCTTTAACGGAAAAGGTTATGGTAGGCAATTGGTCATGAAAGGAATTGCGTATGCAAAAGAAAAAGGCGTGAAGATTCTTCCGCTGTGTCCTTACGCTAAGAAGGTCATGGAAGGAGACGAGCACCTGCGCAAGATGATATTCTAATAAGATTGGCGGGATACGTTTCTTATAAACACAAAAAAATCCTGAGGCGGGGAACCTCAGGATTTTTAACTAACTAACCAATTATAAACCTAATTTATGAAAAGTATAATCATACAATCAAACCCTGTGCCAATCTTTTTTTTTCATGTTGATTTGACAGTTTTTTACATTTGAACGGTTAAGGCTGCTTTAACAACAAAGGAGATTCAGAACTTTGACGACAGTATTAACACGGCAGCTAGTGACCTTGAGCATATTCGTCGGAACCACCTCCGCACATCTAATTCTACAAGACCTTATCTCCATCCCAGATCAGGGGCTACGTGCTCTAAGATAGCCGACAGGATATGCACATTATAGTCTACTCCTAAAGTATTCGGTATCGTTAAAAGTATTGTGTCCGCTTCCCGGATAGCTTCATCCATGGCCAGCTCTCTGATAAGTACATCCGGTTCTGCAGCATAGCTTCTTCCAAAAATGGAACGTCTATCAGCTTCAATCATGCCTACTTTGTCCGTCCGATTCGTTTCATTACCAAAGTAGTATCTATCCTGATCGTTCGTCAGTGCAAATATCGAACGGCTCACTGATACCCTTGGTTCTCTTTGATGGCCCGCTTTTTCCATGCTTCTTTGTATAGTCTTATCTGCTCAGCTTGCTGTATATGAAATGGTTTATCACTTTCGTCATCTTTTAAGGTAGAACTTTGAAGGTTCATACGTTGCTCTGCTGCCCATATAGCTGTTGCGTTGGATCCCGCGCCCCACCATATTCTATCACGTAGACCCTTAGAATGGGGTTCCAGTCTCAACAAACCCGGTGGGTTTGGAAACATTGGGTTAGGGTTGGGCTGTGCGAATCCTGTGCCGGAGAGCTTTTCTAAAAAGAGCAAGCCTTTTTCTCTTCCCATATCTATGTCTGTTTTTCCTTCCCCTGCTTCATAACCAAAATACCGCCAACCATCGATTACCTGTTCCGGCGAACCTCTGCTGATCCCCAACTGTGTACAATAGTTATTTTTTGCTTTTCCAAAATGATTTTTTGGCTTTTTTATCACTTCCAATGAGGTAGGCGAAGGGTTTAAGATGCGGTACGCGATCACAAATTATTTTTACAATGCCTATTACAGGAATGGCGAGCACCATTCCGGGAATCCCCCACAAAGCTTCTGCGACGACTAAGCTGAATATGGTAAACAGTGGATTGATGTTTACTTCATTGCCTACGATAAGTGGTTCTAAAAGGTAAGTCTGCACAAACTGTACACATGCATATATCGCCACCACACCTAGAATCATATTGGTGTCTCCACCTTGAGCCGTAACTCCCAATATAGTTATAGCTGTGCCCGTAAGGTTTCCAATAAACGGGATCAGTTCCAATAGCCCACAGATAACAGCAAAAAATAGTGCATTTTCTACGCCAATAGACGTAAAACCAAATCCGTAAAGCACCCACAATACAACAATCATTTTTGCTAATCCTGCCATATAACCCGCGGCAACCTGACTGGCAGAATCTACAATTTCAATGGTGCGCCCTTGAAGGTTATTGGGAGTTACCCTAAGTAAAAAATTTTTTAATCTGGAACGATAAAATAACAGCAAGTAGGTATAAACCATGACCAGAATAAAATCAATGAACAAGCTAAAGAATCCAGAAGCAAATTGTTGTGCCATTCCAGTTGTGGCCCCCCCGCTTTTCACTTGCTCCTCGGCAATAGCCTTCTGTCTTTCCTGATCGATTCCCAGACGATCCCGTATCCATTCTTGGAGATTTGAAACGGTTTCGGTCAGATTCTTCTTCATCGAATCTACTTGTTCAGCAAACCCCTGTAGTTGCCAACTTAATAAAAAACCTAGCCCGGTAAGGCATGTAAGCAATATAGCTATTGATATAAGAGCACTGGCCCAGCGGGGGCATCCTTTCTTTTCTAACCATGCTGAAGGGGCTACAAACAACATGGCTAAAATACCGGCAATAGCCATGGGAGCTAATACTTCCTTGCCATAATATAAAATGATAACCGTCAATACGATGGTCAGAGCTACCTGTAGTTCTTTAGGGAGTGCTTTAATCATGCTGTTTCGTGAAAGATTTATCTATATTGTTTTAAGATAAACAATCGCAACACGAAATGGTTGGAGTCACGATATAAATAATTCTTTGGTTTATGTAAGTTGTCGTAAAGGTTTTATTTTCAATTCTACAATAGAAGATCTTCGGTCTTGCTGCAGTATAAAGTAAATGACCGATGCGATATCTTCGGCTTTTAACATTTCCATTTTTTCTTCCAATTCACGTTGATCTTCAGGCGTAGCTTTTTGCATATCGGTACCAACAGCGCCGGGTTCAATCAAAGATACACTTACGTTATGTGGGTTTAACTCTTTACGTAAGGCTTCTGTGAATCCTTGTATGCCTGACTTTGTTGCTACATATCCCGAACTCTTTCCCCCACGGCTATCAGCACTCATTGAACCTATATTAATAATATTTCCTTCGATGGGCCGTGGTTCTTCCTATTCCGGCAGTTCCGCCTGTTAAGAATACTTTTTGTCTTGTTTTCATGTAATTTCCATTTTAATCAGCTTGTAATAGTGAATTGCGGTATTCACCAGATAGCGAATTATCGTTCAAATGCTGTCTACGTATAGCGAATTATTCGATAGGATCCCCTAATTCACTTAAATCAAGGTTTTTCGATGTCTCCCAATCCTTCAATAAGTGCTTTCCATTGAGGAAATGATGCTCCCAGCTTTGCACCTAACCCCACCATAAAGTTTCGGAAATTATCCAATATGGAGGCGTTATCCGTATTTATTACTTCGTTACGGCCTGCATAATGTAAATAGATATTTTTATCTTTCTGCTCTAACAGGATAGAAGAGGTGGCTATTCGCTTAAAAAAGTGTGCGGTGTCCGTAAGGTCCTGTGTCGGGTCGGGAGCAGGACGCAATGTCAGGATGATATTTATATCCTCATTTTCTATTGTTTCCGTGATTTGCTCCACCTGCACCCAGTCATATCCTTTTGAAGAAGGTAATCCTGGTCCGGGGATATCGATCTTTATATAGTCACCCTCTTGAACCGGTCTATTTAGTGTATGACCCGCCGTGTCTTTAATAGTAAATGTTGCTGAAGGGAGCTCTGCTATTTTATCCCAATGGTTGACATCCAATAAACGGGTCTTTACCCGTTCATAGAATAGCTCCGCCTGCTCTCTGGAATGTAAAGTGACAGACTTATAACAATCCAATGATTTGCCTTCAAACTGTCTTGGAATATCGCCATTCATTAGTTTAGTATTTATGTGAATATTATATAATAAACAGTCATAGCGACGGAGAGTTTTTTCGTTTAATACCTGAAATGCGTGTGAAGTTCTTTTGCAATACCGTATAAATACGAATATGAAAGAGCCCTTAGGAGGTGTAAAGAAAAAGCCGTCCCAAATAGGGGGACGGCTTTAGATACTAGTACTATTGCTTTTTTATTTATGACCGAATTCGCCATCTGCTTTAATTTGGACTTCGTCGCTAATCATCGGAGCAGGGAACTTGTTACCTAAGCCAAAATCCGATCGTTTAATTACTCCTGTAATCTGGATTCCTGCTACGGGAGCTCCTTCCGCATTTGGGTTCTTGGTAGTTCCCCGGTATTTCATGGTCATCGTAATCGGTTTTGTCACCCCTAATAAAGTAAGATCGCCCTCCAATGTATAGGTGTTTTCTGCCGATTTTTTTACCGTATTACTTTTGAATGTCATGGTAGGGTGTTTCTCAACATCAAAAAAATCGGCGCTTTTTAAGTGGTTATCCCTTGGCTCTACTCTTGTGTCTATCGAATTAGTCTGCACCGTTAGTTCGACAACAGCATCACTGAAATCTTCGGTGGCCGACACAATAGAGACATCATATGTGTTGAAATGGCCGGGAACATCAGCGATGCCTAAGTGGGTAACCGTAAAACCGAGCTTCGAATGGTACGGATCTGCCGTCCATGTCGTTTGAGCAAACAATCCTATTGATAAGAATAGGAATGCAAAAAATGTTGTTAACTTTTTCATTTTAGTGTTGTTTTAAATTATTTCGTATTTATTTACTCATTATATAATCATTGGAACTTCCATCAACAATACCTCCGCATCTGCTGTAGCTTCCAATGTAAATGTTTCGGTTTCCCAAAGCCCATAGCCATCCCGTCTGTCCAACGCCTGGTCATCAACAAGGATACTCCCATTAAGAACAAAAATGTATACACCATTGTTTGCACCATCTTTAACGGTATATGTTGTTTTGTTCCCTTGTGCTATACAGCCCATATGAAACCATGCGTTCTGATGGATCCATACACCGGCAGATTCCCTATCGGGGGAAAGAACCTGTTCTAACTGATTAGGGTGTTTTTTGTAGCTTAATTTAGCTTGGTCATATCGGGGCTGGACGTCCCGTTTGTTTGGGAAAACCCATATTTGAAGAAATTCGGTAGCTTCATCGGGTATATTGTTAAACTCGGTATGGTAAATGCCCGTACCTGCGCTCATCACTTGGATTTCACCGGGCTTGATTACGCCTTTATTTCCCATGCTATCTTGGTGCCTTAGTTCTCCTTTCAACGGAATGGAAATGATTTCCATGTTGTTGTGCGGATGTTCACCAAAACCTTGCCCCCCGGCAACCCAATCGTCGTTTAATACGCGCAAAGCACCGAAATGCACGCGGTCTGGATTATGATAGGAGGCAAAACTGAATGTGTGGAAACTTTTGAGCCACCCATGGTCGGCCCCACCCCTGGAGCCGGCTTTATGTAAGATTGATTTTGCCATAACTTCCTGTTTTTAATAATACAAAGTTACAGCAGTCTTCCTTTCAATCCCTTGATGTATGTTAAGAAATAGATTTTAAATTTCGACCTTGTTCCTACTGGCAATCCCCATCCGGTGTACATACGTTTCCGTCCGTTATTTCAAGGCCCCCTGTAGGATTGTCTTTTTGCCATTCAGCATAGGATTTCTCCAGTGTCTCGACGAAGGCCTCTACGGGTTGCGCTCCTGAAATGGCGTATTTGCGATTGAAAACAAAAAATGGAACACCGCGCACACCAATCTGTTGCGCTTCTTGGATATCCTGTTTCACCTCGTAAGCATAGTTCTCGTTGGTTAAAGCTTCGTGCACTTCCTCTGCACTAAGCCCTACCTCTTTCCCAACCTCCACTAAAGTGTCGGTATCGCCCAAGTCTTTGTTCAGAGTAAAATGCGCATGGAAAAATAATTCTTCTGCTTTGTCTCCCCAGCCTTTGGTTTTAGCAAGTTGGATAACGCGATGGGCCTTAAAAGAGTTATATACAACGGCATCATCCAAGTGATATTCTAAACCAGCTTTTGCTGCCATAAGGGTAACCTGCTGCTGCATAGCTTCGACTTGTTGCAGAGGCATACCTTTTCTTGTAGAAAGATATTCAGGAGTAGTCATTCTTTTTTCCACGTCCTCTGGTATTGTCGGGTCGAGTTGATAACTCTTCCAAACAATATCTATATGCGATGCGTTGTTAAACTTCGCTAACGCCGACTCGTAGTGGCGCTTTCCAATATAACAAAACGGACACATAATATCGCTCCATACCTCTACCTTCATTTTAGAAGAATTTTCTGCTTTGCTCATGATTGTGTTACCTGTTTTTTAAATTTCTGTGTTTTTACAAAGGTAAGTATTAAGGAGCAAAAGAGGGTAAAATCAAAAAATCCTGAGGCGGGGAGCCTCAGGATTTTAACTAACTAACCAATTATAAACCTAATTTATGAAAAGTATAATCAATTAATCAATCTCTGTGCCTTTCCGTGCTACAACGTATAGGCTTAACAAATTTTAACAAAACGCTTCGCTGCATTACGCTAATACCGACAGCTGCGTGCTACTTATGACATTAATTCTCTGCCATAATTGCGCAAAGCACGCCAAAATGCATTTATTGTCAGGGAAAATCCTCAAAACCTTTTAACGATAAGTTGACAATTGTGTTTTCCGGATACTGCTGCTTTCTGTTTACATTTGGGAAACAAAAATTCAATGAACGATGACAGAGTTAAAAGGTAAAAAAGCGATTGTAACAGGCGGTGGCCGTGGTTTAGGAAAAGCTGTGGCGTTAGCGTTGGCATCAGCGGGTGTACATGTCGGTGTTTCAGGACAAAACGAAGCCAATTTAAAGTCGACTGTCGAAGAGTTACGTCAATATGGTGTGGAAGCCTCTTATGCCGTATTCAATATAGCAGAAGCAACCACTGTAAATCAAGGTGTGGAAACACTTGCCGCATCCCTAGGAGGTATAGATATATTGATAAACAATGCTGGCGTTGGGCAGTTTGGGAAAATATTGGACATGTCAGCTGCTGATTTTCATAAAGTTTTTGACATCAATTTCTTTGGTGTATACCATGTCGCTCGTGCAGCATATCCCTATCTTAAGAGTTCAGGGCAGGGCGATGTTATTAACGTAGCCTCTACTGCCGGTCTCAAAGGGGGCGCAGGAATGTCGGCCTACGCCGCTTCTAAAGCAGCCGTAATATCCCTTTCACAATCTATGATGGCCGAATGGCGCAAGGATGATATACGCGTGGTTACCTTAACGCCAAGCACCATTGCCACCGATATGAGTATTCAAGGAGGGCTAACCGATGGAAATCCAGAAAAGGTTTTGCAGCCAGAGGATTTTGCACAGTGGGTGTTAGACATTCTAAAAATGAACCGCAGAGCATTGATAGCAAATGGATCAATTTTCAGCACAAATCCGTAATCACAAAAAAAATGTATTCCTGCACAATATCTTCTCCTATCGGACGTTTTATATATAAAGAGCAGCACAAAGTAAACGATCTCTTAAATGAGACCGTTATTTAAAATAAACGCTTCTTAATGTATCTGCAAAAGATTAGCAAAAGGTTAATCCGAAAAAAGAAACAAAGACACAGAAAAAAAAGGTACAAAAGATTAAAAAGCAAAAAAGGGTTCAGAATTTAGCTGAACCCTTTTCCTTTTATATACTTTTACCAGAACAAGTAATAGGAAGGAGCTACACTCGCGTGCCCAATCACTATACATACCTTATTGACGGTTCCGAAAGAAAAAATAACAGATTAACAAAGTCGTATTTACGATGACTGAAAATGCGTTCGACAGAATAATAGGCCAGTCCGTTAATATGATGCCATAAACGACCCATAACGATACACCTGCTAATAGAATAGCAACCATCATTGGCGAAAGGTTATCCACATCTTTTTCCTTTATAACCTTTATTAGCTGCGGTACCATAGAGATGGACGTCAATATACCGGCTACAATTCCTATTGCTGTTTCCATAAGGGGAGTTATTAGTTGTTCTTCTTATACAACAGGTAAAACGGTCAGTAGTTCATGGATAGAATAGGTTTAGTAAAAATCTATTCGCTCCGAAAATCCCAGTTTACAGTATTACGCGCAAGCCATCATAAGCATGCGGTAGTTTGATTTACGATTTATTTTGGTTTTGACGAAATATTCCCCGTGCTATATACCCTGGCATTGGCAATCTGCCTGTATGCACAAATTCCGTTAGCGATAAAAATCCTTGTTTTCGTGGATTGAATGCTTTTGAATTCTCCGTTAACTTTGAAAATGGAAACGTTAAAGATTAGGATATGAAAAAGTTGACTACGCATTTATTTATTGCTATTTGTTTTTTTCTGCTGCTTATTGGATGTTCCAAGGAAAATAACGACCCTGGAGGAGATGAAAACCCAGACGGGATGCTTTATCCAGCTACACTGAAAGGAACAATCTATTACGATTGGGCAACGGAAGGTATTCTCAAAATAAGTTTACCGGATGGAACCGGAAGTTCTTTTATTCCTGATGATTCTAAACTCAACAACTTTGATATTTCGCGCGATGGGAAGTTGAAGTTGACGGTCGTCAATGCCAGTACCCTTGGGCAATATGATATCCGGTTCACGATCAGCGACATCAGCAACGGCAGTATCGTTGAAGAGTTTATCTATAACGGTCCCGGACTTAGTGCTTACTGCAAAGGCTATCTCTCTCCGGATAATAGCTTGATTTTAGTCACGTCCAATGAAAAGGAAGATGGACTTACTGTTTTGAAAAGAAATGGAGAATTTGTAGCCCGCATTGTCGACATTAATGGCGAACGTCTTGGTTTTAACGAAGCACGGCTTTGGTTGCCCAACAATAACATTGTCATCACCCACGGCAAATATATAATCCGAATAGCTCCGCCCTACACTTCGGGAACACTAATAAAAGAAATGGACTACGAAAATTGGGATGAACTGACTGTCAATCAGGCAGGAACACAGCTCGCTTTACAAATTGCGAATCATATTTACACGATGGATATCGATGGTTCCAATTTAAAGCAGGTAACCACCAGTAATTTTAAGGAATCTGTACCTCAGTTTTCACCTGACGGGAAACATTTACTCGTAGGCAGCGAATATAAACAAACCGGTCCATTTGGCTATATGTGGTATATGAAGATTATTCCAAACGACGGAAAGCAATACAATGTAGATCCGATCGAACCAAATTCGCCGGGTGTTATTCCTGTTGTTGTCAGGGGGGAGGACCGTATTGCAGCGGCAGGCGGACAAATGATGTGGAGATAATTTAAAAAGAAATAGCGATGAAAAAAATAATGTTATTCATGGTATCTATTCTTCTTTTAGGATGTACCAAAGAAGATGATCAAGTTCGCGAAAGTGAAGATTTTAGTAGTCTCTATGGCGGGATACCCTATAAAGGAACGGTTCGCGGCAGCCTTTTATTGGAAGGCGGCAATAAACTGGATCTTTCGGGAGCGGGAAGTATCGCCCTTATCGAAGATACGAGAGATTCCGTGTCTATTGTTTTTCTGTCAGATATCGAAGATCTGGGCGAGATTAATATTAAAATACGTGGAAAATATGACAGGAAGTCATTTTATACGGGGAATGAAAATTCTGATATATATTTTAAAATTACCGACCAGACAATAAATGGAGAATTCATCTCCGAAACGCAGGAGATGACCTTCGATGGAAGACTGGAGAGGGAGCAGGGGCAAATGAAAATGCTCGCAGTATTCAAAAAAGAGACAGAAAGCTTTCCCAAGGGAACAAGATTGGAACTTAATTTTAATACCAGCCGCGATGTTACAGAAAACGATAGCGGCGGGTCAGGCTGTCAGATGCGCATGGTTCCTATATGGGGTCCTAATGGTATGACCATGGGGATGGTTCCGGATTGTTAATTCGGAGATTTATCTGTATTTTCATTTCAATATTTTTCGTAGGCAACGAAGGATAGTGATTATATCGCATATGGCGCAGAAATTCGGGTTACTTGTTTTGTATTTGCTGTTTATAACAGCACAAGGATTTAGCCAGTCGAAAGATGAGGTAAGGCAGTATGGCGATAGCCTGTATCGGCAACTTCAACAGGTCAAAGATCAGGAAAAAAAGGCAGAGGCCCTGTTGGATTTGAGTTTTTTTTGGTCAGATTATGACACGACAAAAGCATTATCGTATATCCGCGAAGCCGAGGGTGTTTTAGGAAGCGTCAGTAATTCCACGTATTACCGTGGGCTAAAAAGCTTCTACCGTGCTGCGGTCTATTTTGAGGCCGATCCCAGCAAGGCCAAAGAAAGCTACATGCAGGCAGAGGGCTACCTAAAAGATGTCAAGGCCGAAAACTATCGGCAGGCTTCCCGTTATCGCGCACGTCTGTGGGCCAGTTACGGAGCTTTATTGCAACGCGAAGGTAAAGCGCATGAGTACGTCGAAATTCTGATAGAAAAAGTCATTCCCTTGGCCGAAAGCATCGGAGACTCTGCCTTAATGGGAAATAACTATCAGAATGTCGCCATGAATTTGATGAATTTGGGCGATTATGATAAGGCTGATGCATATTATGAGCAGGCACTGCATTTCCTTCAGGATAAAAACGAAGCTTTAGAAGAACGTTTTACATTATATAGCAATGCAGCGCGCAATGCCACGCTCAGCAAAGATTACCAGAAGTCGGGCCGATTTTTAGATAGTGCAGCCATATTAGCTACCCAGATTCCAAACTCGCCCTACATTCCCATATATCATGCCGTCTCGGGGAGTCATTGGGCAGCGGTCAAAAATTACGCGAAAGCACATGCGCATTTTGAAAAAGGTCTGTCTGCAGCAAAAACACAGAACAATGAAGATATGGTCGCCACGCTGCTTTTTGATCAGTTCACGGCCTACCAAATGAACAGCCAGTATGCTTCTGCAAAAGAAAAGCTGTTGGAAGCATTGCCGTATATACAGCAAAAACCCTCTTTACGAAACAAGCAGATGGTATACTATAATCTGGCTAACACCACCACTAAGTTAGGCCAGTACCAAGAGGCTGTCAAATGGTATGAAGCCTACAAAAACGTATCAGACACCCTGCTTTCCGATAGGAGCCAGGCTCATATACACGAACTGGAAACAAAATACCAGACAGCCGAAAAGGAGAAAGCGCTTCTGCAAGTGAAGACGGAAAGCCAACAACAGCAGCTTTCCCTGCAAAATACCCGTATGCTAGCCGGTATTTTGCTGCTGACCACTGTGGTATTGGGGATCGTCAGCTACATGTGGTATACAGCGTTGAAGAACAAGAAAAAACTCGCGGCACAGAAAGAAATGCTTTTGCAGGAGGAGCTGAAAAACCAACGGCAACAAGAAAAGCTCAATCTCTATAACGCCATGCTGCAAGGACAAGAGCGCGAACGTAGCCGAATAGCCAGAGACCTGCACGATGGCCTAGGCGGCATGCTGGCAAGTGTTAAGCTGAAATTATCCGCGGTTGCTGCCACTGTTGATAAACACCAGATTAAGAAAGAATCCGACATGGAATTGTACACCATTATCAATCAATTAGACCATTCAGTCAATGAGCTGCGTCGGGTAGCCCGCAATATGATGCCCGAATCCCTGCTATATATGGGGCTCGAAGCTGCTTTGAAAGACCTGTGCGATGCCATGACCAATGCTGAATTAAAGGTCGATTTTCAAGCATCTAACTTACGTGCCAATTATCCGCAGCCTTTCCAGATCGCGGTATACCGGATTGTTCAGGAACTGCTCACCAATGCTGTAAAACATAGCGGAGCCTCGCAGGCTTGGGTGCAATGCAGCGAAGAAGATGGAAAACTTTTCATTTCCGTAGAGGATAATGGCCGAGGATTTGACGCGGAAAAGGATCTGTCTAAAAAAGAAGGGATCGGTATTTCCAATATCCGCAACCGCGTAGAAATATTAAACGGACAATTTGAGATCGATGCCACGTTAGGCAGAGGCGCATCGTTTCACATTCAACTTGAAGTACATGGCTAAAGAAATCTCCGTCATCATTGTTGACGATCATCCGCTGGTGCTGAACGGGTTTGAGTTTATTTTAAACACAAATTCGGATATCTTGCTCAAAAGCACCTTTACCCGCGCAACGGATGCTTTGGCTTTTTTACAGGCCGAACAGGTGGATGTGGTTCTGATGGACATCAATATGCCCGATATGAACGGTATCGACGCTACTGAAATCATCCGTAAATCTTATCCCGAAACACAGGTTATAGCCATCAGCAACCTCAATGAAGGAAGTATCGCTTCGCGTATGCTACAAGCTGGCGCAACAGGCTACCTGCTCAAGAATGTTTCAGCAGAAGAGCTCATCGATGCCATACAATCGGCGTATCGGGGTGAGCAGGTCTTGAGTAAGGAGATGATTCCTGTACTGACAAATCCGGAGGATACCGTGCCTAAAATAACAGAAAGGGAGCGGGAGGTCCTTGCGTTGATGGCACAAGGACATACCACGCCGAAGATCGGTGAAATTATGTTCATCAGCCCGCTTACCGTCGAAAGCCATCGAAGGAATCTTTTACAGAAGTTTCGGGTAAGCAATTCGGTGTCCTTGATTCACAAAGCCACCGAAATGAAATTTATTTAGTACAGGGCTTCCTTGGGCAAGTCGAAGAAATCGTATAAAATGCGCTATCTCCATCCCAAATCCGGGGCGACATGTTCTAAGATAGCAGACAGGATATGGACATTATAATCTACCCCTAAAGTATTCGGTATCGTCAAAAGTAGCGTGTCGGCTTCCTGAATAGCTTCATCCATAGCCAGTTCGCGGATAAGTACATCCGGTTCAGCCGCATAGCTTCTGCCAAAAATGGCACGTTTGTTTGCTTCGATCATGCCCACTTTGTCCGTTCGGTTCGCTTCATTGCCGAAATAGTATCTATCCTGATCGTTTGTCAGTGCAAATATAGAGCGGCTCACCGATACCCGTGGCTCCCTTTGATGGCCCGCTTTTTTCCATGCTTCTTTGTACAGCCTTATCTGTTCAGCCTGTTGTATATGAAAGGGTTTATCGCTTTCATCATCTTTTAAAGTAGAGCTCTGTAGGTGCATCCCTTGCTCTGCTGCCCATATAGCCGTTGCGTTGGATCCGGCTCCCCACCAAATTCTATCGCGCAAACCTTCGGAATGGGGCTCCAGTCTTAATAAGCCCGGTGGGTTTGGAAACATCGGGTTCGGGTTGGGTTGCGCGAATCCTGCGCCCGAGAGCTTCTCTAAAAAGAGTAAGCCTTTTTCACGTCCCATATCCGCGTCCGTTGTCCCTTCCTCTGGCTCATAGCCAAAATATCGCCAGCCATCGATTACCTGTTCCGGCGAGCCTCGGCTGATGCCCAGCTGTAATCTGCCACCTGCAATCAGGTCGGCAGCACTGGCATCTTCAACCATGTATAAGGGATTTTCATAGCGCATATCGATTACGCCCGTACCGATTTCAATCGAGCTGGTTTTAGCGCCTATAGCAGCCAGTAGCGGAAATGGCGACGCCAGCTGTTGCGCAAAATGATGCACCCTGAAATAAGCACCATCGATACCGATCTCTTCCGCAGCAACGGCCAGGTCAATAGACTGCAGCAGCGTGTCTGCTGCCGTTTGGGTGCTATATGCAGGATGCTCAGACCAATGCCCGAAAGATAAAAAGCCTATTTTTTTCATAATCAACGATGAAATTTGTCAAAATTGCAAAAAATGTATTCGTATAATACAAAGAACAGCCATGCCGCTATCTTGTTTTTTTATGGGAACAAGTTAATAAAAAATGCTTTTGTACCTTACGTCTTCTAGCACAATATAGACATACTTATTAAGGATGTTGGCAAATTAAGAGTTTTCCTTCCTTTTGATAATTGCGTAGATAATGTGCAGTATGGGATAAATATAAGTTTATTCAAGTTTCTTTTTTTGGTCCACAAGCTTGGTAATTTCGTCTATGCGTTTTCTTCGGGTTTCGGATCGTTTAGCAAGAACGAGCCGTTGCAACATCATTTTTCGCGTAGTCTTGCTTAAACTTAGAAAATAGTTTTTTGAGCCTTCGTGTCTGCTGAAAGCTTGTTCTAAATCATCGGGGATGATCAGGTCTTCAACTCCGTCTAAAATTGTCCATGAACCATTGTGTTTGGCTATTTCAATACTGTGAAATCCCGCTGGCGTCATCAATCCGTCATCAATGAGTTGCTGAACTTTTTCTTTGTTGATCTTTGACCAAGTGCTTCGTGGTTTTCGTTTGCTGAAAAACTGGTGTGCTGTTTCCTCGTCAATTTTTACTTTCTTACTATCTATCCAGCCAAAACAAAGGGCAACATCAACGGCATTTCTCCAGCTTATTGTTTTCTTTTTAGACTTTTTAGTATAGAAGACAAGCCATACAGACTGCTTGGAAAGATGATTTTTTTCTAACCATTTTCGCCATGCTGTAAGGCTTGTCGGATAAAATATTTCTGTTGCTTGCATTCTTACTTTACAACCGTTGCTTCTAATTCTACGGTTAATGTAGCAAAAAGTCCCTTCACTTCAAGCAAAGTAGCAGCTTGCTTGATACCATGTTTTTGAAGGAAAGGCACATAAACGTCCATACAAGTCGCAAAAAACTCCTGAACAGATGTCGTGTATACGTTCAGCCTTATGATGTTTTTTGCTTCGTAACCCGCTTCGCTGATAAGCTTTTCCAGGTTTTGAATGGTTTGCACTAATTGCGAACGCATGTCTGCATTGCTTGGCATACCGTTAGCATCAATGGCTACTTGTCCTGAGCAGTAAAGAGTTCCATTAACGTTCGTTACTTCTACCGCCTGTACCGAATTTGTTTGTTCGCCCCATTTCCAAGGGTCAATCGTTCTTTTTTCCATCTTAGTTCTTTTTAAATGAATGGTCCAAAACTATCATGAGATAAAGACAGCCCTATGTCAGGGGTATGAAAACATTAATGATATTTGTCAAAATATTCCTGTAAGGTCATTCGGTGCGGTTCAAACTTTTCGGTAAAGACTTCTAATTTTTTAATTCTGTCCAAGCGAAAGAAACGAAATTCTTTTCGCAGACGACAATAAGCAATCAACAACCAGTTGTCTGTGCTAAGTAAGGCAAACGGTTCGATCAGCCTTTCTGTTGTTTTATTTTGCTCGTTTGTGTATGCTATTTTTGCGAGACAAAAATTCGTCAAGGCAAATTGCAGGTCAGATAAATTGTTGCTGTTCCTTTCTCTGCTAATGTTTTGATCAAATCGGGTTCTTTCAGCAAGCAAATTGACTTTCTCTTTGATATTGTATTTCAAAACCGCTTTTATCTTTTCAAGTGCTTCCGAATAATCTCTGACGAATGAAGCATCTTTGTTTTTGAGAACTAATTGCTCCGCGGCAATTAGTGCGTTGGCCTGCGCTTCGGTAAACATTACGGGTGGTATTCTATAGCCGTCTATTAATGTATAGCCTTTTCCATCTTCCGTAATAATCGGGACACCTGCCTGTTCCAATGCCCTAATGTCTCTGTAAATAGTCCGGACACTCACCGAAAATTTAGCTGCTAATTCCGTTGCTGTCAAAAGCCGCTTTGTTTGCAATTGGGTGAGGATTGCTGTCAGTCGCGAAAGTCGTTTTGTATCGTTATCGTTCATCTGTCAAATTAGGGGGATTTCGTTTTGCGGCTATTCTAAAATGATTTATAACCCGGTTATCAGGTGCTGCAAAATTACATAAATTTCGTGTAGATAGGGTAACCGAGCTGCTCAAGTATGAAAGATCAGCGATAAGGGGAGGGAGCACCTCTCCATTCCGAAAAGGAAAATCGAATGCCACAAAAAAAAGCCGTACTAAAGAAGTACGGCTCATAACAATATATGCAAAAATTAATTATATCAACTTAACATTTACTGCACTAGGACCTTTCTGGGTTTGTTCAACCTCAAATGACACTTCGTCATTTTCACGAATATCCTGTTTTAGACCAGATGAATGAACAAATACGTCCTTTCCTCCGTTTGATGGGGTAATGAATCCGAAACCTTTGGTTTCATTAAAAAATTTTACTTTGCCTTCTTGCATGGCTTTTTTTATTATAAATGAACTAATTTTTATTTAATTGACACGTTTTTTTATTACTTCTAGATGATTATATCATATGATGCGGAGAATAAATACCGTATAACATAAATTTGAGATGGCAGTTTATATACATCATCGCTACGATTGGACCAACTTCCAATGGAATGAGCAGGAGTTTATTCATTTACTAAGTGAGGTTAGACACTGTGCTAACGAAAGCTGATTCAGGTGGTAGAAGTACAAATTACGAATTGAATTGGTAGATGAATGCATCCATGTATAATAAAAAAATCCTGAAGCGGGGAGCTTCAGGATTTTTGCTAACTAACCAATTATAAACCTAATCTATGAAATGTATAAGGATATAATCAACCTCCGTGCCGATTTTTTTCTGTCAGTACAGTTTAACATCTTTTTAACAAATTAGTCGTTTTTTCAGCTTATATCTAATAATTTAATGATCTTTTTATGATGCGAAAATTCGAAAGCAGATTTACCTTTTAGTTTGTTTGTGTCTCCTTTTCTGATGCCATTCGGAAAATCTATTGCTGCCGTGGCCTCGTAATCAATTTCTATCTCCATAGTATTTCCACTATGTTTAAAGCTAAGAACAGTCTGTATTTTTGTCGAAAAATAGGAGAGAGCCGTCACCTCTCAGGAAGATTTGAGCGACAACAAAAAACCAAAGCCTGCATGTGCAGGCTTTGCTAACTAAACTAAATATTGGGAGATATCTCACGACGTGTCCCACTATTGAAACAAAAATTTAAAATTCTTCTAAGGATAAGTCGTTTCCACCTTGCTCACCCTCCAACCGTCCTTTCCCTGGTTCAAGGTAATATAGTCTACGCGGGTGAAGTTATCGAATGCCATCGTTGCCTTGGCTACGCACACCTTTCCGTCCTGCGATAGGATCTCGTAGCTGCTCTTGCAGTCATATTTGTTACTCTTGTTGGCCTTTAGATATTTGATGTATTCCTTTTTGCCCGCACGGTCGTTGTTGTTCACGTTGCGGTATTCAAAATCATCTGCAAAAAGGAACTTGTTCAGGTCGATGCTGCCCACGGTAACGGCTTCCATATAGGAGCCGATTACCATACTCGATTCCACGTTTTTCAAAGGATTGGCTTTTTCCGAAGCAAAAGAGCTTAGGGATGTTACCATGATCAATGCTGCTGCGATAGTTTTCAATGTCGTTTTCATGTCTGAAGTTTTTAATGTGATGTATATATTATTTTTTCTATTTCTTATTTGATACTTCAAAGGTAGGGCGGTAGGCAGATTTACCGAATAACGATTAGACCAAGCTCCGGTATTTCTCGGTAACTGCGGTAAAAAAATCGGTGAATGCGCTATGCAGATATCTACTTGTTTGTCCATGCCAAAAGGATTGCAAGCCAGTTGCCAAAGTGCGCAATATATTGTTTTAAAGATATTTTTTTTAGGGGGGATTTCCGGATGTTCGCCGATGGATAGTAAGCGTTTGGTAATGAGCAAAAAATCCTGAAACGGGAAGACTCAGGATTTTTTATTTAAGGATTTGCAATAGGATACATAAATGATGTATCACTTAATCTTTTGATTATCCTTTTACCTGCGCTATTTTGATACAAAAAGGAAACACCACCACTTATTCCATAAAGGTCAATTTTGTTGAGTAATTCGATGTCCAATCCAAGCCATAGCGCATTAAATAAACTTAACGTATCGCCATGAGATACGATGATTATATTTTCTTCTTCATTGGAGATGATCTCTTCATAGAACGGTATTAATCTTTTCCAAACATCATATCTCGATTCCGCATCAGCGAAGCACTTATCATAAACCGTCAATTCTTCCTGTTCTATATTGTCCTTGAGCCATTGTACAGATTTGCCGATACCTGCTCCCAATCCCCGTTCTTTCAGTGCCCCAATTAGTTTGGGAGTAAGTCCCAATTTTTTTCCTACAATTTCAGCTGTTTGCACCGCTCGCTTAAGAGTAGAAGAGTAGATAACGACGCTTCCAGGTTGAATCGTTTGCTTCAAATGACTAGAAATATTTTCCGCTAAGCGCTTCCCTTTTTCAGAAAGTTCCCAATCTGTCCATGAACCAACCATTCCATTGGTATGATGCACAGATTCGGGATGTTGAATAGTTATAATATTTTTTCTTTTTATAGCTGTCATGATTGATTGCATTTTCTACTCATGTTTAAAACGATGAATCACAATGTAGTGAATTTTATGTTTATGTTTGTGTATTTATTAACAAACGTTGAACTATGGAAATTAAAGAACTAGATATTTCTAATATTAATCACACTATTCGCGAAGAAATTATAGCCTTATATAGGCAGCTAAGTCCCGGAAAAAAGTATCAGGATATTTCCCAAGTCTTGCAGACGGATAATGGTGTTTATCTGATAGGAGGTTTTCAAGACGGGAATCTAGTTGGTATTGCGTCAATGGCTGTCTATCGTGTTATATCCGGACATAAAGGTTGGATAGAAGATGTTGTTGTCGATAATGCCTGCCGAGGACAGGGTATCGGTAGGAAACTGATAGAATATCTGCTCAAGTATTCTAGAGAAATGAATTTGACGGAAGTGCTTTTATTTACGGAAAGCCACCGTATTGCAGCACGTAAACTTTACGAAAATCTTGGGTTTAGAACAAAGGACAGCTCCATATACACGTGGAAACAAGAATAAATCCGACAAAACTCAGCAACCTCCCGAACAGGCTAACCAATTATAAACCTAGATATGAATTACATACTATAGTAATTACGGTTAATATCAGTCCTATTCCTAATTTCCCACTTTTCATGTGTTATTATTACTTCAACGTTAGCACTGTATCGTTAGTAAAGCTTTACCTATTATTGTCATGATTCGATTCTCTTGGAAATATATCCGTAATTGGATACGAATTTAAAAATTATTAAGGAATATTTGAGCGACAACGAAAAAATCAAAACCTGCATTTGCAGGCTTTGCTAACTAAACATCGGGAGATATTTCACAACATGTCCCTCTATTGAAACAAAGATCTAAAATTCTTCTACGGATAAGTCGTTTCCACTTTGCTTACTTTCCAGCCATCTTTGCCCTGATTCAACGTGATATAATCTACGCGGGTGAAGTTATCGAATGCCATCGTTGCCTTCGCTACGCATACTTTTCCATCCTGCGATAATATTTTGTAGCTGCTCTCGCAGTTGTACTGCATACCTTTGTTAGCCTTGAGGAACTTGATGTATTCTTTTTTGCCCGCACAGTCGTTGTTGCTCAAGTTGCGGTACTGGAAATCATCTGCAAAAAGAAACTTGTTCAGGTCGATGCTGCCCACGGTAACAGCATCCACATAGGAGCCAATTACCATGCCCGATTCCACATTTTTCAAAGGATTGGCCTTCTCCGACGCAAAGGAGCTTAGGGATGTTACCATGATCAATGCTGCTGTGATAGTTCTCCATGTCGTTTTCATGTCTGTAGTTTTTCTTATTTGATATCTCAAAGGTAGGGTAGTGGGCAGATTTACCGAATAACGATTAGACCAAGCTCTTATATTTCTCGGTAACCGCGGTAAAAAAATCGGTGAATGCGCTATACAGATATCTATTCGCCTTAGGCGACATCCATATATTTACTCCCATAGAAACGTTTATTATTTCTTAACCTTCCTAGTTTAAACGTTCTTCGACCTTCCTGTATGCTCAAGCTCAGATGGCGACCATTTCGTTGAAGTCAACGAAATGGCACATATTTTTTGTATATTTATGGCTTACGAGTTGTTCATTACTATACAAATACATGCATGGTTTATCATCAAAACAAGATCTCTTCCACGATTCTGTACCATATTTATACCCTCCTTATCCTGTTGACGGGTCTTACAGCCTATGGTCAGGATGCGCCGACCGACGATAGTCTATTTTCCGAATCGCCCCATATTTTTATTGCCAATGATGATTTTCGACTGATCTGGGTCAAAGAAGGAATCAGGCAAGAGGAGATCGATAGACAGGGCAGTGATTCTGCTGCCACTCGACTTTTAGGGTTTTCGCCTTATACCCATTACCGTTATACCCAGAGCGATCAGTACTACCCATCGTATGCATTTACGGACATCAATAGATTTGTCGCGATCAGCGATATCCACGGCAACTATACCAATTATAAACATTTTCTACGTGCCCACGGAGTGATTGATGACCAAGATAATTGGGCCTATGGTGATGGGCACCTAATTGTACTGGGCGACATTATGGATAGAGGCACCGGTGTTACCGAGGCCTTATGGTTGACGTTCAAACTGGAGGATCAGGCACTCCGGGCCGGGGGGCGTGTGCACTTCCTCGCCGGCAATCATGAGAGTATGATACTGTATGCAGATCTTCGCTATGTGCATCAGCGGTACGATAGGGCGGCAGACCTGATGCAGGTTCCTTTCAAGGCATGGTTTGGTCACCATAGCATACTGGGGCAGTGGTTGCGCAGGAGGCCTGTCATGATCACCATTAATAACTCGCTCTTTGTACATGCCGGTATTTCCAGTAAGTTCCTGCAGCAGAACTATACAATCGATGAGGTCAACCATGCTTTCCGGGAGAAGCTTTTTACATTAGATAGCTTGGTCAGTGTGCCCGACAAGCGGCTTGATCTCTTGCGGTTCTCAGATGGGCCACTTTGGTACAGAGGCTATTTTAAGGATGCGCCCGACCCCGTTCCGACGATAGACAGTACACTTCAGATTTTTGATGTGGATAGGATAATCATTGGCCATACACCTGACGGTAGTGTCCGCACCATGCATGGCCATAAGGTGATTGCGATAGACTCCTATATCCAGCGTGGCGAGCAGGGCGAGGTATTGTTGTACAATCAGGGAGTCTATTATAGAGGCTTTCGAGACGGCACCAAGATCGCGCTCGATAAATTGCCCTAATACCATCATAAGATTATGATAGCACTTCCCATCAAAAAGTTGATGCCTTGCTGCGTTATTTGGTATTGCTGATTTGGATCATTAGCTTATTCCAGTGTGTATTCAATGAGTTTACTATCAAATAACGGTTTTATATGGTCTTCCCAAACCGAGGCTTACTTTTATATTTTAAATATTCTTTCCCATAGCCCAATAAAGAAGCGATCCCAAAAAGTTGTCCAATACAATAATCAGTAGTTATTCTTTTTCGATATCCATAATAAGACCTTACTTCCTTTTAAACAAGAAAATTATATTGTTTCCACCTCCGTAACCCACAACTGAAAGCCCCAACTTCAACCTATCCTTATGCAGCTCATATACGTCAAGAACGATTATATCGTTCTGAGTTCCAACCGTCAATTTTTTTGCTTCTGCATTGTAAGAGTAGGCTTGGGTCGTTGTGTTAAAAATAAGCCCTAGACTCTCATCACAGGCCGTCCCGTTATCATTAATCGTCAGACGATCTTTTGAAAATACAAACGAATCATCCATGTGGCATTCCGACCATGGGTAGTATTGGTTGTTACCGTTCATGCCGAACCCTCCCGATGGATTGGTGCTCGGGTTGCCATCCGTCATACTAGCAACCCAAGTCGTATTTTCGAAACTAAGAACAGCGCTTTCTCCGTTATCCTTACTACATGCACAAAATATCAATGCGGTTAAAGTAAAGTAGGTCAAGTATTTAATCTTGTTATACATTTATTATTTATTAGACTACGGTTTAAAGCATAAATATAAAAAAATCCAACGCTGTAGCGAACTGGAACATGAGAAAATACCGACTTTTCCCCGTTATAGCCATAATGACAAATAGCATCCGCTTATCTGATGAGGTGATTTCCGTTGGAATGTTATAGGATTTCCCGATGTATACATACCAGTTTTCATATGAAGTATTGTAAAGAAGATCACCGAGGAGATACAGCAGCAAGCTGGCCACCTCATTGAATGTAAGTGAAATTGCGTACGAATTGGGATTTGAACATGTACAGTCTGTCAGTAAATTATTCAAGAAAAAGACACAGATTTCACCCTTAGAATTTAGAAAGTCTTTTAATTAAGCCCCAAAAAATAAGATGCTGAAAACGCTTGTACTCAACAACTGTTTTTAGATTAATAATTAAAATAGCAATAAGAACAAGATGAATACATTATTAGGAAAAGTTGCCGTGGTAAGCGGCTCTTCAAAAGGAATAGGATCAGCCATTGCTCAAAAAATGGCAAATGAAGGCGCAAAAGTCGTTATTAACTACAACGGCAACTAAGCTGCCGCAGATGAAGTAGTGAAGGCTATTAAAACGAACGGTGGCGATGCTTTTGCTATTCAAGGTTATGTAAGCAAAAGAGCTGATATTGTGCGTTTGTTTGATGAAACAATTGCCCATTTTGGAAAAGTGGATGTATGGGTGAACAATGCCGGTGTGATGCTCAATGCAATGATCAAAGATTTGGGCGAAGATCAATTCGAAAAATCAATTGATATCAACTTCAAAGGAGTATTCTATTCACTCCAAGAAGCGGCAAGCAAATTGGCCGATAACGGAAGTATTATCAATCTTTCGTCTACCGTTACAAGAACGATTTTCCCAACCTATGGCGTTTATTCTGCAACCAAAGCGGCAGTAGAACAATTGTCTCGGGTATTTGCCAAATAAATCGGCCCAAGAGGCATTAACGTGAATTGCGTACTTCCGATACGGCTCTTAATGCCTTTTAGTACATATTGATACTATTACTTGACTTTTCCCCATGCATTATACGCTGTAATGCTTTCTGAATTATAAATAACCCGATGGTTGTAATAATAAAAGCAGATATAAATAAAACCAATAAGACGACCATAGGAAATATATAAGAATGTCGAGATTTAGCGGCCCTCTACCTTCGACCGCCCACAAAACACGAATGCCTGCTCGTTCCAAAGTCTTCATGTCACGGTAAATTGTCCGTAGATTTCACTTTAAAAAGTTCGGCAAGTTCCTACGCTTTTACAAGAGGTTTCGCCTGTAGCTGGGAGTAAATAGCAAGGATGCGGTTAAATTTTTTGGTGATGTCCATACTGTAAAAATTAAGATTAAGAAGACAGTCAAAAGGTTAAAAGCATGATAATATCCACACGTTTATACGAAGGCGTAAAGCTCTTTATCTCTTTAAATCCGAGCTTGTGATATAAGGCAATGGATGCTTCTAGCTTAGTATTACCTTCGAGATAGATGTTACGTCCCCCCAACTTTTTGGCAGCCTCCACTGTTGCTTGTCCGAGTAGCCAGCCTATTTTTTTACCTTGGGCTTTTGGAGAAACAGCCATTTTCACCATTTCATAATCAAAATCACGATGTTCTGTTTTCTTTAAACCGCATACACCAACAGCCTCACCCTGATAAAGCGCAACGAATATCTTTCCCCCACCTCGAAGAATATTTTCTTCAGGATGATCCAAAGCTTGATAATCAGCTTCCTCCAGCTCAAAGAATTTGGAAATCCATTCTGTATTTAAAGCTTTAAATGCACGTTGATATTGGTTGCTGTATTCAACTATCTTCACCAGCTCTCCACTCATATTATCGGCCATCATGATACGGTATTTGTTTCTCTTACAAAAATAGCAAATATCATGGCATTATAACGCTTACATTTACTAACTAGGCATGGCTTTTGTGCAGAGTAGATGTTCAAATTAAGAAAGTGATATTTACATTTTTAAATTTTAATAGATGAAAAGCATCGTGAAATTAGGTTTTATTTTTTTGTTAGGGATGTTGGTTTTTGCAGCATGCACAACGATGAAAAAGAAGGATAGTTTAGTTACGGAACAGGATGAGCAAAATATGAACCGCACGCTGATAATTATGTATGATAGTGCCGTGGGTAATGAAGCACTGATGCAAGCAGTCGAGCGCTATCATGCGGAGCTTGTTCACAATTACGAGGCTATTCACGGCATTGCGATCACTTTGCCTGCCAAGGGCGACATAGCCGAGGGAATAAATTATTTTAAGAACGTAGAAGGGGTGCTGACGGTTGAACAGGATCAAAAAATGAGTATAGATGCCATCCGGAAGTGACAGCACGATTAAAAATGTGCAGATATAGGCGCTTTAGGCATTCCTAATTCTGCATATCCACGCCCCGCCCTTATAGTATGGCTGCTTTTTCTCGAGGTGTATAACTACCCTATTGGTGTCTCTCGGCTCTTTAAACTTTACGGGTTGTTATCCTTCGTGTGCGACCTGCGCTTTGATCTTAGGACAATCACATCCTCCCGTAAGGTAGGCATCAAAATAGCCTGTGCTGTCTGTTTCAAACTCCCTTTGGTGGCCAGCGTATTTATTTTATCGCAGGAACTTAGTAAGGAGACATACATTGGAGAGTAACGTTGCTTATGGAGCTTTTTCGGAGGATTATGTGTTTTGAATCCTACTCTATGAATATACTTAGGCCGATTAAAATGGAATTTGTAAGGATGTGAAACGACAATGGATATAAGAAACCGAATTTCAAACGAAGATACCCTGTAATCAATCCACTAAAAAGCTGTGGCAATGTAAGAATAGGGGTAAGCAAAAGGTTTAAATAACTTAGTTCAAAGTTGAGAATATGTAGCCAACCAAATAGAATTGCAGAAGAGTAATAGATCAAATCGAATTTCTTCACCCAAAGTGACTGAAGTCTTTTCTTTACGTTTTGATTATTTAACACAATGAAGACAAGACTGCCTAAAAGAATTGCGGTTCCAATTCTAAAGCCGAAAGTGTCATCTACAAGACTTAATCGACTGTTGAAAATCAGTTTTGTACAAAAATAATATCCAAAACAAGCTGAACTTAATGCTACATAAATAGGTTTAAAAATCAAAGAAAGTCGAAACATGACTTCTTCGAAGAGAGGGAGTATTATTCCTCCAGTCAGCAGAAAGACAATTGGAGTGAAGCGTTCAGACATTGATTTGTCTGTCAGATTCTGTGGTTCATAAAAGGTACCTATTAACGAGGCAACAGCAATGGAAAAAATGAATTTCACCAAGAATAGTGTTAAAGATTCGGCAAGTTTATCTTGGATTGTCAGTTTTGGAGCAAAGGAAGTTTTTGGAGATTTTACGAAAGCCATAAAGTTGGAAATAAATTGATAATATCTCTTGATCTTAAAAAATGGCATAAAATGTATGTTAGCGTTTATACATTAATATGTGTCAAAATTGGAGAATTTGTTACATCAAAGACTATAAAATATATTATCTTTTATCTTAGACATAAGATTGCTACTCTGCTTGCTCGTATAGAAGCCTGCGGATTCCTCAAAGCATTGGACTCGAGGCGGTTTGCTACCAGAAGTTTTAGAAAAAAAACGACAATAAATCGCCCGGCTAATTACCGGACAGTCTATACAAGTTCTAGTTCATAAGGATTATGAATACTTTCTTTTCCGAAGCGCTTAAGCAATTCAAACTTATTGTTAGTGTCTATATGTTCCTTTACGAGGATTTCTTTTACGGCTTGTTGTTTCACTTAATAAGAATTATAACCAGTACTACCCAACCACCATCTTCGCCGAAGCCGTCCAAAGGTATTCCGGAATAGGTTCCTCCAGCTTCCACTGAATAGACATTGGTTTCGATCCCGTATGGCTTACATAGTGAGCTGGACCTATAAAAACATAACCTTGCGTAAAACCGTCCGCATCATGGATAGATTCCCTTACAAAAAGGAGGATCTTTTTCCCCGTTTCATTTTGCGTGATGTAGGACAAACCTTTTTCTGAATAATCAGCCGTTTGGTTTTGTGACTGCCAGTGGAATAGCAACTCGTTGATGGCATAGTCATCATATAAGGTGGTAGGAGAGAAGTCCTCCTCACTTTTCTTCAGATTGATAAATAACGCTTCTGTATTTACCCCTTTATTCAACGCTACCCCTTCTCGATTAGAACTTTTTTTGCTCAGTGTACTTAAGCGCATGGCGACCAATATCTGTTCCCTTGTATAACATGCGTGGATCTGCAAAGGAAAAGCATAGCCCAAGTCCACACAAGGAATCTCTTCAAATCCAATCTTATCGATTTTCACTTCTAGAAACTCTTTCATCTCCGTCACCAAATCCTTATTCAAGCCGATGATTTTTATCGATTCTTCCAAAGTCATCTCCTGGGTTGCCGACTGATAAAAATCATAGTGTAGCATAAGCGCCATCAAGCGGTTTTCCTCGGTCGGTGCAAGGCGGGTCAAATCAAAATCAACGTCAATCAAAGCGAGGAGAAACCGGAAGTAACTAAGCGATTCCGTCACAATCCATTTTTTCGTTAACATCGCTTTATAACGATCCAGATTTGTATTATCCAGATCCGTAGCGAAAGCCTCTGCACGAAGCGTGGAGAATAGGTGGTGTTTATAAATGTCCTTGAGCTCGAGATTATAAAACTTTAAGAAGTTTGCCAAGGTGAGCGGTTTGTCCGTATGGTTGCGAAATCCTTGGATACGTGCTATCAATTGGTGTTTCCCTAGCTGCGTAGCTTTCCTAATATTATTGAGGATATATTCTTTCGCCTTTTTCTCCAACACGATGGAACAGCCCAGCGGAAGGTGCGGGAAATCCCGTTCAATTTCCGATAATACCGTTGTATTTGTCTTTCCTATTAGCGCTCTAAACTTGTTCTCGAAATCATACTCATCTCGCGCATTCCCTACGAAATCTAATACACTCAATATATCTTTGTTATCGTCGAGGCGAAGACCACGACCCAGCTGTTGCAGAAATATCGTCAAGCTCTCGGTTGGCCTTAGAAATAATACGGTATCAATTTCTGGAATATCAACACCCTCGTTTACGATATCTACTACGAACAAATAATGAATATCTTTTCGTCTGAGTGCATTTAATATATCCGCTCGTCTGTTCGTATTTTCAGCAATCAGATAGTCCGCTTGCAACCCGGCGTCATTGAACTTACGAGCCATATATTTTGCATGATCCTGGCTTACGCAAAATCCAACAGCGCAAACCTCGCGGTAATCTTTCGAGTAGGTAACAAGGTTTTCGATAATATTAGCCACACGCGTATCGTTTGACGTATAGATATTACTCAGCTGCTCCGTATCATACCGACCATTTCTCCAGGCAACACTGCTGTAATCGACATTATCCGAGATGCCAAAATATTGAAACGGACACAGTAATTTATTGTTCAGCGCATCCGGCAACCGGATCTCCGCTGCGATGCGGTGGTTAAAGTCAGGTAAAATACTCTTGCCGTCCATACGTTCGGGCGTAGCGGTCAAACCTAAAAGCACCTTAGGCTTAAAATATTCCGTAACTTTTTTATATGTACTAGCCTCAGCGTGATGTACTTCATCAATAACGATATAATCATAATAATCAGCAGGGCAGAAGGAAGCAAAATCCAATCTGCTCAACGTCTGAATGGTGGCAAATACATTGTTTTTGTTTCTAGGTTCATAACCATCACCATAAAGTTCGCCAAAGTTAAATTCCTTCAATACATTTCGAAACGTGTGCAAAGACTGTTTTAAAATTTCAATTCGGTGTGCTATAAACAGTAGTCTAGCCTCAGGATTCTTTTTAAGAAAATTTTTAAAATCAAATGCGGAGATCATGGTTTTCCCCGTGCCTGTCGCGGCTACTACAAGGTTGCGGTACGAGCCATGCACATCCCTTTCTACCTTTAGCTTTTCTAGAATTTCCGCTTGGTAGTGGTACGGTTTTATATCAAAAAACTGAACGATTTCGTCTGTACTTTTTCCGAGTTTATTTTGTTTCAATGCTTCGTCCAGTCGGATAAGTTTCTCCGGTGTATATAGTTCAAACTCTGCATTGTTCCAGTACGACTCAAACGTCTTCTGAAACTTATCAATGATGTGCGGTATCTCCGCCGTTGTAACTTTCACGTTCCATTCTAGTCCATCTGTCAAAGCCGAGCGTGAAAAGTTGGATGAACCAATATATCCCGTATGGAATCCGGTGTTACGATAAAAAAGATAAGCTTTTGCATGCAAGCGCTCATTTGCTGTGTTGTAAGATACCTTTATCGTTGTATTTTTAAGTTTGGAAAGCTCTTCAATCGCTTTTGCATCCGTGGCACCCATGTAGGTTGTGGTAATTACCCGGAGCACACCTCCACGCTTGGTAAACTCTTCCAATGCATCTTTTAGGATCACAATCGCTTTCCACTTGATAAAGGAAACCAATAGGTCTACGCGATCAGCCGAACGGATTTCCTTTTTAAGCTCGCCATCCAGTGAAAGACCGACATTCCCGCCCGTGAATAATTCGCTTTGTGTCAGTCGTGATAATGGTGTGATTTCTTTCAGATGCAGACGGATGTCCGTATAGTCGGAGTGCAACTGATCCAATACACCCTGCAGTATGTGGCCTTCCGCATCAAGCAAATCTTCTTCAAAGTTATACTGACTAATCTGTTGTGTCAGGTATCGCAGCAGATTATTCGATATCTCTATTTGTTTAGTAACCAATAGATCTTTCTTATCCACTTTAATGGCTTTTAAAGCATTGGAAATGGCCTTATTCAAATGTGCACTCAAATAAAAGACTGCTTCTTCGCTATCCAACTTTTTGTCGTCTGCGATAAAATATTGCTTACGGTCCAGTTCTGCCAGACGCTGCTTGAGTTGTTCGGTGATTAAGCTTTCGTATATTCCTAACTCCATACTTGCATGAGTTCATTCACGATGGGCAGATCAGCGTCCGCCCAGTCATAGTTTGCTAATTCTTCTTTTGTCACCCAGATGGCTTGCGCGTGTTCGGCGATAGCTAGTGAACCGCCAGTCCACTTACATACAAAAGGGTAAAGGCAGATCGAAAACTCGGGGTAGTGGTGTTCTACAGCGGTTAGTGCCGATTTTATTTCGATCTGCAATCCGAGCTCTTCTCGGATTTCTCTTTTCAGACAGGCCTCTTTGCTTTCCCCTCTCTCGATCTTACCGCCAGCGAATTCCCACTTGAGCGGTAGCTTCATCCGCTCAGAACGTTGGCAGATCAAGATTTTATTATCGTGTTCTATGATAGCACAGGTTACGTGTAGCATGGGCTAAAGATAAAGAAATTAATAATAACCTTTCCCCTGGACACAATGCCTGACCCCACCTCGAGGATCATCCATGTCGCCTTTGTAGCGTGGGATCACGTGGCAATGGAAATGGTAGACCGTTTGGCCTGCTGCTTCCCCACAGTTCATCCCTATGTTGTAGCCGTCGGGGCTATGGTTTTCTTCGATCAGTTGTTTCGCCAATCGTATGGCATTGTCCAGATCAACCTTTTCGACTTCTGTTAGTGCAAAATAATCCTGCCGGAGTTCTTTCGAGATGACCAAGATGTGTCCGGGAGATACCGGGAAGCCATCATAGATCAGGAAGAAATATTTTGTTTGACCAATCTGTCTATCAGTCGCTATTTCGAAGAAAGTTTTAACGCTCATAATAATTATTTGGATAAAAACTCAAACCCGTTATTCGATGCGATAGTGACCAACGGATTGATCACATCGTAAAACTTTTCTTTCGATAGCCCCGCCTGTAAATCGGTACCGATGTAGAAATAATCCTCCAAGAGCTTTTCGCTTGGTCTAGAAGTCATATATGTTTGGATGGCTACCTTCTGCATATCGTAGAAAGAATCAAAGTATTTGTCGAGAGGGGGCAGTTTATTGCCTTTGCTCACGTTGAATGCATTATCTGAAGGGATCAGGTTCCAGATCTGGTTGTGCGAGACGAAACTGTACGGGATGAAGTGTTCGACATGGTAGGCTCCTTTGAACAGTTCTTTTCCCGTGTAGATACAGCGCAGCGGGCCGTTGGCATCGATCACCACATCCCAAAACTTGCGCTGTTTCAGCAACGAACTTCGCAGCGCAGGTTTGATCAGTTTATTGGGTATATCCGGTACGTTCGGATTGCGCTTCTGCAAGAATAGCGAGAGATTCCAGTAGACATAGTCACGAATGATACGGACATGTTTCGTCAGGTAATCGAACCATCGTTCGGGTATCACTATGCAGTCTTTATATAGCTGATATAAGGGCTGATTTTCTCCGGCTTGCGACAACTGGTAGACTTCTCTCTTTCCTTTCCTCGGGTACCACGGACTCAAGAACCAATGGGGCACTTGGTTGTCAAAGTGCAAAAGCAGTTTTTTGGTCTCTGTTTTCTCCGATTTTACAAGCCTGTTTTGTATGATCGCCCGATCCTCATCGATCGTGATGCCTTCTATATCTTTGAGTTGCCTTACCGTGCTTTGAATAAGGTCTTGCTGTCCAAAGGATACTTGAAAATAATTGACGGTATACCAAGCATTGGAGAGCATACTGGCAAACAGTTGGTCTTTTTTTATCTCCCGTTCTTGTCGATGGACAGCGTCTAAGATAGCTAGTAACCAGTAGAATTTATAGGTTGCTACCGTGTTGTTAAAGCACGCAGCGAGGTAGCGGGTAGGGAGGATGTTATCGTGTGGGAAGATATTCATATTGACTAAATATAGTAAAAACCTTTCTAATTTTGGTTTAGTGCCAGTAAGGGACTCAACTCTGTATTCTTAATAAAGGTTGTATAATCACATCCATACTTTAGATTAGTGCATCCAAACATTTTTGATAGACCGAATCTGTTAGAAATATCCTTAATAAAACGTAATTCTCCTTCACATCTTTCACAACAAACAGCTTCTTGTTGGGAGCCAATGTGCTCGGCGTAAATTTCCGTGAGAAATTTGGATTGCCTACTTTTATTGGCTAAGAAATAGAACTTTTCTTTGGCTCTTGTCATTGCAACATAAAAAGCCCGACGTTCTTCGCCATTAGGGTATCGGTCATCACCGCTCAACAAAAGATTAAGTATTTTGTCATCGCTCAGCTCGGCAGGGAAGCCGTATTTTCCTGTTTCACAGTTGATTAAAATCACAATATCACTTTCCAACCCTTTTGCTTTATGGACGGTCATGAAGTCAATCTTTTTCTGCAGAGAGAGTCGGTTGTCTCTGATGGTATTTCCCTCGTTATCGACCTCAACCTCTTTTAGTTCAGTGTTGACATAGATGTAGTTTTGATCTTTTTGTACTATCGGATTGATGTTGGATACCAATTGGTCGATATCGTGATTGTATCTACCTAGTAAAGTTATTGATTTGTCGGCTAGGGTGTCTCCATATTCCAGATACAGTTTTTGCAAAATGTCTAGTAAGTTTTGGTTAATAGGTTGGTCTCCATTTTTTTCGTATTCGAAAACCACCTCCGTGTGCGCATTTCGACCGGCCCGAAGTTCTTTTTTTGTTTGATTTGGATTTTTGAGTATAAAATTTGAACTGATGCCGATAAGAGGCTCTGCAAAACGGTAAGTCGTTTCGATTTTTTTAATGATGGTGTGTCCGAAGTACTCCTCGAATCGTTTGAACAAAGTTAGGTCGCTCCCCGTAAAGCGATAGATCGATTGCCAGTCGTCGCCCACTGCAAATAGTTTACAGTAACGCTGCTTCTTTATGGCATTTAGTAACTCATATCTGTTGATGGAAATATCTTGAAATTCATCTACGATAAGGTATTTGTAGGGATGGAGAAAATCATTACGCTGTGTGTGCTCTTTAGCTTGGTTGATAAGGTCGTTAAAATCTATTTTTTGTTTGTCTTTTAATTCGCTTTGATACTGGTTATATATCCTCTCGATAACCTCGATCAGTTGTTCATTTCTCACAATTAGATTGTGATCATAGCTGAACAGATCTCGGTTTTTTTGTAGTAGTTCTTCGAAGCTCTGATTGTTTGACTTGAATAGCCCAATAAAAGTCTGTATAAGTGTTACCACGGCATCAATTTCCTTTGAATAGGCTTCCTGCAGTATGGCGTAGATTTCTTTATTGGATTTGGGACTTAGTTTCACGCCATGTTTGAGCAATTGTTTAATGAGGTTTTCCTCAATAGTCTTTCGTGTGAATTCGTAACTGTATGATTTAATCAGTGTTGTTCTGTAAAGTTTGTGCACCTCGTCTTTCCACTGCATGATGCTTCTGTAATGTTCAGAAGAAGATAACCCATCTTTTTTATCAAAGAATTTGGGGGTGTCGCCATTCTCATCAATACCGTAGTGTTCGAGATAGATTAGGTTATCTTCTGGGTTTGCACATGTCTTGATGCTTTGCTCGTTGTAGCCATTTAGATAAATGGTAAAATCAGGTCGGTATCTTTTCTTGTGTTTGTCATAGCGTTCGTTCGCATCTATTTCCTTTTGGTAGAGATAGAGAGTTTCATAGCTGTATTCTACGCCGTGAAGAAAAAGAAAGTTGGCGATGTAGCATTCTTGACCGCTTTTTACATATTCGTTACTTAATGTTTTGTTGCTATCATTTTTATGAAATCTCTTTTTCGACAGCATGCCTTTTAGGGATTCAAATTCACTGTCCTTAAGATACGCTATATATTCTTTGTAAGAGTTAAACTCATTTTCTTGTTTGATGGGGCGCAATCCATTCAATACAAAGTCATTGAAAGATGCTAGATATGTAGCGTCCGATGTCAGTTTTTTATGAATATCCGTGATAAGTTGTTGCGTCTCCTCCGGAGGAATGATGTCAGCTGGTCGGCCTACGCCTTTGATAATTTGATAAGCGAGGGAGTGAAACGTCCGACACTCCACACCTAGATGGCCTAACTTCTCTTTTAAATCGTCTGCGCTTTTCTTAGCAAAGGACAAGAGTAGTATTTCTTTTGGTGTAGCCAGCCTATTGTTTAGCAGATAATTTACTTTTCCTTGTACTGTGGTTGTCTTTCCGCAGCCTGCACCAGCTATTACCAAAGTGTTGTCATCATCGTGCAGAATAGAATCGACCTGTTGTTTGTCAAGTGGATTGGATAGTAGTGTGCGAAAATAGTTGTTGCATCTGTGACTTTCGTACTTTATAAAAGCAGTATTATGTCCTTTTCGCAAGGTTTCGCCATTTGATAAGAACCAAAGTATATCCTTATATCCTTGATGTCCTGCATGGCTTTCGACATAATCCTTGGGGATGTCCACTATAGGAAGCTCTGCTTTAATCGTTTCATACTTGTTTTGTATATCTGTGTGAGAACAGTATTTTGGTTCAAATGGTAATACCTGTTTGATTATACAATTAATCTGGTCAGCATGCTTTTCAAGATGTTTATTGTATTGTGTGTGCAATTCCTTTACTCTGAGACGTTTTTGCTTAACTGATTTTTCCTTTTTTCTATAAATATTATAGACTAATATGCTAATCAGTGCAATAACACAGGTTAATATGATTTTAAAAGAGGCGGCCATCCATTGATATTAAAAGGTCCAATATACATAATTTATCAACGATTTATTCTTTTGATTTTTATTTCAAAAAAGCCAAAAAACAGTTGTTTTGGCTAATGTTGTTAGTTTTTTTTGTTGGTTGTGGAAAAGTATTTCTTAGTTTCAGTCTAATATTAATTGTATATTTGTTTTGTAACATATTGAAGATTAGTTTGATTTGATTTTTATTGTAGAGCGTTTCTAATGAAATTAGTATGAAAGGACATGAGCATAATATTATTGATGAAGATATTGAAGTAAAGGTCAAGAAAGTTGTCGAAGACCCTAAGTTATCCTTGAAAATGTTTTCGCAATATATTGGTGCGAAAGAAAACAGAAAGCAGCGAATACTGTTAGGGTGCAAATACCCTGGTGATTATATTCCCAAGTTTTATGAGATGGCTAGGAAACTCATTTGTAATTTGTTTTCGGCGGGTTTTGAAGACCATGATTTGTATTTTGATGAATTCAAGAGACAGGCTAAAATTCTTAGGGATGAAGCGAAAGGGTACCCTGTCAATAAGGACAGCTATAAAAACAGGGCATACTCTGCAAACGGTTTGGATGAGATTTGCGCTATGGCAACACTGTTGTCCCCGATCCTGGATAGTCATGTTCTGGAAAGCAACCTATCCAAAAGGAGGGATGCGATCCATAAAAATGGCGTGAGAATAGGTGCGATGGCGGATATGTTGATAAGTGATAACTTTGGAATAGCGCAAGAGGGCTTTCTCAAGTTCAATTTTACGGGCAAGGTATTAAGTAAGCATGAGGCTGATACCATGCTCTATGTATTGGCGGAATTTTTCCAAAAGAAAGGCATCGTGTTAAATCCGAAAAGCTGTTTTCTCGTTGATGTATATGCCAGACGTATATATACACTATCTGGAAGTAAGGATATGGCGGAAAATGTTGATACGGCTACATTAGAGATAAGAAAAAATTGGGATTTGATTTGATGAATATAAAAAAGAAGATCAGGATTGAGGATAAGTTGGATCACGCATGGTACATTGCCTATAACTCGATGACGCATCGAGTCACAGGAGATGAAAATGATGATGAAGAAATGTTAAAGCAAGCAAACTACCGTTTGCAACAAATCGACCGGGAGGAATGGTTTCCCGAGGCACGGTTGATTATACACGAGAGACCGTACATGGATACCCATCAACTTGCAGAAGCCGCTGCCAAAAAATTTATTAATAAAGTGATGGATACAAACCATCTTAAAGTCCATTTAGGCGGAGATACATAATTTGCAACGGATATTAGCAAACATTTGATGAAAATCCTGCCAACGAATCAATGTTATTAATGATATAACTTTTTATCCACACCTCTTTTTCCTTCCATTTTTTCTAACTATTATTGTGCAACCTTGTGTAAGGTTGTGTATAGTTGGTATGGATAAGTATTATAAAATTAGCGAGGCTGCTGACCTCTTGGATGTTAACCCTGAGACACTCAGGCGTTGGGATAACTCTGGAAAGTTCAAATGCACCAGACATCCGATAAATAATTATCGGGTGTATACGGAGCACCAGATCATCTCCTTGGCCAGAGAGTTTGATGTGAAAGATTTTGATCTTTTCGATGCCGCTCTTTACGAAGAAAATGTACAATTGCAATCTATCTTTAGTACCCATCTTGGCAAGCTGTACAATATGGATGCGGTCGAATACATGCGTACCGTTCCGTCAAATTCTGTCCATCTTATCTTTGCTGATCCACCTTATAATATCAAGAAAGCCGAATGGGACACTTTCGAGTCCCAAAAAGCCTACGTCGAGTGGAGCATGGAATGGATCAGGGAAGCACACCGTATACTCACGCCCGATGGCTCGTTATTTATCTGTGGTTTTTCCGAAATATTGGCCGACCTCAAATGGGCAAGTTCTTCCTTGTTCAAAGGGTGTAAATGGTTGGTATGGTTTTACCGTAATAAGGGGAACTTAGGCAAGGATTGGGGACGTTCGCACGAAAGCATATTGCATCTGCGAAAAGGCACCAGCTTCATTTTGAATATGGATGAGGTCCGGATTCCTTATAACGCTCATACAACTAAATATCCGAATCGTACGCAGGGAGCCTCATCGCACTTTGCCAATGGGAAGGAGAAGAAGCACGAGTGGACGCCCAATCCACTTGGTGCTAAGGCCAAGGATGTATTCGAGATACCGACTATAGCAAATGGTTCATGGGAAAAAATGGGCCACCCGACGCAGAAGCCTGTCGAACTGATGCGTAAGATTATCTTGGGATCGTCCAACCAAGATAGTTTAATCTACGATCCGTTTGGAGGATCGGGATCCACGTATGCCGTAGCCGAGGCCTACGGGCGTGAATGGATCGGTACGGAGCTTAGTACGGAGTACTGCAACTTGATATCCGCTCGTCTGCAAGATGCAGGACATATAGCACGTATACGCTCCCGCAAAGATGAAATAGCATCCAATAAGCATCGGGAAAAACTACGGTGATAGTAGCTGGTGCAGATCTTCGCTCAGTAATTTGGAGAATGGTTTGATATGTCTATTGTACGGTGGTACTGATGCATTCGGTGGTGGATCGAGATAGTACACACCTTCCAGCTCGGTCAGGAATGTATTGTACACCATAAACAATCCCGAAACTAAGGTAAAGCTAATGTTGTTGTTATTTTTGCGTTGCACATCGTTGAGAAATATACCCATTACCTTCACCGGATGTTTGACAAACTTCTCAAGAAGTATCTTATCCATAAAGATTTTGCCCATTCGGTCTTTGGAGGTCGTCTTTACAGAGATCACGACCTCGGATGGATCAATTCCTCGATTGGCTATCAAATCCTGAGTAGGGCTTAGGATGAGGTCATTTTCACAGGTGTAGTATTTAGTGCCTTCGGCAGTTTCATAAGGTATCTTGGTTACGCCTTTTTTGTTGAATACGCCTATTTCATCAAAAACGGATCGAATCAATTCTTCGAACCGATTGCCCACATGTTTTTTGGAACTGTTTGATTCGACCAAAAGGTCGAGCCCCATGCCGACGGATTGGATTAGCGTGTATAGAAAACTATCGATGATAAACTCTTCTTCCTTGCTTATCGCTGTATCCGCTTTTATCTTTTCAATCACTTCCCTAAACTTGATCTCTGTCGCATCGATACCCGCACTGCTGGGTATAAACAATAGCTTGTTAATCGGTCTTACAAATTTCTTTGTATTGCCGATATCTGAGGAATAGATATAGTAGTTCCCTTTCTCTTCTTTTCCAGAGAGTACATTTGGACTATATTCCAATACCCGCTTAGCAAGCGCGATAAAGTCATTCAAACTGGTTTTCTTTATCTGTAGGTCTGTTGCTAGTGACAGCATATTATTTTCTTTGGTCAATGTGTTAATACTTAATTATCCCTTCTAGTTTGCAGTTTGTAATTGTTTTCCGGCATAAGTGCCATATGCTTTTCCCGATACTTCGCCAAGTTTATAGTAATCAGCCAAAACTTTAAGGGTCAGTGCTATGTCGTTTTCATCTTCAACGAATAGCTTGCCGTCCTTCAACTTTAACGTTTCGCCATACTTCTTGCAGATTTTCTGCATTTTCTTGATCATCTTTACGTCAAGACCATGGTAATTTCCGAGCTTTGTGAGACGAACAAGCTTCTTGTGTATAGAAGGATTTTGTTCTATTTGCTTCGCAATAATTTCGAGCCCTTCAATCATATTGGTTGTCGCTAATTCTGCCACGACTTCATTCGCTTGACGTTTGTACTCCTCTTCCAATCCGATAATTTGCTCGAATTGAGTTTTCTTGGCTATATAAAACGTGTCTTGGTAATAGATACAGTCGATTTGTTTGTCTAAGTTTACGGTCTCTCCTTCAATCAATTCAAGCTTTTGGCTTTTGGAATTGAAGATTGTTCGTATAGCCTTTTGGAGTTTACTTTTCTTATTACTATCATTTTCATCTATAGCAACCTTAGCGGCAAGAATTTTTCTGAATGTGTAAATCCATTCGTTTTGATCATTATAGAAACCGACACAATAAGCCCACAATTCTTCATTAACAATTATTTCTTCTAAACTCCTTATTTTAGGTGGATTTGAAGTTAATTGATTATTGACAACATCATAAAACGACATCGCTTTATTAGTCATTTGATATGATAGCAATTGCGAAGTATCATCTGTAATCACGTCATATTCGTGTAATTCAGTTTTCCGTTTTATTAGACCATTTAACTGCTCCTGTGTTAGTGAATAAAGATGTCTCCTAATTTCATCGTTTACGTCAATTTGGTAAACTTTAAACAAATATTTGTCCATTACTTTGCTTGATACTTTTACTTCTGGTTTCAGCACTCGCGTGATAAAGTAAAGGATTACGTTATCTTCACCTATATTATCTAATTTTTGTAAGAGTTCTCCGATAATCATTTGTTTGGGTTATTAATAGTTGCAAAATATAGTTTATGTCCGATTTCATAAAGTTTTACTTTACAATCATCTTGTAAAGATTTGTCTCGTGAAATAATCAATCCGTTTCTATTTTTACCATTTTGAGTGGTGTATTCGATTTCGTAAATTCCAAATCTAAAACTCAAAAGAGGATTAATTAAAAGCAAAGAGGAGTTAATGTAAATGCGGTAAATTATCAACAGGAGGAAAATGACAGAAACGCATTCATACCAATTATCAAAATTCTGAAATAAGAACGGGATTAAGTAAGTGGCAATATAACCAATTGATTCACTGTTTTTATTCTTTACGTCTGTAACGGTTACCGGATTCCCATTTTTTGCTACTTCTTCAATATTTGCTAATGTTTTCCAGTAACCAAATGCTCCAACAGCAGAGAAAAATAATAATATTGCGGACAAGCCGAATTTTGCTCCAAATAGTTTTACCGATTCCCAAGATATTCCTCCCCAGTACAGATAATCATTGTTGACAGATATTTGCCTCGCAATTAGCAATAAAAACAAGGGCAGATACGATGACACAAATAGCGAAAACTGCGCTATTCCGTGCAAATGAGGGTGTAAAGTAAACTGTGTCAAATAAAGAATTTTTATATTAGACACAGCAAATGGAAAAAGAGGAATTTGATTTTGAGCGCTTCAAGGAAGAAGCAATGAAAGGCCTTTATAAAGGCAAGAAAATGGGTGGTACAGACGGTGTTTTTGCCCCTATGCTAAAACACTTATTGGAATCGATGTTAGAAGGAGAGCTTGATCACCACCTGCAGGAGAATAAAGCTTCCGGAGAGTCGAACCGTAAAAACGGGAAGACAAAAAAGACCGTAAGAAGCCTCCAATCGGGTCATTTTGAACTGGAGAGCGGTCGTGACCGAAACGGCACTTTCGAGCCTAAGATCGTCCCTAAGCG
>NZ_FOZZ01000006.1 GCF_900116225.1 Sphingobacterium wenxiniae
GTCGGTGCCTAATTTTACACGGAGGGACGTTCATTCATTTGGACGTCCCTTTTTTGTTTCCCCCGCTGCCGGGCCGATGGTACTGTCCGCCGCTGAGGATGGGAGAGTGATCCGCCGTCTGGCTGGATAATCTTACACGAAAGCCCCTTACAGTTTCCTGAAAGGGGCTGTTTTTTGTTTTTAGGGCTACTTACTGTGGTACATTTTATCTATAAGCTATATTGTCTTTTGTGTGGTTCGAAAAATAGGTCTGCCGATACTGGAATAATCTCAATACGTAATACGCTCTACTCAATACTATATTAAGATTATTACAAATTCCCCGTGGAATAATTGTTAATTTTATTGACTAAATCCATTTTTCTCAATATATGAAAAAGAAATCTATAATTGCCTTATCCTTATTACTTCTGGGAGTGATTGCATTGGTATTTTATCGTATCGACCAGAATAAGAAAAAAGAAGAGAAAAATTCAGGAGGCTTTGCTTCAGGTAATCGGTCTGGAGCAAAAGTTTTTGGAAAAGTTATTTTTGGACAACCATTTTCTGATTATATATCCCTTTCCGGTTCGATTGAGGCCAATGAACAAGTTGATATTCATCCTGAGATAGGAGGAATTATAGAATCGATTAATTTTAATGAAGGTTCACAGGTTTCTCAAGGGCAGGTCTTGGTTCGGATAAACGATGCTGAATTGCGTGCGCAATTGGCACAAGCTAAAACAAGAAACGAGCTCTCTGCTGAGAATGAACGTAGGGCGAAACTTTTGTTAGAGAAAGAAGCAATTAGCCAAGAAGAATATGATATAGCAAGTGCTGATTATCGTACAGCGCAATCTCAAATTCAGCTAATACAAGCACAATTAGATAAGACAGTGGTTAAAGCTCCTTTTTCGGGTGTTATAGGTCTTCGTAATATTTCAAAAGGAAGCTATATTTCATCTACAATTAGCATCGCCCGTTTGGTAAACACTGCCCAGGTTAAGCTCCTCTTTGCAATTCCTGAGAAGTACGCCTATATGGTTGCTAAAAATAAGCCTGTACATTTTACGGTACAAGGTTATGATGTAGCTTATACAGCCAAAATTTATGCGACAGAACCTTCTATAGAGGCGAATACACGAACCCTTTTAGTTCGTGCTATTGCGGAGAATCCTTCAAATAATTTAATACCGGGAGCTTTTGCTAATGTAACTTTTCCTTTGGAGGATGTAGAGAAGGGTTTACTGGTTCCTGCTGAGGCTTTGATTCCGATCCAAAATGGAAAGAAATTATTTGTTGTGAAAAATGGTAAGGCGAAAGAAGTCCTTGTTGAGACAGGAGGAAGAACAGCTGCGGATGTATTGGTGACGAAAGGTATCTACGAAGGTGATACTGTATTAACATCTGGAGTAATGTCATTACGGGATGGATCTGCCGTTGAAGTTAATTTACGCTAAAGCATCGGCTAATTATGAGTTTATCTACACTAAGCATTAAGAGACCTGTTCTTACAATTGTGATGAACGTGATGCTGATTCTATTCGGTATCATAGGTTATACTTTTTTAGGCGTAAGAGAGTTTCCTTCAATTGACCCTGCACAGATTTCGGTACGTACAAGTTATGCGGGCGCGAATCCAGATATTATTGAATCGCAGATTACAGAGCCTTTGGAGAAATCCTTGAATTCTATAGACGGTATTCGCAATATATCGTCTACAAGTAGTCAAGGAAGCAGTAATATTAATATCGAGTTTCATTTAGGAAAAAACTTAGAGGAGGCTGCCAATGATGTTCGTGATAAAGTTTCCCAAGCCATGCGTAGCCTTCCGCAAGATATTGATGCTGCTCCGGTGGTTTCTAAAGCAGATGCAGATTCCGAACCTATAATTACAATGACGTTGCAAAGTTCAGTAAGGAATGTTTTGGAGTTATCAGACTATGCAGAAAATGTTGTTGCTCAACGTTTACAAACTATCCCTGGAGTGAGTTCAGTTCAAATCTGGGGGCAGAGGAAATACGCTATGCGTCTTTGGATAGATCCTGCGAAATTGTCTTCTTATGGATTGACCGTACTGGATGTTCGTTCAGCCCTAAATGCGCAGAATGTCGAATTGCCTTCGGGTAAATTGACTGGGGATAATACGGAATTAACGGTAAAGACGATTGGTAATCTTTCTACAGAAGAGCAGTTTAATAATATCATTATTCGATCTGATCTCACTAAAACTGTAAAATTGGGTGATATAGGTAATGCGGCCTTGGAAGCAGAGAATTTCGAAACGAAGATGTCGGATTCTGGATATCCTATGGTGAGTTTAGCCATTATCCCTCAACCTGGAACAAACTACCTTAATATCGCTAAGAGTTTTTATCAAGAATATGATAAGCTGAAAAGTGATCTGCCGGAAGGCTTTAATATGGATATTGCTATTGATAATACTGTTTTTGTGAAGAAATCAGTCTTGGAGGTTGTGGAGACACTTATTATAGCCGTGGTATTGGTTGTACTCATTATCTTCCTATTCTTCCGTAATTGGTCTATTGCTTTCCGACCTTTGATCGATATCCCAGTTTCCTTGATAGCCACTTTTTTCATTATGTACTTGTGTGGTTTTTCCATCAATGTCCTAACATTGTTAGCTATTGTTTTGGCAACAGGTTTGGTAGTGGATGATGGGATCGTAGTGACGGAGAATATTTTTAAGAAAGTAGAGGAGGGGATGTCGCCGATAGAAGCTGCTGTGAAAGGTTCTAACGAGATTTTCTTTGCGGTGATCTCAATTTCTGTAACCTTAGCAGCCGTATTTTTACCGGTAATTTTTTTAGAAGGTTTTGTAGGGAGGTTGTTCCGGGAATTTGGAGTCGTCATTGGTGCGGCTGTATTGATTTCTGCTTTTGTTTCGTTGACATTGACTCCGATGCTTAACGCCTATCTTATGAAGGGGGGCGAGCAGAAGAGGAGTAAGTTCTATACAAAGACAGAGCGTTATTTTGAAGCAATGAACGCAAGTTATGGTGGAATGTTGAAGGGATTCCTACGATTTAAGTGGTTAAGTTTTGTCGTCTTGATCGTTTGTTTTGGCTTGATTTATTTGTTTTTCCAGTTATTACCCAAGGAAACAGCCCCCTATGATGACCGTAGTTATATCAGTCTTCGTGTTACAGCACCAGAAGGGGTTTCCTATGATTATATGGATCGATTCATGACTGATTTAACGATGCTCATTAACGATTCTGTGCCGGAGAAAAAAGTTAGTTTGGTGATTACTTCCCCAGGATTTGGCTCGTCTTCTGTGAACAGTGGTTTCGTACGTTTAGGCTTAGTGGGGCCAGAAGAGAGAACACGCACACAAGGTGAAATATCGGATCATTTATCGGGTCTGGTACGACAATATTCAGAAGCCCGTGTGGTCGTATCGCAACAACCAACGATAGCGGTAAACCGGAGAGGAGGGATGCCTATTCAGTACATTATTCAGGCTCCTAATTTTGCAAAGCTGGAAGAAAAGATACCAGAATTTATGGAAGAGCTTTCCCATGATCGTACTTTTTCAGTAACAGATGTGAACCTGAAATTCAATAAACCGGAAATATACGTTACCATTGACCGGGAGAAAGCACAAGCGTTGGGGGTATCGGTATTGGATGTTGCCCAAACGCTGAAAATGTCTTTGTCGGGACAGCGTTTTGGGTATTTCATGATGAATGGGAAGCAGTATCAGGTAATGGGCCAGTTTGATAAAAAAGACCGTGCTACACCCATGGATTTAGCGGCTATTTATGTAAAAAATAACCGTGGGGAATTGATACAATTGGATAATATTGTGGAAATGGAAGAACGGAGTAACCCACCTCAGCTTTACCATAATAATCGTTATATGGCTGCTACCGTCTCGGCAAGTTTAGCTCCGGGTAGAAGTATGGGGGAGGGGATTGAGGCTATGGAGCGAATTCGTGAGAAGGTTTTGGATGAAACTTTCACAACCGATTTAGGGGGGGAATCCCGTGATTTTGTCGAAAGCGGTTCAAATACAATGTTTGCTTTTGGTTTAGCTGTTTTGTTAATTTTTCTGATTTTGGCAGCCCAGTTTGAGAGTTTTATCGACCCTATTATCATTATTATTACTGTACCTTTAGCAGTTGCCGGTGCCTTATTTTCTTTATGGCTTTTCGGTCAATCGTGGAATATTTTCAGCCAGATAGGTACCATTATGTTGATTGGCTTGGTAACTAAGAACGGGATTTTAATAGTAGAATTTGCTAATCAGCTGAGAGAACAAGGTTATGATAAATATCGTGCTGTATTGGAAGCTTCAGAAGCGCGTTTACGCCCTATTCTGATGACATCCTTAGCTATTGCTTTTGGAGCTTTGCCTATTGCCATGTCCTTAGGAGCAGCTTCTACAAGTAGAATAGGTATGGGTGTTGTGATTGTTGGAGGAACGGTGTTTTCTTTGATACTGACTTTGTTTGTTATTCCAGGATTTTATTTAATGATGTCAAGAAAAAAAGTACATCGGCCAGAGTTTGATAATATTGAAGATTAAGATGAAAAGACGGATTGTTACTTTTTGCTTGTTGTGTTTTACGATAAGTGTTTCTGTCGGGCAAACATTGCTAACAGCCCAAGAAGCTGTTGAAATTGCGTTGGAAAATAATTATGCGATCAAGCTGTCCGCCAATGATTTGATGGTCGCGAAAGAAAATGTTACTTATGGTAATGCCGGCATATTGCCTTCTGTCACTGCTAATTTTAGCCAGAATAATAGTGTGCAAAACTCGACTCAGGTACAAAATAATGGTGTAGAACGTTCCCTGGATAATGCAAAGAACAACAATATGAGTTATGGTGTTAGTTTAGGCTGGACTGTCTTTGATGGTTTGGGCATGTTTGCTAGGTATGAAAAGCTACAGGAATTACAGAAGCAAGGCGATGTAGCTTTTAAACGGACCGTATTAACGACCATCGGCGATGTCATTGCGCTGTATTATACGATTGTGGAGCAACAGAACCTTTTAGCAGCTTTGGACTCTAATATCGTGATTTCAACCGAACGGTTGCAGACAGCTGAAAATCGTTTTTCCATTGGAAAAGCGTCCAAGTTGGAAGTCTTAAATGTGCAGGTTAATCTCAATGCGGACGTATCGGCTCATTTAAAACAAAAAGAGATTGTCCGTAATCTGAAAACGAATCTTAATAGCCTGTTGGTTCGTGATCTGGATACCGATTTTGAGGTGATTAGCGAGGTGGAAATTGATGAAAGTTTAACGTACCAAGATCTGCTCGACCGAGCCAAACGATATAATCCGGATTTACAGCTTATCTCGATTAACAAGCGGTTAGCTGAATTAGATCTTAAAAATGTGAAATCGGCACGTTATCCTACTGTAAGGCTTAATGGTGGATATAATTTTTCACAATCAGAATCCAGTTTAGGATTCGTTGCCAGTTCAAATTCTCGAGGTTTGACATATGGCGTAACGGCCTCGCTCAATATTTTTGATGGATTTAATCAAAGGAGAAATGAACGGGTTGCAAAATTGCAGATTGATAATGCAGATTTGCAGATGGAGCAACAAAATCTATTGATAACAACGAATATCAAAACGGCCTACGAAACTTATCTAACAACGATAGAGTTAGTTAAGTTGGAAGAACGCAATGAAGATATCGCTAGACAGAATTTACAGATTACTCTGGCAAAATATACCATAGGATCGATTAGTGCTGTGGAGTTCAGGGATGCGCAGGAGAATTTTATCAATGCTATTTCCCGGTATAATTCGGCATTATTGCAGGCGAAATTGTCCGAAGTACAGCTGAAAGAATTGGTTGGTCAAATGGATTTTTAAGGGTGTGTAAATAGTACACAAAGCCCTTAAAATGAGAATGTATCATTTTTGTTAACTAAAAATTGAGCAAACGTTTGCTTTGTTTTTTTGTTTTTTTTTCCATCCGAATACTATTATACTTGTATAAGCAAAAGGCAAATGCCTCTGCTGATAACCATTTGTATCTGCTATAAATAGGTTATGTTGAATGGACTGTTTAGTTTGTTTTAAAATAGGTGATTTTAGAGGGGACGCTTATTTGTCCCCTTTAATTTAAGAAAGAATTTATCTAAACTTTTATGAGCTCTAATAGACGAGAATTTTTAAAGAAGGCTACACTTTTATCGAGTGCTGCTATTGCGTTGCCAGCGATTAACAATACTGCTATGGCAGCTGCACCAGGTTTTAACATGTGGGGATATGCAGCTCCAAAAATCGATAAAGTTCGTATCGCGGTTATCGGTTTGGGAATGCGTGGTCCGGGGGCGGTTGACCGTTTGTCGTATATCGAAGGTACAGAGATTGTAGCCTTGTGTGACCGCCATGCAGAAAGAGTAACTAAAGCTCAAAAAATACTGACCAATAAAGGACTGAAAGAAGCTAAATCTTACTCTGGTGATAACGGTTGGCAACAATTGTTGAAGGACGAGGAAGTCGATTTAGTTTATATCTGTACGCCTTGGGAATTCCATGCGCCGATGAGTATTGCCGCAATGAAAGCTGGTGCTCACGTAGCTTGTGAGGTGCCTATTGGTTTGACAGTGAAGGAATGTTGGGAAGTTGTACGTGTTTCCGAGCAGACAAAAAAACACTGTATGATGTTGGAGAACTGTTGTTATGACTTCTTCGAGATGTTAACTTTGAACATGACTCGCCAGGGTATGTTCGGCGAGTTGGTACATGCCGAAGGAGCCTATATTCATGATTTGTTGGGTTTGAACTTCAACAAAAATGGGTATGACAATATGTGGCGCCTGCGTGAAAACATCAAAATGAACGGGAACCTTTACCCAACACATGGTATTGGACCAATTGCACAGTGTATGAACATTAATGCTGGCGACCGGATGACACATTTGGTGGCTATGCAGACTGCCGATTTTATGATGGGCGATAAAGCGCGTGAGTTGGCTGCTGAGGATTCTTTCTTCCAAGAGTTTGTTGGTAAAAAATACCGTGGTAACATGGATACGACATTGATTAAAACCGAAAAAGGAAAAACCTTAATGGTTCAACATGATGTTACTTCGCCAAGACCATATTCACGTTTGCACTTATTGAGTGGAACAAAAGGCTTTGCACAGAAATATCCTAAAGAAGGTATTGCTTTTGGCCACAGCTTTGTGAAAGAAGACGAATTGAAAGGTCTGTATGAGAAATATACACCTGAATTGATTAAATACATTGGAGAACAAGCTAAACAAGTCGGTGGACATGGTGGTATGGACTTTATGATGGACTGGCGACTTATCGACTGTCTGCGTAACGGATTGCCAATCGATCAACCTATTTACGAAGGAGCAACATGGAGTGTGATTGTACCTTTGAGCTGTGAGTCGGTTGCTAAAAACAGTAAAACGGTAAATATTCCGGACTTTACAAACGGCGCATGGAGAAATAACCAGCCGCATGATATGACACTGAACGGTGGAGGTAATACAGGTATTAGACCAAAAGTTTCCAAAGACCAAAAAAATCAACTGAAAGTTGATTAGTCGATCATAAGATGAGAGATTTCAGAGGCCCAATTTCGATTGGGCTTTTGTTTTTTATGGGGTTTAAAAGTATATTCGTTGTATGGAAATCATATCTAAGCTATCTATCCTTATTGTTATCTTGTTCATAAGCTGTCATTCCGGAAGGGGAAATGTCGATGTTCAGCAGTCTGCAGATTCCATAGCTGTATGTCATATTGGTGCTATCCCTTCGCGTTTTACCGCTTTGCATAAAGACACATTGAGTTATGAAAAAGGAGAAGACAACGTCCGGATGGTTTTCATTCGAGGAGGAAAGTTCAAAATGGGCTCAACGGATTTTGTAGATGCCCAACCTGTACATGCAGTGGAAGTTAATTCATTTTATATGGATGAGCATGAAGTCACTAATGCTCAGTTTGAGGCATTTGTGAAAGCAACGGATTATGTTACTGTAGCAGAAAGGCCATTAGATCCGAAAGAATTTCCTGGCGTGGATCCTGCGATGTTGGTGCCGGGTTCTGCTGTATTCACTAATCCCAGTAAGGTTGATGGCATGGATAATTTTTTGCAATGGTGGCAGTATGTTCCGGGAGCAAACTGGCGTTATCCCGAAGGTCCAAATAGCTCTATTAGAGGCAAGGAAGATCACCCGGTTACGCAACTAGCTTATGAGGATGCCGAAGCTTATGCTAAATGGGCGGGAAAGCGACTCCCCACGGAAGCGGAGTGGGAGTATGCGGCTAAGGCAGGAAACCATACCAGTGAAACGTATTATTGGGGAAGCGAGAAGAAAGAAAATGGGAAATGGTTAGCCAATATTTTTCAAGGCGATTTTCCTATGAAGAATACCAAGGAGGATGGGTTTGAAACAACTTCTCCTGTCAAATCTTTTCCGGCTAATGCCTATGGATTATATGACATGGAAGGTAATGTATGGGAATGGTGTTCGGATTTTTACAGACCTGATTATTATATGCAAAGTCCGAAATCAAATCCGAAAGGCCCCTCCTCTTCACATGACCCTCAGGAACCTGGACTTGTCAAACGTGTACAACGTGGCGGATCTTTTCTGTGCAACGATGAATATTGTGAGCGCTATAAAGCCGGAAGCCGAGGAAAAGGAGAGGTAAATAGTCCGACAAATAATGTGGGGTTCCGATGCGTAAAGGATATATAAAAAGACAGCCCGGCATTTGCTGGGCTGTCTTTTTATATTACTGTGCATTCAAGAACATCGATTTCTTGCTGTACAATTCCCTAAAGTACGGATCCTGTAAATCTTTGATGAAGCGGATAGCTTCACCGGTAGACTTCATCTCCGGCCCTAACTGTTTATCAACTTCTGGGAATTTTGAGAAAGAGAATACTGGTTCTTTAATAGCGTATCCCTTTAGTTTACGCTCAATGGTAAAGTCTTTCAGCTTATTCACGCCCAACATCACTTTTGTTGCAATGTTGATGTATGGCACATCGTATGCTTTTGCGATGAAAGGAACGGTGCGTGATGCACGAGGATTAGCCTCGATTACATAAACATTCTCACCTTTAACAGCAAACTGTATGTTAAGCAGACCTTTTACATTCAGCGCTTTAGCAAGTTTGATAGAATACTCTTCCATTTTCTGTTGTACTGCCTCTGACAAGCTGAACGGAGGTAATACTGCGGAAGAATCGCCCGAGTGAATACCAGCAGGCTCGATATGCTCCATCATACCGATGATATGCACGTCTTCACCATCACAGATAGAATCTGATTCTGCTTCCTCTGCACGGTCTAAGAAGTGGTCAATCAGTATTTGATTACCCGGTAAGGTTTTCAAAAGATTAACTACTGCTTTTTCTAAGTCCTCATCATTGATGACGATACTCATTCCTTGTCCACCCAAGACATATGAAGGGCGCACCAACACGGGATAACCTACTTCATTGGCAACTTTTAAAGCTTCTTCGGCCGAAGTCGCTACACCATATTTTGGATAAGGGATATTTAATTCTTTCAATAAATCAGAGAAGCGGCCGCGATCTTCTGCCAAATCCATGTCCTTAAAAGAAGTTCCGATAATTTTTACACCCAACGCCTCTAAACGTTCAGCCATCTTAAGTGCCGTTTGTCCACCCAACTGTACAATAACCCCTTCAGGTTTTTCCAACTCGATGATTTCGCGAACATGTTCCCAGAATACTGGTTCAAAGTAAAGCTTGTCCGCCATATTAAAGTCTGTTGAAACCGTTTCCGGGTTACAGTTGACCATGATGGCCTCGTAACCAGCTTCCTTAGCTGCGATAAGACCATGTACACATGAATAGTCAAACTCGATACCCTGCCCGATACGGTTTGGCCCTGAACCCAACACGATGATTTTCTTTTTGTCGGACACGATGGATTCGTTTTCGTCTTCGAAAGTAGAGTAGTAGTAAGGTGTTTGAGCCGGGAATTCAGCAGCACAGGTATCCACCATTTTGTAAACACGATTGATGCCTAATTCTTTACGACGTGCATAAACATCATCTTCACTGACGTTGCCCAATAACCATGAAATCTGCGTATCTGAATACCCTTTTTGTTTCAATGTCATAAAGAAATCGCGAGGAATATTGTTCAATTGGTAGCGACGCAATTCAGTTTCCAATTGTACCAATTCCTGAATTTGTACCAAGAACCATTTATCAATACGCGTAACCTTACGGACAGATTCCAAAGGTACGCCTAGCTCGAAAGCATCTTTGATATGGAAAACACGGTCAGCACTTGGATGCTCCAGGCTCTCCATGATTTCTTCCAGATTACGTAGCTGACGACCATCTGCACCTAATCCTGCACGGTTGGTTTCCAAGGATTGACAAGCCTTTTGCAAAGCTTCGATAAAGGTACGTCCGATAGACATGACCTCACCAACGGCTTTCATCTGTAAGCCCAATTCTTTGTTTGCTCCTTTGAATTTGTCAAAGTTGAAACGTGGGATTTTAACGATAACGTAGTCCAACGTTGGTTCAAAGTATGCCGATGTTGTTTTTGTAATCTGATTTTGCAGTTCATCCAGGTTGTAGCCGATAGCCAATTTCGCTGCAATTTTCGCAATAGGATAACCAGTCGCTTTAGAAGCCAAAGCAGAAGAGCGAGACACACGTGGATTGATTTCAATAGCGATAATATCCTCGTTTTCGGGATTTACAGAGAACTGAACGTTACATCCTCCGGCAAAGTTACCAATCGAGCGCATCATGCGGATAGCTTGGTTGCGCATATCTTGATAACATTTATCGGATAAGGTCATGCCTGGAGCTACTGTAATTGAATCTCCCGTATGGATACCCATCGGGTCAAAGTTTTCAATTGTACAGATAATAATGACATTATCATTCGTATCACGCAACAATTCCAGCTCAAACTCTTTCCAGCCTAATACCGCTTGTTCTACCAATACTTCATGGGTTGGAGAAGCGTGTAGTCCTCTGTTTAAAGCAGCATCAAAATCTTCTTTTTTATGTACAAATCCCCCACCTGTACCAGCTAAGGTGTATGATGGACGAATAACCAATGGGTACCCAATTTCTTGTGCAGCTTCTTTTCCTTCAAGGAAAGAATTCGCAATTTTGGATTTAGCGACTCCAACACCAATATCAACCATTAATTGGCGGAATTCCTCTCGGTTTTCGGTTTTCTCGATTGCGGCAACATCCACACCGATCACTTTTACATCATATTTTTCCCATAGACCTAAGTTAGAAGCTTCTATACATAGGTTCAAAGCGGTCTGTCCTCCCATGGTTGGAAGCACAGCGTCGATTTGCTGCTCTTGAAGAATCTGTTCGATACTTTCGCAGGTAAGTGGCAACAGGTAAACATGGTCTGCAATAACCTTGTCTGTCATGATGGTTGCCGGGTTCGAGTTGATAATTGAAACCGTAATGCCTTCTTCTTTTAAAGAAAGGGCTGCTTGAGAACCGGAGTAATCAAACTCACAGGCTTGACCGATAACGATAGGTCCCGAACCGATAATCAAAACGGAATTGATGGAGGTGTTTCTGGGCATTATTTGTTTTTATTCAAAAAATTAACAATCAATGTGTTGTGCGGACAAAAGCAAGGAGATGCCTTTTGTAAAGAAGAGTATTCCGACTGCTTTGTCGGAGTACAAAGTTACATATTTTTTGGTAAATGTATACTTTTTTTGAAAACTAATGTTTCAATCTGAGAACATCGGTTTTCTATTCTTCTTTTGTCAGTAGTGTTTTATACTTTGTCGAAATCGCAGGTCATCGTTTTTTATTGAGAAAGCCTAAATGGAACGGTTTTTGATATTTGAAGGAAAAATAGAATATTTTATAAATTAATTTAAAGAAAAGTAATTATGAAAAAATTTACATTACTATTTGTGGGCGTTCTTTTTGCAGCAGCATCTTTTGCACAGGATTATAAGAACTCTATCGGTATCCGTTTGGGAGAAAGCTATTACGATGTAATCGGTGCGGCTTTTAAAACATTTATCTCTCAACCAGCAGCATTGGAATTTGATTTAGGCATCAGACCTCGTTCAGTCGCTGGGGTAAAATGGACGAACCTATCTTTCTCAGGAGCTTATCAACATCATTTCCCGATTGGTAACATTGATGGGTTTAAATGGTTTGTTGGTGGTGGTGCCGTTTTGGCTAACACATTTTCCGATGAAGATTATTACAAAGGATTTAGTGCAGGTCTATTCCCAACAGGTGGTGTAGATTATAAATTGAAAAATGCACCATTTGCATTTTCAGCTGATGTACGTCCTACTATTCACGTAGTAAAAGCTTCAGGTTATTATGATGGCTTTTACTTTAACGGAGGTGTAACGGCTCGTTATACTTTCTAAGAGGAAAATCATTAAGGTTAAAAGAAGAGCCTGCTGCACAATGTGCAGCAGGCTCTTCTTTCTTTAATACACAATAATTTCGTCAGCAAACAAATAACCTCGCATTGGATTCGTAGCGACAACCTTTACATACCGCGCCATTTGTGGTTTTTCCAATCTCACTTCAAAGGTTTTGAATTTCAGTTGAGGATCTGTCGTATTTTCTGTATTCACGATAGTTCCGACCTCTCTATAATTCTGCCCATTATCGGATAGGAGAACTTTAAATTCTCCCGGATAGTAAACGCCAGGAGCTGGAATTTGCATAAAACGCATGGCGACAGACTTGATTTCTTCTCTTCGCTCGAAATCGATATATACATCCACTCCCTTAGTAAAACCTTGCCATTGCTGATCATGGTAACTTAGCCCTCCTTTGATTCCATTGGTCAAGGAAAGCTCTTTTTGTGCAGGGTAACCCTCCCAAGGTGTATTGTAGAATACTTTTTTGCCAATCGCTTTGTGTATATCCAGTTCCGTTGTCTCAACAGGGCTTACACGAGTAGAATCAAGAAATGACGCGGCTTTTATTACGGTAGAGCTACTAAGTTCGATAGGGGCGGTATATGGTGTTGATTTACTGGTAGGTTCAGAACCATCAATGGTATAGAAAATATTCGGATACATCTGTTCAGACGTCAACGTCACGGTATTTCTCATTTTCTCTTGTTGGAAATCTACTTCGGCTAATACATTGTACGATGGACGGTAATAATTCACATCCATTTGTTGCAGTATTTTATAATGGCTTTGCAATCTCTTTTTGAAATCTGGGAAGCTGCGGGCTTCCTGTGCCGTCCAGTTCACTTCGGATAATGCCAATGCTCTCGGAAAAGCCATGTATTCTACATGTTGGAAAGTCGGGATATATTCTGTCCACAGGTTAGCCTGTGCACCCAGAATATGTTTGGCTTTATCTTTTTCAATTTCTTGGGGAACAGGGTTGTAGGAGTAGACCTTGTCTATAGGAAGGAATCCGCCTAAGGTCTCCGGTTGCGTACGTGGGTCGGTCTGGTAGCTGTCAAAATAGAGGTGACTTCCGGGCGTCATGATGACATCATGCCCCATGTTTGCCGCTTTGATACCACCAGCTTCGCCACGCCAACTCATGACTGTCGCTCCGGCTGTCAATCCGCCTTCAAGAATCTCATCCCATCCAATCAGCTTACGGCCTTTGGATTGCAGGTACTCATCCATCTGCTGTATCGCATAGCTTTGTAGCTCGTCTTCATCTTTTAGTCCTAATTCTGATTTTAACGCTTGGCACTTAGCACAGGTTTTCCAATGCTTTTTCTCTGCTTCATCACCCCCGATGTGGATGTATTCTGAAGGGAAAATCTCCAGCACCTCATCCAATACATTCTTTAAAAATACGAAGGTGCCTTCGTTTCCTATGCAAAATTCTCCTTGTGTATAAGGCTTTCCTGAGCAGGATAACTCCGGGTAAACGGCTAATACTTCTTCGGAATGTCCTGGCATCTCAATTTCGGGAATGATAGTTATTCCCTTACGGGCAGCATAGGTGACCAACTCACGGGCTTGTTCCTGTGTGTAGAAACCTCCACTCGCATTGGGCGTCCCCTGTTCGATATATTGTGTTCCATTATTTGCCCAATCTTTCCAACTGGTGTGTGTACGCCATGCCGCTTTCTGAGTGAGTTCAGGATACTGTTTTATCTCCAAACGCCATCCAGCACCATCGGTAATATGCCAATGAAAATGATTGAACTTGTACAGCGCCATGATGTCGATATATTTTTTCAAAAAATCGAAAGGCATAAAGTGCCTGGACACATCCAAGTGTAACCCGCGATAGTCAAACCGGGGTTCGTCATATATAGTTAATTGCGGGAGCTCTGTTGGGTTTTCTTGCAAAAGGCCTAATTGTATCAACGTATGTATACCTGAAATCATTGCATTTACATTATGCGCTTTAATGAGGATACCGTTGTCATCTATGTCGATCTTGTAGCCATTAGTCGCGATTTTGTCAACAGCTTCTGCGGGAAAAAGTCGAATACCCTGACCATGTTTCTTGCCTATTTTCTTCACGACTTCAATTGGTAGTGCATTGAAGTAAGCATAGGAAGTGAGTAGTTCAGTCGCCAAGGAAAAATCTTCTGTTGTATATATCGAAGAGGTATTGGAAATAGAGTAACGACCTTCGGCTAAAGTTACTTTTTGTGGTTTAGGGATCAATGGAGGTTCACTAAGCTGGGCATAAGCAGATAGGGATAACAACGTAAGAATAAGGGTAAATAATCTTCTGTACATGAGGGATAAGTTTGCTATGGACAAATATCTGAAAAAAAAATGGATATGTGATTGAGGCTCTAGGGAGGAATAAAAACAAAATCTTAGTTTCGCCAGCCTATGCAGGTAAAACGGAGAATATGAGATTTTGACTACAATTGCGGTATAGCTTTTTTAGCGGAATAATGCTTACCTTTGCAGTATGATTGAACTTCCAGTAATTCCGGCTACACAGACTCAGCGTAAACCAGATTGGTTGCGTGTCAAATTACCTGTAGGTAAAGAATATCGTCATGTTAGAAGCTTAGTGGATGAGCATAAGTTGCACACTATCTGCGAAAGTGGAAACTGTCCGAATATGGGCGAGTGTTGGGGAGCTGGAACGGCCACATTCATGATTTTGGGGAATATCTGTACCCGCTCGTGTTCTTTCTGCGCCGTAGCTACAGGTCGTCCGTTAGCTGTAGATATGGATGAGCCTAACCGAGTTGCCAATTCTGTGAAATTGATGCAAGTAAAGCACTGTGTGATTACTTCGGTTGATCGTGATGATTTGAAGGATGGTGGTTCTACTATTTGGGCAGAAACGATTAACGCTATTCGTCGAGAAAGCCCTGAAACAACATTGGAAACTTTAATCCCGGATTTCAAAGGACAATGGGATAATTTGGATCGGGTGCTTGCTGTACGTCCGGAAGTGGTTTCCCATAACCTGGAAACCGTGCGCCGACTAACACGTGAAGTGCGTATTCAGGCGAAATATGATCGATCACTGGAATGCTTACGTCGTATTTCGGAAGCGGGTTTACGTACAAAATCCGGTATTATGTTGGGTTTTGGAGAGACGGAAGAAGATGTAATTGAGGCAATGCAGGATTTATACAATGTTGGTGTGCATATTTTGACACTGGGACAATATCTCCAGCCGACAAAAGCGCACCACCCTGTTGTGGAATGGATTACGCCTGAGCAGTTTGAGAAATATAAGCAAATTGGTTTGGAAATGGGCTTTAAGTATGTAGAGTCTGGGCCGTTGGTTCGTTCTTCTTACCATGCGGAAAAGCATCTTTTCGATATGCAGTAAAATAATGAAGGGGCATCGCCTATATATTTGAAGAAAAATGTAGGCGATTGTTCTCAACTTCTAAGGAAAATACTTCCTTTTATACCCCAAAGGGTTTATTGCAAGCCAATCTTTAAACCCATGATAAAGTTTCAGACATATCGATTACGTCATTTTGCCTTCCCATTGCTGTTGGCAATTCTTCTTATCATAGCAATCTCTACATTTCTTTATGGCATCATAGTGCATTTGAATATCCAGTCAATACCTGATTGGTTGATGCAGATCATTATTCCTTGTATATTGGGAGGGATAGCAATTCAAAGAGTTTATCCACGTTTGTTGAATCGTTTTGAATTTCGTCTTCCTTCATATTTTTCTACTCTTCCTAAGCTCGTGCTGTACTTACTGATGATGGGAATGAGCCTTGTTGTGATACATTATTCCGCTAAAAGTATCCGTTATAATTTTGGGAAAACATTATATGTAAAGTCTGTTAATGATTTGCAGCCTCATGAACAGCCTTATTTCTTAGAAATGGGCGATTGGTATGCGGATCGTCTTCGGGTGATTCCCTTAAACACTTATGAGATGACGGGGCTGTTTACTAAAAAAGTACAGCTGAGAAGTTTGTTCGTCATGCCTGTATTCTCCCGAAATACAGCCTATCGTACTAAGGCAAAGGCGTGGTTGGCTGTAGATTATAAGAAGATTGTCTCCGAAACAGAATTTAAGTCTAATCAAGGAAGGGATTTTTACGAGGAATCGTTGAGCCATTTCAGAAAGATAAATGTGCGGGAGTATTTGTATCTGGAGCAGTATCCGAACAATAAATTTTATCGTATTTACTTAAATCTCGTGCAGACTCATTCCTATTTTCAATCTGGGTATGCTTACATATACAAAGGACAAAATATCCACCGTGATACCTTGTCCCTTTACTATGCTACAGTAACTTCTGTTATTTTGTTGTTGGCGTGTTTTCCTGTCTCGTTACTGATTAGTTTGCTATTTCAGCCTCTGAAAGAGAAATAGCCTACAGTCTAAGAAATACAGTTTCACCAGCGATAACCGTGCGTAACGTTTTGATATTGCGGAGCTTTTGCTCAGGAGCGATCATGATATCGTCCTCTAAAATAACGAAATCCGCATCTTTTCCCTTTTCAATGCTACCTCGTTTTTTCTCCTGGAAGCACGAATACGCAGCCCAAATCGTCATTCCTCGAAGGGCTTCCTCACGAGAAATGGCATTTTCCATCTGAAAGCCTCCTTGCGGAAACCCAGATTTATCTACCCGTGCCACAGCGGCATGAAATCCATATAGCGGATTAAAATGTTCCACCGGAAAATCACTGCCTAGCGCCAACATACCATATTGTTGCAACAGCTGCTTGTATGCATAGGCATGTTTTATCCGGTTATTGCCCAACCGTTCTTCTGCCCAGTACATATCCGAAGTAGCGTGGGTAGGCTGTACCGAAGGAATGATATGAAACTGTGCGAACTTAGAGAAATCAGCCGAATCGATAATTTGCGCATGCTCTATCCGCCATCTTCTTTTTTTCGGGTCTTTTAAATATTTACCGTAGGTATCCAACATAATTCTGTTCGCAGAATCGCCGATAGCATGCGTGTTGACCTGAAAATTCGTGTTGGCTAATTTCTTAATCATCTGTTCAAACTCCTGCGGACTGTGTAGCAGAAAGCCTTTAGTGGGAGAGTCATGATAATGATCCAATAGGCATGCGCCTCGTGAACCTAAAGCGCCATCAGCCATGATTTTAAAGGAACGGATGGTTAGCCGGTCACCTTCATGAAAACCTTCCCTGATTTGCTTGTCAATCTGATGCGGGTCGGCGGCTATCATTGCATAGTCCCGTATTTTTAAAGAATCATGTTGATAGAATTTTTTGAGTAAATCCAATTGTTCGATGGCTAATCCGGCATCAACAATAGAGGTGAGTCCAACGGATAATAAAGAATCCTGCGCTTTTCGTAAAGCAGCCAGCAGTTCATGTTCCTCACTCTCGGGAATATGCTTGGCAACGATGTTCATGGCATTGTCTACGAGAATTCCTGTAGGGTGGTTTAAGCTATCAACGAAAATCAATCCTCCTTCTACGGTTTCAGTGTGGGTGCTATCCAAGCGAGCTGTTTTCATCGCTTTGGAGTTGACCCATGCCGCATGGTAATCCACGCGGGAGAGGTAAATGGGTGTTTCGGGGAAATACTTATCCAAGCTATCCTTTGTCGGAAATTCTTTCTCTGACCAGAGGTTCTGATCCCAACCGCCGCCTACGATCCATTTTTTTTCAGGATGGGAGGCATGGTATACCTGTAGTCGCAGAATAATATCGGCTATCGATTTGCTGCCGCTTAGGTCAACTTGCTCCAATAGGTCTGCCAACATGAAAAAATGAGCATGAGCATCGTAGAACCCTGGATACACAGCTTTGCCCTGTGCGTCTATCGTCTCTTTTGCAATGTATTTCTTTTTGATTTCTGCGGTAGTTCCTATATCTATGAAAATGCCGTTTTTGACTGCAAAAGCCTCCGTTTGAGAAAATGCAGAATCTACAGTATAGACCTTGGCATTGTATACAATCAGGTCCACCTCTTTGTTGGTCGTACAGCTGCTCAGACCTATAAGAAGGATAGCAAAAGTCACAAAATATAGAAGCTTCATGGTGTAGTTGAACTAATTTTTGGTCTACAAGATACTAAAAAAGCCCGTCCAAAGGAAGTTGGGCGGGCTTTTTAATTCAAAAAATTAAAAAATACTTGCTTAACAATATTCTTCGAAGGCAGCAACCAAGTTGTCTGCAATCATTTGAGCAGGACGGCCTTCAATCATGTGTCTTTCGATGATATGTACTAATTTACCATCTTTGAAAAGTGCCATTGCCGGAGAAGAAGGAGGATAAGGAAGCATGTATTCACGTGCTTTGTCTACAGCTTCTTTTTCCATACCGGCAAAAACGGTCACTAATTTGGCTGGTTTTTTTCCGTTCTCTACTGCGAAGCGTGCTGCTGGTCTTGCATTGGCCGCTGCACAACCGCAAACAGAGTTTACCACCACAAAAACGGTTCCTTCTGAAGGAATGGCTGCATCTACGTCAGCAGCAGTTTTTAATTCTTGAAAGCCAGCGTCTACCAATTCTTGACGCATTGGGGCTACTAAATATTCTGGATACATTTCTTTATATTAAAAAGTCAAAAAATTACACTACTCAATAAGGTACAAATATAATCCTCTCGTCGTGTAAAATCAACCCTGCACTCTTAAATGAATGTCACAATATAACAGTCTGGTTTTGATTTACGTTGTTTATCAGCTATTTTTGCAATTCGATTTAAAAAAGAAATACTATGTCGTCAGTAGAAACTACTTATGTCCCTTACCGTGTTAAAGACATCTCTTTGGCCGAGTGGGGTAGAAAAGAAATAGAATTGGCAGAAGCTGAAATGCCGGGTTTGATGAGTTTGCGTAAAGAATACGGTGCTTCAAAACCATTGAAAGGGGCGAGAATTGCAGGTTGTTTGCACATGACCATTCAAACGGCAGTTTTGATTGAAACATTGGTAGAGTTGGGAGCAGAAGTAAGTTGGTCTTCTTGTAATATTTTTTCTACGCAAGACCATGCCGCTGCTGCGATAGCTGCTGCTGGTATTCCGGTTTACGCATGGAAAGGATTGACCGAGGAGGAATTTAACTGGTGTATTGAACAAACGTTGTTCTTTGGAGAGGAGCGCCAGCCGTTGAATATGATTTTGGATGATGGTGGCGATCTGACGAATATGGTTTTTGATAAATTCCCTGAGCTCATTGATGGTATCAAAGGTCTTTCTGAAGAAACGACAACTGGTGTGCACCGTCTTTATGAGCGTATGAAAAACGGTACGTTGCATTTGCCTGCCATTAATGTGAATGACTCGGTTACAAAATCCAAGTTTGATAACAAATATGGTTGTCGCGAATCATTGGTGGATGCTATCCGCCGTGCTACGGACCTGATGTTGGCAGGTAAAGTTGCTGTGGTAGCGGGTTATGGCGATGTGGGTAAAGGTTCGGCAGAGTCTTTGCGTTCTGCCGGTGTGCGTGTTATCGTGACCGAAATCGATCCTATCTGTGCTTTGCAGGCTGCTATGGAAGGCTATGAAGTGAAGAAAATGGCGGATGCAGTGAAAGAAGCAAATATTGTTGTGACAACAACTGGAAACTTTAATATTATTCGTCCGGAGCATTTCTTGGCAATGAAGGATAAAACTGTTGTTTGTAATATCGGACACTTCGACAATGAAATTGATGTGGCTTGGTTGAACACAAACTACGGTTCGACAAAAGTAGAGATCAAACCGCAAGTAGATAAATACACTATCGATGGTAAAGATGTTATCTTGTTGGCTGAAGGACGTTTAGTCAACTTGGGATGTGCGACTGGTCATCCATCCTTTGTGATGTCTAACTCGTTCACTAACCAAACTCTGGCACAGATTGAGCTATGGGTGCATTCGGACAAATACGAGAAGCAAGTTTATACTTTGCCGAAACATTTAGATGAAAAAGTAGCACGTTTACACTTGGCGCATATTGGCGTAGAATTGGAAACGTTGACAGAAGAGCAAGCTGCTTATATCGGTGTGACGGTAGATGGACCTTATAAACCGGAAGCTTACCGATATTAATTATTGCTGTAGAGACGTAGCATGCTACGTCTCTACATTTTAATAGCACCTAAAGCATTACTAAACCTTTCCTCTCCTTGTCCTGAGATTACAGTGTAATTCGCATTCAGGGCATTTAATTCTTTTTCCCACACCTGCATAAAATGTTCGCGTTGTTCGGGGAAATCACGTAATGGGTCATCCTGCCAAGGCAGATCAATATCCATTAGGAGATAATGGTCATATTTTCTGGTCATAATTTCCTGTTTGACCTCCTGTGGAGTATCACCAAAAAGATGGTCACACCATATTTTAACCGTGAGGATAGTGGTGTCGCAAACCAAAATCCCATTCTGGGCCAATGGTGTCAATGCGTGCTCCAGTGCCAATTGCCCATAAAACATATTCACTTCATCCTGTAATGTGTATTGCTTGTTTAGGTTGGCACAGTAATATCTGGCGTATTCCGGTACACAAACGGTGTGGAGGGTTTGGGCAAGATATTTTGCCATGGTTGACTTACCTGTTGACTCCGGGCCGACTACGGCTATTTTTTTTAAAGAAGTGTTCACTATTTCTGAAGGCTCTACTTGCAATTACAATAATACTAAAAGTGGTGGAAAGAAAGTTTATTCCTGTAAAGAAAATGGGAATGTGCCGTAAAAAAGCATGTTGAAGAAGAGGTGAAAAAGCCATTTATATCTTTAAAAGGGATTTAAAGATACATTCCCGATATCGGTATAGTTGCGTTAGCCTAGATGTGCCTATTGCACGATGCGGTCTGCGCAGCTGGTGCTGGCAAAAGACTCGGGCTTCGCTTTAAACTGAAATCCCATTCCCAAAATATAGCCCATGGCTTCTTTCAAAGCGATATTGGATTCAAAATGAGGATTGGTGTTAATGTCTGCGTGGACTTCTAAATCGATATGGTATTGGTCTAATAAGGGACAAAGCTGATAAGCTATGTCAATGGATTTTTGTACTTCGTACAGCATCCGTTCTTTGAGGCTCATTTTGTGTTCTTTTTTATCACGGTGGATGAACATAAAACCGCCTCGGTGTTCACGTAGGAAAACGATAACAGTTGCAAACTCGATTATTCCTCTTTTTACCTGAGAGTCCGTTCCGATATACACTTTTAGTTTGTTCCCTAAGTGTGCTTCCGTGCGGATGATTTCCTCAACGGCTTCGGTAATGGGCTTGTGGATGGTTTCGCCATTGTATTTTTGCCAGTTCATAATGGATGTAATTTTGTAGTGAAGTTAATATTATGTTGTTCATTTTCTGTTAATTTCGTTTTAAGTTTTTGTGTCCTCTCCCTCAGTCCCTCCCCAAAGGAGAGGGAAGCTAAATTAGTTACCTGTATAGTTTATCTGCAATCGCAAAGCATTTTCCACTTTCAATTGATCATTTTCCACTCTCAAATCTTCTCATTTCCAAATTCCCTCATTTCCAAATTATTCCTTATTGCCATATGCCAAATCCCCAGCATCTCCTAAGCCCGGCACAATATAGGCTTTGGAGGTTAGTTCATTGTCGACTGCTCCAATCCAAAGATGTACTTCGGGCAAGAACGCACGAACATGTTGCAGGCCTTCCTCAGAGGCAATGACGGATGCAATGTGCATTTCCTTGATATTGTAATCGGCTAGTAAATCCTTGCAGCATAGCACTAAACTTTTCCCCGTAGCCAGCATTGGGTCAGCTATGATAACGATTTTATCATCCAGATTGGGCGTATTACAGTATTTTTTGTGGATTTCCATTTCGCCACTTTTCTTGGTGTGTCGATAGGCTGCAATAAAAGCATTATCAGCTTTGTCAAAAACGTTCAACATACCTTGGTGAAATGGCAATCCTGCGCGGATAATGGTAGCTAAAACAGGTTGTTCTTCCAATAAATTGTGTTCTGCGACACCCAATGGTGTTTCAACGGATTCTGGATGATAGGTTAAAGTCTTGCTGATTTCGTAGGCCATAACTTCGCCCAGCCGCTCCAAATTTCTCCGAAACCGCATACGGTCTTGTTGTATCTGAATGTCTCGCAGCTCTGCTAGATAATGGTTGGCAATGCTGTTCTCTTTGGTCAAAATAGTTACCATAGCAGTTAGATTTAGTACTACTAATTTAATAAAAAAAAACTGAATTATTGTTTTTATACGGTATATGGACACAGGGAAAACGCATCTTAATTTTTATACTTAAAAAATATGGACGTTTTATTTAATCAATGTTTTGTCGCTCAAGCTCCCGAAAGCATTCGGGACACGGCACGACTGGCTCATACTTTTGTCTTGCCAAAAGTATGCAAAAGCGTGTCGCTGAAAAGCTTTGACCAAATGGATAGTGCAAAAAGTATCTTTCTACATGGTCAAAACGTTTGATGCGTCCCACATCCCCGCACTTATCCCGCATCGAGAATAGTTTAAGGCGACATTTATTGTTAAGGAGGGATTGGTGCGAGTAGAGGAAGACGATTCTCATCGCCTCTTATACTAAGCAACGCGAATTCGGTATCTGTCTCATCCCAGTGGCGGAAAAACCAAGGAAATCGCGATGGGATGTGGAGGAGGGAAAGGCATGGAACTATTGTACGAAGCTAACTAAAGAGCTTCGGGCAGTTGTTTCAGCTTTGGGAGGGATTTCCTTTGTGAGCGTTGGGATTGTGTGCCGTGTCTCGGCTCTGACGAGGACAAGCCATCCGCCGACCGGCGGAGACAAAGGGTTTTGATTACTTTTGGCCTCAAAATTGCAAAGCAATCATCCATTCCCTTGAAAATAAACACGAATGGATAACTAATGCCTTGTCCCGGCGAGGGACGGAAAGGTTGTGAGGTGGGAAAAATCGACAATTGTCGAATGAAGACGTCCGTTTTCATCCAATACAACTCGCTATAAAAAACTATTTTTGATACGTTTAGCCTTTCTTCATGACAATCTTTCGATAAACTATGTCGGATTTTTGAGTAACTTTATATTTCGTTCAGTGAGATCAGATAAATGAAATTTAATTTAACTTCCGAATATCGGCCGACAGGCGACCAACCACAAGCTATTAAACAGTTAGTTGAAGGTGTGGATCAAGGTGAAGAATACCAAACACTATTGGGCGTAACAGGATCAGGTAAGACTTTTACTATTGCCAATGTTATTCAAGAGACACAGCGACCTACATTGATATTGAGTCATAATAAGACCTTAGCTGCACAACTTTACGGAGAGTTCAAACAGTTTTTCCCCGACAATGCCGTCAACTATTTTGTGTCATATTACGATTATTACCAGCCCGAGGCATTTATAGCTTCTTCCAATACCTATATCGAAAAGGATTTACAGATTAACGAGGAAATTGAGAAGCTCCGATTGGCAACGACTTCATCGTTGATGTCCGGTCGTCGTGACATTGTGGTCGTTTCGTCTGTCTCCTGTATCTACGGTATGGGTAACCCGGAGGATTTTTCCCGTTCGATTTTCCGCTTTGCAGTCGGTATGACCATTAGCCGAAATGCGTTCCTACATCGCCTGGTGGAAATTCTGTACGCACGGACGACCGCTGATTTCAAGCGGGGGACTTTCCGGGTGAAAGGCGATATTGTTGATGTGTATCCAGCCTATTTGGACAATGCCTTCCGTATTTCGTTTTTTGGAGACGAGATTGATGAAATCAGCGAAATTGACCCAATTTCAGGGAAGACTATTTCGCGTATGGAGGACATCGCTTTATTCCCTGCGAATCTATTCGTTACACCTAAAGAAAAATTCACGCAGTCCATTTGGGCAATACAGGAAGAATTGGTGCAGCGCAAAGCACAATTAGAGGATGAGGGGAGGATGTTGGAGGCAAAACGTCTGGAAGAACGCGTGAATTATGATTTAGAGATGATGCGGGAATTGGGTTATTGTTCGGGTATTGAGAACTATTCACGTTTCTTCGACGGACGGAAACCAGGGATGCGTCCTTTCTGTTTGTTGGATTATTTTCCGGAGGATTATCTGTTGGTTATCGATGAGAGCCATGTAACCTTGCCGCAATTGCGGGCGATGTATGGAGGGGACCGTTCTAGAAAAATTTCTTTGGTCGAACATGGGTTCCGTCTGCCTGCTGCTTTGGATAACAGGCCGCTGAACTTTCCGGAATTTGAATCGTTGACGAATCAGACGATCTATGTTTCTGCTACGCCCGGAGATTATGAGCTCCAGCAGACTGAAGGTGTGGTTGTGGAACAGGTTATTCGACCGACAGGTCTTTTGGACCCTGTTATTGAGGTTCATCCTGCCATCAACCAAGTGGATGATTTTCTGGAAGAGGTTGATAAAACGATAAAAGAAGGAGGTCGTATATTAGCGACTACACTGACCAAGCGGATGGCAGAGGAACTCACCAAGTATATGAGTCGGTTGAATATCAAGGTGCGTTATATACACTCCGAAATTAAGACATTGGAGCGTGTGGAAATTCTCCGGGGTTTGCGTTTGGGTGAATTTGATGTATTGGTAGGTGTAAATCTGTTGCGTGAAGGACTGGATTTGCCAGAAGTAACATTGGTGGCTATTTTGGATGCAGATAAGGAAGGGTTTTTGCGCTCGGAGCGTTCGCTGATACAGACTATTGGGCGGGCGGCCCGTAATGAAAAAGGGCGTGTTATTATGTATGCGGATCACATGACAGATAGCATGCGTGTCACGATAGAGGAGACCAACAGGAGGAGAGAAAAGCAGATTGCTTATAATACGGAGCATGGTATCGTACCGCGTACTGTCGGTAAGACCAGAGAGGAGATCCTAGAACAAACTTCCGTAGCTGACTTTAAGCCCGGAGAACCAAAAGCTTATGTTGAACCGGATGCTGCGGCAGCTATTGCAGCAGACCCAGTGATGGAATATATGGGTAAAAATGATATGAAAAAGGCTCTTGATAACGTTCGGAAGAAAATGGAAAAAGCAGCAAAAGAAATGGATTTTCTGGAAGCAGCAAAATTGCGGGATGAGATGTTTGCTATGGAGAAACTTTTCGAAGAGCGTTTTGGGTAAAAGTGTATTCGTTTGAGCTTCTTTCTCGTACTCGTTTGAGCGTAGCGGTAACGAGTATGGAAAAAACAACACCCTCGTTTCAAAAACGAGGATGAGATGAGGGGGGTAGAAGACCGAAAGACAACTCTATCCTTAGTCTGTCGCGATGGACTGTTGCGTAGGGGACTCAGGACTTTTATATCCGGTAGTCTGAGACTACCCTTATTTCGTATCCTTAGAATGCTTCGCTAATTCTAAGGATAGTGGCGGATTTTGTTAAAAACATTCTTATATTTAGATTTTTGTAATAATTTAAAGTTTTTGTTAAGGATTTTTAATGAAAAAACCTGTTTTAGTTATAAAATTTGGTTCGGCAGCTATCACCACCAAAGAGGGCGAAATTGATGAGCGTACCGTGTTGGAAATAGCACGACAAACGGCTCAATTGCAGTCAAGGTATAATATTGTATTGGTTTCTTCAGGAGCGGTAGCAGCGGGAAAACGCTATCTGAAAAGTTATTCGGGTACTTTATCCGAGAAAAAAGCAGCAGCGGCTATAGGTAACCCTTTGCTCATTCGGACGTATAATACTTATTTCAAGCCTTTTAAAATCTCGCTTGCACAGAGTCTATGCGAGCGGCAGCACTTTGCTAACAGAGGTCAGTTTCTGCAATTGAAGAGCACCTATGAAGAGCTTTGGAAAAATAATATCATTCCAATCGCAAATGAGAATGATGTGGTGAGTAACAAAGAGTTGAAATTTTCGGATAATGATGAACTTGCGACTTTGATTGCGGTGGGATTTGGTGCAGAACAGGTACTGTTTACGACCTCCGTAGCCGGGTTATTGGATAGTAAGGGGAATGTTGTCCGAGAAATTCAAAAAATAGATAAAGAGGCTTTTGGTTTAGTGCGTAAGGATAAATCTTCTGTGGGTTTGGGAGGTATGGTATCCAAGTTAAATTTTGCCCATTTGGCGAATCAGATGGGTATAAAAGCTGTGATTTTCAGTATGCAAGAGCCTGATGGACTCCTAAAAGCGGTGAAAGGGGAGATAGGAACGGTTTGTTTGCCTGCGGAGAAGAAAGTGTCATCCCGTAAAAAATGGCTTGCCAGCGGTAGCCTGATTAAAGCGATGGTGAAAATTGATGCCGGAGCAGAACAAGCGCTCCAAAGCCGGAAAAGCTTATTGGCAGTTGGTGTTGTGGCAATCAATCAATCTTTCGATGCCGGCGAAGTTTTTCAGATAGCCAATGATGCTGGGGAAGTGTTGGCAGTAGCAAAAGCGAAGGTGGATGTATTGGATTTGGCTTCTATCCAAAAGAAAAAGAATATGGCGATAGCACATGCGGATGATATTGTCTTGTTGTAAAATAAAAAAATCAAAATGCAAACTCTGGAAAATCAATTGCGATATGCGCAAAAAGCAACAGGAGCATTGAAACGTTTGTCGGATAAGGATAAACAAGATGTGCTGGAAATATTCGCGGATACATTGGCAGTAAATGTGGATACTATTTTGGCTGAAAATATGAAAGATTTACAGCGAATGGACCCAAAGGACGCTCGATATGATAGGTTGTTGCTCAACCGGGAACGCATTTTGGCACTGGCGCAGAGCGTTCGGGATGTTGCTCTTCTAACCGATCCAACCAATGTCTTGTTATCTTCGAAAACGCTTCCGAATGGATTGCTGGTAGAGAAGAAAACCGTGGCACTGGGCGTGGTGGGCGTGATCTACGAATCGCGTCCGAATGTTACCGTTGATGTAGCAGCACTTTGTATCCGTTCGGGGAATGTATGTGTCTTGCGCGGTGGTTCCGATGCTTGGTTCACCAATACAGTATTGGTACAGTTGATACAGGAAGTGCTGGAACGACAGTCCTTGGATGTGCATATTGTTCAGTTGCTTCCTACAGACCGGGCGCTTGTTGCTGAACTGCTGACCGCAACAAAGTATGTGGATATTATCATTCCGCGAGGTTCGCAAGCCTTGATTGACTTTGTACGGGAAAACGCAAAAGTTCCGGTTATTGAGACAGGAGCGGGAGTTTGTCATACTTACGTAGAAGCTACAGCAGACTTAGATAAAGCAGCCAAGATTGTTGCTAACGCGAAGATATCGCGACCATCTGTTTGCAATGCTTTGGATACTGTATTACTGGATCGTGCGATTGCAGCGGACTTGTTAACGAAACTAATGCCTTATTTTAACGAAGCAGAAGTGAAAGTCTTTGCGGATGCGGATAGCTATTCGATATTAGAACAAGTGGAGTATCCCTATCTGGCACAAGCGGATGCAGAAGATTTCGGAAGAGAATTTTTGTCTTTACAATGTTCGTTAAAGGTTGTAGACTCTTTTGAGGAGGCGCTGGAACATATCGCACGCTACTCATCGAAACATTCAGAGTGTATCGTCACGGAAGATGCGGAAAAAGCAGCTATCTTTATGGATACCGTTGATGCGGCGGCAGTATATGTGAATGCGTCAACACGATTTACGGATGGAGGAGAATTTGGATTAGGAGCAGAAATCGGTATTTCCACGCAGAAATTACATGCACGGGGTCCTTTTGCTCTAGAAAAGCTGGTTACGGAGAAGTGGTTTGTTACGGGAAACGGACAGGTGAGATAGTGTTATGGGAATACGATTCGAAAAGGGAACTTTGATGCAATGGCAAAACGAAATGGCGAAGTATTTAAGGCTGTTGACGGATAAATACGATGCTTTTGATAATGATTGGGATTTAACTTTGTTGGAAGAAGGCTATCGAGAATTTTTTCATCAGCAACGTTCCTGGATGCTGGGACTGTCAAATGAAGCATTGCAGAAATATGTAGAGACGGAATTGGAAGAAGAGCAGATTCGTCCCTTAGCTTTGCTTTTTCTGCGTGACGCGGTGTTGCTGGAAGAAGGAGAGGAACAACAAAATTTATTGAAAAAATCCAAATTCTTATTGGAGTATGTATCTATTAAATTAGGTAGCTTTTCCTTTGAGGATTACGGTAACTTGTCATTAATCGATAGCAAGCTTAAAAAGTAATGGGAGTTGTTCGTAAAGGTTCAACTACTTAAAAACGCGTTCCCGAAAGCATTCGGGACGAGGAAGTATGACGACCGCGAAGCAGCTCCGAAGGAAAGCAATCTGCGTGTTCGTCTCACCAGATTGCTTCGTTGACTCGCAATGACGGTGACGACGAACTTTTCGAATACTTGGATTACCTATTATCACATTTTTGTTAAAAACAGGCATCGATTTTTGTTACTCATTAAAATCTACTATCTTAGTAGAGTAAATCAACTAAGTGTTTAATTTAATTCTAAAATAGTATGAGTTTAAGATTAGGAGATGATGCGCCAAATTTTCAAGCGCAGACTTCAATAGGAGAAATTGATTTCTATGAATATATCGATGGTAAATGGGTGGTTTTATATTCCCATCCTTCGGATTTCACCCCTGTTTGTACAACGGAATTGGGACGTACAGCACAGTTGAAGTCTGAATTTGAAAAGCGAAATGTTAAAGTGTTGGCATTAAGTGTGGATCCTGTAGAAGACCATCTTAATTGGATAAAAGATATCAACGAAACGCAAAACTGTGAGGTTGACTTCCCGATTATTGCAGATAGCGACCGTAAGGTAGCAGAATTATACGATATGATCCACCCGAATGCGTCAGCTACAGCGACTGTACGTTCTGTGTTTGTCATCGGTCCAGATAAAAAGGTGAAGCTTACGTTAACCTATCCCGCATCTACAGGACGGAATTTCTACGAAATCCTGCGTGTTATAGATTCTTTGCAGTTGACAGCTGACTATTCTGTAGCTACGCCTGCAGATTGGAAAGATGGTGAGGATGTTATCGTGGTGCCTGCTATCAAAACGGAGGATATACCTGCTAAATTCCCGAAAGGATATACAGAAATTAAACCTTATCTGCGTGTAACACCACAACCGAATAAGTAGTTAAAAGAAATGGCGCCACAATTGCGGCGCCATTTCTTTTAATATACTTTTACGATGTAGATGTAATCCTGCAAACGCTTAATCTGTTCTGTTCTTGAAAATCCACTAAGATTGTTTTTGTTATTTAGGATAATGTTTCCGCGCAAAGAATCGGCAGGGATACTATTTAGTGTTTCTACCAATGCTTTGGCTTTGATGGCAAATGCTGCTCCATCCAATCCTTTTTGTTTCCCACTGATGATTCCAATGACATTTCCTTCTTTATCCAAGACAGGGCCACCACTGTTTCCGGGATTTACCGGAATAGAAATCTGATAGGCTAGCGTATCGCCGGAGTAGCCCGTAGAAGAGCTAAGGTAGCCCTGGCCGTAAACAGCTTCATCACGAGGGAAACCAATCGTATAGATGTCTTCACCCAAATCAGAATCCGATTTTTTGAAAGTATAAGGGATGTTCTTGCTCGATTTGAAGGTCGAGTCGCTGATATGCAAAATTGCCAAATCTTTATCAGGATTCGTAAAGATAATATCTGCCTTGAAAGACTGCCCCTTGCTGTTCTGCAGATGTACAGAATCCGCTCCGTGGACTACGTGATAGTTAGTAACAACATAACCATTCCTAGTAATCATAAACCCTGTAGCACCGTAATGTGTAGCCTCTTTAGTTCCAGAGTTGCTATTGATGTTATTGATAGCCGCTTTTTGAGCATTCACGTTGCGTTTTACATTGTTCATCTCTCTCCGCAATTCACTATAACCAGAAGTTGTTTTCTTGAGATTGGAATAGTAGCCCGATAGCCATAGTGTAGAAAATACCGAAACAATGGCAATAGCTGCAGCCATACCCGCCGTAAACTTCAATTTATCCCAAAGTTGGATTACACGACCTTTTGGTGCGGCAGCAGGATGTGCTTTATGGTAAGTAGATGCTGTTTGATTTAAAGCGCTTTTAAACTGACTTCTGGCATCTGCTTGTTTGAAATTCTGGATAAATTGTTGATGTTGTTGAAAAAGGATGTCAAAACTGGGATACTCCTTACAAAAAGCCTCGAAACGCAAACGATCTGTTGCGGTCAATTCATCTTGCAGGTATAAATCTGCCCACTCTATAAACTCCTGTTGACTTAAACTCTTCATGCGTTGCTTAATGACTCACGATTTAAAAAATATTTTTTTTAGACGTTGAAGGCATTTGTATTTCTGTGTTTTAGCATTATCTGTATTGGTGTACCCAAATCGCTCGCAGATATCTGCCATAGACCTGTTCAAGATATAAAAATCCTGTAGAATAGTTTTGCAAGGCTCGCCGAGCCCCTCCAAAGCCTCTTCCATGTGAAGCAGGTTGTTTTCCAACACTTCATGCTCTTCTATTGCCTCGTCAGCTATCAAACGATCTTCATGATCGTCGATCAAATCGGTGTGATAACGTGACTTCCCTCGAGTAAGCTGTTTCAGCCACAAACGTTTCGAAACAGCATATAAGAATGTTTTGAGCTTGCTTGATAATTGAAAATTTCCCTGAGCGACTTTATCGTATAACACCATAACCGTCTCCTGAAAAATATCTTGTGCCTCCTCGTGGCTACCTTGATTATTGATAATCATCTTTGACACCACTGGGTAATAAGCTGTATACAGCTTTTGTATAGCTATGCTATCACCCGATTGGATACCAGTGATGATTTCTTCATCAGCTATGCTATCATTTTTCTCCTTACTCACTTATTAATACCTTAAAAGACAAATAGTAACCTTTGTATGATGAGAAACTTTTTTAAGTAGATGAAGCAGTATGGTGTACCGCTTAAAAAAAGCTCTCCATTTATTTGGAGAGCTTTAAGTATTCGCTAATGTTTAGAACCTGCGCGGCCTCCTGAGCTCTTGCCTTTAGTCGGGCCGAATATGTTGCCAACCATGGTCATCGCACAGCGGAAGCCTGTCATTGCACTAGATTCATCCTGTTGCATAAATCTTCTGGTTGCTGGATTTAACCAATAAGCACGATCATTCCATGAGCCTCCTTTATATACGCGACTTTTATCATTGACCAATGTCGTTTTGCCATAAAGTTCTTTCATCTCTTCATCGTCAAAGCCTCGCGCATCATATTGATAAGATGACGTCGTAGATTCATCGGCATTGGCAGCTTGAGCCTGCAGTTCTTCCCAAGTCTGTTTGCGTGGAGCTTTCGCAGGAACCTTTATAGGACGACCGTATTTATCTTTAGCTAAGACTCTTCCTTCCGTGTTTTCGTATTTGTTGTCCATGAAAACATTTCCGCGAAAAGGATTGAAATCTTCAAAATCTTCGAATGAGAGTTGGCGATATACGTCATTTACCCATTCATTTACATTGCCCGCCATGTTGTAAAGACCGAAATCGTTTGGTGCATAGCTGGTCACTGGTACAGTAATATCCCCACCATCGTTCAAATCGCCGGCTACGCCCATGTTATTACCGCTTGAAATCTTGAAGTTTGCCAACATGCGACCCTGGTTTTTGCGTCTGTCAGAGCGTACACCCAATCCACTCCATGGATAGATACGGCTGTTTTCGATATTTCCTTCCACGGTATTACCTATCAATCCCAAAGCGGCATACTCCCATTCTGCTTCTGTCGGCAAGCGGTAAGGTTGCTTCAATACACCATCCTCCATGCGCACAGTGCGTTTGGCTTCAGCCTCCGCTCCCGGCCGGTTGTCCTTCGGCATATTAGGTCCATCGATACCTTCGCCTTTCAATTGACCATTCAGGTAAATTTCCGTATTGAATGCATCGCCACTTGTTTTATTTTCCGAACGTGTTTTATAGTCTACCAAAACACCGGATTGTCTCAATATATTTTCATTTACACGGTCCGTACGCCATTGACAGTAGGCTGTAGCCTGTTCCCATGAAACACCCACTACAGGGTAATCCTGGAAAGATGGGTGACGGAGATATAGATTGACGTAGGGTTCATTATAAGAAAGGGGATGGCGCCAAACAAGAGAATCCGGTAGGGCATCGTAATAAAGTTTACCATCGTCCGGGAAATTTTGTGCTATCCAGTGGAGATACTCCAACCAATCTGCATTGGAAACCTCGGTTTCGTCAATATAAAAGGAAGCGACTGTAACCCGACGTCTTAGATTGTCATGTGAATAGCCCAAATCTTCATTTAAGCTACCGCCCATGACAAATGTGCCACCTTCGATGGCGACAAGTCCTGGTCCCGGAGTTTCCTTTATCTTTCTATTGATATGTAGACCACCATTATGAGGGTCATTATAAGTTACGCCTGTTTTACTCGATACATCACCACCTCGTCCGGAGCGTTTACTGCTGCAGGAAGATAGCGCTATGACCGTTGATAAGGCAACGGTTAGTGGGATAATCCCCTTGATCGAAAAATATTTCTTCAACATCATAAAATGTAATTATGCATTGTACGCTCCAAAAATAAGAAATAAAACTATATCCTTTTTATTTAAAAAGCTGTAAACCGTAGTAATTTAGCTACTTTAAATCTTAAAATTTGTTAAAATTAAGATTCGTGCAAAGGATGGAGGGATTTTTATGTTGAGTTCGTCAGGAATTGCATATTTTAGCCTGTAATTATGAAGATAAAGGTAGGTTTTGGTTTTGATGTTCACCAGATGAAGGAGGGGCATCCGTTTATTGTTGGAGGGGTACAGCTTAATCACCATGCTGGGGCATTTGGTCATTCGGATGCTGACGTTTTGGTGCATGCAATCTGTGATGCTATATTAGGGGCTGCAAATCTGGAGGATATTGGTTATCATTTTCCCAATACAGATCCAAAATGGAAGGGCGTGAGCAGCTTGATACTATTGGAAGAATGTGTGAGGTTGATTAAGGAAAAAGGGTTTTCATTAGGGAATATTGATGGAATGCTTTGTCTAGAAGCTCCCAAGATTAAACCTTATATTCCGGCGATGAAGGAGAATATTGCAAAGGCTGCCGGAATCGATATGGAAGATGTATCGATTAAAGCGACCACAAACGAGACTATGGGGTTTATCGGAAGAGAAGAGGGAGTGGTTGCTTACGCCGTTTGTCTACTGGAAAAATAATGCGGAGAGTTTAAAATTTTTAGCAGTGATATTACCGCGATTTGTGGTATTTTTGCAAATAGTATATTGGCTTTAAAATTCAGTAAGCCACTACAGTTAGTTGTCGCACACATGGTCACGAACCCACGTTATAGCAGGTCGAAACGTTTTCCCTTATACATAATAGGGATGCTGTTTTTAATGGTTTTTGTTTCTGCTTGCCAGACTTTTAAAAGCAAAGGTGGACGAAGACCATCTCAAGAAACAGATAGTACAAAGACGGATTTCGTTCAGAATTTCACTTCCAAATATAACATTCTTTACAATGCTAACCTCATGTTGGAGGGGGAGCGTAAAGGGATTTATAACGCTGCAAATAAGAATTATCAGGTTCGGCTGACCGTTTTTGACGAGCCCACGGCTAATGGTGATCCACATAAGGCAATGGACTCTCTTATACAGAAAGCCTATAAAATCGTTAATACGAAACAGGAAAGTAAGTATATTAATGAAGCCTACTATATTATAGGTCGAGCTTATTACCTCAAAGGAGCCTATTATACTGCTGCAGAATTTTTTGATAAGCTCATCAAAGACGCAGATGACGAACCGAAATATAAACCATTGGCTTACGCTTGGAAATCACGAACACTTTTGCAGATTAACAAACTGGAAGCGGCTGGAAAGGTAATCGATTCCGCATTTATGTTCTTGGATGGTAATGAAAAAAGCCGCACGTTTGTCAATGCCGCTATGGCTAATTATTTGGTTCGAGTAGGAAGAGTAGGAGAAGCTATACCTTTTCTAGAATATGCCTTGGAATCAAATAAAGACAGGTATGATAGAGGGCGCTGGCGTTTTTTGCTGGCACAATTGTACCGTGATAATGGACAAAAAGATAAAGCTTATCAATTGTTCAATAAATTAGCTAAGAGCAATGTGCCATTTGATATGTCGTTTGAAGCGGATCTGCAGGCAGCTTTTCTTGTCGGTGACCGTGGAGGATCGGGAATTGAGGGACGGGTAAAACCTTTGCGAGCAATGCTGAAAGAGGGAAAGAACATGGATTATAAAGATCAGATTCTTTACCAGATAGGCAGGATATACCTAGAGGAAGATGATGAGGAAAATGCTTTTAAGTTTTTCAATCTATCACTAGCCGAACCCAACGGAAGTGCGTACCAGACCACGGAAACATATTTGACTATTGCGGATTATCGTTTCGCACAAGAAAAATACCGCCAAGCTCAAAATTACTATGACAGTACCGCAACCGTTTTGCCGGCAGATTATACCGATGTGAACAAGGTGCGCCGAAAGTTGGTGTATATGACTGAATTGACTAATCTATATGAAGAAAACCTCTGGTTGGATACCTTGATTAGCTTAGGTAAGCTTAGTGAAGTCGATAGAACGGAACAAGCTTTGAAATATGCAGGTGCTAGTTTAATAGAGAAACAAAAGGAACTGGATAGACAAACGTATTTGGCGAAAAAAGGAAAAAAAGTTCAAGGAAATTCCAATAGTGTAAATTTTAATAATGCCTTTGCGACTCAACAAAATACGACGATGAATACCGGGATATCCAGTAATCAGTTTTATTTTAATAACCAGGATGCTTTGCTTTTGGGCGCATCCGAGTTTAAGCGCAAATGGGGAAATCGACAGCTGAAAGATGATTGGCGCTTTTCGGCTGACAATACGCAGCCTTTGGCCGCACAAAGTGGACAAGTACAAGATGATCAAGCGAAGCTTGCACCAAAGGACAGTTTTGATGCTGTTGGTTTTGTAGAGGCAGAAAAAGCACGCTACTTAAGTGCAGTACCAACTACGCAGGAAGGATTCGACACAACCTTGAAAACGATCCATGATAATATGGTGGTTATCGGGAATATATATCGAGATTATACACGAGATAATCAGGATGCGATTTTGGCTTACGAGGCTTTCTTAGCACGTTTTCCAAATACAGAAGCCGGAGCAGAAGTGTATTATTCCCTTTATCGTATGTATGACGGTATTGACCAAACGAAAAGTTTAGTTTATAAAAACCGTCTATTGGAGCTATTCCCGAATTCACTGCATGCCATGGTTGCTAAGGATCCATATTACATGGATAAAATCAATCGGGATAAACGAATTCTCGATCGCACATTTGAAAAACTGTTTGCGCTCTATACTGCAGGAGACCATGTGGCAGTGATTAGACAAGCGAATGAAGAGTTAGAAGGTGTTTTTCAAACCTCTGGTATGGTTGCTCAGATTGAGTACTTGAAAGCATTGGCTATAGGTCGGGTGGGGCGAGTGTCGGATTTTACCAATGCGTTGGAAAAAATCATCGAAAAATACCCAACGGATAGTTTGGTTGTACCTTTAGCTCAGGAAAACATTGCCTTTATCGAGAAAAATCCGGGGTTGTTTGTTAATCGGGTAAATGCTTTGCAGGATATTGATAAAAGTAGGATTGCATTTGTCGATGAACCGGATATGACGCCTTGGCCGGCTTTGCGTATCGATGGAGACTATCGTACGGGAGTAGCGATAGCACAGGTAAAGCCAAAGGAAGAGCCTGTTGTTGTTCCAGAAGAGGTTAAACAACCAGAACTCACGGAAGAAAAACGGCAGGAGATAGAGATGCTGTTGGCAGGCGAAATGGCTACCAAGCCGAAAGAAGTGAAATCAGGAACAAATATCGATGTGACAGGAGTATCTGGACCGCAGAAGAAAGCGGACGTGATTGTGGCAGATTTAGGAACGATTGAAGAAGAAAAAGTCGCTGCCCAATTGGAAACAGGAAATATCGCATCATCCAATGTTAATGGGGCTGGAATCAATGCCAACAAGAAGCTGGATGCCGGTGCGATGAATATCGGCAATATTCAGATAAATTATGGCCCTAATGAATACCGTGATAAAAAACTATTTCCAGACACGGCAACTTATTTCTTTACCGTCAATGTGATGGATCCTAAAGTAAATTTAGCACCAAGCCGATACGGAATCGGGCAATTTAACCGTTCTCGTTATGCACGGACGAACATCAACCACCAATTGCGTTTGGTTAATGCAGAAAACCAGTTGCTTTTTGTCGGCCCGTTCGAAACATACGAAGAAGTGAAGACTTATGAATCCAGAATCTTACCTTTGCTTCTGGAAATCATGAAAGTGCCAGAGGAAGATTATAATACATTTATCATCACGAGAGAAACAATCGGCACATTAACGGATGGTATACAGATTAAAAATTACCATCAAGTATATACAGAGCAATAATAGTTGTATTTAGCGTTCCATGAAGAGAGAATCAAAAAAAAATAAATTAACAGAAGAAGATGTAAAACGATATAACCGTACCTTTTGGGGGGTGTTGTTAGGTTTTGTAGTGTTTGGGGCTTTATTTATATTGAGTGTAAGGATTGGTGTGTTCGGGAAGTTACCATCCTTTCAAGAACTGGAAAATCCTAAGAGCAATCTGGCATCGGAAATATTGTCGGATGACTTAAAGGTATTGGGAACATATTACAAACATAATCGTTCGAATGTAAAATATAGCGAGCTGTCTCCGCATTTGATCCATGCATTGATTTCTACAGAAGATAAGCGTTTTTACGATCATTCAGGGATTGATTATTCCCGTATGATAACCTCGGTTTTCTACACGTTGATGGGAAATAAGCAGGGAGGGAGTACGATTACGCAACAGTTGGCACTTAACCTGTTTTCCGAGAAAAGGGAACGTAGTACCTTGAAACGTATCAAGCAAAAATTTCAGGAGTGGATTACAGCTGTGCGTTTAGAGCGTAGCTATACCAAAGAAGAGATTATCACGATGTATTTCAACACGGTTGATTTCGGTGCGTATAATACATTTGGTATCAAGTCGGCAGCGCGTACATATTTCAATACCACACCAGACTTACTTACGCCAGAGCAAGCAGCTCTTTTGGTCGGTATGCTCAAAGGGACATATATCTATTCGCCGGTTAAATTCCCTGAAAATGCAAAATCCAGAAGGAATACCGTATTGAATAATATGGCTGGACAAAAATTCCTGACCAAAGAAGAGTCCGAGAAAGCAAAGGCTACCCCTATTGATCTGCAATTGCGGATTTCTAATTATGGTGAAGGCTTGGCACCTTATTTTCGTGCGGTGTTAAAAGAGGAGATTAAGAAAGAGTTTCAACGTCTATCCATTACGAAAGCAGATGGTACACCATATGATCTGGATAAGGACGGTTTGAAAGTTTATACGCCGATTAATTACGCGATGCAGCAATATGCGGAAGAGTCGCAAAAGGAATGGATGAAAAAGCTGCAAAAGGATTTTGATAGGCAATATCGGAATTCAGATCCGTTCAAAGGTGATAATGCGCGGTTGTTGGTTAGCGGTATGCGCCGTTCTGATCGTTATCGTGTGTTGAAAGAGGCAGGTTTATCGCAGGAGGAAATCGAAAAAGAATTCAACAAGAAAGTGCCGATGAGCTTGTTTACTTATGAAGGCAACGTTGATACGGTGATGACACCCATGGACTCCATCCGCTACAATAAACTGTTCCTTCGCAATGCTGTAATGTCCATGGAACCGAAAACCGGTCATATTAAGGCCTGGGTTGGAGGGACGAGCTTTGAGCATTTTAAATTCGACCATGTGAAATTGGCTGAAAGACAGGTTGGTTCTACGGCGAAGCCATTTGTGTATGCATATGCTATAGATAATGGTTTTTCACCTTGTAACTCTGTTCCTAACCACATGCAGACATACGGGAACTGGACACCGCGAGGTACGGTACAAGGTGGTGATCCCATTACGCTGAAGAACGCTTTGAAATTCTCGCAAAACTTTGCGACCGCTTATATTATCAATGAGGTGGGGGCTGCCAATGTTGCGTCGCTTACCAAAAAAATGGGAATAACATCTAATGTGCCTAATTATCCGTCTATTGCTCTAGGCGCTTATGAAGCTTCGGTATATGATATGGTAGGCGCTTATTCGGCGTTGGTTAATCATGGAACGTGGATTGAACCTACCATGATTTTACGGATAGAGGATAAAAATGGAACCCCTATATACGATAAAGCACCGAAAGTAGTCAAAGCGTTGAATAGCGAAACGGCTTATATCATGGTGGACATGTTGAAAGGCGTAGTTGATGGAGGTACAGGGTCTCGTTTGAGACGTGCTGAATATGGTGGCTTGACCAATCCTATCGGTGGTAAAACCGGTACGACAAATGATAACTCGGATGCTTGGTTTATCGGCATCACCCCAGAATTAGTGACTGGTGTCTGGACAGGGGCTGAAGATAGAGGTATCCGCTTTTACAGCATGGCTTCAGGACAAGGTGCATCGGCTGCATTGCCAATCTTCGGTTTGTATATGAAGAAAGTATACAACGATAAGGAGCTGCATTATACGAAAGATGATTTTCCTTTGCCTCCTGGGGGGGTGACCCGAGAAGTAGACTGTAGCAAGTTTGTGCCTTTTCATGGTACTCCACAGGATGATGGACCATTGAATGATGACAGATTAGGTTTTTAAATAAGTGTGATGGGTACTGGCCTCGTCCATGTCCTCGTTCTCGTTTGTAACGAGGGTGTCTAGAGCACCATATTTAATAATCAAACTCATATATAACTTATGGGTCAACAGTAGGTCCCGGGGAGGGACGAAAAGAGATTGCAGGGATAAGGAAGGATAATGTCTACATTCGATTATAGAGAAGAGCTAAAGAAAATACCCCATAAGCCCGGTGTATATCAATATTTTGATAAGAATAACGAACTGATTTATATTGGTAAGGCAAAAGACCTTCGTAATCGTGTAGGTTCGTATTTTGTCAATGATCATCAGTTAAACGGTAAAACACGTGTCTTGGTGCGGAAAATAAACCGTATCGCTTTTACCATTGTGGATACCGAGATCGATGCTTGGCTTCTGGAGAATAACTTGATAAAGAAGCATAAGCCTCGCTATAATGTCTTGTTGAAGGATGATAAGACCTATCCTTGGATTGTCATTAAACAGGAGCATTTTCCCCGTGTATTCTGGACTCGAAAATATATTAAAGACGGTTCTCGCTATTATGGTCCCTATGCTTCCGTAGGTATGATGCATATCATTCTGGACATGATTCGGGAACTGTTCCCTCTAAGAACCTGTAATCTGAACTTATCTCCAGAAAATATTGCCAAAGGAAAATATAAGATATGTTTGGAATATCAGATTGGGAACTGTAAGGGGCCTTGTGAGGGTTATCAATCAGAAGAAGATTACGAGCAAAATTTAGCTGACATTAAAGATATCTTGAACGGGAAGATTTCCGTGGTCACCAATAGACTGAAAAGTCAGATGCAGGCTGCGGTAGAAGAACTCGATTTTGAAGGAGCTCATCGTTTGAAAGTGAAGTTAGATAAACTGTCCAATTATCAAAGTAAATCCACCGTGGTAAGCTCATCCATTACCAATGTCGATGTATTCAGTATAGCATCAGATGAAAGCTATGCGTTTGTCAATTATTTGAAAGTGGTACATGGAGTCGTCATACAGACTCAGACTGTGGAGATGAAAAAACGATTGGATGAAACCGAACAGGAATTGCTGTCTTTGGCAATCCCTGAAATCCGTAACCGATTTAAAAGTACCTCTCGGGAGATTATTATCCCTTTTGAAATGGATATTGAAACGGATAGTAGCCTAAAATTTACTATTCCAAGAGCAGGAGAGAAAAAAAATCTACTCGATTTATCGCTTAAAAATGTCGCTTATTTCAAGAAGGAACGTATGCTACAATACGAAAAGTTGAATCCGGAAATCAAAACCGAACGCATTCTCCAACAGATGCAAAAGGATTTACGAATGAATGTGCTTCCTCGTCATATCGAATGTTTTGATAATTCCAATATACAAGGGAATTACCCTGTGTCGGCCATCGTTGTGTTCAAAGATGCAAAACCCTCTAAAAAGGATTATAGGCATTTTAATGTGAAAACGGTTGTGGGACCCAATGATTTTGCAACAATGGAGGAAGCTGTATTCCGGCGTTATCGTCGTCTGTTGGATGAAGACCAAGAGCTACCCCAGTTGATTATTATTGATGGTGGAAAGGGACAGCTTGGCGCGGCGTTGAAAAGTCTCAAACTATTGGGTATTGAAAAGAAAGTGACTGTTATTGGTATAGCAAAACGTTTGGAAGAGCTGTACTATCCTGGGGATCAGTATCCGCTTTATCTGGACAAAAAATCAGAGACGTTGAAGATCATACAACATCTTCGAGACGAAGCCCACCGTTTCGGGATTACCTTTCACCGCAATCAACGTAGTCGAAAGACTTTTGTTTCCGAATTGGAGAATATCCCAGGGGTAGGGAAGACTTCTGTCGAAAAATTGTTGAAGACATTTAAGTCTGCAAAGAAAGTTAAGGAAGCTTCAGATGAGGAGCTAAAAAAAGTGCTTAACCTTAAACAGGTTAAAGCACTTCGTGAATATTTTAGCGATAAGCAGTAAGCTTTAAGCAAATGGCTTATAGCCTATAGCTTAAGGTCTTAGTCCTCATACCCAAATCTTTTGAGCATATTCTTTTTGGCTCTCCAGTCTGGGATAACTTTTACGAAGAGTTCTAAGAAAACCTTTCCTCCAATAAACTCTTCAATGTCCTGACGAGCGTATGTTCCTACTTTTTTAATCATAGACCCAGCCTTTCCAACGATGATATTTTTCTGTGAATCCCGCTCTACATATATTTCGGCCGCTATACGGGTAATATTAGCTTCCTCTTTATAGGATGTAACGGCAACTTCTGTACTGTAGGGAATTTCTTTGTCGTAAAGTTTGAAAATCTTTTCTCGGATCATCTCCGACACAAAGAAGCGCATATTTTTGTCCGTCAACTCATCTTTTTCATAATAAGGCGGATGTACAGGCATCTTTTCTTTGATGTAGTCCATAATATTGGCTACTCCATACTCATGCAGTGCGGAGATAGCGAAAATAGTATCGGGGTTGATCTTTTCTTTCCAGAACTCAATTTTTGCCTTTACCTCTTCTTCCGAAGATTTATCAATTTTGTTGATCAATACGGCAACAGGAGAGGAAGTCTTGCGCAATCTTTCGATGACATCGTTTTCGTCATACTTTTCATGAATATCGGTAACGAAAAGAATCACATCGGCATCAATAAGTGAGCCTTGAACAAAGTTCATCATGGATTCCTGTAGCGAGTAATTGGGCTTGATGACGCCAGGAGTGTCGGAAAAAACGATTTGATAATCTTCCTCATTGACGATACCAATGATGCGGTGACGCGTAGTCTGCGCTTTGGGAGTGATAATAGACATCTTCTCACCAACTAAGGAGTTCATTAACGTGGATTTCCCGGCATTGGGTTTTCCGATAATACTTACAAATCCTGCTTTATGCGTCATATATTTATTTTTTACCAGTACAAAGAAACGAAAAATATGTGAATCATTAAGAAGATAACAAAGTTCACACTTGCTATTAGAGTCTGTCAAAAAGAATCCAATACATGGTGATGTGTCTATCTCAGAGCCAAATTTAATGCATATGGATTGGGAAAATTGGGGCCTGGTGTCTAAATTGATTCATCAAAAAGGCCAAATAATTCCATGTCTAGTTCTTTCAATATAGACCTATAAGGTTTCCAAAACCTTATAGGTCTTTTTCGCTTTTAAGGTCAATTTCTGAGGTTTGAACCAATTATATTTAAGCTATTATAAAGCTATGTCAGTACGCTATTGTATGAAATCAGGGTGCTGATGACTCAATAGCGGATAATACATTCCCATAACTTACTGACCAAGAATCGGGACATAGCTTTGCTTAATGTCGACGAGACCACATATAAACGAGATGTTGAATAGGGATCACCCAGCCTGATGAAACGGTCCGGTATCGTTATGTATCGAGGGGAGAACCTGTTTAAAAAGTCTGGAAAGAGCGATGGAAAAAGACGATGTTAAATGACAAAATAGAAAAACATGCTCATTCGCAGCACACACATAGTGATGATGTCATGTGCATGAACCATCATGTAGGTATACATAAGCATGATGTATGCTTACAGGGGTATGTTGCCTACGGACAACATATCCATGTCACGAGACACTGTATCCATGTCAGCTGACTATATAACCAAGTCTCGTTACACTACGGTAAAGTAACGGGACTTGGTTATGTTGATGACTTACATCGTCTTATTGTCATTATACTTTATGGTATTGTCAAGAGACCTGACGTCCATGTATTGAGACGCCAAGTCTATGTATAGACTGGAAATGGTGCTTTTTTACAATTTTTGATTTTATATTTTGTTTATAACTTAAAAAGTCCTACCTTTGTGCCACCAAAACATTGCGGGGTGGAGCAGTTGGTAGCTCGTCGGGCTCATAACCCGAAGGTCATCAGTTCGAGTCTGGTCCCCGCTACTAAAAAGTCTAAGCAGTGTAGACTTATCACAAAAAGAAACATTGCGGGGTGGAGCAGTTGGTAGCTCGTCGGGCTCATAACCCGAAGGTCATCAGTTCGAGTCTGGTCCCCGCTACTAAAAGCTCTAAGTTAACTTAGGGCTTTTCTTTTAATACTACCATGATTATATTGTAATCGGATCATGTTGCCTAACTCCTTAGGAGGCTGGAGTTCTATTGTACCTACGCAAAGTTTAGTGGATGCATATGAAACCAAAGACGGAGAGGAAATAACAGCTTCGTCTGCATATAACCCCGCGAAACCATTCGAAAATAGGGATCCGCGTTTTGAAGCAACAGTCATTTATCCAGGAGCTTTGTATACAGGCAAATATTTTGATCCCCTGAATCCCAACTCTATTGATTACCCTTCGGGACCAGACAATGCGTCAAGTACAGGTTATAACTATCGTAAATATATCCAGGAACCTTCATCCTATGCCAATGTATGGAATGTAGGAACAAATATTATTGTTCAGCGCTATGCAGAGATTTTGCTTTTGAATGCTGAAGCAAAGATTGAATTGAACCAAATTGATAATAGTGTTTATGACAATATTGATCTGGTGAGAGAAAGAGCGGGTATGGGTAAAGTCAATAAAGCTGTTTATAGCGGACAGGCAAAACTAAGGGAATTAGTTCGTCGTGAACTGCGTGTAGAATTGGCAGGAGAAGGGCGTAGAAGATTTGATATCATCCGTTGGGGAATAGCAAAAGAGGTGATGAGTGGTCCAGTATATGGCTCTTTGTCAAAAGGTACAGTTAATTCTGCTACTGGAGAGGTAACATTTACTTCTTTGACAGACAGATTTTTTGTGGAAAACAGGACTTTTGTTGATGGGAGAGATAATTTGTGGCCAATTCCGCAAAATGTCATTGATCGCGGTAAAGGTACGTTGGATCAAAATCCAAATTACTAAGCATTTGTTGCTTTTTATCTTGAAAAAAGGGCAATCGTTATTCGATTGCTCTTTTTTTGTTTGCTTCTTCTTTTCTTGGAGAAACAATAAGGTAGAAAACAGAAGCGTTACATCTTTTTATTGGTACAAACGATTGCGTTATTTTACGCAATCGTTTTCGTTTAATGTAAAATTCTCATTTGCATAACATTTCCTTAGCTTGCAAAAGCTAAATAATCATAGCTAACTAAATTTTTTTGAAAACCTTAAAAATTGTTTTATGATAAAGAGATTTACAAAACCTTTCTTTATTGGTAAAAACGTTCGATTGGCATCTGTCTTGATGCTGGGTGTTATCGCTCATACAGAGTTGGCATTCGGTAGCGGATCGATCGCTTACGAACATGTATTTTACCAGCAAACAGTAACAGGCCGTGTTACCTCATCGACAGGTGCTGTAGCAGGTGTTACAGTAAGTGTAAAAGAAAATCCATTTGTATCGACTTCTACCGACGATCAGGGAAACTTTACTATTTCTGCTAATCGCGGACAAACCTTAGTCTTTACTGCTGTAGGCTACAACCGTATAGAACAGGCTGTTACGGGTAACGTTCTTTCGGTTATTCTACAGGAAAGTGACCAATCTTTGGAAGAGGTTGTGGTCGTAGGTTATGGTGTGCAACGTAAGGAGAGCTTAACTGGTGCGATGCAGGTAGTAAAAGGCGATGAGTTGCGTGATATTACCAACCCATCTGTGGAGAACATGCTAAACGGTAAAGTTGCCGGAGCTTTTGTTTCTCCAGGTTCAGGACGTCCAGGTTCTGGCGGTGCGGTTGTTATCCGTGGGCAAGCGACCCTGAATGGTACAACAAGTCCATTGTGGGTTATTGATGGTGTTATCGTTGGATCGGGAGCAGGTGATCTGAATCCGGATGATATCGAGACGATGACTGTATTAAAAGATGCGGCTTCAACCGCTATCTACGGTTCACAAGGTGCAAATGGAGTAGTCGTTGTAACGACCAAAAGAGCCAAAGCTGGTGTTACCAATATCAACGTGTCTACACGGATGGGTTTCAATCAGTTGACAAACGGTAACCTGAAGGTGATGAACGGAGAAGAGCTGTATGATTATTATGCAGCCTTTGCCAATGCCAATGAAATTTCTTTTCCGCGTTGGAAACCAGAGTTGCGGAATAGCAACTTCGACTGGTGGGATCTGGCTACACAAAGTGGATTTGTCCAGAACCACAATGTGTCCATTTCCAGCGGTACGGAAAAATTACGTTCTTTCTTGTCTGTAGGTATGTACGATGAGAAGGGAGCAGTCAAAGGTTATGATTACAGACGTTACAATGTACGATTGAATCAAGAATATAAACCCTTTGAATGGTTAACAATTAAGCCATCTATCGTAGGTGCACGTCGAGGTATTGAAGATCGTGAGTATTCGGTGACAGCGATGTATTCGAACCTTCCTTGGGATAGCCCGTTTGATCCTGATGGTAATTTAGTAGGGCACCGTTCCAGTTCTTGGGTAAATAGTGCCAGTACAAATTACTTGTATGATTTGCAGTGGAATAAATCTGCCGCAACTAACTATGAATTGATGGGTAACTTGGATTTTGTGGTACAATTGACAGATTGGCTAACATTCAATTCCGTGAATAACTACCGTTATATTAACTACGGGAGTAGTGGGTATACTGATCCACGTTCGAATGGTGGTTTAAGTGTTCAAGGACGTATTTCAGACTATCGCTCTGAAGTTGCCAGACGTTATACCAACCAAATGTTGACGGTGAATAAAACTTGGGGTGCGCATGCTTTATATGCTGTAGGAGGATATGAGTTTAATGATTATCAGTCTAAAAATCTTGATGTCTACGGTACAGGCTTTGTACCAGGTTTTGAGATATTAGACGTGGTTGCCAAGCCTGAGCGTACAAAGGGAGGTATTAGTGAATGGGCTGTACAGTCCCTTCTATCTAAAGTAAACTATACTTATGATAACCGCTATATGGTAGAAGCTTCCTTGCGTAGAGATGGTGCTTCAAACTTTGGCGATAATGCGAAGTATGGTAATTTCTTCTCTATCAGTGGAGGTTGGAATATCCATAACGAAAGCTGGTTCAAGGCTGACTATGTAGATGCCTTGAAACTTCGTGCGTCTTATGGTTCTTCTGGTAACAGACCAAGTTCGCTATATCCACAATATGACTTATATGCCATTTCAGCGGCGGCTAGTTATGACGGTGATCCCGGAGCATTAATTAGTCAAATTGGTAACAGAAATTTGACTTGGGAAAAAACGATGACTACAGGTATCGGGGTAGATGCTGCATTCTTGAATAACCGCATCCGCACTACAGTAGATTTCTATAGCAAAGATACTGATAACGTCCTATATCATGTGCCAATCAGTGGTCTGTCAGGAGTGACAAGAATCTGGCAGAACATTGGTGAAATGAATAACAAAGGAATTGAGGTCTCTATTGGAGGTGATATCATTCGTACTAATGATTGGTTGTGGAGCTTAGATGTGAACTTAGGGCATAATGTGAATAAATTAACCAATTTGTTCCCAACACGGAATGCAGATGGTTCTTATTCGGTAAAACCTGTGTATATCGGTACGGGGATGAATATAGCGGGGTCTGCACAATATGTTTTAGAACCGGGTAGACCTGTCGATACATATTACGTGAAAGAATGGGCAGGCGTAAACCCTGATAATGGAGCGCCAATGTGGTATAAAGTAGCGAGAGATGCCGATGGTAATGAAACCTCCCGCGAGACAACCTCTAAATATGCGGATGCTACATTCGAAAAATTAGGTCGTGCTGCACCTAAACTATTTGGTGGTTTTGCAACTGCATTACAGTATAAGCAATTTGATTTAGGTGCTACTTTTAGTTATTCTCTAGGAGGAAAATTGTACAACTACTCTCGTCAAGAGTATGATTCAGACGGTACATATACCGATAGAAACCAAATGAAGCTGATGCCAGGATGGAGCCGTTGGGAAAAACCGGGTGACAATGCTACACATCCTATCGCCAAATACAACAACAAAGATCAAGGGAACTTAGCTTCTTCTCGTTATATAGAGAAAAATGACTTCTTGAGATTGCGTTCTTTGAGTCTGGGATACAATCTGAAACTAAACCAATATGGCGTGAAAAATCTACGTGTATTTTTTACCGGTGAAAATCTATGTGTAATCACCAACTATTCAGGGGTAGATCCAGAGATTCCGGCTAATGATGGGGCGGTTCTATTATCTACAGGGCCAGGAGTATATCCGGCTACGCGTAAATATATGTTTGGCTTGAATGTTTCATTTTAAAACGAAGAAAACTACATGAAAAAGAAAATATTAATAGCATTACTGGCTTCGGCTACTCTTGCTTCTTGTGATTTGGATCGTTTACCCTATGGATCAATGGATTCTGGAAGTATAACAAATGATCCAGCAAGCTCCTTAGATGCCTTGCTTAACGGGACTTATGCGCAATTGAAGGCATGGTCCGACCCTATGCACCGTGCGGGTGAATATGCAGGTGACAACATGATGATTCGTGGCTCGTCTACGGATGCTTTTTATGAATTTATCTCTTTCTCACGTTCTCCAAATAATTACCGTTTGGCTCAGTTTTGGGATTCTGGATATAAAGCTATTGCCCAAGCTTCTAACATCATCAAGATGGTGGAAGAAGGACAAAACGCCGAAATAGACAGTCAATTGGGTGAGTGTTATTATATCCGAGGAATGATGTACTTCTATCTGGTTCGTGCGTATGGACGCCCATATTATCAAACTCCGGAGACAAATTTAGGGGTGCCTATCGTAAACGGTACACCGGAAGATGTCATCAATATGACGTTACCTGATCGAGCCACGGTAAAAGAGACCTATGAACAGGTTGTTGCAGATTTGAAAAAGGCGGAGGAATTGTTGGCTGGAACAAGTCATATTCGTGCGTCGAAAGGGGCTGCGCAGGCAATGTTATCCCGTGTATATCTATATATGAGCGGTACGTATGAATCTCCTAACCGGGAGTATGCGCAACTATCTGTAGATTATGCAAATAAAGTGATTAACTCTGGAGAGTATGCTTTGCTACCTCGTGAACAATTTATGAAGTATAATACCTTAACGCCAGAAAACAATCCGGAAACCATCTTTGCAGTGAAACGTGTTGCAGCAGAGTTTTCTGGCTATGATCATTATTACGGTGTGGGAGGTATGTATGCAAACATTGGAGGCATGGGCTGGGGAGAGATGTATGCAAGTGCGAAATACATTGATTTGTTGAATGAAACAGGTCGTAATGACTGGCGTCCAGATAACTATAAAATAGTAGATGCGCGTGCCGCTTTTATCGAACCGACTTATTCTAAAAATGATGCGGGAGCATACACAGAAGTATTCCGTTTTATCAAAGAAGATGGGACAAATATTGTGAACTATGTTCAGGCTAATATCACACGTAGTGGCAGTACAATCACCGCTAAGGATGGTGATGATACTTATACATTGACACCAGTAGATGTTGCGCAGGAAATCTATAGTATTCAATACAAAGATGGCAAGACCTATACTGGGGTGGTTGATAATTTCATCTCCTTGAATCGTGTATATCCACAATTTTATATTACAAAATGTTCACGTGAAGGAGAAGATTCTCATCTGCATTCACCAATTATTAGTCGTTTGGGAGAAGTCTATTTGAATCGTGCTGAAGCTTATGCTAAATTAGGCGATTATCCGTCTGCTTTGAAAGATTTGAACGAAATCAGAACGCGTTCTATCGTAAATGGTGCATACGCTTCTTTGGATGCATCTAATGCGGGAAGCCGAATTGATAAAGAACGTCAATTAGAATTGGCTTATCAAGCTGAGCGTAGTTATGACGTATTCCGTAACGGCAAAGCTTTAACCCGTCAATATCCGGGTCCGCACGCACAATTCGAAACGATTCCGGCTACGGATTATCGTGTGATATATTATATTCCACAAGATGCTATTAACTCATATCCGGGTACGTTAACCCAAAATCCAACAAATTAAAGAATAAACGTATCTTTTCGGGGAAATGATTTTCCGAAAAATTCTAAAATGGCTTTGCAACATCGCAAAGCCATTTTTGTTGATAGACCTGCATAATCCTTTAATTTATTGTAACTTTGTAACCTTAGTAAAAAAAGCATAATTTTAAAGTTGCCGTGAGGTAACAGATATATCAAATATATATGGCAAATATTGTTGCAATTGTTGGTCGGCCGAATGTAGGCAAATCAACCTTATTTAATCGATTGACAGAGAGTAGAAAGGCCATTGTCGATGACTTTAGCGGTGTAACCCGCGACCGTCACTACGAAACGGCCGAGTGGATAGGAAAGAAATTTACAGTAATCGATACCGGTGGTTTTGTGCATGGATCGGATGATGTCTTCGAGGAGGCTATCCGAGATCAGGTACATATTGCTATTGATGAGGCATCGGTTATTATTTTTATGGTGGATGTAACTACCGGTATTACAGATTTGGACGATGAAATCGCTGATATGTTGCGCCGTACGTCCAAACCGGTATATGTTGTGGCGAATAAAGTTGACCATGCTAAGTTGCACCATGATTCGGCGGAATTCTATGCTTTTGGTCTTGGAGAAATCTATAATGTATCTTCAGCTACAGGATCTGGTACAGGTGAGTTATTGGATGCTGTGGTATCTCATTTCCCGGCACAGGAAGAGGAAGAGGAGGACAGCTTGCCAAGGATTACCATTGTTGGACGGCCGAATGTCGGCAAGTCTTCTTTGACCAATGCGCTGCTTGGGGTAGATAGAAATATTGTGACTGATATTGCCGGAACAACACGTGATTCTATTCGCATTCATTATAATCAATTTGGGCATGAATTCCTATTGGTCGATACGGCAGGACTTCGTCGCAAAAACCGTGTAAATGAAGATATTGAATTTTATTCTGTCATGCGTACAATCAAGGCGCTGGAAGATTCTGATGTCATCATCTTGATGTTGGATGCCAAAGATGGTATTGAGTCACAGGATATCAACATCTTTCACTTGGCGGAGAAAAATAAAAAAGGTATTGTCGTGGTTGTCAATAAATGGGATACTATAGAAAAAGACAATAAGACGATGAAGGAGTTCGAAACCCGTATCAAGGAAAAGATAGCTCCTTTCACGGATGTGCCGCTTATTTTTACTTCCGTTACGGAAAAACAGCGTATTTTTAAGGTGGTAGAAACTGCGATGGAAGTTTATGAGAATAAAACGAAAAAAATCCCGACATCGAAGTTAAATGAGGTGATGCTCGATATTATCGAAAACTATCCGCCACCATCGACTAAAGGAAAGTATATCAAGATTAAATATGTTACCCAGATTCAGGGGAGATCCCCGATGTTTGCATTCTTCTGTAACCTTCCGCAATATATCAAAGACCCTTACAAGCGATTTATAGAGAACAAATTACGCGATAATTTCGACTTCAAGGGGGTACCTATCCAAATATTTTTTAGACAAAAATAATAATCGGCTATTCAAGATTTTATGAGCAGTAACCTGGTTCTTTACAATACTTTAACAAGGACAAAAGAAAAGTTTGACCCTTTGAATCCACCTTTTGTGGGCATGTACGTATGCGGCCCTACGGTCTATAGCGATGTGCATTTAGGAAACTGTCGTACTTTTGTTTCTTTCGACTTGATTTTCCGCTATTTGTTGCATTTAGGCTATAAAGTGCGCTATGTGCGTAATATCACGGATGCCGGGCATTTGGAAGGGGACCGCGATGAGGGGGATGATAAGTTTGCAAAGAAAGCCCGTCTGGAACAGGTAGAACCCATGGAAATTGTGCAAAGATATACTATCGGTTTTCACGATGTGCTTCGGTTGTTCAATACTTTGCCACCGAGCATTGAGCCGACGGCAACGGGACATATCTCCGAGCAGATTGAGATGGTGAAGCAGATCATTGATAACGGTTATGCTTATGAAGTGAACGGAACAGTCTACTTTGATGTAGAGAAATATGTCAAAGAGCACGATTATACGATGCTGACCAACCGCAAACTGGAAGATATGCTCAATAACACTCGCGAATTGGGTGGACAGGACGAGAAACGTGGACGTTTAGATTTTGCTTTATGGATAAAAGCAAAACCTGAACATATTATGCGTTGGCCGGCTCCTTGGAGTGTTGGTTTTCCAGGTTGGCATATCGAGTGTTCCGCAATGAGCAGCAAATATTTAGGGGCAGAATTTGATATTCATGGCGGGGGAATGGATTTGGCGGCAACGCACCATACCAACGAGATTGCCCAGTCGCAAGCTTGCCATCATGTGCAACCCGCTAAGTATTGGATGCATACGAATATGTTGACAGTCAACGGTGCGCGTATGTCTAAATCTGCCGGCAATGGGTTTTTACCGCACGAGCTTTTCACGGGAAACCATCCTTTGTTAAAACGTGGTTACTCTCCAATGGCCGTACGTTTCTTCATGATGCAGGCCCACTACCGCAGTACATTGGACTTTTCCAATGAAGCGTTGGAAGCTGCGGATAAAGGTTACAAAAGGCTGATGGCTGCCATTGCGCTTTTGGACAAAATACAGCCTTCTTCTAAAACATCGGACTTTGATTTGCAGGCTGTCCGTGAGCGTTCGTATGCTGCAATGAACGATGATTTCAATAGCCCTGTGCTGATTGCCGAATTATTCGAAGTTGTGCGTTTTATTAACGCAACTTACGATGGCAAAGCCACGATGGATGCTGCTACTTTAGAAGGTATACGCAAATATCTACAGGTTTTTGTACAGGATATTCTTGGCCTTCGCGACGATACAGCTGGAGCGGATGGTGATAATATGGACGATCTAATGCAGATTATCATCAAAATACGCAACGAAGCTAAGAAAAATAAAGACTTTACGACCTCTGATCGTATCCGTGAAGAGCTTGCTGCTATTGGGGTACAACTGAAAGATAGCAAGGACGGCACACTTTGGAATAAGATTTGATTAGTAAGAGGCAAAGTAATCTGAATGAAGTTTAAAAAAATCTATACGGTAGTTGCGGTGGCTTTATGTGCCTCTACGCTGACCGTGAAGGCACAACTCCCTGATAAGGTAGGAAGCGTGATATCAGCGGATAGGGCCGCGGGAAGTATTTCTAAAAATAGTGGGCCGCATCAGGCGCTAACCTCTATCGTGGATAAGGAATCGACATTGTACGTTCCATCTCCTGTCAACGCCTTGAATTACCTGAACAACCGTCCGAATATTCCCGATGTGATGTCGTGGGAGCCAAATTTTGCTTTGGTGTCTAAAAGTCTGGATTGGGGCGTAACTTCCGGCTCTGTACAGTTTCAAAAGGTAGGTTCTATTAAGCGTTATGGACAATACCTAACTGTTTGGCGTAGGGATAAGAAAGGGAATTGGAAAGTGCATCTGCGGGCGGAAGTAGAGAATTATGGTAAAGGGAAAAAGTCAGATTTGGTTTATCACGAACCTGATGACTCTTGGTATCTGAAACACCGTTCGAAAGTACGTTTGCAGCAAAGGGAAGAAGTGGTGCTACAAAGTGATGAGCTCTTTTCAACTATCCTGAAGGCAAACAATGATGCAGCTTTTAAAGAGTTTCTTGCAGAAGATGTTCGCTACTATTATCCTTGGGAAGAGGAAATGGAAGGGAAAAAGACAGTGATGGCCTTCATGAAAAAGAAAGGTATTGAAATTACTACTGAACCAGCTAACGTTGGGAGGGCTTATAGCGGAGAATATGCTTACACTTCCGGTACAGCTACCGTACGCACAAAAGAGAAAGTGGTTAAGTTCAATTATGTAAGAATATGGCAGCTCAATGAAGATTATCAATGGCGCGTGATGATCGAAATGATGTTTGAGCGTTAATAATATTAAAAAAAGGCAATCGATTCGATTGCCTTTTTTAATGATGATAGGAGACTTCTGAAGTTTTTAAAACTTCGGAAGTCTAATGCTTTTATTTCGTTTGCGCCAATTGCTCAACACTAATCCAAGGTTTTAGCTCATCGCATTTGAGAAAATCTGGATTGATATCGATGAATGTATTTTCCTTACGGTCTTGGAACCATTCACTCAATTTACGGTTCACCTTGTCCTGTCGGGCAGCTTCCTGTATTTTAGCAAAATCCTGATCTAGATTTGCTTTATGTGGAGCGATGCGGGACTTTAAGAATACAAATTTATAAACAGGTCTTCCCATTCTATCCTTGGAAACGAATGATTTAGAGTATTGTCCAACTTCCAACGGATCGATAGCTGTAAAGGTTTCCCTATCCAATTGGTCTACCGGAATTAAGCTGGAACGATCTTCTTGATTGGTCAACATACCTCCGGTATATTTGGATTCGTCACTATCCGAATAAATAGAGGCCGCCGTGTTGAAGGTCATTTTTCCCTGCGTGACTTTGTCGTAAATACTGTCAATCTTTGCTTTGGTACGATTCAAGCTGGCATCCGTAGGTTTCGGGATAACAACGATATAGCGCACATTAACTTCTTCGCCGCGGCGTTGGAGTACCTGTAAAATATGAAAACCAAATTGGGTCTCGAACACAGGGGATACTTCACCTTCTTTTAGTTTAAAAGCCATAGCCGAAAATTCCTTTGCCCAATAATCTCTGGTTTGGAAGCCTGATTCACCTCCAAATGGAGCCGCGCCATCTTCTGAATATAAGCGAGCAATTGTTGCAAAGTCTGAACCGTTTAAGACCTGCTGTCTGTAACCCTCTACTCTCTTGCGATAAATATCCTTTTCTTCCTTCGTCAGAACAGGGTTAATCACGATTTCACCGATTTCCACTTCCGTGTTAAAGTAAGGCAAGCTATCTTGGTTAAGTGCATCGAAATAACGCTTTACCTCCTGTGGTGTTACATCGATTGCTGATACGATATTGCCACGCATTTTCCGAGCCTTAAGCTGTTCATGTACGTTGCTACGCATTTCTTCTTTATATTGCAGTAAAGAACGGTTCAAGAATTCTTCCAAACGCTCCTTCCCTCCGGCCTGGCGTACCATCATCTGCATACGTCCGTTGAGTTCGTCGTCCACTTCTGCTTCCGATACTTCCACGGAGTCGATAACCGCCTGCTGCGAGAGCAATTTTTGTGTGAGCAATTGCTGAAGAATGACACATTTCATATTCTCGTCGGGTTTCATACCCTGCGCTAGGCTTTGTGCATATTCCATTTCCAGATCGGACTGCAAAATAATGCTTGAGCCCACAGTAGCTGCAACCCTATCAATCAATTTGTTTTGCGCCAAAATATTTTGTGTCGTTAAGACGCTGATAAACAGTATGAATAAACTGATGTATTTCTTCATCATAAATGTGTTTCTCTCTTTTAATCTTCTTGCTCGTTTTGAAGCAAGAAACATACTTTTCAAAGTTACTAAATCTTGCGCGCTAAGCTATCAAAATTCCTGAAATTATATTTTTTATTAACCATATTTAACAGGCATTCGGTTTAACAAATTAATGTCACTCTTTCAGGGTTTCTGTTGTAATTTATCAGAGTCTTAAATAATTTCACCACTTCGTGGTTTAGCTTTAGGCATGAAAGACTGATGTTATTATAGACAAAGTTAAGTTAATGACTCTCGTTGTCGTCATTGTGAGGAACGAACCCCTTACTGTCCTTAGACTTCCGAAGGGCGTCTAAGGACTTTACTATGATGGTAGTCTCAGACTACCTGTTATTTATTCCATCCGTAGTGCGCTTCGCTCAACACTACGGATAGTAAGGGAGTGTTGTTTGCGAGTAGTGAGCGGAGGGGAATTTTCGAAAAAATACTTATCTTGTATCCCCACAAGAAAAATAAAATGATATGAAATCTATTTTCGCCGTATTACTCAGTCTGTCGGTCGGGGTGCTTTCAGCACAACAGCGACCTATGTTTATCGGTACGTATACCAATGAAGGTAGCCAGGGTATTTATCAATATACTTTTGACACCAAAACAGGAGAAGCCGAACTCTACAGTACGACAAATGCTGAACACCCTTCTTTTTTGGCCCTTGCTAAAGGAGATAAAATGTTATATGCCGTCAATGAGACCGGAGATAATACAGCTGCTTTATCAGCCTTTACCTTTGATGGAGAGATTCTTTCTTTTGTGAATACTGTTCCTACGCATGGGACTTACCCCTGCCATGTGGCAGTTAGTCGTAAATACCCACTTGCTGTAGTCGCAAATTATGGTGGAGGTTCATTGACTGTTTATCGTTTAGAACCGAATGGTGCAATAGGGGAAGTTATTCAGCAGATTAAGCAGGAGGGAGTTGGCCCAAATAAGGATAGACAAAATGCTTCCCATGTACATTCTGCATTTTTCAGTCCTGATGAAAAACAGGTATATGTACAAAATTTGGGTACAGATGAGATAAGCATTTATAAGATACAGAAAGATAAGGATGATTATCAACTGATTGAAGAGGTTGTGTTAAAAGCACCAGCTGGTGGAGGCCCACGACACTTGGCGATAGATAAAAAAGAGAAAAATCTTTATGTGCTGATGGAATTGACCGGTGAAGTTGCCCATTATCAAAATAAGGGTGGAAAATGGGAGCTGCAGCAAAGCCTATCGATGAATGAAGATGGGTTTGCAGGAGAAAATGGTGCCGCGGAGATTAAACTGTCTGCTGATGGAAAATTTGTTTATGCTACAAATAGGGGGGACGCGAATAGTATTACGGTGTTTGAAGTCTTGAAAGGAGGGGCTTTGCAGAAAAAAGTGGTGTATTCAACAAAAGGAGAAGGTCCGCGTAACTTCAACTTTTCGCCGGATGGAAAATATATATTGGTCGCTAATCAGGGAAGTCATAATATTGTGGTGTTTGAACGCGATGCGAAAACAGGAGAGTTAAGGGATATAGAAAAGGAAATCCAGGTGCCTACCCCAGTTTGTATTGTGTTTTAAAAAACGGTCATGCTGAGTTTGTCGAAGCATGACCGTTTTTTATCTACTCCGTTTCTTCCTCTGTCGTGGCAATATTTCCCCTATCTGAACTCTCCCCTTTATTCTCCGCTGTCTCATTCGGTTCGCTTTCCAATGTATGTGTCTCCTCATCGTACATTCCGGCAAGTTCATCGATGACAGTACCTTTCCATAGTGGCGTTCCGATAAAATAAGCCGCACGACCAATCATGTGTGCACCAATTGGAGCGGTGATAATCAAGAAGAATATAATAGCAATAACCTTCGTCGTTACCGATACGTCCGGGAACATGATTGCCGCGCATATTAACAATAACCCTACACCCAATGTGGAAGCTTTGACCGTGACAGAAAGCCGCAAGTAAAAGTCGGGCATCCGGAGGATGCCTATGGAGGCGAAAAGGATAGACAGTGCACCTACAGTGCTGAATAATGCTAAAATAATATCAATCATCTTTCTGTTTTTCTATATAATAAGCAAAAGCCACTGTGCCTAAGAAAGCAATCAGCGCCAAGATAATAGCGACATCCAGAAATACCTTTTGGTTAGTACGAATACTATAAACAGTGATAATACCAATACCTATTGTGATAATCAAATCGAGTGCCACAACCCGGTCTACAACAGCTGGTCCCCTAAACAACCGGATAAAAACCAATATGACCGAAATGGCTAATATGGGTAATATGAAATAATCAAAATATGCCTCTAGTGTTATCATCTTAAAATCTCCAATAATCTACGTTCCAATCCCAATTTTGTTTCCCGCACGAACGTTTCCGGATCCGTTAAATACATCACGTGGATATATATAGTCTTTTTGTCTTCGCTAATATCCAAGATAAGTGTTCCGGGGGTTAGCGAAATCATCGTTGTTAGCAAGTTAATCTCAAAATCCGTTTTGGCATTCATTGGGTAACGTACAATGCCGGGTTTGAAAAAATAACGAGGTGTAACCACATCGAATGCGACCTGAATATTAGACTTTATCATTTGATACAAGAAGTAGAAGATAAAACTAATGACTTTGGGTACACGGTAAAAGTAACGCTGATCGGTTTCATTGCGGTTCATTATCCAGAGGACGAAAAAACCCAGCATAAAACCAAAAACGAAGTTGGTGTAATACATAGAACCTGTCAAGGCGACCCAAATGCCTGACAGTAACAGGTTCATTAAAAAATTCTTTATCATATCAACCTTCCTGTTTAATTGCCCAATACCGCTTCAACATACGGTCTTGTATCTATCAATTGTGTTGCTATCTGTTCTGATATTTTAACAATGCTTTCCGCATTCAATCCTATATATAAGGTGGCCGCCGCTAAGATACCAACAGGCAGCACCATCATGATCTTTCTGTAAAGTTCCATGGAAGCGAACTTGTCTTCTATTTCCACATTTTCAGGAACATCCTTCCAAAATACCTTTGACCACATTTTGGCAATAACAAACAGGGTAATGAAACTTCCGAATATAAGAACGCCGACGAAGAAATACTGATGCTGTGTGAAAGCTTCCTGAAAGAGAAATATCTTCGGCCAAAATCCAGATAAGGGAGGGATGCCCACTAAAGAGAATAATACCAAAGCGATTAACAAGGAAATCTTAGGATACTCTTTGTACAATCCACCCAATTTTTCCATATCCATGGTGCCGCGTAATTGACGAATGACACCTGCAATCAGGAACATATTAGTCTTCACCATAATGTCGTGGATGAGGTAAAATACAGCTCCCATCAAGGCAATTTTACTAAACATCGCAATACCTCCCATCATGAAACCGATATGACAGACAATCAGGTAAGAAAACAATCTGCGGATATTGGTTTTTATCAATGCACCAAATGCGCCGGTCAGAATGGTGAGAACCGCCAATACCATCAATAACGTACAGATAAAGTCGTCAGGGATAAAGATCAGGCTGAACACGCGTAGCATAGCATAGATACCCACTTTTGTCAGTAAGCCGCCAAATGTAGCTGCCACCGCTGATGGAGGAGTATGATAGGAAGAAGGAAGCCAATAGTACAGAGGGAATACCGCCGATTTAATTCCAAAGCCTATGATAAAGAAGCAGGAGGTGATTCCAACTAAAGTCTGATTCTGCACATCCTTAATCTTGAAGGAAAGATCCGCCATATTTAAGGTGCCCGTAATGCCATAGAGAATGCCAATTCCTGTCAGGAAAAAAGTAGAGGCAAGGATATTCATCGCCATGTATTTTACGGCACCCTCCAATTGTGCTTTGCGTCCTCCCAAGGTCATCAGCACAAAAGAAGAGATAATGATAACCTCAAAGTATACGTATAAATTGAAGATGTCTCCTGTTAAAAATGCGCCGTGCAGGCCCATAATTAAGAAATGGAAAATAGGAAAATAACCATACAGCATGCGTTGCCGGCTAAGCCCTACAGAAGAAAAGATGGACACAGCAAAAGCGGCTATGGATGTCAGTACGACCAAAGTCACACTCAGTAGATCGGCGACAAAGACAATTCCGAAAGGGGCATCCCAATCGGATGCATTCATCGTTAATATGCCTTCCTGATGCACCTTGCTGAACAGTCGCATCGCCACCAATAAACCAATAAGGCTGCCTCCCACGCTGATAAAGCGTTGGGTGATGGTCTTTCGCCAAAAGATGAGCTGGACGATAGCTGCAAACAGGTGGACAAAAACAGGTGCTAAAATATGGTTGTCTATCATAAATCTTCTTCTTCAGGGGTATTTAAGTCATCCAAATCATCAGAATCTACCAATGCGTAGACCCGCTTTAAAAGTACGATGGCAAATGATGTCAAGCCAAAGCTGATGACAATGGCGGTCAATATCAATGCTTGTGGAATAGGATCGGCATATATTTCTTGGAATACCTTGTAGGCTTCGTCGATAACAGGAGGTTTTCCTTTGGTGATCGTACCCAACAGGAAAATCAGAATATTTGTTCCATTCCCCAATAACATAATCCCTAACAGCAACTTCACCATACTCCGTCGGAGAATAAGGTAAACACCTGCTGCGTATAATAACCCGATAACAAATACTAACAGTAATTCCATTTTAGTCGTTTAAAGAAATGGTAAATAAAATGGTTAAGACTACGCCAATTACGACCAGATAGACCCCAATGTCAAAGAAAAGAGCCGAGCCAATCATTCCGATAACTGGGATAGGCTCTTCAAACCAAAGTCCAGTCATCGGTGGCAATCCCGCAATCATCGGTGCCACCACACTCAATGCTGAAATTCCCAGTCCTATCGGAATAAGCGATAGGGGCTTGTAGCGTAGGATTTTCATGGTGTTTTCCGTCCCGTGGGCAAAACTATGTAACACGAATGCAATGGAAGCTACCAGCCCCCCGACAAATCCACCTCCGGGATAATAATGCCCTCTTAACAGAAGAAAAAAGGAGAATAACAATAATATGGGAAGTAAATAGCGTGAAGCTGTTTGTAATATCGCACTTTTCATTTTCTTATAGTTATGAGTGGGGGTGCCTAAAAAGGTTCTCGAAACTTAAAAACGCGTCATTGCGAGAAGCGCAGCGACGAAGCAATCTGCGTTTTTAACATCATTCCCGCCTCAGGCGGGACTTCGTTGCCTCGCAATGACGATGATGTTGAGCCTTTTAGATACCCTCAGTTGTTTTCAAATTCTTTATTTTTCAAATTTCCAAATTATTTATTCCTTCTCCGATGACTTTAACCGTAACTTAATCAAACTATATACCCCCAATGCTGCAATGGATAGTACCACGGTTTCAAACATGGTGTCAATACCCCGGAAATCTACCAGAATCACGTTGACCACATTTTTTCCCTTGGCTAATAGATAAGAGTTCTCCCCATAAAAATCACTGATTTCCGTTGTCGTTGGTTCGTAAAGTACCTTTAGCATAATCAGTGAAATAATGACCCCAAAACCAAGAGCTACAATCGCATCTCGAATCTGTACACCCTTCTTTGCAAAGTTGATAAAGCCAGGAAGTTTATAAAGAACAAGAACAAAAAGTACAGTTGTTAAGGTGTCAATCGTAAATTGTGTCATCGCCAAATCCGGAGCGCTGTAGAACACAAAAATCAAACAGATACAATAGCCGATGACACTTGTCGAGACTACGGAGGTTAACCGGGATTTAGTCGTTACAATAAGGTAGACAGCTCCGATTAAAATCAGTACAAAGGCAATCTCATACCAAGTAATGGGCGTTAATTTTTCAAAATCAATCTGTATAGGGCCACTTAACCAAAGCTTATAAGCCAACAAGAGTTCTGCAAAAACAATGATTTTAAAATGATAGGATCTCAAGAAGCCATCATGTACATTATTGGTATATGCTGTAGAAAAGCGCTCGACGAGAGAAGCTAATTTTAGAATAATATGCTGTGGAGAAATATTGTTGAGTCTTTCTACAGCGTTTAATTTCGCTGCACTTGGCTTATTAAATAGGTAAAGTAGCGTTCCTGCGGCTAAAGTGCACAAGCTTAAAATCAGCACCGTATTAAATCCGTGCCATATTTTGAGATGCATTTCCGTCTCTGCTCCGAATATGCTATCGGCAGCGCGGTGATTAAAAATATCACCTATCATGCCCGGCATACATCCGAATACGATACCCAGTACACCCAGGATTAGTGGAGGAAGCCACATGGATGAATAGGGTAGGTGTATTTTTTCAAACTGTGTAGGCAACTTGCCTACAAAAGGCTTAACCCCGGCCATAAAACCTGCCGCGACCAAGGCTGTATTTGTCGCTACGGCTAGAATCGTTAACCATAATGCCCAATTATTCGCGTAGTGGAGTGTGGCTTCGTATATCAAGTCTTTCCCGATGAAACCGAAAGTTAATGGCAGTCCAGCACTTGATAAAGCCGCTAATAGTGCAGCAATAAAAACGGGAAAGAGTACTTTGCGTAAGCCGGCAAGCTGGGTGATGTCGCGTGTATGCGTTTCATGGTCAATAATCCCCGTCACCATAAATAGGGTAGCCTTGTAGAGCGCATGCACTAAGATAAATACACTGGCCGCAATGATGGCATCTTTTGTGCCCAGCCCCAACAAGAACGTCAGGATACCCAATGCGGAAATGGTCGAATAGGCTAGGATACCCTTTAAGTCAATCCGAAATAGAGAATGTACCGCGGCATAAATCATGGTAATGCCTCCGACAATCATTAAGGTGTAATTCCAAAAGTCCGTGTTGCCCAAGATGGGGGTGAAGCGTGCTAGTAAGTAAATACCCGCTTTTACCATCGTTGCAGAATGCAGATACGCAGATACCGGCGTAGGTGCTTTCATTGCTCCTGGAAGCCAGAAATGGAAAGGGAACTGTGCTGATTTGGTAAATGCCCCGAGAAAAATCAACCCGACAAACAATGGATACAAAGAGTGGTTAATGATAATATCTCGACGATCTATCAATTCGCTGATGATGAATGTTTCCGCAATATTGCCTAATAATAGCAATCCGGCTAAAAGGAAAAATCCGCCTATACCGGTGATGCTCAACGCGGTAATGGCGCTCTTTCGTGAATCTTTGTTGTCGTTGTTGAAGCCAATCAGAAAGAAAGAACTGATACTGGTCAATTCCCAAAAAATAAACAGTGTAATGATATTATTTGCCAGCACAACCCCTAACATCGCACTCATAAAGAGCAGCAGATAACCGAAGAAACGGTCAAAGTAAGGATGACCTTTCAGGTACGTACGTCCGTAAAAAAATATCCCTGAACCTATTCCTGTAATCAATAGCGCAAACAACAAGGACAACCCATCAAGCCGAAAGTCGAAATTGACACCTAAAGACGGAACCCAGCTGATGTGCTGGACAAAATTAATTCCACTGGCTACAGATGATACCTGTAGAAGATAGAAAATAAATAGAAAGACAGGTATAAATGGAAGCACAATGCTCCACTTGGTTTTAATAAATTTGCCAAATGGAATTAAAAGGCTTGATGTTATTAACCCTGTTAAAACAGTAAATAGCATGCAGTCTTAATGTTTAATAGTGTTGGAAACGCTATAAAATTAAGAAAAAATGTGGTTTTTTTAGGACGTTATCCCAATAATATTAAAATTTATGGCAGGGATTAAGCAATCCCTGCCATATTAAAACTGTCATCTATTTTTTAAATGCTTTTGCACCTTCAATGATCGCATCGACTACAGTAGGATCCTGTAACGTTGATATGTCACCTAATCTGGATAAATCATCCTCTGCGACTTTTCGTAGAATACGGCGCATGATTTTACCTGATCGTGTTTTCGGTAAGTCATCAACAAATTGGATGATATCCGGTTTGGCAATTGCGCCAATCAAGCGGGATACCGTTTGCAAGATATCACGACGTGTACTTTCCTCATCGATATGGTGATTCGCTATGACATAAGCATATATTCCTTGTCCTTTTACAGGGTGAGGATAGCCTACGATAGCAGATTCCACAACGTCCGAGTGCATGTTGATGGCGTTTTCTACTTCAGCCGTTCCGATCCGGTGGCCAGAAACATTCAATACGTCATCCACACGACCCGTGATGCGGTAATAGCCCTCTGGACTACGGTAACAGCCGTCGCCTGTGAAATACATATTTTCGTAGGTAGCGAAGTAAGTTTGCCTACAACGTTCATGGTCTCCCCAGGTTGTGCGCAACATGCCAGGCCAAGGGAACTTAATACATAAGTTACCAGAAACATCGTTGCCTTCGATTTCCTTACCATTTTCGTCCATTAAGCAAGGCTGTACACCCGGCAAAGGTAGCATCGCGTAACCTGGAATTTCCGGTGTTACACCAGCGATAGGCGTCATTAAGTGTCCACCATTTTCTGTTTGCCACCAGGTATCAGCAATCGGACAGCGTCCTTTACCTACTTTTTCATGATACCAGTTCCAAGCTTCTTCGTTGATGGGCTCACCTACTGAACCTAAAACTCGTAAAGAAGATAAATCCTTATTGTCTACATATTCATCGCCAAAAGCCATCAATGAACGAATAGCTGTAGGTGCTGTGTAGATGATATTAACTTTATATTTATCAACTATATCCCAATAACGACCAGCATCGGGGAAGGTAGGGATACCTTCAAACATTAATGAGGTTGCACCTTGTGAAAGTGGGCCGTAAACGATATAACTGTGTCCGGTAATCCACCCGATGTCAGCGGTACAAAAATAAACTTCACCAGGTTTGTACTGGAAAGTGTTGGCAAAGGTATAGCCTGTGTAGACCATGTAACCGGCAGTGGTATGCACCACTCCTTTAGGTTTGCCAGTAGAGCCTGAGGTATATAGAATAAATAGGGTGTCTTCTGCATCCATTTCCTCTGCAGGACAAGCTGGATTCCCTTGTGTTTCCACCTTTCTGATCTCATCTTCCCACCAAACATCACGTCCCTTGATCATGGATACGGGAGTCCGTGAACGTGTCAACACGATGACCTTCTCTACAGATTTGCATTGCATTAAAGCATCATCAACAATGGTTTTCAGTTCCAATACCTTTGTTCCGCGGAAACCTCCATCAGCGGTGATGACTAATTTGCACTCAGCATCGTTGATACGGTCGGCAATGGATTGTGCCGAGAAACCGCCAAATACCACTGAGTGGATAGCGCCGATACGAGCACAGGCCAACACTGCGATGACTAGCTCAGGTACCATCGGTAAGTAGATACAGACACGATCACCTTTACGGATACCGTTGTTTTTTAGAACATTGGCAAACTGCTCTACTTTACCCAATAATTGCTTGTAGGTCAAAATACGGTGAGCTTCATTAGGGTCGTTGGGCTCCCAGATAATAGCAGGGGTGTCACCATTCTGATAGATATGACGATCCAAACAGTTCTCTGTGATATTCAGTTTACCACCTTCAAACCACTTTATATTAGGCTCTTTGAAATTCCATTGCAAAACGTTATTCCACTTCCTTTTCCAGAAAAACTGGTCTGCAACCTCTCCCCAGAATTGCTCAGGGTTTTCGACGCTTTTCTTGTAGGCGTCTTGATACTCCTCAAAAGTTTTGATTTGAAAACTCATCTCTTGCTACTTAAATTTTATTATAGGTCTATATTTTTATTCAAATCAGCCAACTATTTATCTATCGCAGAAAAATGGCTGACTGTTAGTCTAATTTATATTTTTTATCCAAGAAATGCTAATTTTTATCGGGATAAGCTTTTAATTTGTTTTCTTAATAAGGATTGACAAAGTTTTTTAACAGACATGCAACAGCTCTATCGGTTTTTGGTTTATAGTAACCTGTTGATTGCCTTGGCAGCAGTTGCACAGTGTCTGCTGACCTATCTGATCTTGGATAGGAGTCCGCATGTTGCTATTCTAGCCATAGAGTTCGCGTCAACCTTATTGTTGTATAATGTAAGCCTGTACATTTCCAAACCAAAAAATCCCGAAACGTCACCTTTTGAGCGAACACGATGGTTTTTTCAACATATTTGGTTGTTTTGGCTGACGTCTTCTATTGCGTTTTTTGGTTTGTTATTTTCATTGTTTTATGTTCATTGGACTACAGTTGCTTTTTTAGGCGGAGTAGGGTTGGTTAGTTTGGCTTATGGTTTTCCACTGTTTGGTTTTCGAGGGAGAAAGGTGGGACTACGGCAAATTCCTGGTTTAAAAGTATTTCATATTGCTGTGATATGGTCGCTGAGTGGGGTAGGGTTACCGGTCGTGGAAATGTGGGCAAATGGGGATAGTATAGATTGGTATGTGGCAAATTACTTAGGGGTTATTAAAATAGTGTTTTTGTTGATCTGCACACTGCCTTTTGATATTCGTGATATGAAGCAAGATGCCCTGTATGGATTGAAAACATTACCCAATATGTTGGGGGAATTTCGGGCAAAACAAATGTGTTATCTCTTGTTGGGCTTGCATGCCATTTTAGTGATTTTTGCACCTTATGTCCTGATGATTAAAATCGGATTGCTCTTGACGAACTTCTTCGTATTGTTGATTTACGGTAAGCTCTTTCGTGCGACAGTAAGCTCCTATGAATCTGTTTACCTGCTAGATGCGGTATTGGTTTTGCAGTATGTGGTTGTTGCCGTCATTATCCAAATTTATTGATAATCTTATCTGCCAGTACATCAGAAAGCTTGTAGTAACTCTCAAAAGTCCAACCGGCAACATGTGGACTAAGGAGGGCATTGTCGCGGGAAATGAGATCTTCGTACCAGTTTTGTTCGCCTAATACCGGGAATTTCTCCACAGGCAAGACATCAAAAGCAGCACCCAGAATACGTCCTTGATCCATATACTTTAGTACAGATGGAATATTGACAATGCCGCCACGCGCACCCATCAGCAGGAAAATCGGTTTGCGGAAGTGAAAGAGGTATTCATCATCTACAAGCCCCTTAGTCTCTCGTGTCAGGGGAATATGAAAACTCAGTACGTCAGCATGTTTGACAACCTCTTCCATGGAGACCTCCCGCACATAATTATCTGAAAAACCTGTTTTGTATTTGTCGTATGCAATGACATTGACATCAAAGCCCGATAGTTTTTTTGCCATAGCCTGGCCATTATGTCCATAGCCAATCAAAGCTACAGTGCGACCTTTAAGCTCATAACCACGATTTTCCTCCCTAAACCATTTTCCTGCACAGATTTCCCTATGTCCACGATTGAGGTTGTTCATTAAACTCAGTAACATCCCTATCATGTGTTCCCCGACTGCATCACAATTCCCTTCATTTGCCGGGATTAAGGTAATGCCTTTACTTTGGGCATATTGCTCATCGATGTTATCCATGCCGGCACCAGCTCGGGCAATAAATTTTAGATTTGCACCCAGATCAATGAAGTTTTGATCTACCTGGAATTTGGAACGGATAATTAAGCCCTCATAATCGGAGATAACGTTCTCTGCATCTGTTTTTACAAAGTCGGGTTGATAGTCAAATGCAATATCGGCTTTCTGCAGCTTCTGCAATAGAATCTCGTGTATATCGTCAACAATTAATATCTTCATATGAGCATTAAATTTTCATGAAATCTTCAGATAATAACTTATTTAAGTTCTTTTGTGCAAATTGTGCAGGCATAAATTGCATTAGTGTATTGCGTACGGCGACTAATAGGCTATTATCCCATTGTGCGATTTCGCCAATCAATTTAGAAGTATTTGTAATATATTTTGTTCGGGACAACCTTCTCTGTTCAAAAGAGGAAAAAGCCTCTTTAACTTTTGTTCTTAACCGCAATTCATCCAGTAATACCGCCACATCTTCTAAAGCCTGACAGGCTCCCTGTCCCATATTAGGGGTGGTGGCATGCCCCGCATCACCAATAAGAAGGATATTGTCATAAGCCAATTGTTTGAGGGGCTGAATGTCCATGATGTCATTCCAGATCAAATCCTCATCTTTGGTATGTGCTAAAATAGTGGGGATAGGGTTATGATAAGATCGGAAGTGTCTGAGCAAATCGTTGACTTTATATGCTTTATATATCGGATTATTTGGAATAGAATTTATACAGGCATACCAATAAATACGGTTGTTGATTAAAGGAGTCATCCCAAACCGACCTAATTTCCCCCAGGTTTCAGTTCCCTTTTCTAATTTTGTCTCCGCATTCCCGATAGTCGCACGCCAGCAGGTATACCCTGAATAACGAGGAAGTGATGAAGGTATAAGTTGTTGTCGAAGCGGGGATTTTATACCGTCGGCAATAATTAAAAATCGGGAGGTATGCTGTGTGCCATCTTCGAAAAATAAAGTGACATGATCTGTGTGCCGCTCTAACCGAATAGCCCTCTTATTTAATTGTAGTTTTTCAGATTTTATTTTTGATAAAAAAAAGAGGTGTAAATCTGCACGATGAATGGCAAAATTTTGTTGTTGGTATTTTTTATGAATAGCACTTGTATCGGGAGAGACCAACACGTGCCCTTTTTGATCAAGAATATTGTAACTATCCAGATAAAATCCAATCTTTTCTACTTCACTTCTTATGTCAAGTAACTCTAAAGCATACATCGCATTTGCAGCTAAACCAAAACCGGCACCTATCCCTTTGATTTCCTTTGTTTGTTCAAAAAGTACGAAGTCCTTGTCTATCTGTTGGAATGCTATGGACATAGCAAGCCCTGCTACGCCACCACCGACAATGGCAAATTCACTGTTTATCGTTTGTGGACGTATGTAAGGCATGAGTTATCTCGTTCGTTAATTCCACAAAATCAGCAACGCTTAGGCGTTCTGCCCGAAGCTCGTATAATTTGTTGTCGCTCATTTTATCCTTGGGCACAACTGCTGATAATGCATTTCGAAGGGTTTTGCGACGTTGGTTGAACCCAGCTTTCACCACGCGCCAGAATAATTTCTCATCACAGTCAAGCTCCTCTACTGTGTTGCGGTTCATACGCATAACGCCAGATAATACCTTTGGAGGTGGGTTGAATGCTCCAGCTTTTACCGTAAAGAGGTATTCTACATCGTAATAGGCTTGTAAGAACACACTTAAAATGCCGTATTCCTTGCTTCCAGGTTTGGCCACACAGCGTTCAGCTACTTCTTTTTGGAACATGCCTACCATTTGCACTACCCGTTGGCGTTCATCCAGGATTTTGAAAAGGATCTGCGAGGAAATGTTGTAGGGGAAATTCCCGATAACAGCCATTTTTCCATCAAAAACGGTAGAAAAATCCAATGCGAGAAAATCGCCATGTACCAAGCGGTTTCCCAACTGCGGATATTGATCGGCCAGAAATTCTATCGACTCGTCATCAATATCAATGAGCCAGGTTTCGTAGGCTTCTTGTTGTAAAAGAAAATCAGACAATACACCCATTCCAGGCCCCACCTCCAATACTTGTTTGAACCCTAACGAAGGGGTTAGCGCATCCACAATTTTCTGTGCTGCGTTTTTGTCGTTAAGAAAGTGTTGTCCTAAATGTTTTTTTGCGCGTACTGTACTCATGTTCTCGATTTATGCAAACTTAAATAAAAAATGTAAGTCGTATTGATATATTGTTTTTTTAGTGATAAAAGTGGAGGTTTTATTAGACATTTCTTTATGTCGCTCGCCCTCTCCCCGAAAGCTTTCGCTTTGGTGTCAAGAGTAAGTTTCCTGCATTGTTATCCTCTCCCCAACCCTCTCCGAAGGAGAGGGAGCGTATAGTCTGCTACCTGTCTAACTGTCAAGGAAACTAATTGGTCTCCCTCTCCTTTGGAGAGAGCCTGTCCCGGCTTTGAAGGGAGATTAAGGGTGAGGACTATAACAAGAAGCTTTTTGGTAACGATTGCTTTATTTATAATCGCACCTACCACTCCTTAAAGGACAATGGCGCCTCATTTTTGTGAAGTAATGTACCAATTAGCCCTTTGTAGAAACAACATTTTCACAAAAATCAGCGCCGAGTTTTTGTTTCTTTTTGCGGTCAAAAAGAAAAGCCAGCCACGGCTTGAGTGGCAAAAAATATTTGAATAAACAAAACCTCTTTTTATTTTGAAAAATAAAAGCCTATAATATTTTGCCAGCATTTCGGCTATAACGGAAATATCCTGCAATACTATTCCTGCTTTATCTAAATTTTGCTACTTTTGGGTATCAAATGCTTTTCAGGATATGAGTGAAAAAATAAAAATTGGTATTACCATAGGAGATGTAAACGGCATAGGCTTAGAAGTAATTATTAAGTCGCTGGTAGACAGTCGTGTGTTGGAATACTTTACACCTATTGTATATGGCAGTACCAAAGTCGCTTCATTCCATAGAAAAGCTATCGGCATACAGGATTTCAGCTTTAATGTGATCTCCTCACCGGAACAGGCAAATTCCAAAAGGCCAAATATGATTAATTGCTGGCAAGAAGATGTGAAAATCACCTTGGGCGAGCAGAACGAAGTAGGAGGCAAATATGCCTTTCTTTCGTTGGAAAGAGCTGTGGAAGATTTGAATGCCGGAAAGATTGATGCTTTGGTCACTGCACCTATCAATAAACACAATATTCAGCAAGATGGCTTTGAATTTCCGGGTCATACGGAATATCTACAAGCAAAGACAGCCTCTGAAGATGTCTTGATGTTTATGATCTCTGACGAATTGCGTATAGGGGTGGTTACTGGACATATTCCTGTAAAAGAGATCGCTGCAAACATTACGCAGGAAAGTATTGTCGAGAAATTAAAAATGATGAATCAAAGTCTAAGAACTGATTTTTGGATTCAAAAACCTAAAATTGCTGTTTTGGGATTAAACCCACACGCAGGTGATAATGGACTGATCGGGACTGAAGACGACGAAATAATACGTCCTGCTATCGAAAAAGCTACACAGGAAGGCGTGTTCTGCTTTGGGCCGTATCCAGCAGATGGCTTTTTTGCATCTGATACCTATACGAAGTTTGACGGTGTTTTGGCGATGTACCATGACCAGGGCTTAATTCCGTTTAAACATATCGCTTCAAGAAAAGGGGTAAACTTTACCGCAGGCTTGCCTGTGGTTCGTACTTCGCCTGACCATGGTACTGGTTACGATATTGCAGGTAAAAATATTGCTTCTCATGAATCGTTTATGGAAGCTATTTTTACAGCGGTGCATATTGTAAATCGTCGGAGAGAGCAAGCGGAGTTAAGTGCCAATCCTTTGGCATTCCGTCGCTTGTCAAGAGACCGTGATTAACAGACTGTTTAGTGTAAGACGAAAAGCAGAACAGTTCCCCTGATTCTGCCGAAAAATCCGTAATTTTGGCCTCTTTAATAGGCTTCGGCCTAATAAGTTTGTCATGCAAGAAAATTTACAACATCCTATTTTTCAAATAATCAGACGTTTAGCCGACCAAGAGCAGGTCGAATGTTATGTTATCGGCGGTTATGTGCGTGATAGAATTATGGGACGCCCCTTTAAGAATGATGTGGACATTGTTGTATTGGGGAGTGGAATTGATTTCGCCACCGGATTAGGAGAAGTGTTGCATGCCAAGGTTGCCGTGTATAAAAGCTTTGGTACCGCTATGTTGGTACATGAGGGCATCAATATAGAGTTTGTGGGTGCGAGAAAGGAGTCCTATCGTTCGGACTCACGTAACCCAATTGTAGAAGACGGAACCCTTGAGGACGACCAGAACCGACGTGACTTCACCATCAATGCGATGGCTTATTGCCTGAATGGAGAACGTTTCGGAGAATTGGTAGATCCATTTAAAGGACTTGAAGATATACAGAATCGTATCATCCGTACACCTTTAGACCCTCATATTACGTTTTCGGATGATCCTTTGCGCATGATGCGTGCCATCCGTTTCGCGACGCAACTTAATTTCAAGATCGATATAAAGGCTATCCAGGCTATCGCTGAAAATGCAGAGCGGATAAAGATCATTTCGAAAGAACGTGTAGCTGACGAATTGAATAAGATTATCCTTGCCAAAAGACCATCCGTCGGGTTCAAATACTTGTTTGATACGGGCTTGTTGAAATATATATTTCCTGCCATGGTAGAACTTCATGGTGTGGAAATCATCAATGGCAAAGGTCATAAAGATAATTTTTACCACACGTTAGAAGTATTAGATAATGTGGCTGAAATGTCGGAAGACCTATGGCTGAGGTGGGCAGCTATCATGCATGATATCGCAAAACCTGCTACAAAAAGATTTGATAAACGTGTAGGTTGGACCTTTCATGGACATGAAGACCGTGGTGCGCGTATGGTACCTAAGCTGTTTGCTGAATTGAAATTACCTTTGAATGATAAGATGAAATTTGTGCAGAAACTGGTTCAATTGCATTTGCGCCCCATCGTATTGGCACAAGATATCGTAACCGATTCCGCTGTTCGTCGATTGTTGTTCGAAGCAGGAGATGATATAGATGACTTGATGTTGCTATGTCACGCCGATGTAACAACGAAGAACGAATTTAAGAAAAAGAAATATAGGGAGAACTTTGAACTGGTCAAACAGAAACTGAAAGATGTAGAAGAACGTGACCAGATTCGCAATTGGCAACCACCAGTATCGGGGCAAGATATCATGGAGTTATTCGATCTGTCGCCGGGAAAAGTGATTGGAAATATTAAAAATGCTATGCGTGAGGCTATTCTTGAGGGAGAAATTGCCAATACCAGAGAAGAAGCTAAGGCATATGTCATCCAAAAAGGTAAGGACATGGGTTTGACCTTGAAAAACAATACCGTACAATAATATTTGAAAAATATCGTATTTTTATCTTTATTAAACCATTAAACAACAGGACAAGAAATGGCTATTTATAGATTTCGAGTAACCTTTGAAGATTATGAAGATGTATATCGCGAGATTGATATGCCTTCGAAAAGCACTTTTGTAGAATTGCATGAAGCAATTCATAAATCTACAGCATACCCCGTTGAGGTGTCTTCATCTTTTTATGTGAGTAATGACCAGTGGAAAAAAGGAACCGAGATTGCTTTTTTGCCTACCGAGCGTAAAACTGCCAACGGTGTGTTGAAGATGGAAGATATACGATTGAGTAAATTTATTGATGACCCTCATCAGAAATTCTATTATATATATAATTTCGATCGTCCTTATGATTTCCATGTAGAGCTGATTAAAATTCTAAAAGAAGAGGATGGTAAAGAATATCCAAGTGTATTCAAATCGGTAGGTACTGCGCCAAAAAATGCAGCTGCGGCCAATTTCCCATTGTCTACAGGTTTAGAAGATATTGACGACGATGAAGAGGTAACTGTTGATGAGACAGAATATGGTGTTGACGACGAGGATGAATTTGACTTGTTCGATGATGAAGAAGAGGGTGGAGAAGAAGAGGAACAATCAGGAGGGGGAGAAGACGAGTACTAAATCGTCTCTATCTATAGCCTATGGGAAATAAAAGCAGAAAACTTATCGTTGTTGTAGGGCCTACGGCAGTAGGCAAAACAGCCTTGGCCATCAGCCTGGCGAAGCATTTTCGTACGGAAATTATTTCTGCTGATTCCCGCCAATTTTATAGGGAGATGTCTATTGGGACGGCAAAACCAACCGCTGAAGAATTGGCACAGGCTCCCCATCATTTTATAGATTCGCACAGTATCGCTGAGGAATATTCTGCCGGCGATTTTGAGCGTGATGTATTGGATTTGTTGGACAAGCTCTTTGAACAACATGAATACGTAGTCATGGTAGGTGGTTCAGGTCTGTTTGTGAGGTCTGTGTGTGAGGGATTGGATGATCTCCCCAAGGCTCCGGTAGAAGTGCGTAATAGGCTCAATACAATCTTTGAAATGGAAGGCATTGAACCTCTTCAACAACGGCTGAAAACAATCGATCCTGCTTATTATCAATCCGCTGATGTTGATAATCCTCAGCGAGTTATTCGCGCACTGGAAGTTTATGAAGCCACGCGAAAACCTTTTTCTTCTTTTCTCGTAAAGGCTACTGCTAAGCGATCTTTTGAGATCATTACTATTGGTCTGAATATGGAGCGGGAAAGATTATACGAACGTATTAACTTGCGCGTGGATAAGATGATGGAAGAAGGTCTTTTGGAGGAAGTAAAATCTTTGGTTGCTTATCGGAATAAACCGGCTTTATTGACGGTGGGATATGCTGAGCTCTTCGCTTATCTTGATGGTGTATTGTCTTTGGAGGATGCGGTCGATAAAATCAAACAGAATTCCAGACGTTATGCTAAACGGCAGATAACTTGGTTTAAAAAATACGGCGGTACGGTATGGTTTGAGCCAGATAATTTAGAAGATATATTGGCTTTTATTGAGGGAGAAAAAAGATAAAAGAGCAAAAGAACAAAGACAAAATCGTCCTCATTCTATGCTCTTTTCTAAATACTTTGTACTAAATACTCTCTAAACTATAAAATTCCAGCCGAAAGGATCTTCACTTTTTCCATAACGGAGGTCATTCAGATAATCCAATACCTTATTGGAGAATTCACGGCCTTCTACAGGTGGTAAAGTGTAGTCCTTTCCGTTAAAACCTATACGGTCGATATGGGTAATTGTGGCCGCAGTTCCGGCAGCAAAAGCTTCGGAAACAACGCCCGCTTCAATTCCATCAATTAGTTCCTGTACGGATACTTTGCGTTGTTCTACTTTGTAACCCCATTTTTCAGCTAGTTCCATAATGGTACGACGGGTTACCCCATGTAAGATAGTGTCACCATGTGGGGTGATGATACTATCACCAATACGGAAAATCAAGTTTGCCGTACCGGCCTCCTCAATGTATTTATGTTCCTTTGCATCGGTCCACATAATCTGGTCATAACCTTCGTTATTGGCTAACTGTGTAGGATATAATGAAAGGGCATAGTTTCCCGCATTTTTTGAGAAACCGACACCGCCTTCAGCAGCACGTGTATAATGTGTCTCAACTTTCAAGGAGATAGGCTTGCTGTAATATGCACCTACCGGACAAGTAATCACAGCAAAGGTATAAGATTTCGAAGGGTGTACACCCAAAGCTGCCTCAGTGGCAAACATAAACGGACGGATATACAATGAAGTGCCATTGTTAGAAGGAACCCAATCACGGTCTATATCCAAGAGCTGTTTAAGTCCGTCAAGGAATATTTCTTTGGGTACTTCTGGCATCTGCAAGCGAGCTGCAGATTTATTGAAGCGTTCCCAGTTTTTATCTGGTCGGAAAATGCTGACAGTGCCATCGGCAAATTTATAGCCTTTAATTCCCTCGAAAATAGCCTGTCCATAATGCAGTGCTGACATCGATGGGCTGACTTTTAAATCGCCGTAAGGGACAATGGCTACATCTTGCCATGCGCCGTCGTCGTATGTGGCTACTAACATGTGGTCAGACATAATTTGACCAAATTTCAAATTGTTGAAATCTACCTGCGAGAGTCTTGAAGTATGGGTTGGCTCTACGCGAATGGAATGTGTATTCGTTTCGCTCATCACTATGTATTTATGTTGTGCAATTTAGGAAAAAAGTAGCAATAATAGTAATAGCGTTGTGAAAAACAAGCTTACTTAGTCGTTCATCGATTTTAACAGGGAATCCAAATACTCTCTGCTATTGGCTAAGCGTGGAACTTTGTTTTGTCCGCCTAATTTACCCCGAGATTTCATCCATTGATAGAATGCATTGGCTTTGGCATTGTGTATAATAGGAAAACCTAAAGCAAGGTTTTTATAACGTTTAGCATCGTAGTCGGAATTGATTTCACGTAGGGTATTATCTAAAATTTCACAGAACTGTTGAAAATCTGAAGGTTGCTTTTCGAATTCAATTACCCATTCATGGGCTCCAGCTTCGCCTTCCTTGAAGTAAACAGGTCCGGCTGTATAATCCTTTATAATTGCCTCGGTGGCTTTGCAAGCCGCGTCCAATGCATGTTCTGCATTGTCCACAATAACCTCTTCCCCGAAGGTGTTGATATATTGTTTGGTACGTCCCGAAATTTGGAAACGGTAAGGAGTCAATGAGGTAAATTTGATGGTATCCCCAATCTTATAACGCCACAGTCCCGCATTGGTGGAAATGATAAGCGCATAGTTTTTCCCGATCTCCACTTCGTGCAGACCTAAGGTTTTCGGATGTTCATCATTGAGGTTCTCCATCGGTAAAAACTCATAGTAGATACCATAGTCTAACATGAGAAGCAAATCTTCGGAATCAGAACGGTCCTGGAGACCAAAATAGCCTTCCGAAGCATTGTAGTTCTCCAAATAGTACATGTTTTCGGAGGGGATAAGCTTCTTAAACTGTTCGCGATAAGGTTTAAAACTTACGCCACCATGTCCGTAGAATTCCAAATTCGGCCATACTTCCAATAGGTTGTCCTTCCCCGTAATTTCTAATATGCGTTTGGCCATCACAATGTTCCATGTGGGCACACCAGCTAAGCTGGTGACATTTTCTTTGATGGTAATCTGGGCGATTTGCTCTATTTTTTCTTCGAAGTTGGGGTTTAAGGTAACCTCTAAGTTAGGAGTACGCTTAAATTCTGCCCAGAAGGGTAGATTGCGTATCAATATAGATGACAAATCACCATAATAAGAGTCCGGACTGAAATTGTTAATCTGCGATGAACCTCCGATGACGACCGATTTCCCTGTGAAGAGCTGATTGTCTGGCTGGTTGTGGCAGTAGATGGATATCATATCCTTCCCGCCTTGGTAATGGCAGTCTTCCAAGGCTTCTACACTAACTGGAATAAACTTGGAGCGGTCGGATGTTGTTCCCGATGATTTGGCAAACCATTTGATATCTGAAGGCCAGATTAGGTTTTGCTCACCTTTTATCATGCGATCCACATACGGCTTGATGTCGTCGTACTCTTGAATAGGAACGCGGTTTTTATATTCTTCAGGAGTTAAGATACTGTTGTAGTCATATTTCTTCCCCCATTCCGTCGCTTCAGCAGTGGAGATAAGGCTTTGGAACCATTCTTCTTGAACATCGTGTGGATATTTCATAAAAAGCTCAATTTGGTGCATGCGCTTTTTCATAATCCACGAAAAAATCGAGTTCAATAATGCCATGGTTCTCTTATCTGAATTGCTAATTTATAGTTTTTTTCTTCTTAATTCAAAATGTCTTCCCAAATAGAATTTACGTGCCAGTTCATTGTCTGCAATTTCCTCAGGTGTACCGGTCAGCATGATTTTTCCTTCGGTCAAGAGGTAGGCTCTATCCGTGATGGAAAGTGTTTCCTGTACGTTGTGGTCTGTGATGAGTATACCGATGTTCCTACGCTTTAGTTTGGATACAATGGTTTGGATTTCTTCGACCGCAATGGGGTCAACCCCGGCAAAGGGCTCATCCAACAGAATGAAATGCGGATTGGCGGCTAAGGCACGAGCAATTTCCGTACGACGGCGCTCTCCTCCGGAGAGTAAATCACCACGATTCTTGCGTACACGGTGCAAACTGAACTCCGTGAGTAGCTCTTCAAGCTTCTCTAAACGTTCTTGTTTGTTGGGATAATGTATTTCCAAGACAGCCAAAATGTTGTTTTCGACGGATAGCTTCCGGAATACAGAAGCTTCTTGGGCAAGATAGCCGATGCCTTTCTGTGCCCTTTGATACATGGCGTCTTGTGTGACTTCCTGGTCGTCAAGGTAAACATGCCCATCGTTTGGTTTAATCAGTCCTACAATCATGTAGAATGAAGTGGTCTTTCCGGCTCCATTAGGTCCCAACAAACCCACAATTTCCCCTTGTTCCACATGGAAGGAAACATCGTTTACTACAGTTCGTTGTTTATATTTTTTGATTAAATGCTCAGCCCTTAAAATCATCTATCTCTTTCATTACTAATCGCAGCATATAACATTTTCATCAAACCACGCTATGCTGTTATGTGATTGTAATTTTGTTATATGCTTAGATTACAAATATATCCTAATATCGAATAGCTTTGATATTTAATTGTAAATTCTTTTTGCCTCGCCAGTGGTTTTCCTCAATCGTGTAGCAGATGTCGATTTTTTTTCCGGCATTGATATGGTCGATATGTTCGGCAAGGCCGAAACCTATACAATCGAAAACTGGTGAATCGTCTTGCTTAACACTGACTTTTATATGGTTGGAGCCTACGATATACCCTGTGCCGACCAAGCCTTCTGTAAGGAAGATAGGCGCTTCATTTTCTGGCCCAAAGGGTTCAAACTGCCGAAGCAGGCGATGAAATTTGGCATCTATGTCCTGTAGCTTTATGCTGGTCTCCAGCAAGACTTCTTGTTGGAGCATTTCCGGTTTGATGCTATTGCTAACTACTAATTCGAATTTCTCTTGAAAGGCAGGGACATTTTCAAGAGGCATGGTAAGTCCTGCGGCATATTTATGTCCACCGTACTGGTCCAATAGATCACTGCAGGCACTCAAAGCTTCGTATAAATCAAATCCGAGCACCGATCGGGCTGACCCTGCAATATGTCCGTTGGTTTGTGTTAATATGATTGTTGGTCGGTAATATTTCTCCGTTAATCGGGAAGCGACGATACCTATCACGCCTTTGTGCCAGTCTTTTTTGAATAATACCGTGGATTTACGAGTCTTCAGGATTTCATTGTTGTCTATTAGCTCCAAAGCTTCTTCCGTAATGCGTAAATCAAAGTCCTTGCGAAGATTGTTTTGGTCATCTACAGTAGTCGAATAGTCGGCGGCCTCCTGTAAGGATTTTGAGATAAGGAGTTTGACAGCATCCTTCGCGTGCTCTATCCTTCCTGCTGCATTGATGCGCGGACCGATTTGGAAGACGATATCGCCTACAGAAAACTGGCCCGTTTTGTTCGAAGAGAGATTGATTAGCGCTTGTAGTCCACAATTCGGGTTGGTGTTCAGCTTCTTTAGCCCAAAGTGGCAAAGGATGCGGTTTTCTCCCGTGATGGGTACGATATCTGAGGCAATGCTTACAGCCACTAAATCCAGATATTGATAAGCCAGTTGGATATCCATGCCGTTCTTCTGGATAAACGCCTGAATAATTTTAAAACTTATTCCACATCCCGAGAGCTCTTTGTAGGGGTAAGGACAATCTTGACGTTTGGGGTCAAGTACCGCTACGGCATCGGGTAGCCTATCTCCCGGCAGATGGTGGTCGCCAATAATAAAATCAATCCCTTTGGATTTGGCGTATTCCACTTTTTCGATGGCTTTGATGCCACAGTCCAAAGCAATGATGAGCGTGAAACCATTTTCAGCTGCATAATCAATACCTTGTGTGGATATTCCATAACCTTCCTTATAGCGGTCGGGTATATAATACTCCATGCCTGTGTGGAAATCCCTGAAAAAACTATACATGACCGATACGGCGGTGGTTCCATCGACATCGTAATCGCCATAAATTAAGATTTTTTCCTTATTGCCTATTGCCCTTTCGATTCTGGAAATAGCTTGCTCCATATCTTTCATCAAGAAGGGATCATGCAGATGTTCCAAGGAAGGACGGAAGAATAGTTTGGCTTGTTCAAAGGTGCTGATGTCGCGGTTGAGAAGTAACTCGGCGATGATGGAGCTAACTCCCAGTTCATCGCGTAATTTGTTTATTCTCTTAACATCATTTTTTGGCTTTACTACCCACCTTTTTTGCATATCTTTGCAGCTGTATTGACATGTAAAGATACGTTTTGTAAATTGGTTTACCTAATGCGTATCGGCGGAATGATTTTAATATTCTGTAAATTACTTGTTTACAATTCAATTTAAATATGACGCAAGCATACTCCCTTTATGAGGGGTCTTTTTCGGTGGATGCATCGAAAGCTTTTGTACCTTTTGACCCCGCAAAAGATGACCCGTTAAGTAGAAAAGGTTCTATTTTTGTCCATGTGCATCCCTTTGTTATCGTCTCAGAGAACGGTTTGATACTCTGTGATACCGGTTTGGGGTTTCGTAATGCTCAGGATGAACTCTTGTTGCATCAGAATATCCGCAAGCTGGGCTTTGAGCCTGAGGATGTCAAATGCGTGTTGATGTCGCACTTGCATAAAGACCATACGGGTGGCATGGTGGATTTTAAAGACGGTGTTGCCCGGATAGCTTTCCCGAATGCCGAGTATTACGTACAGCGTGGAGAATGGGAATATGCGTTCAGTGGTGATAATCCTTCTTATCGGACTGAAATTTTTGATGTGATACAGCGCAGTGGAAACTTAGTGCTATTGGAAGGAAACGGAGAAATTGACCATCAGATTTCTTATGAAGTGAACGGGGGACACACGCCATACCATCAAGCTTTTCATATTCATGTGGGCGGTGAGCATTATTTCTTCGGAGGTGATGTATTGCCTGAACCGGAAGAAATCTTCAAAAACTTTATTGCCAAATATGATTACGATGGCCGTGCTTCCCGGGATTTGCGTAAGCAATATTGGGAAGAGGGGAGAGATAACGATTGGACATATTTGTTTTACCACTCCAAAAGTATCGTGATAGGTAAGGGCCAAAAACAGGAAGACGGTAGCTATAGAATGATTGATGTCAGTAAATAAAACAATAAAGGAGCGATTATCGCTCCTTTATTGTTTTATTTGGCAAGATATCCACCATCAACTGGGTAGTAACTTCCAGTGACGAAACTGGCCTTTTCCGTAGCTAACCAAAGTGTCAATTCGGCAACTTCTTCAGGTTTGCCCAAACGTTGCATGGCGTGTTGACTCGCAAGGTAATCTAAGGTTGGTTTGTCCAAAGCGTTGTCCACAAGTGGTGTAGAGATAAAACCTGGGCCTATGGCATTGATGCGTACACCTTTCGTCGCATATTCCCACGCAGCGGTTTTGGTTAGACCGACAACACCATGTTTGGCGGCTACATATCCAGAAGAATTAGCGAAACCTACCTGTCCCAAAATGGACGCCATATTGATAATAGCACCCCCAACTTTCTCGATTTCCGGCAACTGATAGTGCATACCATAGAATACACTGTTTAAGTTGACGGCGATGATTTTATTCCAAGACTCGATGCTGAGTTCGCCAACAGGAGCGGCATCGCCACTGATACCCGCATTGTTGACAGCGATATGTAATGCGCCGAACTTTTCAAGTGCTACATCGACTGTTTTTTTATTGTCTTCAGGAGAAGATGCGTCAGCTTTAATGAATACGGTATTGCCTTCACCTAATGTATTGACAAGTTCGCATCCCAATTGCTCATTGAGGTCAGCGATAACAACTTTTGCACCTTCTTTTACAAAAAGTTCAACAATAGCTTTGCCTATACCGGATGCTCCTCCAGTAACGATGGCTACTTTATTTTCTAATTGTTTCATGGTATTACTGCGTTTTGTAATTGATGACAAGTTAGGAAACATTCGCTGTTAAAATTATGACGAAAGGCATTATAATAAGTGAGTTTTAACTTTCAGCGTTTTTTAAATAAACTATCCGCCTATCACTAACAGCTACTAACTGTGTTGAATACTTCGAAATGTGAGGTTAATCCGTGGCGTATGGACTTTTGTAGTAGGAGGTAGACGGTGCAACCAGAAGTCCTGCGTTTCATCCTTCATGACGAGTAGACTTCCGTGTTCTAACACGATATTGATAGTTTCCTTACTGCTCTTATGTTTGAAACAGAATTTACGTTCTGCCCCTAGTGTTACAGAGGCTATAGCCCCGTGTTTCTTGAGATCCTTTTCAGCGTCACTATGCCAAGCCATACCTTCGTCACCGTCATGATAGAGATTGCAGAGGCAGGAGTTGAATGTCTCTTTTGTTCTTTTCTCAACGATGCTTTTAATGCTGAGTAGTGTATCTATCCATGGAAGAGCTGTTTTCTGAATCCCCGAATAGGTATAAGAAAAGGCACTGTCTCCATACCAAGCTACTTTTCTTTTGGTCGTGATGTGTTTTCCGAAGATGATGGCTTCATCCGCCTTCCAGTCCACTTCCTGCATCAAAGTCATATAGTAAGCATCCGCTTGTAGTGGTGGGAATATCGGACCATAGTAGTTTACCGTTCCATCGTAGGGGAGATGATTCTTGTAAGAGTCGATATCGTCTTCAAATAGTTTCATTCTGTTCATGATAGGTTAATGCACTCTCCCAGCCAATAAGAGCGGATTTGCGTTCTGTCCCCCAACGGTAGCCACTGATTAACCCGGAACTTTGTATAACCCGATGACAGGGGATGAGAAAAGCAATGGGATTGCTGCCTATGGCTGTCCCTACTGCTCTGGAAGCTTTCTCGTGCTGTATATTAGTCGCGATTTCCTTGTAGGTGGAAAGTTTGCCGGTTGGTATCTTTAATAAGGCTTCCCATACCTTTAGTTGGAAGGGAGTACCTCGCAAATGGAGTTTAATCTGTGGTAAATTCTTCCAATCTTGCTTGAAGAATGCAAGCAACTCTTGATGCATAGGTTGGTCTTGCTGTACAAATTTGGCTTGTGAAAAATTGCTGAAAAGTTGCTTTTCCAGAGGTATGTCTTCTGTCTCAAAAGCAACAAAACAAACGCCTTTAACGGTAGAAGCGATTAAAACATCTCCAAAAATTGTAGGGTAGACATTATAGCTGATATATAGATTTTTGCCTCCATGCTTATATTCCGCAGGAGTCATTCCCTCAACCTGTATAAACAAATCGTGCAGACGACTGGTGCTAGACATGCCCAATGCAAAGGAAGTGTCAAACAATGTTGCCTGTTGCTGACCAAGTAGCTTTTTGGCGTGGTTTACTCCTATATACTGTAAAAACTTCTTCGGACTTACGCCTGCCCACTCCTGAAACATGCGTTGGAAATGATCCGGGCTCACGTGTACATGTGCAGCAATTTCAGACAACGAGGGTTGCGAACGATAGTGTTGTTGCACAAAAGCAATAGCCTTGGCTATGCGATTATAGTTGAGTGTCTCCTGTGAATTTTCCATACCCAAATTTCCCTCCTTTTGTACAGAATAAAAATCTGATTCTTGCTAAATTTTATTAGGGTCGCTTTCTTCTTCTTCTGGGGGAATGTCCGGGACATTTGTTCGTTGCTGCCGTATGACCCGAGGGTTACGCACGATGCCCTTTCCGTATTCATTGCTATATACTTTGACCAGTACACCAATAGAAGAAAGAATGAGCGGGCCGAAAATCAACCCCAACATGCCGAACAGATTTAATCCCAGAAGAACCCCGAATACGGTAATTAAAGGGGGGACATTGCCAATTGTTTTGAGGATAGTAAAGCGGAGAACATTGTCAATTCCACCCACGATTATAAAACAATAGAGAAACAACCCTATACCGTTCGCTGTATTGCCTGTTGCCAAGGTGATAAGACATATAGGAATATAAATCGTCATTGTTCCCAAAATCGGGATAATGGAGGATATGCCCGTAAGCAATCCCAGAAGAATATAATTTTCCACACCGAAAAACCAATAACCACCCATAGCTACCAAGCCCTGAAAAAAACCTAAGATAGGAATGCCGATGGCGTTGGATCGTACCATCATGTTCACCTCGTCCCAGATCTCCTTCTTACTGACTCTAGTGAAGGGGATTGCACGATAGATGGTTGTTTCCATCCTTTTAGCATGTACTTGCATGAAAAAAAGAACAAAAAATGTAACCAGTAAATTCACGGCAACCTCTGCCACAGAGTTAATGATACTGGGAACATACCGTGTCAATCGTTGCAAAAAGTTGAACAAAGCGGCATCTGACATATCTATATCACGCAGTAAAGGTTTATCGGCCATATAGGCTTTCAACATGTTGAACTGGTTAATGATTTCATCGCGGTTGCCTAAGAAATTAGTAATCTGTGGCACGAGATAGTCAATCAGTGCCCACATTGGCAGAACTATAAACACAATGGAAAGGACAATGAATAATACGCTTGTCAGCGACTTGTTCCATCGCCGTATCTCTGTAAGATGAAAGTAAGATCTTCTAAAGAGAATGTATAACGTTATCGCTCCTAAGAAGCCAGGAAGGTAGTAGAGTAAATTTTTGAAGACAAGTATACAAATCAAGATGATGATGACAATCAGCATGATTTGGTTGATGGAATTATTGTTTATCTGACGGTATTTCATGAAGGCCTCTATTTTCCTTACAAAATAAAGAAAAATATTGTTTTTCCATTGTGCGCAGGTTCAAACCTGCGCACAATGGAAAAAATTATTACTTTAATGTGTTTTCAAATAATTTAAAGATACGTTTGTATTCATCGGTCCAGCTGGAAGGCTGAACGAATCCGTGATCTTCTACTGGATAAACAGCGAGATCCCAATTATCCTTGCCCAATTCGATAAAGCGTTGAGTCAGGCGAACAATATCTTGAAATTGTACATTAACATCTACCATGCCGTGGAGCATTAATAAATTGCCTTGTAACTTGTCTGCAAAGTATATCGGAGAGCTACGCTTGAAAGCCAATGGATCTTCCGCGGGAGTATTCAGGATATTGGCGGTATAGCCATGGTTATAATGCGCCCAATCGGTAACCGAGCGCAAAGCCGCACCAGATTTGAATACTTCGGGCTCGTGAAACAAAGCCATCAATGTGATAAACCCACCATAAGAACCACCGTAGATACCTACATTCTCAGGATTGATACCGTAGTTGTCCACGAGGTATTTTACGCCATCCACCTGATCGGTCAAGTCTTTTCCACCCATGTGCCGATAGATGCCTGTGCGGTGATTTCGACCATATCCCGAGCTTGCGGTATAGTCAATATCGATGACGGTATAGCCTTCATCAGCCAACATGTTGTTGAACATATACTCCCTGAAATATTGGCTCCACCAGTAATGCACATTCTGCAGATAGCCCGCGCCATGCACAAATACCACTGCTGGTTTGCTTGGGTGTGGGTTCTTTGCAGGATATACGCGTGCATATACATCGTCACCATGTCTGTTCTGGAATTTCACCATATCCGGCTCCCGCCAGGCATAGCTTTCGAACTCTGCTGTGGTCGAATGGGTGATACGCTCTGCGTTCGCATTGTTCTTATTCTCCTGTAGGTACAGTTCCCACGGAGTATTCATGTTAGAGTGGTTAATCGCGAGCCATTTCTCGTCAGGGGATAAAGTAACTTCATTACCGCCCTTCTGCGTAGTGAGCTGCTGCAGATCACCACCTGCTACCGGTAATTTATAGAAATGCGTAATGCCCGGATGTTCCTTGTTGGCTTGAATGTAGAACGATTTTTTGTCATCAGAGAGCTGCACGCGTTGTATCTCCCAGTTTCCTTGTGTCAGTGCTGTGGTCTGTCCTTTGTTCAGGTCGTGTACGTAAAGATGAGAATATCCGCTTTTCTCGCTTTGGAAGTAAAAGCTTTTGGCATCAATCCAGGTGATGTCTCGCCCGATACCTGGCCCTGCTATCCAAGCCTCATCACGTTGACGGTCGATAAGGGACAGATCCCCTGTAGATGGGTCAACGCGTAGTATCCAGAAATCTTTGTTGTCGATGGCTTTAGCGGTTACTACAGCATAACGTCCGTCAGCATTCCAGCTGATGGAACCCCAGTTGACCGAGCGGTTTTCGTTGGTTTTTTGACGTTCGGCCAATCGTTCCGGATAATCAGTGAGATAATCCGGCAAATCTTTAATGCCTGGAATCTGCTCTACTTTTAGCTCGATAATGGTATCGCGTTCTGCATCGTAGATAAAACCTTTGGAATAGTAGACTTGCGTGCCTACTTTGGGACGAGACACTAAATCTTCAATATATCCGGACTCCGTAACGAAGTTAGGAACATCGGTGTTTTTTGATTCTTTGTCGCGCACAAAAAGACGATAGCCTACATAGCGACCTTCCGGGCTAACCCGTAAGCCACTGAGCATGTCATCGCCATAGTATTGCGGTTTTAGTTTGCGTTCTTCCTGCTGGTTGGCCTTATTGAGACTGTCCCGAAGTTTTTTCTGTTTGTCGTTATCCTTTAAGACGTCGAAAAGCTCCATCTGGTCTTTTTTTAACCAGCTATAATGTTCATTGATGGAAGAATTGCGCTGCGCTGCAGTGGCAGGTTTGTTACCCCGAACGAAGTTGGTCAATTGTGTTGTCCTTCCATCCTGTGGATGTATAAGGTATACGTTATCGCCTCGTTGATAAGCCAACTCACCACTATTCAGAAAACCTAAGAGTTGTTCGCGGTCTTGGGTTTGAGTTAAAGCTTGAGAAGTCTTTGTTTTGGTGTTGTATAGATATATGTCTCCTGACTTTTCAAAAGCTCCATAGCTTTTGTCGTGGCTGTAAATAGCGGGGCGAGTACTGTTTTCTTCCACTTCGGTCTCGGAGGCTTTGCTGTACTGCCGGGTCTTTACATCCAATCGGTATACCTCTGCATAGTCCTTACGTTCAGGATTCCAGTTGAAATAGAGGTGTCGACTGTCTGCCGACCAGCGGAAATTGCTGGGTGATTCGCCAATCCACTTTGGATCGCGCATAATTTTCTCGACTGAAAGACGTCCTAATTCCTGTGCCTGCCCGGAATGTGACAGGGTAAATGAAAGCAGAAAAAGACCTACAATATATTTTTTCATCATGATTAAGATTTGAAGGCTTGAAATTAGGGATTAATTATGGGTTCTGGAGGGTTTAGTTGGAATTTTATACTTTGGGGAGGAGTAAGCGATGACGTTGGTAGTGGAAAAAGCAGTTTTTCGTAAATCCTTCGGGAGATCTTCGGCCTTGCTTCGTACCTTCCTCGGGAATGCGTTTGGGTGAGTCCGTAATAAGTCCGTGTTGACTCCGAGGTGAGAGTGTATATATCATAGTTTCATTACGGAAACATAGCGTTCAGGAGATTCATACATCTCGAAGCTATTGTGAACCAGTCTCAAAGCAGTCTTAAAGCTATGTCGAAGAAAATCTCAGATAAAAGTAAATGCGAATTTTGAATGTATTCTTTGCGATTTTTATACTAAAAGTCCGTGTTTTTCCTGGTGAATTTATAACAATATCCCATGTTATTTGGGATTTTATCAAAAAAAGAAAAAATTGGGGAAAAGGTAGTTATAATTAGTTTTGGAATTTATCGATTTATTGTTTGCCGGTTAATTTCCATATTTAATAATATTTTTGCTTAAAGTTAAGGGTTGATGTCCCAATACTGGTACACAAGCATTCTTTTTGGATTTATTTGTAGGTACAGTAAAAATTGTAGGTTCATGTTAGGTTGGAGAAGTAAAATATTTTTGATTTTTCTGTTTGGTTTTAAGGTTGGGTTTGCTCAAATCCGTTTTGTTGATGACGAAACACAGCTTTCTGTCCCGGCATTAAATATCTATCACGAGAAAGGGACTTTAATCGGTTTTACGGATAAGGACGGCGTATTACGTTTTCTCGCAGGCACGGAGAAGTACCAGACGCTTCCATTGTCAATTACAGTACAGCACATTTCCTATGAAGATGCAACTTACAACCTGAAGGATCTTCATGGAGAGCAGGTCTATATGCTCAATCCTCGTACGAATAGTATTGAAGACATCATCATACAGGCAAAGCCAAAGGAAATCATAGTCCTGAAAGGTTATTTTAGGTCGTTGGAAACCTTTGACCTGCAACACAAATATTTCGCAGATGGATTGATGGAATTTTATATTCCGGTTGGAAAAGGTAAACCTAAGTATCGTCTGTTGGACTATCGGGTGTTTCGAGATTCTAATGTTGTGCAAGATTATGATGCTAAAATGGGACCTTTTTTTCAAATAGCTCGGGTGGCAGAACTACATGTGGATGCTTTGCCAAAGCGATTGATGAGCTATCAAGTGGAAGACCAGGAAAGGTATCGCTCTAGATTACTTAAAGACGGTATAGAGGTAGGGCATATTACCACGAGAAAGGAGGATGGCCTGCAGATGTATATAGATTTGGTTCTACCTGATACAGTAAAAAAAGAGAAGATTTTTAGACTGGAAGCACTTATAAAGAATGAAGTACATGTTGAACGTTATTCTTCAAGCAATGTAGCCGCTGTTTCCTACGCTGATTTACAGAGTACCTATCAGAATCTTGTGGGCAGTATTAAACGTAAAAAGGAACTGGGGCATGTGCCGTATGAGGGATTAAACGAGTTTTATGTACTTGAACGTTCATTTATCAGTCTGGAAGAATATAAAACCTTTGAAAAAGAATTGATCAGAAGTATCTATAAAACGCCTGAGAAAAGTAGATACAGCCAGAAATACTGGGAGAATCTGGACGAATTTCATATTCCGTCGGTTCAATCTGGGCTTGCAGAAAAGTTGGGGAAAACCTTAAAATTAGTGGAATGATATTATTGCGAGCATATTAGCTGTTGCAATTTATAATGTAGGATATGATTTTTTGAAGATTAGGGTTTTTCCTAAAGATACTACTACAAGCTTAAATTAATTGGAATAAAATATAACCAAATATGGGAATCATAGATATTATCATCGTCATTTGCCTGTTGGTAGGGGCCATGACGACTAAAATCAAGATATTAAAGATACGCAATGATTGTCTTAGCTATCCTCTTTATCTTATATGGTCTGTTTATTAGCAATTGGGTAAGCCAAGGGGAATTGTAATCACATAACTTTTTTCAAATATAACCACAGGTTGTGGTGGAAGCCAATCGTATGGGGGATATTTGCAATATGATTATATTAATATTTCGATTGGTAAAAGAGTTGGTGGATTTTCTATTGAAAATGCTCAGTTAAAATCTAATCCCTGAAAAAGAAAAAAACAAAAACCATTTTCATATTCCAAATAATTGTTCTACTTTTGCAGACCTTATTGTAGGGATTACAAGAGGGGATAATAGTTTATTAATTAATTAAATAAAAGCAAGTGAATACGTTAAGTTACAAAACTGTCTCTGCCAACAAGAACACCGTTAACAAAGAGTGGATCGTTGTTGACGCTGAAGGAGAGATTTTGGGGCGCTTGGCAAGCGAAATTGCGAAAGTAATTCGTGGTAAGCACAAGCCTACGTTCACCCCACACGTAGACTGTGGAGATAACGTGATTGTTATCAACGCAGACAAAATTAAGTTGACTGGAAACAAATTGGGCGACAAAGTTTACGTTCGTTACACAGGTTATCCAGGTGGTCAACGTTTTATTTCTCCAAAAGAATTAATGGCGAAACACCCAGAGCGCATCATTGAAAAAGCCGTTCGCGGGATGTTACCTAAAAACCGTTTAGGTCGTCAATTGTTCAAAAACCTTTATGTTTATGCCGGAACTGAGCACAAACATGAGGCACAGAATCCAAAACCAGTTAAATTTTAAGGAGAGCTAAAATGTCAACAACGAATACTTCAGGAAGAAGAAAAACAGCTGTTGCCCGCATTTACTTAACTGCTGGTAGCGGAAACATTACCGTAAACGGTAAAGACTATAAAGAATATTTCCCAACATTGCCATTGCAATATATCGTTACTCAATCTCTTGAAGTAGCAGGTGTTGCTGGAAATTTTGATGTGAAAGTTAACGTGAATGGTGGTGGTGTCAAAGGACAAGCCGAAGCAGTACGTTTAGCAATTGCTAAAGCGTTAGTAGAGCTTGACCCAGAAGCAAAACCAGCTTTACGCGCGAAAGGTTTAATGACTCGTGATGACCGTATGGTTGAGCGTAAGAAACCAGGACGTCGCAAAGCACGTAGAAGATTCCAATTCAGTAAACGTTAATCAAAGGAGGATCAAAAAATGGCAAGAGCAACATATCAAGAATTATTGGATGCAGGTGTTCACTTTGGTCACCTTACTCGTAAGTGGGATCCGAAAATGGCTAAGTACATTTTCATGGAACGCAACGGTATCCACATTATCGACTTGAACAAAACTTTAACGAAATTAGAAGAAGCTGCTTCAGCTATCAAACAAATCGTTAAATCTGGTCGTAAAGTATTATTCGTAGCTACGAAAAAACAAGCGAAAGAAATCATCGCTCAACAAGCGAAAGAAGTGAACATGCCTTTCGTTACAGAAAGATGGTTAGGTGGTATGCTTACAAACTTTGCAACAGTGCGTAAGTCTATCAAAAAGATGTCTAACATCGATAAAATGCAAAAAGATGGTACATACGATGTATTGTCTAAAAAAGAGAAGTTGATGATTCAGCGTGAGCGTATCAAGTTAGAAAACCTTTTAGGAGGTATCGCTGACTTGAACCGTTTGCCAGCTGCTTTGTTCATTATCGATGTGAAAAAAGAGCACATCGCGGTGGCTGAAGCATTGAAACTGAGTATCCCTACTTTTGCTATGGTCGATACAAACTCTGACCCTTCTAACATCGATTTCCCTATCCCGGCAAACGATGACGCAAGCAAATCCATCAGCCTAATTGCAGGTATCATTGGAAAAGCTATCCAAGAAGGTTTGGACGAGCGTAAACGCGACAAAGAAGAGGACGCTGAGAAAGAAGCAGCGGCAGCTAAAGCAGCTATCGACAACGGTGATGCTGAAGAAGCTAAACGCCCTCGCAAAGCGAAAGACGGAGAATAATATTCCCTAATAAGCCGGATAAACAAGTGTTCGTTTTTTGAAGCTTTGGCTCTCGAGAATCAGCGCATGTTTGTCCGGTTTTTTGTTATTTAACACAGGCTTAATAAAGGATTTCGTAATCTTGTTGAGCTTTCAATTGGTAAAACATTAAAAAAAGAAATAAACATGTCAGTACAAATTTCTGCATCAGATGTAAACAAATTGCGTCAGCAAACTGGCGCTGGTATGATGGATTGTAAAAAAGCTTTGGTAGAATCCAATGGTGATTTCGAAGCTGCTGTAGATTACTTGCGTAAAAAAGGCGCTAAAGTAGCAGCAAGCCGTCAAGACCGTGACTCTAACGAAGGTGTAATCATTGCTAAAGCAACTGCTGATGGCAAATCAGGTATCGTTGTTGAAGTAAACTGTGAAACAGACTTCGTAGCTAAAAACGCTGATTTCGTAGCATTCGCTGAGAAAATTGCTGACGTAGCTTTGCAAAACAGCCCGGCTTCTTTGGAAGAATTGAAAGCTTTGACTGTAGACGGTAAAGTTATCGCTGAAGCATTGATCGAGCAAACAGGTGTTATCGGTGAAAAAATCGACGTATCTAAATACGAGTCAATCACTGCAGAGAAAGTTGTAGCTTATATCCACGGTAACTACCGTTTGGGTGTATTGGTAGGTCTTTCAGCTGATGCGGCTGGCGTTGAAGAGGCAGGTAAAGATGTAGCTATGCAAATTGCTGCGATGAGCCCTATAGCTATCGACAAAGATGGTGTTGACCAAAACACGATTGATCGCGAAATTGCTATTGCAAAAGAGCAAATCATTGCTGAAGGTAAACCTGCTGAAATGGCAGAGAAAATTGCTCAAGGTAAATTGAATAAATTCTTCAAAGATACGACGTTGCTGAACCAAGAATTCGTAAAAGATTCTTCGAAAAGCATCGCTCAGTTCTTGGATTCAGTTTCTAAAGGGTTGACTGTTACAGCATTCAAACGCGTACAATTAGGAGCGTAATTAATAGTATTGAGTAGTGCGTATTGAGTATTGAGACTCTATATCACGCAATATGATAACAAAGCCTGTTCGAAGATCGGACAGGCTTTTGTTTTTAAAAGGTATTTTTTAAGCCGAATCATTATATTTGTTTTTAGAGCCTGTTTAAATTTCTACAAAAGCCCAAAACGCGTCATTATGAGGAGCGTTAGCGACGTGATAATCTGCGTTTTGAAGCTGTGAGGAGAAGCTTATCCATAGATTTCTCCTCGTCCCTCATCGAAATGACGTATGAATTTTATTTTTAAACAGGCTCTTAGTGTTGTTTAAATTCCAATAATCATGAACTTAAAGACTAGAAATATTTGGTTATTCTGTTTTATTTTGTTGCTTGGTGCAAGCAGTAGTAATGCCCAATCTCTCGAAACCGAAATACGTACCGGTGCTGATCAAACCGAAAACTATGTGCCTTATTTGAAAGGAAAGCGAGTAGCTGTAATGGCTAATCCGACGACAATTATCGGAAACAGACATTTGGTCGATAGCCTGCAAGCACTTGGAGTTAATATCGTAAAAGTGTTTGGTCCAGAACATGGTTTTCGTGGAAATGTAAGTGCCGGAGAGCATGTAGGGGATGAGAAAGACCTTGCAACCGGTATTCAGATTATTTCCTTGTATGGGAAGAAAAACAAACCTACGAAAGCAGATATGGCTGATGTGGATATTATGCTGTACGATTTGCAAGATGTGGGCGTTCGGTTTTATACCAATATCAATGCCTTAGTGCGATTAATGGAAGCCTGCGTAGACAGTGACAAGGAAATGCTGATTCTTGATCGTCCGAATCCGAATGGCTATTTGATTGACGGGCCAATTTTGGATATGAAATATAAGTCAGGTATCGGGATGTTTCCGCTACCCATGTCGCATGGATTGACTGTTGGCGAATTTGCGCAAATGGCAAATGGGGAGGGTTGGCTTTCTAATCAAGCCCGATGTAAGCTGAAAATTATTCCAGTTGCCAACTATAATCACGATATGCCTTATACGCTTCCTGTGAAACCATCACCTAATCTCAATACGCAGCAAGCTATTCTGCTGTATCCATCCACCTGTATGTTTGAAGGCGTTTATATCAACCATGGTCGAGGGACGCAATACCCATTTACAGTATTGGGTAGCCCGGAACTTAAAGGTAAATATTCGTTTTCGTTTACGCCTACCTCCATCAAGGGGATGGCCGAAACACCTATTTTTATGGATGAGGTTTGTTATGGGCTTGACCTACGCAATTATGATACAGAGGAATTGCGTAAAAGCGGAAAAATCAACATTCAATGGATTATGGAGCTGTATAAAGCACATCCTCACAAGGAAAAATTTTTTGAATCCAAGTTCAGCAACCAAATGAATAATATTGAAATTCAGATCGGAAATGGTCTGTTCCGTCAACAGATTATTGACGGTGTTTCGGAAGAAGAAATTCGGAAAAGTTGGGAGCCAGGTTTGAGTCAATATAAAGAAATGCGGAAAAAGTACTTGTTATATCCATGAGGCCGTGCGCTTAGGCTTGGTATTTAATATGATACAACTCCAAATTTTAACCTATTTTAAGATAGAATCACTAAACTTTTGCTTTTTTTTGTCATCTTTATAAGATGCGAAGAATGTTCATGAAGAAATATATAAGAATAGTTTGTTTGGGTTTGTTGATGCTGGGATGGATAGGAGTAGAACAAGCTATTGCACAAACAGCTGAGGACAAACCTTACAAAGCCCAGTTGGCATTGGTAGAGAATAGATTGCGGCAAGGTAATGTGTCAGGAGCAATCGAAACCTTGGATGAGATTATCCGTGAATACCCTAACGCAGCAGAAGCCCACTATGCGAAGGCGCTGATGTTTGGCCAACTGCGTAATTATGAACTGGCTATAGCATCTGCTATATTGGCGGTGGAAAGTGAGCCGTCCAATCTGCTATATGCCAATTATCTACTAGAACTGTACAAAGGAAGCAATAATCTCCCTGCCGCACTCGGATTGCTGGACGAAAGCATTGCCAAGCATAGCGATAATATCGTGCTTTATCGTGAGAAAATCATGATGCTGCATGCCAACAAGCAATCGGATGAGGCATTGCGGGCCTACGAACTGACGAAAGAAAAATTTGGTGTATCCGATACGCTGGATGTCATCAAAGCCGAAATCCTGTTAGACTTGGAGCAACTTCCCGAAGCAGAACAATTGTTGACCCCTTGGGTAGCCAAGCAATCTCCGGTACGTCAGGTATATAGTAGTTTGGGTTATATCTATACGCAGCAAAAGAACATAAAGAAAGCTACACAGATTCTGGAAAAAGGTCTGCAAGTGAGTAAAGACCCACTGTTGCACTTTGACTTGGCAGATGCTTATACTGCGAGTAAAAAAGATAAACAGGCTTTCGATGCACTATTGAAGGCCTTTGAGTCGCACGAAGTCAACTATGGTGATAAACACCGTGTGATGTTTACCATCTTGGGCGGAAAATCCAATATCACTCTGGATCAGATGCAGGAACTAGCGAATATGATGGTACTGCGTCATCCTCGAATTGCCGACAGCCATGTGGCGAAAGGGGATGTGTTGTGGCGTAGAGGCAACCTTCAGGAAGCACGCTCTCTTTTCTTGACTGCAGTAGGGATTAATCCGAACCATGTAGATGCTTGGCGCATGTTGATGAATGTAGAACTGGGACTTAATGAGGTGGATGCTGCCATACAGCATGGACAGGAAGCTTTGTCGGTGAATCCTAATAATGCGATGTTGTTGTATTTCACAGGGCTTTCATATATGGTGAAAGATGATACCGATAATTCCCGCAAGATGTTGGAAGCGGCGTTGGATAACAGCGGTGAGGAAAATGCGTTTTTACAGTCCTTGATTTATGCAGGTTTGGGTGATCTGTACCATAAACTTTCCATGAGTGATGTGTCGGATGTAGCCTATGAAGAAGCAATCAAGTTGGACAGTACAAATGCTACAGCGATGAATAATTATGCGTATTATTTGGCTGAGCGTAATGAAAAGTTGGATGTCGCGGAGAAATATTCTCGTCTCTCCAATGAGTTGGATCCGAACTCTGGTACTTTTCAGGATACCTATGCATGGATATTGTTCAAGAAGGGCGACTATAGCGAAGCATTAAAATGGATACAGAAAGCACTGGCAGGTTCTGAGCCATCGGCTGTTCTGTACGACCATTATGGAGACATCCTATATAAGAATAATCAGTCAAAAGAAGCCGTAAGACAGTGGGAAAAGGCATTAGCATTGAAAGAAGGAAGTGATCTTGATGTGGAGAAATTAAAAGAGAAAATTACAAAGAAGAGTTATGTGGAATAAATATATCTATTTGGGATTGATCGGGCTGTTATTTTTCGCGTCCTGTAAGACGAAGAAGATTGCTGTGCCGAAAACAGGTAAACCGGTAGAAACAACTGATGTCAGCAATGCCACTATCAAAAGTTTCGAACTGAACAATCTCGATTTCCATACCTTTTCGGGCCGGGCAAAAACAAGGGTGCAGATGAACAAAGAATCACATGATGTGACCGCGAATGTGCGTGTGCAGCGTGATAAGGCTATTTGGATCTCGGTGACGGCTATATTGGGCGTAGAGGTTGCTCGTGTGATGATTACACCCGATAGTGTCAAAATATTGAATAAACTTCAAGGTGAATATATCGTTAAGCCATTTAATTACATCTATCATTACACCAATAAAGGCGTAACATTTGCTACCTTGCAGGATCTTTTATTGGCTAATGTGTCCTCCCGGTTACTTCGCACCGATCAAGTTCAAGTGGCAAGTGCTACCGATGAATTCATCGTTGTTGGTTTGAAGGATGAATTGGCTTATCAATACCGTATCAACAAAGAAAATAGGCCTTTTGTCTTTTCATTGCAGGAAGTGGGAGCAGGGCAGGGCTTGGAAGCCTATTATCAAGATTATACCAAGACCAACGGTTACAATTTTCCACAAGGATTAACGTTAAATATTACAGGTGATGGCTTTGTAATGAAAGCCCAGTTGTCTTACAATCGGGTTGCTTTCAATGAAGAGATTGAGATGCCTTTTTCAGTATCAGGTCGGTATAAGGTAATAAATTGATGATTATCACATAAAAAAGGTGAAATTAATTGCTTTAGTGCAACGTATATTTTTATTTTTGTAGGCTTTGATATAAGACCGAGCACAGAAAAAAACGGTTCATGGATTTTAAGAAATTACTATTTAGCTTCTTTTGTATAAGTTTATTGGGATTAGGTATAGTATCTGCGCAGAGCAGTGCTGAGCTGAAAAAACGTCTGGAGAAGATAGACCAGGAGATTTCAGAATTAACGAAAGTCTTGAGTGCCAAAACCCAGGAAAAGCTCCTTTCACAAAAAGAAGTAACGGCTTTGAGTCGCCAATTGAACCTGCGCGAGGATAAAATCAATACCATCAATGCCGAGCTTCGCATCATCAACAACAATATTCAATCGAATACCAAAGCCGTCAATGAGCTTAAAGCCGAATTGGAGAAGATGCGCAAGGATTATGAGAAAATGATCCTCTTTGCGTTCCGCAATAAAAACGGCTATAATAAGATGATGTTTATCTTCGCTTCCAAAGACTTTAACCAAGCTTTTAAGCGGGTGAAATACTTACAGCAGTTCAACGACGCTCGAAAAGTAAAAGCCTCCGAAATTGAAGAAACCAAGAAACAAATCGAGCTTAAAATTGCACAGCTGGAGCGTGATAAGGCTCGTCAGAATACCTTGCTGAAAGAGCAACAATCCGAACGGGACATCATCGCTAAAGATCGTGCTGTACATGCGAAAGAGCTTAGTCAGTTGAAGAAAGAAGAATCCAGTTTCCGTGGTCAGTTGACACAAAAACAGCAAGAGAAAAAGCGAGTCAACGCAGCGATGCAGGCAGCTATCCGTAAGGAAATTGAAGATGCGCGGAAAGCGGAAGAAGAAAGATTGCGTCGTGAGGCTCAGGCAGAGGCAAAGCGCACCGGTAAAACCGTTGAGGAAGTAGAGAAGAAAACACCGCGTAAATCAGATAGCGAAATCTTGCGTTCTACCCCAGAGGCAGCGAAGCTATCTGCTGACTTCAAATCGAACAGAGGGCGATTGCCTTGGCCAGTTGCACAAGGTAATATAGTGACAAACTTTGGCTTTGAAAAAGTAGAGCGCAACGTAGGGATAGATAATATCCAGGTCACGATGCGCACGTCCAATAATGCAGCCGTGAAAGCTGTATTCGATGGGGAGGTGGTGCAGGTTTGGGGCAATTCGATGGTTGTCATCCGACATGGGGAGTATTTTACCTCCTATTCAGATATGAAGAGTGTATCCGTTCGGAAAGGGCAGAAAATCGCTCGTGGTCAACAAGTTGGTGTAGCCAGTGAAGACCCCGACTTGGGCTTCTCGGTGGTGAGTTTTGGAGTGTTCCAAGGGCAAACAGCGATGAACCCAACCTCCTGGTTAGCAAATTAGTTACAAGGATTTAAAGAATAAAATTATATATTTGTGATACGCCTACATGGAATGGCGTTAAGAATTGAAGATTATGTACACATCGGGATTATTATTTATCGGGACACAAGAGATTATCATTATCGTTGTTCTTGTATTGTTGTTGTTTGGCGGAAAAAAAATTCCGGAACTTATGCGTGGTTTAGGCCGTGGTGTGAAAGAATTTAAAGATGGTCAGCGTGAAGAGCCTAAACAGGACGAGCCTACCACCAATACAACAACCAATGTATCCAACAATAGCAATCAAAACTAACTATTGCACATTGTAAAGAAGAGTTAAAGAGTTTCGCCACGAGGGTTTGGAACTCTTTAGCTTTTATAAAAACAACAATATATGAAGAAGCGTCATTTGTGGGCGTTAGCTTTATGTCTGTCCGTTCTTTCACCGAAGACATACGCTCAGGATATAGCCTATTCTGATTCGGAAGATTTCGAATTACAGCTTCTGGAATCCATATCTGTACAAAAACAGGTACTCCTGCAAGGACTGGATTCCTTGAAAAAACTTAGTTACGTTACAGATATATATTCGGCTGAAGACTCTCTTATTGCCGATCGTATCCGTAAGATACAGCGTAATATCCCTTTGGGGTATAACGAACAGATTCGTTCGTATATCGATAAATACATTTCGCGTAATTACAACCCCTACATGAGTAAGCTGCGTGGCATGTCCCAACATTATTTCCCTATTTACGAGCAAATCTTGGCGGAAAACAATCTACCAGAGGAAATCAAATATATTTCTGTGGTTGAATCTTCTTTGGATCCACATTTGGTATCCCGTTCGGGAGCCGTTGGTCTTTGGCAGTTTATGTACCCTACAGCCAAGATTTATAATTTGACAATGGATGGTGAAGTGGACGAGCGCAAAGATCCTTATGCAGCAAGTCGTGCGGCGAGTCGCTATTTTTTGGATGCCTACGACGAGTTCAACGATTGGTTGCTGGCTTTAGCCTCTTATAATTGTGGCCGAGGCGCTGTGCGTAGAGCGATTCAACGTTCAGGGCTGCATAATCCTACTTTCTGGGAACTTTCACCCTACTTGCCACAGGAAACCCGAAACTATATCCCCAAGTTTATTGCGATGACCTATGCGATGAAGCACGCCGAAGAGTATGGAATAGGCGTGGGGCAAACCGAACTGGCTTGGGAAGCAAATCCGATAATGTTGGATCGACCAGTAGACTTGAGACAGATTGCTGCGGCAGTGGATCTGCCAGTGGAAACCATACGGAAATTTAATCCGGCCTATAAGCGTCTTGTAGTAAGCGCAAGTTCGGAAAATCCAAAAAGGTTGTTGTTGCCCCAGACCCCACAGTTAAATGATAGCCTGCTGTATGCCGCATTGCATAACCAATTGCCGATGGACAAGCTGCCTATGGCAGGAGAAGGGCAGGCCTTGGCCGCAACTGACCGATATAAAGTGAAACGTGGAGAAACGCTGGCATCTGTTTCCCGCAAGTTTGGGGTCAGCGTGCAAAATCTTCGTGCTTGGAACGGTTTGACCGCCCGTAGCACTGTTGTTGGGAGAACCTTAATCGTAAAAAAAGAACCAACGCAGTTGGTCTCGACGAATAGTAAGAAACAGCAACCTAAAACTTCGAGCACCCGTACAGCTTATGTAAACTATACCGTGCGGAAAGGGGACACACTATCCGGTATTGCCGCGAAACATAAGGGCAGTACAGTGTCGCAGATTAAGTCGGACAACGGAATGCGAAGTACAAACCTGAAGGTTGGTCAGAAACTTAAGATTAGGAAAAAAGCATAGAAAAAGAAAGATGCGGCTTAGGATAACCAAGCCGCATCTTCTTTTTTATCAAACTCTTCTAGTTCTACTTCCACATGCTCTTTGAGGATCGTAGATAGCTTCAATCCATAATAATCACTGTATAATGGGAATTGGTGATGTGATCGGTCAATAAGTACCGCTGTACGCATTTTCTTTAACGGAATGTTCAGGAACATCCCCAAACCATAAGCCAAAGTACGTCCGCTATTCAATACATCATCAACCAGAATGATGACTTTGTCTTTCGCTGTTTCTATTGGTAAATCAGTTGACGCCTCTAAGCTTCGTTTGGTCTTTTCAATTGTTACTTTTATGAGTTCGAAACTCTTATCGGGTGCAATCTCCTGTAAGATTTTTTGGAGACGTTTTGCAAACACATAGCCTCTGTCTGCAATTCCCACTAAAACCATGGATGCTTCCTCAAAATTGTCCTCTAATATCTGATAAGCAATGCGAACAGATTTCTGATGAATTTGATTCTTGTCTAATATAAGTGTTCTTTTATGAGGCATCTTCTTGTGTTTATGTGCTGCGTAAAAATACAAAATCTTATATAAAGAATAAAAGGTTCCGATGACTTAAATCGGAACCTTTTATTAGATTTATAAATTTCTTAACCTTAGTTGAGATTTTTGTCTTCGTTGTCAAGACCGCTATTTGCCGTCATGGTTCTGCTACTTTCCTCAAATGGACGACCGCCATTATAATAGTAGCGTTTCCAGTAAGCTTCGTTCAAGTCACTAATCATTACGCCTCTGCTGGATGCAGCGTGAGCAAATTTATCATCCCCAAGATAAACACCTACGTGTGTGATTTGGCGACTACGGATTTTGAAGAAAACCAAATCACCCGGTTGCAAATCTTTCTTGTTAACCTGCTTTACATTCGCATATTGATTTCGGCTGTTGTAGCCAATGGTTGTATTGAATACATTCTCGTAGACAGCCAAGGAGAATTTTGAACAGTCAATACCGTTCTTAGAATCACCACCTAAGCGGTAAGGTGTGCCAAGCCATTCGTATACAAACTGATAAAGTTTGGTATTCGTCATCGCATTGTTGGCAACGCCCATGATTTGTGAGAAATATTCTTTAGCTAGGTTATCAGGATCAGCTGAGGCATTTTTTTTAGATGTTTGTGCTTGGGATATAAGACATGCGCCTATCAAGAGCATTCCCGCTAACATTTTTTTTGTGTTCATTTGTTCGCTTTAATTACAACTATATAAGTGCCGTCTTCTATTTTGTACAAGACTGGAGCAAATCTACTACATAAAGACTTTCTTTCCAATCTTTTTCGTGATTATTTAACACTTATTTAACGATTTTTAACAATGATGTTTATTGCTTGCCAATAAAGGAAGAAAAACCGTATGTAGAGGAGAGGCTACAATTAGAAATATGTTTTTATAAAAATGTCAATGAATGTGAAAAAATATTTGATATTTTAAAATGAAATGTTTTATCTTTAAACCGATTTACAAAAATACAATGATTTTACACGGAATTATTACATCGATTATTATTACCACCGGGCAAAACTATCGGAGGAAGTAATCTATTGTATAAGAAAGTGTACACAAAATATAGAGAGCCTTCCTCCATTGGATGGCTCTTTTTTGTTTTTCGATAATTTGTAAATACAGTTTTTAGAAATCACTATTTTAACATTATAATAAATTAAAAAATGAAAGTATTAAAGTTCGGTGGAACATCGGTCGGCACAGTGGACAGCATCAAAGCTGTTCTGGACATCGTAAAAGAAGCCTACGATCAAGGCGAAAAGCCGTTGGTCGTGCTGTCGGCGATGTCAGGAGTGACCAACCTGTTGACGTCGATGGCAGAAGGTGCAGCAGAACGTAAACCTTTTGAAGATGACCTAAAGTTATTGGAGGAAAGGCATTTTGAAGTGGTCAAGAAATTGATTGCCATAAAATATCAAAATCCTGTTTTTACGCGTCTAAAGCTCATGCTTAATGAGCTGGAAGAAATCCTGCAAGGGGTTAGTTCCTTGAAAGAGCTGAGCCTGCAAAGTAAAGACCTGATCGTTTCCTTTGGTGAGCGCCTGTCCAATTATATGGTTTCCAAAATCATGGAGCAATATATTCCCCAAACAGAATTTATCGATGCATCGCACTATGTCAAAACCGACTCCAACTTCGGTAATGCACATGTGAATGAGGAACTAAGTACGCAACTGATACAGGCTCTGGCGCATACCCATGCCGATAAACTTTTGTTTGTGACAGGGTTTATCGGTTCTAATGAGAAGGGAAGGGTAACCACCCTGGGAAGAGGAGGTTCGGACTATACGGCAGCTATTTTTGGTTCAGTATTGGGAGCTTCTGCTATCGAAATCTGGACAGATGTCAACGGGATGCTGACAGCAGATCCACGCATCGTAAAAAAAGCTTTTTCACAACCGATTCTATCTTATACGGAAGCGATGGAGCTGTCATATTTTGGGGCAAAAGTGATTTACCCACCAACAATGGTTCCTGCGTTCCTCAAAAAAATTCCGATTGTTATCCGCAACACCTTTGAACCTGCTTTCCCCGGCACGGTTATACAATTTGAAAGTGGCAAATCCGCCTATCCGATTAAGGGGATTTCATCTATTTCCGATATTTCGGTGATTAACCTGTCCGGTAGTGGAATGATTGGTAAGTCTGGATTTAGTGGAAGGCTATTCACGCTGTTGGCGAGGGAGCAGATTAATGTCGTATTGATTACACAGTCCTCTTCGGAGCATAGTATCACGTTTGCCGTACACCCGGATGATGCCAAGAAAGCAGTGAAGCTGATTGCTATTGAATTTGAATTGGAACTGGAAGCCAATAAACTGCAACTGCCGGTGGTGGAAGAGAATTTATCTGTTCTGGCTATTGTTGGAGAGAACATGAAACGTACGCCGGGCATGTCTGGACGCCTGTTCTATGCTTTGGGAAGAAATGGCATCAATGTAAGGGCTATAGCGCAAGGTTCCTCCGAACTGAATATCTCGGTTATCATCGGCAAAGAACATTTGGCAAAAGCATTGAATGCCGTTCACGATGCCTTCTTCGCACAGCTGAATAAGACCTTGTATGTGTTCAATGTAGGAACGGGGAATATTGGTGCGACTTTGTTCAAACAGATTCATGAGCAGCATAGCTTCCTGTTGGAGAACAATGATATTGACATCAAGGTCGTGGGGATTTCAAACTCCCGGAAAATGCTCTTTAATGCGGATGGTGTAGATCTGGCCGTATGGCAAGAGGAATTGGATAACCAAGGTGAAGTAGCCGATTTGGCAGCCTTTATCGATCGTATGAAGTCCATGAATCTACCGAATTGTGTTTTTGTAGACAACACAGCAAGTCGGTTGCCATCCACTTATTACGAAGACATCTTTAAATCGAATATCTCTGTGGTCACCTGTAATAAAATTGCGAACTCTGGAGAATATGCACAATATAAAAATCTGCACGATACCGCCCGTAAGCATGGTGTAGATTTCTTCTATGAAACCAATGTGGGGGCAGGGCTACCTATCGTTCGAGTGCTTAAGGACTTGATGCTCAGTGGTGACCGTATCCTTAAAATAGAAGCTATACTTTCAGGAACCATATCCTATATATTTAATAACTTTACGGGAGAGGCGTCCTTTTATGATGTGGTGAAGAAGGCACAAGAATTGGGCTATACAGAGCCGGATCCTCGTGATGATTTGGGCGGTATAGATTTTATGCGGAAGATGCTCATCTTGGGACGAGACGCAGGATATGTTATTGAACCTGCAGATGTTGCCTTGGGGGCTATTCTTCCCGAAGCTTGCCTGAAAGCTACTTCGGTAGATGATTTCTATACAGAGCTATTAAAAGCGGATCAATATTTCAACGCACTGAAGGAGAAAGCTAAACAGGAAAACAAAGCAATACGTTACATCGGTAAATTGGAGGATGGTAAAGTATCTATCGCCCTTGAAATGGTCGATGAATCCCACCCGTTTTTCACCTTGTCCGGTAGTGATAATATTATCTCTTTTACGACAGAACGGTACAAAGAACGCCCGTTAGTCGTTAAAGGCCCGGGAGCAGGAGCAGAAGTTACAGCAGCAGGTGTATTCGCTGATCTGGTAAATGTAGGAGCGTAAGAGTATAGCGTGGGTATCTGAGTATTGAGAAGAGAGCCAAGAGTAAAGAATCAAGAGAAAAAACATAAAACAAAGAGAAAAAAGTATACAGATAGGGAGATGATTTATAATCTTCCAAATCTGTGTGATCACAAGAATATGAATGAGAAGAAAATAGATTTTGATAAGATCCTTGACCAGATTCGCGTATTTGCACCGGCAACGGTTGCCAATATGATATGTGGATTCGATATTTTAGGTTTTGCGGTAGATTATCCAGGGGATGAAGTCAATATGTACCGGGTGGCTGAACCGGGTGTTCGGATTCGGTCAATTCAGGGGGATGACGGTCGCCTTCCTTTGGATGCCGATAAAAACACCGTCAGTGCCTGTGTAAAGATGCTATTAAAGCATTTGGGTATCGAAAAAGAGTTGGGTGTGGAGATTGAACTGATTAAACACATGCCTATTGGCAGTGGTTTAGGCTCCAGTTCGGCGAGTACAGTAGCGGGTTTGTTTGCGATCAATACCCTATTAGGAAATCCTTTAAGCAAAGAAGAACTGCTTCCTTTCTGTGTGGAAGGCGAACGATTGGCATGCGGACATGGTCATGCGGATAATGTCGCGCCGGCTTTAATGGGCGGTATTACGTTAGTTCGTGGATATGAACCATTGGATGTGATTGCTTTACCCGTGCCAGAGGAATTGTATGCAGGAGTTGTCTTTCCGAAAGTAGATGTACCGACCCGGGATGCCCGACAACTTATCAAAGAGAAAGTATTATTGAAAGAGGCTGTCACCCAGTGGGGAAATATAGCTGGGCTGGTGGCAGGATTGTACCGCAAAGACTATGATTTGATAAGCCGCAGCATGCAAGATGTGCTGATCGAGCCAACGCGTGCGATTCTGATTCCAGAGTTTTATGCGATGAAGCAGATTGCTTTGGATGCAGGAGCACTCAGCTTTGGGATTTCCGGCTCAGGACCTTCAGTAGTTGCCATTGCAAGAGGACAAGAAATTGCCGAGCAAGCCGCAGCACGTATTCAGCAACACTTAACCGATTGCGAAATAGATAGTTTTAAATATGTTTCAGCTGTCAACGTTGGAGGGCCAAAAGTTCTTTAACGAAGTTAGTTTAAAGTTTCTTTTGTTTAAGGTTTAAAATTAATGAATGTAACGCTAAGCCCTAAACTTTAAACATCAAACAAAAAAGAATAATCCGTGTAACCGAGCTTGCGAGCTCATCGTAGATAATCACAATAAAAAACAATGAAACTATATAGTACGAACAATAAAGATTTACGTGTCTCTTTTCAAGAGGCAGTTTTCAATTCCTTACCCACAGATAAGGGCTTATATATGCCGGAGATAATTCCACAATTGGATCCAGCATTTATTCGCAATATCCAGCAATATTCTTTGCAGGAGATTGCTTTTACGGTGGCAAATGCTTTGATTGGCGACGATATTCCGGAAGTCGATTTGAAAGCAATTATTGCAGATGCCATCAATTTTGATGCACCGGTCAAGTTCCTCAGTGCTGACACAGCAGTATTGGAACTTTTCCATGGACCATCTTATGCCTTTAAGGATTTTGGGGCAAGATTTATGAGCCGTGTGATGGGGTATTTCTCCACCCAAGGTGATAAGTTATTAGATGTTTTGGTCGCTACGTCGGGAGATACAGGCGGAGCCGTTGCTCTTGGCTTCTTGGGCGTAGAAGGCACCCGTGTAACTATCCTTTATCCGAAAGGAAAAGTATCCAAAGTGCAGGAAGAGCAATTGACAACCAATGGACAGAATATTCGTGCATTGGAAGTTGAGGGGACTTTCGATGACTGTCAGGCGTTGGTAAAAACCGCTTTCAATGATAAGGATTTGAATGAAGCGCTCCGTTTGACTTCGGCAAACTCTATCAATATCGCACGTTTGATTCCACAGACCTTTTACTATTTCTGGGCGTATGCACAGTTAAAATCACAAGGGATGTCTGAAGTTGTCTTTACAGTGCCGAGTGGCAACTTTGGAAATATCGGAGCAGGTTTGCTGGCATACAAAATGGGACTACCCGTGAAACATTTTGTAGCTGGAACGAATGTGAATGATACCGTGCCTCGTTTCCTACAATCGGGTGCTTATACACCTAAGCCTTCCGTACAGACACTGGCAAATGCCATGGATGTCGGAAATCCGAGCAATTGGGTACGTATACAGGATATGTTTCACAATAATTTAGAAGAGCTGCGCGCGATAATATCCTCTTATACCTATAATGACGAAGAAACGGTCAAAGCAATGGCTGAACTTTACGAGAGATACAAGTATATCGCTTGTCCGCACACTGCTATTGCTTATCTGGCATCCAATCAATATTGTCAGGATGAGCCTGGCGAATATGCTTCGGTGTTCTTGTCCACTGCTCATCCTTGCAAGTTTCCGGATGCTATCTCGGAAGATGTATTTGCTAAGATTGAATTGCCAAAAGGTGCAGAGGATTTGGCTGGAAAACCCAAACTGGCGACGGAGATTCCCGTGGATTATGAGGTCTTTAAAAGCTATTTGTTAGTGAATAATTGATGTAAATTGCACATCGATAAGTAAAAAAATAATGGAGAGCTATAAAACCGAAAGGTTGATATTAAAGCCAGCATCCGTGGATGATGTTGGCTTTTTTCTGAAACTTTATAATATGCCGAAGTTCATTAAATACATCGGAGATAGAAATATTCGTACAGAAGAAGACGCAAGAAATTACATTGAAAATCGATTTCTTCCTCAATTGGAAAAACGAGGTTTTGGAAATTACGTCGTAAGTCTAAAGGAGAATGGAGAGAAGATAGGTGCTGTAGGTGTTTTTGAACGGGAGGGATTGGACGTTGTTGATATTGGTTTCTCCTTTTTTGAAGAATACGAAGGGAAAGGCTATGCCTTTGAATCAGCTAATAAACTGAGTCAAGTAGTGAAGCAAAAATTTGGTATAGAAAAGCTGTCGGCGATAACCACAAAGGATAATTTATCCTCTCAGAAGTTGATAAGGAAACTTGGTCTAAAGTTTCAGAAATATATCATGCTTCCCGATGACCCAGAAGAATTGATGTATTTTGAAGGGGATTTGTAAGGTTTTCTCATAACCTAAGGTTTGCTACACAAATATAATCTATATCTCTCAATAATCAAAAGCCACATTATCAATAGCCAAGGCAAAGGCATCTTATTTTTATGATTAAAATAAACGGAGGCTTGATTTCGACAGTTTTTTATGTCACTCAGGCCTCCGAAAGCTTTCGCTTTGGCGTCAAGATAAGTGTGCCTGCATTATTATCCTCTCCCCAGCCCTCTCCAAAGGAGAGGGGGGATATAGTTTACTAACTGTCAAGGGAACTAATTAGTCTCCCTCTCCTTTGGAGAGGGATTAAGGGTGAGGACTATAACAAAAAGCTTTTTGATAACGAATGCCCTGTCCCGGCGAGGGACGGAAAGGTGTTGTGCGATGGAAAAAAATCAACATATTGTCGAAATCAAGCCTCCTTTTACTTATCATTAAGTATAAACTTTTTCTGACATTAACTTGTCTGTCATTGTGTAAGTCGTGCTGTTTATCTTTGCAATTTTCTATTTTTGTAGGGATGAATAAGATAATCCTTAATAAAGGTAAAGACAAAGCTGCTTGGCAACTGCATCCTTGGGTGTTTTCGGGGGCTATCCATAAGGTGATTGGTAAAGTGCAAAACGGCAATATCGTGTCCGTTTTCAATATAGACGATGAGTTTATAGCTTACGGTATGTATAATAATACCTCTCGTGTGGCGGTGCGGTTGTTGGAGTGGAATCCCGCATACGAGATTGATGAAAAGTGGTGGAGAAAGCGTGTGCAGAAAGCTGTAAAAAACAGATCACATTTGTTGACGAAGGAGAATGACACTGTTCGCTTGATCTTTGCAGAAGCTGATTTTTTACCTGGATTAATCGCCGATAAGTATGCCGATTTTATTTCTGTGCAGGTGCACGCTGCAGGAATAGAACATGTCAAACCGATTATTGTCGATGAGTTGGTTCAGCTCTTAGCACCTAAAGGCATCTATGAGCGCAGTGACTTGAAATCCCGTGAGCATGAAGGTTTGCCTGATGTGAACGGACTGCTTTGGGGCGAAACACCTCCCGAATTTGTGGATATTGTCGAGAATGGGATTCACTATAAAGTAAATATTATTGACGGACAGAAATCAGGATTTTATTGTGATCAGCGGGAGAATAGATGGCTAACAGCACAATATGTAAAAGGCAAAAAGGTCTTGGACTGTTTTTGTTATTCAGGGGGCTTCACACTAAATGCATTCCGTGAAGGAGCTGCAGAGGTTACTTCGGTTGATAGTTCCGCACTGGCGATTGAAACCCTGAAGAGCAATATTCCCCACAATAGTTTTGATGCTGGCAAACATGTCGCGGTACAATCTGATGTCAATAAATATTTACGGCAACTGGGAGAGCAAGGAGAAAAATTTGATGTGATCGTATTGGATCCACCAAAATATGCCCCATCCCGATCCACATTAGAAAAGGCTTCCCGTGCTTATAAGGACTTAAACAGAAGAGGGTTGCTTTTGTTGGAAAGTGGAGGCCTTCTGGCTACTTTTTCCTGCTCAGGCGCGATGGATATTGATACGTTCAAACAAGTAATTGCTTGGGCTGCATTGGATGCAGGGAAAGAAATTCAGTTTATCCGACAGTTTTCGCAACCCGAAGACCATCCCGTTCGAGCATCCTTTTCTGAGGGAGAGTATCTAAAAGGACTGTTGGTGCGCGTGGTTTAGCTTGTACGAAAAAAAGTTAAAACTATGTCGTCATTGCGAGGAGAAGGTACGACGACGAAGCAATCTAAAAGCTATACCAATTTCATCCAGTATAAGTATAGTTCGGAGATTGCTTCGTCGTGCCTCCTCGCAATGACGATAAGATTTAGAACTTTCAGATTCGTTTTTAAACTATACGCTGAAAGTCCATAGTGGTTTATTTAATCAACTTCAACCAAGACTCCGCCATGAGGTTTGCTCCGGCCATGGAGGTATGTACGCCATCTGTCGTCCAATAGTCTCCTGCACCACGCCTTGCAGCCTCGTCAAAAACCTGCTGGTAAGGAAGGAATACAGCACCAAATTCTTGCGCCACTTCCTTGGCCACTTGTTGATATTTAGGGAAATCAGGATACCAATCGTCCGTAACATGTTTTACCCCCTTTACACCAAATGGTTCACAAATAATCAATCTGACATTCGGTAGTTTCTCCAAGGTCAATCGTAACAGTTGTTGGTACTGTTCCTTATATGCTTCGGGTGTATTGTGCGCTCCACTGTCTTTCGTCCGCCAGAAATCATTCACCCCAATCATAATACTCAGAATAGTTGGGCGTAAAGCTAAAGTATCTTTCTCCCAGCGTTCCAAGAGGTCAGGAATCCTGTTTCCACTAATGCCTCGATTGTATACTTTGATATTTTTAGCAGCATGCGTATTTAAGAGTTGTGCTGCCGCCATCATAGCATATCCACTTCCAAACGCATTGGTATCGTTGGGTTGTAGGTTTTCCTTATTTCGTCCTGCATCTGTGATAGAATCTCCCTGAAACAAGATGACATCATTGGACTGTATTTGTATTTTCTTGGCAAGGTTCTGTTCTTCCTCTTCGGAAGCCAACAGCACTGGACTGGCCAGTGTGACAGCACCTAATCCAAATAGACCTTTTGCGATAAAATTTCTTCTTGATTGCATATACGTTGTAGGTTTATGACAAGCAAGTTAGGAAATTCAACAGAACTTTTCAATACCCGCCCGAATAATTTTGCAGGCTGCTTTAATTTCATCTTCATTGATGGTAAGCGGAGGAGCCACACGTAGAGCCGTTTCACAGTGCAGGTACCAGTCAACCATAACACCATTTTCAGCGCAATAGCTGCTTACGGCATATACCTGTTCGAAGTTGTCCAATTGTAGGCACATCATAAGCCCTAAGCCACGAATCTCACGAATTTGCGGAATAGCCAATTCTCTACGGAAAAGCGCTGCTTTTTCAGTCACTGTATCGACCAGTTTTTCTTCCTGGATAAGGCGGAGGGATGCCAACGCCGCTGCACACGAAACCGGATGACCGCCAAAGGTGGTAATATGCCCAAGCATAGGGTTGTCTTTGATGACATCCATGATTTCCTTGCGCGCTACAAAAGCACCCAAAGGCATGCCGCCACCAATACCTTTTGCCAGCATCAATATATCCGGTACCACGTCAAAATGTTCAAAAGCAAAGAGCTTTCCTGTACGTCCAAAACCAGTTTGGATTTCGTCGAAGATCAGTATCGCCCCTGTTTCATCACATTTACGACGTAAAGCCTGCATAAACTCCTTGCTGGGAACACGTACGCCGGCTTCACCCTGTATCGCCTCCACAATGACCGCAGCAGTCTCCGAACTGATGAAGTCCAGCGAATTCATATCATTAAATTTGATGAAATTGATTTCAGGTAGGAGAGGAGCGTAAGCTTCCTGATAAGCAGGGTTACCCATTAAGCTGAGTGCACCTTGTGTACTGCCATGGTAAGCTTTTTCAGCTGCAATAATCTGGCGTCGGCCTGTAAATTTCTTGGCTATCTTCATTGATCCCTCTACTGCTTCCGCTCCGCTGTTGGTCAGATAGACCGAGCCAAAAGAAGGAGGCAATGTCGCCAAAAGCTCCGTCGCAAACTGTACCTGCGGAGCTTGTACAAATTCACCATAGACGGTTACATGCAGATACTTGTCTAATTGTTCTTGAATAGCACGGATCACCTTAGGATGGCGGTGCCCGATATTGCTGACATTGAATCCCGAAACCAAATCGATGTATTGCTGGCCTTCGGGGCCGTAAAGATATACACCCTCCGCTTTAACAATCTCAAAAAGACGAGGCGTGTTGGAAGTTTGTGCGGTATTTTGTAAGAAAAGTTCTCTGTTACTGATCATGCACAAAGATAAGAAAGAACCTATTCGTTTCGTTTCCTATTCTGTAATTCTTTGTATAGCAGCTCCCGGAAGTTTTGTTCGACTTCAAAAAATTGAGAAGCCCTCGATTGCCCGATCACCTCGGCAAACTTTGCGCGGTATTCTTTTTTGATGTTCAGTTCTTTTGCATCATACGATAGCACGTCTCGTTGCCCACTGGATCGGTTGAACGAATTTGTCCCTTTCGGTGAAGGCGTTGAGTCGTCTTGACGTTGCGAACGTACATTCCAAACAGCTTTGCTGTATTGATTATATATCGGGAAAAATCGTTGAGCTTCGGCTGTTGTCAGATTTAGCTCTTTTGTGATATAGGCTATTTTTTCGTTTTCAATTGCTGCAAAACGTTTAGAATCGCGTGGTTGTGCTTGTGCAGACAAAACGCAAAGTGCAAGACCAACAATCGTAACAAATAAATGTTTAAAACGTAACATTATAACATATAATTTAAGTAATCTTCAATATCCTCTTCCTTGACATGCGTACAGATACCCCCCGTACCTTCGTGATCCTCCATGCACTCCATGATATACAGCATATCCTGACTGTTGTGTGAAGCGCTAAGATAGTTGATAATCTCATCTTCAGAGATAGTCGCTAATGTGGATTGTGCAGTGTCAGGCTGATCCACAACAGCATTATAAGAACCAATACCTAAAACGACTGCCACACAAGCCGCAGCAGCATACTGTATCCACTGTTGGATTGGTAAGCGGCGTACCGGTGTTTCACGGGGAGCAACAACCTTTGTCGTTATTTCCCGGGTCAGCTTGTCAAAATATGCAGGCGGAACATCAAAGCCCGATGTTGGGCTCATATCCTTCAATTGCTCTTCAAAAATTCTGGAAGAGATGCGGTCTTGAAGCTGCTCAAAATATCCGTTAGGAACCGCAAAATCATTTTCCTCACGGAAAGGCTCTAATTTAACCTGTGCCTGTATCTGCTCTTCCAATTTGGAGAAGTAATCTTCAGGCACTTCAAAAGCAGGGCTGTTTTTCAAACACTCCAGTTTAGCCTGTGTTTTCAGATGGCTTTCTGCATCCTCAAAATACCCTTGCGGAACAGAAAACCCTCCGTTAGAGCTTCCTTTCCACTTATCCAATTGAATACGGGCATGAATATTGGAGGAGAGGTCGTTGAAATAATCGTTAGGTACTGTGAAAGGATTCACACGACACGATTCAGGGAGGTTAAAACCTCCTGTTCCTTCATGATATGTGTTGTTCTCGTTCATAGTATCTGTATAGAGTCAAAAACGTAGCTAAGGTTTAATCGTTAGACGCAAAAAAAAGCTCAATTTTCTTTACGGCCAAATGGTAGGATGCTTTTAACGCCCCAACACTGGTTCCAACGATTTCAGAAATCTCTTCGTACTTTAAATCCTCGAAATATTTCATGTTAAACACCAAGCGTTGTTTCTCCGGTAAGGTAAGCAATGCTTGCTGTAATTTCATCTGCGCCTGATCGCCATTGAAATAGGATCCTTCGGCCAAGGTGTCGGCTAAATAAGCAGAACTGTCGTCATCCAACGACAGGTTCTGCTTTTGCTTTTTCTTGTTCAGGAAGGTGATACATTCATTGGTCGCAATACGGTAAAGCCAGGTGTAGAGCTGTGAATCCTCCCTGAATTTTTCCAGATTGCGCCATACTTTGATGAAAATATCCTGAACAACATCATCAGCATCGTCGTGGTCAATGACCATACGGCGGACATGCCAATATATTTTTTGTTGATATTTTTTGAGCAAATAGCCAAACGCCTCTTCGCGTGTGCGCTCGTCAGCAAATTTGGAAATGATTAAGGCGTCTTCCATTTGTTTCAAAAAAATTATTTTCTGGTAATTACTTTTCTTGCCGCGGCAACGATAGCAGCTGCATTCAAACCGTATTTCTCCATCAATTGTGCAGGAGTTCCTGACTCACCGAATGAATCGTTAACGGCTACAAACTCTTGAGGAGTCGGACGTTTGCTCACCAACAATTGTGCTACACTGTCACCCAAGCCACCTAAACGGTTGTGCTCCTCAGCGGTAACCACGCAACCCGTTTTAGTTACGGACGCTAAAACAGCTTCTTCGTCCAAAGGTTTGATGGTGTGGATATTGATGATTTCAGCACTGATGCCTAATTTTTCCAATTCCTCACCAGCTTGGATGGCTTCCCAAACCAAGTGACCAGTCGCGATAATGGTAACGTCAGTTCCTTCGTTCAAAAGAATAGCCTTACCAATTTCAAATTTTTGGTCTGCAGGAGTAAAGTTAGGCACTACTGGACGACCGAAACGCAAATATGCCGGACCTTCGTGGTCTACCAAGGCCAAAGTCGCGGCTTTGGTTTGATTGAAATCACAAGGATTGATAACCGTCATGCCCGGAAGCATTTTCATCAAGCCGATGTCTTCCAAGATTTGGTGTGTTGCGCCATCTTCTCCCAAAGTTAAACCCGCGTGCGAAGCACAGATTTTCACATTCTTGCCAGAGTAGGCAATAGATTGGCGGATTTGGTCATAAACACGACCAGTAGAGAAGTTAGCAAAAGTTCCTGTGAAAGGGATTTTGCCTCCGATAGTCAAACCTGCGGCAATGCCCATCATATTGGCCTCAGCGATACCGATTTGGAAAAAACGCTCAGGAAACTCTTTTATAAAGTCATTCATTTTTAACGAACCGATAAGGTCCGCACATAAAGCTACTACGTTTTCGTTTTGTTTACCGGCCTCTAATAAACCAGCACCGAAACCAGAACGTGTATCTTTAGATTCTGTATATGTGTATTTTTTCATTTTAGTTGCTATGTGCGTATTGCGATATACTACTCAATACGCAATACTCATTACTCAATACTAATAAATTAATAATCTCCGATAGTTCTTGGCACTTGATTTAAAGCACTTTCTAATTGCTCATCGTTAGGAGCAACACCATGCCATTTGTGTGAGCCCATCATGAAATCCACGCCTTTACCCATTTCGGTGTGCAATAGGATAACCACTGGTTTGCCTTTTCCTGTACGGGTTTTAGCTTCGTCCAAACCATTGATAACAGAGGCCATATCGTTACCTTTAGCAACTTCTAATACATCCCATCCAAAAGCTTCCCATTTTGCACGTAAGTCACCTAATGATAATACCTGATCGGTAGAACCATCGATTTGCGCATTGTTGTAGTCTACTGCAGCAATCACGTTATCCATCTTGTTGTGCGGAGCATACATAGCAGCTTCCCAAACTTGACCTTCCTGTAGCTCACCATCACCCATCAATACGTACACTAAGCTGTTGTCTTTATTCAACTTTTTAGCCTGTGCCGCACCGATAGCAACAGATAACCCTTGTCCCAAAGAACCAGAAGCTACACGGATACCCGGAAGACCTTCATGTGTAGTTGGGTGACCTTGCAGGCGGGAGTTGATTTTACGGAAAGTAGCTAATTCGCTTACAGGGAAATAGCCGGCACGTGCCAATGTACTGTAAAACACAGGAGAGATGTGTCCGTTGGATAAGAAGAACAAATCTTCACCTACACCGTCCATATTGAATGATGGGTCGTGTTTCATAGCATGAAAATACAAGGCTACGAAATAATCCGTACAGCCCAAAGAACCGCCAGGGTGTCCAGATTGGCATGCATGTACCATGCGAACAATGTCGCGTCTTACCTGCGAAGCAATCTGTTCAAGTTTGTTTATATCTGCGCTCATTTCTAAATATAAATGTTTCGATTATTTTGAGGGTAAAGGTAATGATTTTTAGCTAAATTGAAAGTTTTCAATGAAGGAATACCTTGTCCTTTTGGGCACATGATGAAAAAAATAGTATCTTGCTTTCTCATAATACAAGAATATAAACATGCCGAAACCTTTTTACCTGTCCATATTGGGCGTAGCACTGTTCGTATCCACCTCCTATGCACAAAAAATCAAGGACATATACCATGATAATTGGATTGATTTCAATAAGAATGGCGTCAAAGATATTTATGAGGATGTCAATCAACCAATCGAAAAACGTGTAGAAGACCTGATAGCACAGATGACACCGCAGGAAAAGGCCAATCAGACCGCCACTTTATACGGCTATGGACGTATACTGAAAGCGAATTGCCAACACCGGAATGGAAAAACAAGATTTGGGTACACGGACTGGCAAATATCGATGAGATGCTGAATAGCTTACCCTACAACAGGGGAGCGAAAACCGAATATTCCTATCCATTCAGCAAGCACGCCGATGCGTTGAATACCGTACAGCGTTGGTTTATCGAAGAAACCCGATTGGGAATACCAGTTGATTTTACGAATGAAGGTATACACGGGTTGACCCATGATAGAGCCACACCCTTACCCGCGCCTATCAACATCGGTAGCACGTGGAACCGAAAATTAATAAGGCAATCAGCCGAGACGATAGGCCGTGAATCAAAATACTTAGGTTACACCAATGTCTATACCCCGATCTTAGATGTATCGCGCGACCCACGTTGGGGACGGGTAGTAAAGACATACGGCGAAAATCCATATCACATTGCCGAATTAGGTAAGCAGGTTGTTTTAGGCATTCAGCAGCATGGCGTTGCCTCTACGTTGAAACATTATGCCGTATATTCCATACCCAAAGGGGGAAGGGATGGGAATGCCCGTACCGATCCACACGTAGCACCCCGCGAGATGCATACGCTGCATCTTTATCCCTTTAAGCGTGTGATTCAAGAAGCACATCCTATGGGCGTAATGAGCAGTCATAATGATTATGATGGAGTTCCCGTGAGCGGAAGCCGTTATTTTATGCACGATTTGCTACGTACGACCTACGGCTTTAACGGTTACGTCGTTTCCGATAGTGATGCACTTGAGTTTATCTCCGATAAGCATAAGGTGGTCGATTCCTATCCACATGCGATTAAGCGAGCGTTGGAATCAGGTTTGGATGTGCGGACAACTTTCACAGAACCGAATGACTACCTCACACCGCTGATGAGTATCATCAATAATGGCGAATTGTCTGAAGAAATGCTGAATGAACGTGTGCGTGCGGTGCTGACCACCAAGTTTAGATTAGGCCTTTTTGATACACCGCTTCAGCACAACACACAAGACGCCGATAAGATGGTCCATACCGCCGCTGACGAAGCGATGTCTATGGAGATGAATAGGCAGTCGATGGTTTTGTTAAAGAACGAGAACAACATTTTACCTTTGGATGCCTCCAAATGGAAGGATATCTTGATCACAGGGCCTTTGGCAGAAGCCGAGCGATATACGACGAGCAGATACGGTCCTTCCAATAACCCGATAACCACGGTGAAGGACGGACTTTCTGAACGTGCCACTGCGGAGGGGATGCATGTCCGTTATGCCAAAGGCGTGGAGATTATCGATAAGAACTGGCCGGAAAGCGAAATCATTCCCTATCCTTTGACTGCAGAAGAAGAAGCGATGATGGAAGAAGGCGTTCGATTGGCGCAGGAAAGCGATATTATTGTGGCGGTGATGGGTGAATCCCATCTGGAAGTAGGCGAAAGCCGCTCGCGTTCCGCATTGGATTTACCCGGCAGACAGCGGGAATACCTGATGCGGTTAAAAGCTACCGGTAAACCCGTGATTTGGAATTGCTGGACGAGAAAATGGAGTGGACTGTAGAGCCCTGTGAATTTAAGATTATGGTGGGTAACTCTTCCGAGAATATTTTGCTGCGAGATAGCTTGTGGGTGAAGTAAAAAAATAAGGCGATGCAAAAACATCGCCTTATTTTTTATGTTTTACATCGCCTCAGCGACGACTTCTTCTACTTCTGGTACCATACGTTTCAGCAAGCCTTCGATTCCCGCTTTCAAAGTAATGGTGGAAGAAGGGCATCCACTGCATGAACCGCGTAGCTCTACCGTAACTGTTCCGTTTTCAAAAGATTTGTAGGCTATCGCTCCACCGTCTTGCTCTACAGCAGGGCGTACATAGTCATGCAACACCTGTTGGATTTTAATTTCAGTTTCCGTGCCTTCAAATTGTACATCCTCATCATGTGCTATCGGTTTGACCGCTAATTCCGATTCGACCGCACCTTTCACGAAGTCTTTCAATAAGCCTTCGATGTCCGACCATTCTACTTCATCCGCTTTGGTGATTGTGACGAAGTTGCTGGCAAAGAATACACCCGTTACGAAGTTGAACTTGAAAAGCTCACGTGCAAAATCCGATTCTTGTGCTTTTTCTTTATTCGGGTAGTCCAAGCTCCCGTTGATCAACAGCTTGTTGACCAAAAACTTCATGGTAGCCGGATTCGGCGTTAATTCTGTATATACGTTAATTGTTGCCATAGTTTTCTAAAAAAAATCAGATACAAATATACGTCAATTGTCCTGTTGCCCCGTCATCTACACGTCAAAGCTTACACCTGTATAGTTGCTCGGAGAGATAGCTTTGATTTCGTTTTTAATTTCTTCCGATACATGCAGGCCATCTACAAAGGTCGCAATGGTGTCCTGTGTGACGTGCGTATTCGTGCGGGTCAATTCCTTCAAAGCCTCGTACGGTTTTGGGTATCCCTCACGGCGTAAGATTGTTTGGATCGCTTCTGCCACAACAGCCCAGTTGTTTTCCAGATCTTTTGCCAAAGCGCTTTCGTTAAGGATAAGTTTACGTAAGCCTCTCAATGTAGATTTAATAGCAATCAAGGTATGGGCAAAAGGCACGCCGATGTTACGTAATACGGTAGAATCGGTTAAATCGCGTTGCAAGCGGGATATAGGAAGCTTAGCGGCCAAATGTTCAAATAGTGCGTTGGCTAAACCAAGGTTTCCTTCCGCATTTTCGAAATCAATAGGGTTCACTTTGTGTGGCATAGCCGAAGAGCCAATCTGTCCGGCCGTAATCTTCTGTTTGAAGTAATCCATCGAGATATAAGTCCACACATCGCGACAAAGATCGATAAGGATGTTGTTGATGCGTTTAAACGCATCACAGCTTGCAGCAAAGTTGTCGTAATGTTCGATTTGCGTGGTCGTCTGCGAACGGGATAAGCCCAGTGTTTCGTTAACGAACTGATTACCGAAAGCTACCCAATCATTGTTTGGATACGCCACATGATGCGCGTTGAAGTTACCCGTTGCTCCCCCGAATTTGGCAGAGAACGGAACCTGCTTAAGCAATTTCAGTTGCTTTTCGATACGCTCGATAAATACATAGATTTCTTTGCCCAAACGAGTCGGGGATGCCGGCTGACCGTGAGTTTTTGCTAACATCGGGATAGCAGTCCATTCGTTTGCCAAAGCTTTCAGCTCATTCAGCAATTCCTCGATAGATGGTAGGTAAATATGGCCGATAGCCTCTTTCCAGGAATATGGGATAGCCGTGTTGTTGATGTCCTGAGAAGTCAGTCCGAAGTGGATAAATTCCAAGGAATCATGCAAACCCAATTTCTCGAATTCATTTTTCAGGAAATATTCTACAGCCTTTACATCATGGTTGGTGGTCTTTTCCTTATCCTTAACCCATTGAGCATCATCTAGGGAGAAGTTGCGGTAAATATTGCGTAGGTTTTCGTTCAGTGATCCGTCAAAATGGGCAAGCTGTGGAATGCCGGACTCGCATAAAGCGATGAAATATTCTACCTCCACCAAAACGCGGTATTTAATCAGTGCAAATTCCGAAAAATATGCAGATAAGTCTTTTGTTGTATTATAGTATCTTCCGTCAATTGGAGTAACGGCAGTCAATGCGGATAAGCTCATGTCGTAATCTGTTTTTATTTATACGTTTACAAAAGTAAGAAAACCTAAGGGATAATCCATCTTTGTTATGTAAGAGCGCCAGTTTTTCAGTCGCTCTACAAAATAGCATACGGGGCTTCGTCAAACCTACTAACACCCGAAATCGATTCATCCATCAGCACCATAACATAGGTTTAGTACCTGTGTTCTTTATAGCTTAAGAGTGAGGGGCGTGTTTTATGTAGCTTTATCTCTACATTTCAGACGATTGTATATGTGCGGTCGGTGTGAAGGCACAATTCTTGTATTCCTTAGTGAAAAGAAAAATCGTATGAGAAGAACACCCTATACAACGTCAGTTATTGTTTTAGCAGTTTCATTGGTCATGATACTTATGACGACCTGTACAGGTGTCGTATAAGCATAAAAATTAGAAAAACTTGGGTCCTTATGAACTAATCGCAATGGGATGCTTAACCAAAAATATCTCCCTTCCTTTGTATAAGATCATGGCACGGGGTTGCTCTTGTTTGACTAACATCAATTTTCAATCCACAACCTTTAGCTCCTTTTTCAAAAATCCCTGTCGTAGATATGAGTTTACTTTTCTTGACGGACTTAAGCTTTTATTGGTTATAAAGGCAGATGATGTGTACATGTAATATTATGGGCCTCAAATTTTATTTGTAAGAAAGGTATATCATGGAGAAAGCATCTGTCTGTAATAGATGCTCTAGTTATGCGCTGTATTTAGATATTGGTCTAATAATTGATAAATATCGTGTTGTCAACATAAAAATTATCTTAGGAATGACAATCTTTATATCATGTTAATATGGAGAATCCTTTCAAAAACCAAGTGATTAAAATTAAGCGTACGGCCAAGCTGACCCAAATATTAGCTAAGTATGGCTTTCGAGACTTGTTGGCAAGAAGATCGGACGGGAGTCGTGAAGATGAGGACTATATAGATGGATCCTTTTATAAACGTATTCGATTAGCTATTGAAGAATTAGGTCCAACTTTTGTTAAGTTTGGGCAGACCTTAGCTTCTAGAGAAGATCTATTGCCTGGTGAATTGATAATTGAACTACGAAAACTGCAAGACCGAGTTCCACCTCAAGATATAGACATTATTGCTTATCTCCAAGAACAGCTAGGAGAGAACTTCTCAAAAGTGTTTAGAGAGGTAAACAAGGAGCCTATCGCTTCAGCTTCTATAGCGCAGGTTTATAAAGCAGTATTGATAGATGGTCGTCCAGTTATTCTTAAAGTCAGGCGTCCTCATATTCGAAAAACCATAGAATCTGACTTGCTCATCCTTAAGGATATCATTTATTTTCTTTCCGATTACTCTGCCGCAATTCGTCAGATAAATCTAACGTACATTTTGGAGGCTTTTCAAAAAACATTGATTGAGGAGCTCTCTTTTATTCACGAAGCTCGAAACATTCAGCAATTTGCGCAAAATTTTAAAGACCATGACAAAGTCCATAGTATGCAGCTGTTTGATGAGCTGTCTAACGATGAAATGATCTGTGTTAGTTGGGTGGAAGGCTTTAAAGTTACAGATAAAGAGCAGGCTCAGTTATATAATATTAAATTAGAATATATCGTAGAACTGGGGGTTGAGCTTTTTCTCACGCAGGTTTTAGAACATGGTTTTTTTCATGCCGATCCACACCCAGGTAACGTTGTGGTTACCCCAGATGGCAAAATGAGCTTTTTAGATCTGGGGGCCATGGGGCGAATGTTACCATCTGATCAGCAATTGCTGGAAGATTTTATTGTTGCATTCATTAACAAAGATGCGGATAGTTTGATTTACACCATTAAGAAAATGGCGATACATATTGAAATAGAAAATGAAAAGGCACTTAAGCGTGAAATTCTTGATATTTTCGATATGGTCACGTCAAATACATTGGAGCATATCGATATCAAAACCTTCTTTAGTAAGTTCTCAGGCGTTCTTAATAAAAATAACATTCTTATGCCGGACCATATCTATCTTTTGGTACGCGGTGTTGTAATAATGGAAGGTATTGGCCGTGACCTTGTTCCAGGGCTCAATCTTGTTAAAATATTAGAGCCCTATATAAGTCGTATAGTGCGAAAGCGACTTTCCTTTGAGAATTTGCAAGAAGAAGTGTTGCGAAAGCTCCAGGAAAGCTATTGTATATTAAATACAGCTCCTGGCATGATAAAAACTATTGGACAGCAGCTTGAGCAGGGAGAATTAAGCTTTAAAGTACACAATAGTGACTTAAAGAATTTGTATCGTGGATACCAAAAGAATCAATCCATCAACCGTTATCTGGCTATAGGTTGTGTGTTTTTTGTTGGTGGTTGTCTCCTTGTGTCTGTCGATCAGTTCAGTTTTTTTGGATTATCTGTTATTTCTTGGATTTTTTTTGTGATAGGTATCAGTTTTCTTCTGATTGCAAAATTTCGAGGATTCCGGGTTGATTAGTCAGTATTTCTTTATGCTGATTCCGTTGTGGATAATTGTTTTGTATGTGTTAATAGCAAGTGTTTTTCTTTGCAATGATTAATTACTTTTCCTGAATGAGAATTAAAGTTTCTGTTTTCTGGTTCCGTAGAGACCTACGTTTAGAAGATAATATTGGTTTACATCATGCTCTTTCTTCAGGAAATGCTGTTCTCCCCATTTTTATTTTTGACAGAAAATATTAGATGGCTTGAGCATTAAAACGGACAGGAGAGTTGATTATATACATCAGTCTCTTTGTAAAATAAATCTTGAATTAAAAGTTTGGAATGCTGCACTCAATGTTTTCTATGGTAACCCCATCGATATTTTTGAAAGGCTTTGTGAAAAGTATGAAATTCAGTCTGTTTTTTGCAATAAGGATTATGAACCGAGCGCTATTAAAAGAGATACGGAAGTCTATCATTTTTTTTTTAAAACAAAAAATCCCTTTTTACGCACATAAGGATCAGGTTATTTTTGATACAAATGATGTTTTAAAAAACGATGGTACCCCATATACCGTATTTACACCATATTCAAAAAAATGGAAAGAGCTTTTACGTGAAGCAGATTATATGCGATACCTTCTTGATTATAGTTGTTTTCTTAATCAGGATTTTGTTGAGATCCCTTCGTTGAGTGAAATTGGGTTTAAGAAAACAGACCTGATTTATCTTAAGCCACAATTAGATGAAGAGCTTATTGGTCAATATGATAAATTTAGGGATTATCCAGCTTTACAATGGACAACACAATTGGGAGTAGCTTTGCGATTTGGCACAATTAGTATTCGTGAATGTGTAGCCTTTGCATTGCACTCGAATGGAGCTTGGTTAGATGAGTTGATTTGGCGGGAGTTTTTTATGCAGATTCTATATCATTTCCCTAGAGTTGTAAACCAATCCTTCAAAGCTAAATATGACAATATCAACTGGCGGAACGATGAGGATGAGTTTCAAAGATGGTGTGAGGGTAAGACTGGTTATCCGATCGTGGATGCGGGTATGCGTCAATTGAACGAAACAGGGTATATGCACAATCGGGTTAGGATGATTAGCGCAAGCTTTTTGTGTAAGCATCTACTGATCGATTGGCGTTGGGGTGAAGCTTATTTCGCGGAGAAATTGACTGATTACGATTTAGCGGCTAACAATGGGAATTGGCAGTGGGCATCAGGATCTGGGTGCGATGCTGCTCCCTATTTCAGGGTGTTTAACCCCACTGTGCAGACTGAAAAATTCGATAAAGAGTTACTATATATAAAAAAATGGGTTCCTGAATTTGGATCTGTCGGTTATGCAACGCGGATTGTAGAACACCGATTCGCGAGAGAAAGAGCATTGAAAATATACCAAAAAGCTGTTCGCGGGAATATAGAATAGCTTCGAATTATAGGGTAGTAAACTTCGAACTTATTAAGTATTAGTTCTATTCTTCGCTTTGCAGATCGTGCCAGCAAGCTTCGTTCCTATGATGTGGTTTTTTCAACACAATTCTTTGTATTTTTGACTGGATTACAACAACATCAAGATGACAGAATTAAAAGGGAAAAAAGCAATTATTACAGGAGGCGGCCGTGGTTTAGGAAAAGCCGTTGCATTAGCACTTGCCGGACAGGGTGTTCAGGTGGGTATCACGGGACAAAACGAGGAGAATCTCCAAGCTACAATAGACGAGCTTCGTGGTCAGGGTGTGGAAGCACACTATGCTGTGTTTGATGTAGCAAATAATGTGCAGGTCGAAACAGGTATAAAAGCGTTAGTTGAGAAGCTGGAAGGAGTACAGATTTTAGTGAATAATGCTGGTGTGGGGCAGTTTGGAAAAGTGATGGAAATGGCACCTGAAGATTTTCAAAAGGTATTCGATGTAAACTTTTTTGGGGTGTATCTCGTGGCAAGAGCAGTATATCCTTATTTAAGAGAAGCAGGACAGGGGGATGTGATCAATGTTGCGTCTACGGCAGGTTTAAAGGGTGGAGCGGGCATGGCGGCCTATGCAGCTTCCAAAGCAGCAGTCATTTCATTATCACAGTCGATGATGGCGGAATGGCGAAAAGACGATATCCGGGTAGTGACCCTAACGCCGAGCACTATTGCTACAGATATGAGTATCCGAGGAGGTTTAACCGATGGTAACCCCGATAAGGTATTACAACCTGAAGACTTTGCAGAATGGGTGGTAGATATCCTTAAGATGAATCGACGTGCGCTTATTGCAAATGGTTCTATTTTCAGTACGAACCCTTAGAAAAGTAACAAGATTATCCCGAAGCAAACTAAATTTTTGATTTTTTTTCTACTGCTGTAATGGGTGAGCATGGGCTGATTGTCTCGAAGACTATGGGTTGTTGGTAATTGTTAAGTTGTCCTCAGGGAGCTAAGATACCTCTCAGGGAGAACCTTGGCTTAAACCGTTACAACCATATCTAATGGATAAATGCGAAACGACTCAAGCCTGTAGTTTTTTGTAATGTTTGCATCATAATATCATGTTCCTGCGAGGACTGCTTTTGAGATAGTAAATCGTAGTGTATTTTTGCAAAATGGATAGGATACAGGAAATCAAGAAATATATACAGGAAGAACAGGCTATACTGTTGCAGCATTCATTGTACAACAAAATAAGCGATATCACACACCTGCGCAAGTTCACAGAGACACATGTATATGCGGTCTGGGATTTTATGTCTTTGTTAAAAGCTTTGCAATCACAGCTTACCTGTGTGCGTATTCCTTGGTTTCCCAGTATTCATAGCAATGCACGCTATCTTATCAATGAGATCGTTTTGGCAGAGGAGTCCGACGAATGGATTGATGGTCGTCGCTTAAGTCACTACGAAATGTACCTTGATGCTATGAAACATATTGGAGCGGATACTACGTACATACAAACTTTTGTTCAGAACATACAAGCAGGAGCTGAAATTGATAGCGCGATCGCTGCGCTGGTGGCAGATAGCCGAGTGAAGGATTTTCTATATTTTACATTTGATACGATAGCCCGTGGAAAAGCACACGAAATTGCATCTGCCTTTACCTTTGGACGGGAAGATTTAATCCCAGTTATGTTCACATCTATATTGCGCAAGTTGCAACATCAATTTCTGGATATCGATATGGATCCTTTGTTGTACTATTTTCAAAGGCATATCGAACTGGATGGAGATGAACATGGACCGTTGGCTATGCAGATGATATTGGAGCTCGGTGGAGATGAAAAGCATAAATGGGAAGAGATGAAAGAGATAGCTAAGCAAGCGCTAAGCAAGCGTATTGCATTATGGGACGCTATTGAAGAAGGTTTAACAGTAGCCTAAAACGTTCTGGGATTGATTTATTTTCTCGTTGATAATTATACTCCCTTTGCCAATCAGCTGGACTTTAAAATCGCTTGGGATACAGATTTTCTTTTTGAACCTGAACTCAATAAAGGGTAGAACGCGTATTTGTTGCGTATGAAAAAAAGGTTTTCGAATGACGAGTTTCTAAAAAGGGTGATCAAGGCAATACCGAATTATTGCATATGTCAGGCAATCGCAGTCCTTATCCCGGAAAGCTTGGTGTGATCGGGAGTCTAACACTATCGGTTCATTCTAGCCTTAGATGGACATAGATTCATAACTTATGCATATATTTACAAAAAGAAAATAAGAAGAATAATCATTATGGCAGATTTAAAAAATAAAGTAGCAATCGTAACAGGTGCTGGAGCTGGTATCGGAAAAGCCATCGCATTGTCATATGCACAAGGCGGGGCTAAAGTTGTCGTATCAGACATTAACGAACAAAATGGTCTGGCTGTGGTGGAGGAGATTCAAAAAGGAGGAGCCGAAGCTATTTTTGTGAAAGCAGATTCTTCCAGTGCAGAAGATAATAAAAATCTTGTTGCCAAGACGGTAGAAAAATTTGGTCGACTAGATATTGCGTGCAACAATGCGGGAATTGGTGGCCCGGCACAGCTGACTGGTGAATATGATATCGAAGGTTGGAATAAGGTTATCGCAGTCAACTTGAACGGCGTGTTTTACGGCTGCCGCTACCAGCTGGAGCAAATGGTGAAAAATGGAGGCGGAAGCATCGTGAACATAGCTTCTGTACATGGAATCGTCGCAGCACCGATGAGCTCGGCCTATACGGCAACCAAACATGCCGTGGTGGGACTGACTAAAAATATAGCTGCGGAATATGCACAGCAGAATGTTCGTTGCAATGCAGTAGGACCAGGTTATATCCTCACACCGTTGCTCGAAGCCAACCTTAATGAAGAGCAACAAAAAGTTATAGCATCCAAAGCTCCGATTAACCGTTTGGGAAAACCAACGGAAATTGCTGAACTTGTTACGTTTCTGAGCTCCGATAAGGCTTCTTTCGTTACCGGTGCGTACTATATTGCTGATGGCGGCTATACTGCGCTATAGAAGAGCAAAACAGTTGTAGCAATGCGCGGCTCTTAACATCATTTCCCCCAAAAGCTATTTCACGTTAGAAATAGCTTTTTTTACGTTTTGCATAGAGAAACTTTAGTTCAATAATGATGTTGACCTGCCCTGAGCGCCCGCTTAAAATCTCTCGTAGGAAATCGCCGAAGGCCTTATGGAGAAATATTGTGCCCTACGCCGGCAAAGGAATGGACTCTGTGTGGAATAACACATTACGGAATGCTTGCACAATTTCTTGCTTTTTTGATACTTTTGAAAAAAACAGAACTTTGTCTGATTAGATGTTGTAGACATGTCACAGAAAACAAATGCAATTCGGATTTTAGAACAGTTGAACATTGATTTTGAACTCCAGGAGTACAAAGTAGATGAAGAAGACCTTAGTGCGGAGCACGTCGCTGCGGTACTGGGGATTCCTGCCGACTCGATTTACAAAACGCTGGTTTTGACAGGTATGCAGGAACCGTATCTTGTCGCATTGATTCCGGGAGATTCGCATCTGGATTTTAAGAAAATGGCCAAGGTTTCTGGTAACAAGAGTTGCGAAATGCTGCCGCTGAAAGACCTGCAAAAAATAACTGGGTATGTTCGGGGCGGATGTTCGCCTATCGGCATGAAGAAATCTTTCCCTACTTATATCGAGGAGTTTGCTGCATTGCAGGAAAAGATTATTATTAGCGCGGGAAAGCGAGGACTGCAGATTTGTATTACCCCTCAGGACGTACAAAAATGTACGGATGCTGTCTTCGCCGACCTCGTGAAATGATTGTTTTAACGGCTGTGGTACGGGAGGATTACATTCACAGCAATAAGGCTAAAAAGTAGAACGTCAAGCCTTAAATTGCTAAAAAAACAAAAACGCAGGTGCAAAAAAACAAGAACTCCATCCGGTTCCTTTCAACAGAGTTTTCATTGTTGGCCTTTCAGACCCAACGAACCCGAGCTTGCGAGCTCAGCGAAGCTAAACTTAGTTATTAGCGGTTCGTTGTTTTTCATGTTTAATCTTGTCAATTACAATAATTTTTCAAAACAAATACTACTTGCTACATTCTCGTATTGTCCATAATTTTTAATGATTTTGTAACCACTCTTTTTATATAAGCCAATCGCTTCAAGCATTTTGTTGCCTGTTTCTAAAACACATCTTTTATAGCCTAATTCTCTCGCCCAATTCTCCAAATCATTTAAAACTGCTACTGCAATTCCTTTTCCTCGCATTTCAATTGGCACATACATTCTTTTTATTTCCATTGTTGATTTGTCATATTCCTTTATAGCACCACAACCAATGGGTAAATTATCATTCAATGCAACAACTACATTTTTAATAAGGTCAATTTTATTATACTGTACAAAAAAATCATTCGTCTCTCCATTTTTCTTTGCTAGGTCTTTGTCAAGTTCTAAAACTAAATTTTGAAAGTCTATATTGCCTGAATTTGTCCTGTTTAATGTTGTCATATTTAATTATATAGAATTGTGTTTTTTCAATATTACTAACTGTGTCTATAAAATTGCCTATAACAGTTTGGCAGCTTGGCGAAGGAGCGGAAAATCGAAGCCTAAAGTTTCGATTTAGACGACACGTAGCAAAAGCCAATTTCTATTTGCTAATTTATCAAAAAAAGAGCAAGAAAATTGTTTTTGCGAGAAAATATGCAGAAGTTTTCAACTTAGCCGTTTCCCCACCATTTTACCAATGCGATGTTGTGCGATCGCTCTTATTTTTCAATCCACTCTCGAAATGTTGCCGTATTACTCTGACTGGTCTTTAAGTAAGTCTCAAATCCTCTTAATTTGATGGCAAGTGTATTTTTGTTGTACCGCTCTATTTTTTCGATGTAAGGTTTGTGAACAAATTCACTTCGATTGATTCGGAAAAAGTCAGAGGGGTTAAGTTGCTGTTCTATTTCTTTTAATGTAGCTTCGGTAAGCAAGTGTTTCTTCCCTTTGCTATCGTAGGCAAAAATAACACCTTCATTAGCTTCAAAAAACAAGATATTTTCCGTTTCTAAAAAATAAATTCCTTGATGTGTGTTGATGGAAAAACGCTTTTTATATCGTTTTTCGGTAAAGTTTTGCTGAAAAAGTTTCGTGAGATTGGCAATTGAATCATCTTCTCTCGAATTAGAATTTCTAAATAAGAGATATTTGTCCCAAGCTTTTTGAAATCGTTCTTTAGAAAAAGGCTTCAATAGATAAGCGATACCATTTCCATCAAAAGCATCCATCCAAAATTGGTCATAAGCTGTGGTAAATATGATAGGGCAGTCAACCTGAACTTGTCTGTAAATTTCGAAAGCATTTCCATCCAATAGTTCAATGTCTGAAAAGATGATGTCTGGGTTTTGATTTTTAAGAAACTCAACCGCATCTTCAACCGTGTCCAATTCAGCTATGATTTCGGTAGTTGAATTTAATTCTTCAATAAACCGTTTAAGCTTTTTACGAGCTGGGATTTCGTCCTCTATAATGAGTATTTTTATCATTGGTTTTTCATATGAATAATGGGAATGGTTACGGAAAATTCTTTTTCAGATTGATAGACTTTAATTGGATTGTCAGACAACAATTGATATTGTTCTTTTAAGTTTTTCAATGCCCTTCCCGATGTTGGCTTTATGTTTCGCTTCAGATTCATATTGTTCGAAACCATAATGTTTTCGTCAATGTGTACATTGATACAAACAGGATTTTCTGATGTGCCCATATTGTGCTGAATGGCATTTTCAATCAGTAATTGTAGACTCAGCGGAACGACAAAACCATTGCTGTTTTTTTCAATATTCAGTTGATACGTATTTTCGTATTTATGTTGAATAAGTTTAAAATACTGTTTGGCAAAATCTATTTCTTCGTTGATATTTATTAATTCTTTTTCTGATGATTGCAATACATATCGGTAAATTTCAGCAAATTCATTCAAGAAATCAGATGCTTTGTGTTTATCTTCTTCAATTAATTGATCCAATACATTCAAATTATTAAATAAAAAATGCGGATTGAGCTGTGTTTTCAATTGATTGATCTTGCTGTCGGCAAGTGCTTTATGATAGTTCACTAATTGCTCCTGGTGTTTTTTGCTTTTATGGTAGTAGTAGTAAGCAAGAAAAAAACTACCATAAATAAGACCGTCCAAAAAATCTGAAAATAGAGCAAGGACAAATGTTTGTTGGTTAAAATTCTGTTCTATTTTGTTTAATGTAAAAGCAATAAGAAGCCCACTTGTCTGCATAATAACAACATATACGATAAGTGATGTGCCAAATATTTTCAACATTTCTTTTGTGTTGAAAACATCGGACTGCTGCGATTTTCTGATAAAGAAAAGAATCACTAAAAAAAGTAAACCTGAAGCAAGTAGAGAAGCTATTGCCGCTTCGGGTGTAAATGTATATGCATTGATATGTTGTCTTACTGAAATCCTCGTATAAATAGACTGTACATAGGCAAACAGTGTAATAAACAACAGAAAATGACGGTTTTGATATATTCTATAAAGAAGGGTTTTCATTTCTATATGCTAGTTTCGCAAAAATAGCCCTATAAATCGTATAAGGCTATTTGATAAATTGATTTATTTTATTTTTCTTCCGGAAAAGACGCAATTATTTCTCCCTTTTCATCAAAGAAATCAAGCTTTGCCTTATTACTCTTATCTACATAAAACATAGCTCTTGGGGATCCTATATCATCAAAGAGAAACAGCCCGTTGTTTTCACTTCTGTTTTTCCCTATCATCACACGAACAGCACCTCCTACAAGACCTTGTTTTTCGTATTCTTTGTATTTTTCCCGCATCGCTTTCGGATTTGTTTTTCTAAGTTCTCCAAGCTCTTTCATAATTTCGAAAGTTTTAAGTTGAGATTCCTTACTTGGGCGATCATTAAATGTCAATCCACTACTTACAATCCTTTCATCACCTTGCTGGAAATCTGTTGTAAGTAATTGCATTACCTGATCTCCGTCATACTGGTCATATGTTAGAGAAAGTCCTGCCGAATGACCATTTTCATTTTTTTGCCCGTCGTAGATAAATCCTCCGCATTCAATGCCATCCTCATTGAAAAACAACATTCCCGAACGTTTTTTTCTATCATCATTCGTTGGTCTGCCATTGATTGTGTCATTTCCGTGTGGAAATCTATCCACATTAGTTATCACCATTTTTACAGTGCCGTCTTTTTCCACGATGTTGATGCGTTCTACGTCTATTTCGTTGAATCTTTGGTTACCCATCTTTTTAAATGCAGATGTTGTAATAAAAAAAACTCCAATGACTGTAGCTAAAGCAAATGTTCTTAAAAAAACTAATTCTCTGTTCATCTTTTTTGATTTTAAATGTTTGATGAAGCAAAAATATTGTGACATAATTTCTTGTTCAATATAAAAACAATAATTACAGGATAAAATCGAATGAACTGAGGAAATTAAGCGTTGAATTCAGTTAGAGTGTCGCACAACGGCAGTTTGTCTAATAACCTAAATTGATTTTCAGATCTAACTCCTATTAGTTAAATATACGCGATTTAAGGCTATAATAAAAGTGTCCTTATTGTACAAATATGTATTTACGAAATGCAAGAAACTCCCTAAGAAAAGCTTAAAATGACAGACAAAAAGGTAATAAAAACAAGCAAGCATAATCAGATGCTTTTGAAGTGTATTTTTGTCTATCAAGTTGAATATTCTTCTCAGATTGAATGCTGTAAATATTAAGCCTACATCAGCAGAAGCATGTTTAATGGTTTTCTTTGTCATGATATAATAGAAGCCCCACTGGCGTTTGATGATGCCAAAAGGATGCTCGACAAAAGCCTGCCGCCTTCGGTATAATTCTTTGTTGTTTATTATACGTTGTTTATTCGCCTCAATCAGTTCTGCATGTTCAGTACGTTCTATTAACCTGCCTGCTTTGTTCTTTGTACAGGGTTCAAACAAGCTGCAAGATTTACAGGCAGCCGTCTTATAATGCTTCATCCTGTTAGTTGTTTTGCCATGTTTTTTAAAGTACCACCTTCCATTGGTTTGCAATTGCTGGCCTGCCGGGCAGGTATAGTGGTCGAGCTTTTTATCATACCTAAAGTTAGCCACATCAAAAGCAATGTTCGGAGCATGTGAGGCAACTTCCGGTACAGCGACCATTACTGATACTCCCTGTTTGTGAGCGTAATCAAACTCCGTTCCAGTATGGTAACCTTTATCATAAAGCAGTATGAAATCACTTTTTCCGATAATGTTTTTTGCTCTTCGAACCATATTTCCCATAGCTTTGCTATCGTTCTGGTTGGTTACTTTAAAATCGATCGGGATGTTGTGTTTAGCATCGACAGTAGTTTGAACATTGTAGGCCACCTCAGTAATGTTATTTCGAGTTATCAACTGTCTGCTGTCGGGATCAGAACTTGAGATCTGTACTTCATTAGTTTCTTCCAGCTGTTTCTGAAAAGTGTGGTATTTGTTTTTCTGGAGATTGTGTTTGGCTATTTTCTGTTGAATTTCTATTTTTTTAGCATCGCTAAGTATGTTGTCTTGCTCATCGAGGATGGTATTATATGCTGATAGTTTCTCATCGATATAATCTAAATGTCTTTTAATTTTAGTAGGATTAAAGTTGTTTTTCTTCGAATTTTGTGCCCTAAGTTTCGTGCTATCTCCCGCCAGAAGTTTGGCACCGATCAAATCAAAGTTTTTGGCAAGAGCAACCGTAGCATGGAATATCTTACGGATCGCCTTAGGGTTATTTTTTCTAAAATTGGCAATGGTATTGTGATCGGGCACAAGAGTTTTCAGGAGCCACATGAGTTCAATGTTTCGTTTACACTCTTTCTCTAAAGCTCTGGACGACCGAATTCGGTTGAGATAACCGTAAATATAAAGTTTTAAAAGTACCGCAGGGTGGTATGCAGGTCTACCATTGTCTACAAAGTTCATATCAAACCCGTAATCTTTCATGTTGATTGCTGAAACAAAAAGATCAATCAACCGTACTTCATTCTCTTGGCTAATAGCTTGTTCTAAACAGAAAAATTCAGTCTGATTTCTATCTTTTCCTACGATGAATTTCATACTACAAAATATGAAAAATAGATCTTATTAAAGCGAAATAGTAGGAAAAGTTATAAATACTTATGTGAATAAGTAGAAAGGTTTTTAGACAGTTTGACGGTTCGGGGCTTGGCGTTCGGGCGGGATTTTTAGCACAAACGTTGATTCGAAGAACCAAAGTCCAAATATACAAAAAAGCGTCAAACGAAGCACTAAACCCCGCCTGACGCCAAACCCTTGTTACAGGCAGTGTTTTTCGTTACTACCAATCAATTTCGCCTGTTGTTGGATTAGTTTCTTCACTGATAAATTTTCCTGTTACACCGTCTTTGTCTAATAAAGCATATTTTACAATGCGTTTTCCTGCTTCTTCAACTTCGCCACCGTTGAAACCCGTAAAGTCGGTTTTTGTGTAACCCGGACAAACTGCATTTACTTTGAAAGGTGTGTCCCGAAGTTCGTAAGCCAAATGAACAGTAAACATATTCAAAGCCGATTTTGACGAACCGTAAACTGCATATTTTGCAAAGTTGTAACCGAACCAATTCGGGTCGCTTTGAAGTGTAAGTGAACCAACACTTGTGCTTACATTTACAATTCTTGGTTCTGGCGATTTTTTAAGCAAATCAATAAATGCTTGTGTAACTCTTGCTACGCCAAATACATTGGTGTTAAACGCTGACAAAAATTGTTCTGAACTTGCTTCAAGTGCGGTATATGGTGCACCGCCATTGATACCTGCGTTGTTAATCAAAACGTCCAAACTATCTGTCTTTTTTCCGATTTCTGTTCGGGCATTTTTTACCGAATTATCATCGGTTACGTCAATTTGAATTGCTTCAACGTTTGTCAGATTTTCGGCTTTCAGTTTTTCAACGGCTTGTAAACCGCTTTCCAAATTTCGGCTTCCGATGTAAACGTAAAGTCCTTTTTGCAATAATTGTTTTGCTGTTTCAAAGCCAATGCCTTTGTTTGCTCCTGTGATAAATGCTGTCTTCATTTTTTTCTGTTTTAATATTTACGGTGCAAAGATTGACCGATTAAAAATGAAGTCATTTACCATTTGGTAAAAAGTGATTTTAGTGGATATTTTTTCTTATTCTGCTCAATGATTGTTGTGTAACGCCCAAATAAGAAGCAATGTGAGAAAGAGCAACACGATTAGTAAGTGATGGATAGTTTTCTAAAAATTCCAAATAACGTGTAGTTGCATCTTGTGAAATTACAGGGCTTTTTCTTGATTTTTGATAAAGGCACTTTTGCACCATTTTGTTTTTTATGTTGTCCCAACCTACGATTGTATGAGAAAGTTCTTCCCAATCTTGTTTTGAAAACACAATGAGTTTGCAATTTGTGCTGGCTTGCAAATATTCGGCAGAAGCCGAATATGCTTCAAAATTCACATAATCAACTACCAAATTATTTTCAGCAATAAAACAGCGTGTAATTTCTTCGCCTTTGTTGTTGTAGTAGCAACCACGAACTACACCGTCCACAACGAAACCGACTTGTCGGGGAATTTTACCTGCTTCTGAAAAATACTCGTCCTTGCGAAGTTCTATTTCCGTCACTTTACTTGTAATAAGGTCAATTTGTTGTTTGTTCAAATTTCCAAATTGTAAAATATATTCTATCAATTCTTTCATTGTCGCAAAGTTAGAAAACTGCTTCGTCTATTATTTACCATTTGGTAAAAAGTGTCTGTCTGGTTGCAAACCGTTACTACGGTGTTAGATGTTTGTCAGTCGGATAATTTTTTCTAAAAGTCAGCGATGGACTGTCCAACCGCAAAAGTTTAGAAAAGAACTGTCGTTAAAATTTAGAACAAAGTCCAATGAAAGTTCCTCAAGGACAGTCCTACGATGAGTTTTTCAAGTGTCGGGCTGTGTAGTCGTGTAACATTGCCTGTAACGGCTCGGCGGCTTTGCGAAGCGACGGAATTCATCAGGCGGTGAAGGCGCCGAGCCGATGATACGCAAGGAGCGTAGCGGATTGCGTATCATCATTAGTATTAACGAAACGAATATACAAAAAATTTCGCCTAACCAATCCTATAGGCGCATTTCGCTATTTGTTTTTAATTCTTATATAACTAATTGGTATACTTTTATTTAGTAAGTGTGGTTGTCATGGATAACGTAGCAAAATATTTAAAAGTATAATCTCTTCGATATGAATAGCGAAATCATACTTGACACGTTCGAAAAGAGATTGTCGATACAGCGATACGCAGACAACACTATTAGATCGTACAAGGACTATGCGAGTGTATTTCTCAAGCATGTCAGTAAATATCCTTCGCTTGAGGATGTCCCCTTATCAGAAATTGAAGCATTTATAAACGAAAAAGTAAAAAATACAAAAATCAGTGTTTCCTATCACAAAGGGTTGGTTGGATCTGGAAGAGCCGTGTAAGGCGAGATTTTTACGCACGGTTCTGTGAGGGCTTTGGGGTGAATTCCCCTTAGCTACTCGACACCTTAAAGATTCGTATTCCTCTTGTGTTAGTTCAAACATGAAGATGGACAGGTAGCTTAATTTCAAAGTGACGATACAATTTTGCTAATTGTTTATTAATGTTGAAACATAGTACTTATTAGACATATCGGAATATTTGGTTGTAAAAGAATTCATCTTAGATTATTCAGCCCTTGGGTCACGTCTTAACGGCATCTTGCCACACCGTGTGACTTCAATGGCTGGACAACCAAACTCTACGACAACTTTACCTTCTATCAGATATAACCCAGCGCCCCGAAGCGGAAACTTAGCCAGTGATGGTGGAAAATGCACCGTATCAAAAAAAATCCCCTCAATATCTAAAAATGTTCCAAATCGCATTTGCTCGCCACGCTTTGTTTTTACGTACTTCTCTGTCACAAAGTCGCCTACCATACGGATTGTTTTACCCTTATAGCGCAATAAGTCATTAGCTTTTGCATCGCCCCTAAAATCACTCTTAGCAAGGTCAAACATTGTTCCGCTTACAATGAATCCCATTAACTCGATTTCATCATAATAATCCTCAATGACGGAAGTTTCAAGCTTCGGAAGTACAGGCTTCCTGCCTGTAGTTTCAAAGAGTCTAGGATTCGAGTCTCCTTTTTTTCCCGACAGCAAAATATGTGCTTCCCATAGCAGGTGTTTCTTCCCGATGCCCAAGAATCGAAAAGCACCGATACGGATAAGAATGATTAACTGCTCCAATCCTGCTCCTGTCCGCATAATAAAGTTCTCCAGACTTTTATAATTCCCGTTCAATTGCCTTTCTTCAGCAATACGGCGCGCCAATTTGCTCTCAAGATTTTGCAGACCATCGAAGCCTAAGTATATATCTTTACCGTAAATGATTGTATTATAGACCGACCTATTTACACATGGCAGACAGATCGTTGCGCCTGATACCTTTGCTTCATTTACATATACTTTTCTGTTATAAAAACCACCATAATTATTTAAGACAGAAACCATAAACTCCAATGGGAAATATGTTTTCAAATACAAACTTTGGTAACTTTCGACAGCAAAACTGGCACTATGCGCCTTATTGAAACTATAGCCTGCAAAGCTCTCCATTTGTCGCCAAATTTCGCGGCTGATCTTTTCATCATAGCCCTTTGCTTTACAGTTGGCAAAATACTTATCCTCAATTTCAATAAGATGTTCTTTGCTGCGGTACTTCCCGGACATCATCCTACGGAGTACATCGGCATCCGCCATGTCAAGGCCACCATAAGCGTTAGCGATTTTCATCACATCTTCTTGGTAAACCATAACCCCGTATGTTTCCTCAAGTTCCTGTTTAAATACCGGATGCGGGTAGACCGCTAAGGAAGGGTCATGATGACGACGTATATATTCCGCCATCATACCCGAAGAAGAAACACCTGGTCGAATGATTGAAGACGCAGCAACCAATGTCAGATAATCATCACACCGGAGTTTACAGAGCAATTGACGCATGGCAGGGCTTTCAATGTAAAAACATCCTATTGAGTTTGCTGACCGCAACTGTTCCGCTATCTTCGGATCGTCAAAGAAGCGTTTGGGATTATCCGTACTGATGTCAACCCCTCGATTTAACTTCACAATCTCCTTACAGTCTTTTATATGTCCTATACCCCTTTGCGATAAAATGTCGAATTTTTCGAAGCCTATGTCTTCCGCCACATACATATCAAACTGCATGGTGGGCAAACCTTTGGGCGGGTAGTCCATTGCCGAGTAATAAGTTAAGGGCATCTCCGAAATCAGCACACCGCTCGCGTGTATAGTCCTTTGGTTGGGAAAATCAGCCATACGATTATAGACAGATAAGATCGTATTTGTTACTTCATTTTTGTTCAGCATGTGTTCCGGCTCGTCAACCAACCGATCAATTTCACTTTTAGGCAGACCGTACACTTTCCCAAGCTCGCGCAGTATGCTCCGCGAACGAAATGTACTCATTGCGCCCATCAGCGCGGTGTGCCCTGTTTGGTATCTGTTGAAAATATAGTCATACATTTCGTCACGCTCATTCCACGAAAAGTCAATATCGAAATCCGGCGGGCTTTTGCGTTTTGGATTAAGGAAACGTTCAAAAGGCAACTTCAATGCAATGGGGTCAACATCTGTAATGCCCAAGCAGTATGCTACCGCCGAATTGGCACCCGAACCACGGCCTACATAATGAAAGTCCCGTCTACGCGCATAACGGCAAATGTCGTCCGTTATCAGGAAATAACTCGAAAAACTTAACTCTTCGATTATCTCCAACTCCCGCTGTATTCGCTCGATAGCCTGTTTATCGCCTTTGGCATACCTCTTACTCAACCCGTCCAGTGTATACCTCTGAAGAAGTTGTTTATCATTATATCGATTCCCCGTGTAAGTAGCCTTGTTCTTTACAGTCGTGAAATCCAAAGAAAACGAACATTGACTTAACAAACGATTGGTATTGGAGAGCAATTGCGGAAGTTCGGCAAATAAATGCATCAACTTTGTTTTTGGTATGAAAACTTCGTCAATAGGCGCTATCTGTTCCGGTTGCAACTGTGAGATAAGCAGGTTATTGTCAATAGCCCGCAATTGCTTGTGAAATGTATGTTCCGATCTTCGGAAACTTACCGGAGCGAAGATAACGCAACGGTCAAGCAGTCCCTTTTGCAGCAGAATTGCCTTTGACCGATCAGACGGGCGAACGCCTACATATTCATTATCGCGCAGCACAATTTCGTTTAGCCTTCTAAAGGGGTAAATGATGAAAACATCGTTAAAATCGGGAGCCAGATCGGGAACAGGTCTTTTGTCCCTATTGAGCAATGTGCGATAGTCGTTAATCTCTTTAAAGCCGTTTTCATTGCGGGCGATAGCGACAAAACATAGCTTATCGCCTTCACGAAATTCCATGCCTGCGAGCGCATTAAGTCCACTTTTCCGCGCAAGCCGAATAAAGTCCAGTGATGCAGAACTGTTATTAATGTCAGTGAGCACGGCAGTATCATACCCGTTTACGATCATACCAGACAATAAATCTTCGAGGCTTAATGTTCCATACCGCAAGCTGTAATAACTATGTATATTCAACAACATCGTTACCCCCTTTGATTCCGTGGTGGTGCACAGATAGCCTTTACGATAAATTTCGCTCCATAGCGAGCGCGGATTTTATCCATCGCTTGCAGTAGGTTAATCTCCTCCGTATTGTCGCTGAATAGATCCGTTTGATAAGAACCGTGAATCAGACTGGAAAACTTGACCCCGATCAGACGAATCAACATCCTTCGACTATAGAGTTTTTTAAACAGCATCAATACCTTTTCAGTAAGTAGCCTGTCTGAATTGGTATAACCGATCTGCACCTGTTTAGTATGTGTATCTACAAAGTTGGAATACCGTATTTTCAGCGTGACACAGCCAGTCAATTTTCGCTCTTTGCGCAGTTCAAAAGCAAGCGTGTCAACCATGCCAATAAGCGTCTGTTTGAGCAAGTCCATATCAATGGTATCCTGCTGAAAAGTAGTCTCCTTGCTCATGCTCTTCTGCTCGTGAAATGGCAATACAGGGCTATCGTCCAGTCCGTTTGCCTTTTTCCATATACTCACGCCATTCATTCCTAGTACACTCTCCATCGTAGAGACTTCCATCTGCTGTATCGTTGCGATTTTGTCAATCCCCATATTACGCAGCAAGGAATATGATTTTTGTCCCACCATCGGGATTTTACGAATGCTTAATGGAGCGAGAAATGGTTTTTCAGTACCCCCATGTACATGCAGCTCTCCGCTGGGCTTTGCCTGTCCCGTAGCTATTTTGGAAACGGTCTTATTGACCGACAGGCCAAAGCTGATCGGAAGCCCTGTTTCTTTTATGATATGCTGACGCAGCTCCCGTGTCCATTGCCAACAGCCGAAAAACCGATCCATCCCCGTTAGGTCAAGATAATGTTCGTCAATGGAGGCCTTCTCGACGAGGGGAACACGCTCCTCGATTATTTCGGTGACCATCTTGGAATACTTGCTGTACATATCATGATCACCTCGTACCAATATAGCATCGGGGCAAAGCTGTCTCGCCAGTCTCATCGGCATACCCGAGTGGATGCCAAACTTTCGGGCTTCATAAGAACACGATGCCACTACTCCACGGTCGGACGAACCGCCTATCAAAATAGGCTTCCCCATCAAGTCATTATTGAGCAAACGTTCCACTGATACAAAAAAGGTATCAAGGTCACAATGCACGATACTCCGATTCATATCTTACCTCCTTTCTTTTTTTTATCCCTTTGAAAACAACCTTCCAGAGAGAAGCATTTTCAAAACGTAAAATTACTAATATTTTTAGTTTAATATGAAATGGTAAATAAAGATAAAATTATATATAGTTGATAAACAGTTGTATATATTAGCCATGACTACGTCCGGCTTATTGGCTTTGCGTTCAGATGGTTTTTTGGTTACTTCTATCAATGCTTCTTTATTTAGCCTTGTTGGCTAATATTACACAAATGGTTCTCTACTTGTATGGAAAATAGACACGACAAATACCGTTTTGAGGTTTTCATCGTATCAATAGACGATAATAAAAGGAAATTTTTTGAGTGGTGTACAACGGAAGTCTCTGTCGCCTGTATCTGGTATAGTTTGGGGTTTTTGGTGATTAGTTTGAACCTTGTTCCCAGTTCTTTGAGAAATTGGTGTGCTAATCCCTTTCTCTTTTGTTCGTACCAATCGCAAGAGTCATGTAGTTCATTCTCCGCTTAAGGGTATACACTTTCCAAGTCTTTCTTTATGTCATCCCAACTTTTTGCAGTAGTCTTACCATCCAAGAACTCTTGTTTGGATTTTTCGAAGTCTGCTAATTGAGCATCTGTAAAAACATAACTCTCGGCAGACTCATCAACGGTATATTGGATTCCGAAGCGTTCCAGTATTTCCTTTAGGACTTTTACGTCTTTGCTGTTTGGGATTTTTGCCGTTATCGTAGTCATACTGTACTGTTTTTAAAATGTTCTACACACAAATATAACGATTAATTCCTAAACTCCTCCCATACTTTCTGTATCACCGCTTTTGAGGTAGCTATATAATTGGTTCGGAAAAATTGATGGCAATGTGAATATATGCGCATTCGTCAACTAGAATGCCAAATTAGACTTCTTTTGGATTGAGGTATTTCAATGAGGGAACCCTTAGGAAGTCTTTGTCATTGTCGGCCACCAAGGTGAGTTTATATACCATGGCAGTAGCGGCTATTAAAGCATCGGGTAGTTTCAGGTTGTAGTTTTTTCTGATCCGAATGGTTTCTTGGATAATGGATTCCTCTATGCCCAATACGGTCGAACCCATTATAAATTGTAGGTAGATTTCGATATCCTGTGCGTTAGGAGGGTTCCATACTTGTAGCTCTATCTCGGTGATGAATGAGACGATACTCTCCTTGTCCAAGATCCTGTCTAATCGTTCAAGGCTCTTTTCGGGGAAAGTACCATTTAGGTATTTGATGACAGCCGAAGTATCTATGAGATATCCCTTTGCCATTCTTCTCTTAGGTTTTGTAGCTGTTCGTCGATCTGGGAATCACTCATGTTGTCCTGTACTTTATTGCGCAAAGAGGATAGCTTTGTAGAAGGTGTTTTGATCATCTTGATGAGGTTCAATTCTTCAAGCTCCTTCAACAAGCGGTATGCTTTGTGATTCTTTAACTCTATTACCAACTTTTCCATATCCAAATTTACTAAAAAAAATCAATTATTTATTGGACAGTACAATAGACAGAAAGATTAATCGAATCTCACTTTTTATTGCGTCCAATATCAAAACCTTTCACTACGGTTACACCTTTACGGGAGCGCGGTTCCGTATTTTCTTGCAATCGGTCGATGTATTCGAAGAGCAGTTCAATATTTTGGTCGTGACCTTTTTGTTTCTTGGCGATTTGTTCTACGGTGTATTTGATCTCGGCTATTTCCAACTTCATTTCAGTGTTGATATATACCATATCCCTAAGCTTGACAAAGACATCTATTATTCGAATACTCATTGTGATGGCCTGTTCTGTTTTTAGAACGTTTGAAAGCATCAATACACCATGTTCTGTAAATACGAAAGGAAGGTACTTCGAATAGCGCCCCCGTTCTAAGGTCGCATTTTGCGATCTTAGAATTATATCATACTCTTCTTTCGTTAACTCGAACATAAAATGTTCAGGAAATCGGATGATATTTCTTCTAACCTGCTCCTTAAGCCTACGCGTTTCCACACCATATAATTCTGCAAGATCATTATCCAGCATGACCTTTTGCCCTCTGAACTCGCAGATTTTATTTAATACAAGAACTTCGTCACTTATGCTCTTCAGTGTGGTGGATATTTTACTTTTACTCATAATTTCCACGTGTTATAATGATACTTATGAAATCATAATCCTTGATCTAAATGTAACAAGTATTTTTTTTGATAACTAAAGAAATTAGTTTTTAAAAATGCAAATCACTATATTTGAATCAGTAAACGGTAACGTATTTACCATAGGTCTCATTATGTGATATTATGGAATTAACAAGCAGTTTTACGTAAAACGTTTGTAATACCTTATAAATAAAGGGTTTTAGCTTACTTAGTTACAAAAAGTACAACATAAGTACAACTTTTTGAATGTAGTGTATAATCCCAAAAAAGAAATTGAAAAGAGATCATTTTGATTACAAAAATGTTCTCTTTTTTTATTGTCTGAATTTTAGATTTTCTTCAATTACTTCCATTTGATTGCTGTACTGACTTTCAGAAAGTGTTCGTTTCGGTGCGTTAGCACCGTATTACACTGCATTACAACACCTTGTATATTGTCGATAAAAACCAAGAGAGTGAACTTTGTAAAAGCTGCAGCAAAGTATTTATTAACTCTTTAATTTTTAGTAAAATGGCAAGACAAAAAGGACTTATGAAGTATGTCGGAACGATTGGCGATGTGCGACACTTCAAGATAAAAGGTCAAAAAGGATTTTTCGCCGGAATGGTTGGCGGTCCCACCGCTGAACAAATCAAAACTGCTCCCGAATTTGAACGTACGCGTGAGAATATGAACGAATTTGGTGGATGTGCCAGGGCTGGCAAATCGGTCAGAACCGCTCTTTCTTCGCTGATGTCCAAAATGGCAGATAGCAAGGTTACAGGACGTTTAACTTCAGTAATGAAGAAAATCAACTTAGAGGATGGAACGGAAGCCAGAGGCTACCGTAAAGCGTGGCAAAGAAGCGTGGGCTGTGCGGTGGGAAGAAAAAATACGGCTTCTGAACCCCGAAAAATATTAGCGTTGGCATTTGAGCGTTGGGATATTTTTCGGGGTGAAGACTATGGCATTGGCTATTTTGCATAATGTTATTATAGGACATTTTTGCGTTGGCATAGTCGCCTATAAGCGTGGGGAAAATGTACTATAATGCCACATTATGTAACTTAGCTTCCGCCGATTTACATACTGGCATAAACGGAACGGTGGTGGTGGTTGGAGTGCAGTGTCTTTTTGCTTTGTTTTTTAGTGTTGGACAGCTCTTTGCCACCGCAGGAACGAGAATAGCAATGTGCTGTGGAGCGTTGGTAAAAACAACGCAAAAAGTATGACAGTTGCAAACGGCGGCAATGCCATAGAAGACAGACGAAGCGGTGGGCTTGTGCGGTGGGTCTGGCTAAAGCCGACTTTTTTTGTGTGTTGGCAGAGCGTGGGGAATTATTCTTTCTTACCTTAATCCAAATCTATAAAAATCATCAGGTAATGCTTTGTCTTTAAATTTTAATTTACTGTCTTCAATCAAAATATCAAATAAAGCATTTTCGGACTGTTCTTGTAGAACAGCCGTTTGTTCAGGGAATTGAACAACATGCTTTATTTGATGATTATGGGGCATAAAAATTTATTCGTATTTTTTAAAAATAGTAGTCGCAATATGTCCACCAAATCCAAAGGTGTTGCTCATTGAGTAGTTTACACGTCTTTTTTGTGCAGTATTCAACGTAAGGTTAAAAACATCTTTAAATTCCGGTTCAATATCTACTGAATTAATTGTTGGCGGAACGATATCCTCTTTCACAGACAAAATGCAGGCAATTGCTTCGATTGCTCCAGCTGCGCCTAATAAGTGTCCCGTCATTGATTTAGTTGCGCTAATGTTTAGTTTGTTTTTCGTTCCAAAAACTCGTTCTACTGCTTTTAACTCGCTTAAATCTCCTTGAGGTGTTGAGGTAGCGTGTGTATTCAGATAATCGATATCATCAGCAGAAATATTAGCATCTTCTAAAGCGGCTAACATACCTAAATACGCACCTTCACCTTCAGGATGTGTTCCTGTAAGATGATATGCATCCGCAGCCATACCACCTCCAACAATTTCTGCAATGATTGGAGCATTACGTTTTATTGCGTGTTCATATTCTTCTAATATAATAGCACCTGCGCCTTCTCCCATTACAAAACCATCTCTGTTTATATCAAACGGACGAGATGCGATTTGTGGATTATCATTTAAAGTAGACAATGCTCTTGAAGCATTAAAACCTCCAATACTACTTTCGTTAATTGGAGCTTCAGAACCACCTGTAATCATCATATCGGCTTTTCCCCAACGGATGTAGTTAAAAGCATCGATAATTGCAGTATTAGAAGTTGCGCAAGCCGAAACAGTTGTGAAATTTATTCCCCTTAAACCATACTTTATAGAAATGACACCTGAAGCAATATCAACGATCATCTTCGGTATAAAAAATGGATTAAAACGAGGTGTGCCGTCACCTGTTGCAAACTCCATCACCTGTTGTTGGAAAGTGCCAATGCCACCATTTCCCGATCCCCAAATAACACCGATACGATTCTTGTTCAATGTTTCAAAATTGATATTGGCATTGTTTACGGCTTCTTCTACAGAAACTAAAGCATACTGTGTAAATAAGTCGTACTTTCTTGCTTCTGCTTTTTCAATGTGATTTAATGGGTCAAAACCCTTGAGTTCACAAGCAAACCTTGTTTTGAATTTCGAAGTGTCAAATTTGGTAATGAGATTAGTTCCGCTAACTCCATTTATAAGTGATTTCCAAAAATCATCAACGTTATTTCCAAGGGGCGTTAATGCTCCAAGCCCCGTAATTACTACTCTTTTCATACGTTTGTTATTTTACTAGTTCTGTGGAAAATACTATCGAAAAATTTGACAAAAGTATTTTCTTGATTTCCTCTATATCTACTGTTCTTCCCATTTGCTACTCTATAGAGTAGTGACTGTTCGGTTAGGTTCATTAATCCCACAAGGCACAAAATATTGATAATAATCAAGGGAGTTGTTTATGTTAAAAGCAAAACCGTGGTTGGTCACCCAGCGAGATAAATGAACACCAAATGCACAGATTTTCTTTTTGACTCCAGTGGTGTAATCATTGATCCATATTCCGGGAAAATCGACATCGTAATAGCCGTCAATTCCATATTCTTTTAAAGTGTGAATTATTACCTCTGCCAAACTCCGTATATACCATCTAACATCGGTTTTAAAGTTTTCAAGGTCTAGCACAGGATAGCCTACTATTTGCCCAGTTCCATGAAATGTTATTGATCCACCGCGTTTTATATTAGTATAAGATAAACCTACATCTGACAGTTTATCTCTTGGAATGAGTAAAGCACTTTCTTTAGCAGAACTGCCAAAAGTTAATATTGGATCATGTTCGCATAGAATTAATACATTGCTTTTCGAAGTATCAATTTTTTGCATTTTACGCTCGACAATATCCTGTCTGATACTTTGTTGTAAGACCAATGCTTCCTGATAAGGAAAATTTCCTTTATCGAGGTAAGTTGTTAAAACCTTAGCCATCCTTTGAAGTTTTGTGACGTTTTATATCCTGAATAAAATACAAAACAATAAAGGTTACAATAAGACACGCAATGCCTGCATACAAGCTATAATGAAATGCAGAAACATAATCCTGAGTTGATTGAACTATATTAAAGAATAATCCTGCAATAAAGCAAATTCCCATTGAGGAAGCGACCTGTTGAATCGTATTATAAGTACCTGATGCGATACCTACAAACTGGGGTGGAACATTCTTTAATGTCAAGTTTATGAGGCTTGGCAAAATTAAACCACCGCAGAATCCTTGTAGCGGAATTATAGTTAACAGAATTAAATCACTTGGCTGTTGATTAAAGTAATATAGCTGTAACACATAAACGAAAATCATTAGTACAGCGCTCAATTGTATCGGTTTTTTCCCATATTTATTGACAAGCCTAACCGAAAGAAATGAAGCTGCCATGAATAAAACCCCTGAGGCTACAAAATATTTCCCAGTCTCAAATGGTGTCAAATGCAAACCATTTTGCAAATAAATCGTAGACAATAGGTAATATGATGTATGCATCATAAAGTAAAATGTAACAAGAACCAACCCCAAATTATAATCCATTATCTTAAACAAGCGTACGTCCATTAATGGGTATCTGCCTAGTTTCAATTTTTTCTTTTGATCTACTATAAAGTAGATAAATAGTGCCAATGAAGAAAAAAGCATGACAAAACTCCAAAGTGGATATCCTAACTCTCGACCTTCCGTCAACGGATAGATGAAAGATCCAAGAGCCAGTGTAAACAGAACAACACCGGAAACATCTAATTTTTCTTCAGCATTTAATTTGGTATTCTGTAGATGTTTTTTCGCTGCAATTAGTGCAGCAATTCCAATTGGAAGATTAATAAAAAAGATGAATCGCCAACCAGAAATAAATGTATCTAATTCTGAAAGATATCCTCCTAAAAACTGTCCAATCAACGAGGCGATTCCTAATGTAATACCGAGATAGCCAAGGGCTTTGGTTCTTTCTTTTGTTTCCGGAAATAGTTCCTGTAAATATGCAAGAGCTTGTGATTGCATAAATGCGCCACTGATTCCCTGAAAAAATCGAGCAATAATAATTGTTGTTGCGCTGTTCGCAAAACCACATATACAAGAAGTGACAACAAAGAAGAACATTCCCCACAGGAATATCTTCTTACGTCCATATATATCACCTGATCGGCTACCCAATACCTGAAAAGAAGCATATCCCAAAAGATAAAAAACGATAATCATTTCCATTTGGGCATCGGTTGCAGAGAGGTCTTGCTGTATAGATGGAACAGCAATATTCACGATGAAAATATCGATCACTGTAAGCAATGGACCGACCAGTAAAATAAAGTGTTGCAACCACTTGTTTGAATGCTGTTCCATTTAAAATAATTATTTTGAGTTCAAAAATCTATTTACATCTCCACCAAAAAGGTCATAATATTGAAAAAGGAAACCGTGTCCTGCATCAGGATATAAAATAAGCTGGGCGTTTGGTAATAGATTAAATAATTCCATCGAATTTTGGACAGGCATTTGGACGTCTGTTTTTCCACCCGTAACTAAGATTGGAGTGGTTATCTTTTTATAATCAGAAACGATTAACTCGTCATTTCCCCAATTTTCACGCGCGATAGCTTGTGCTTTAGCTGATTCGATTCCAACCTCAACATCTTTAGGATATTTACTCTCGGCTTTGCGATTCCAAAAATCTTCGCCCAACTTACGGCTGTTATCAGAAGCATTAAAAAAGAGCGCTTGAAATTCTTTCAATCCTAAGGATGAGGCTCTTTGAACCAAAGCTGCAATTTCTGGATCACGTTTATTAATACTTCTAGCTCCCAAAGGTGCAGATCCGGCAATGACTGCTTTTCGAACAATATCTTGGTGTTGCATTAATAATTCTTGAGCAACACAACCACCTATTGAAAAACCAAGTATATCAACTTTTTCATATTTAAGTGCTTTTATGAATTGAAAAGCATCTTCTGCCATTTGTGCAAAACTTTCAGGGGTTTGTCCACTGGAACTTGCGACACCTCTATTATTAAAGGTGATTACAGTGCGTTCTGATGCTAATTTATTAATTAAAGCAGGATCCCAATTATCAAGATTTCCACGTGTATGGTTCAATAAAATAATCGGAATATTTGTGTTACTGTTGTTTTCTACTATTCTATATGCAAAATCATCGTCATTTACTTTGATGGTTTTTGTTTCGTATTCGATTTGTTTCACAGTCGTTTTTGTTTGAGCGTTTAAATTGTTTGTAAATCCGATGCTTAATAAGGAAACACTAAGGCTTAATAAAAAGCAAATTGTCTTTGTATTCTTCATAATTCTATATTTATTTGTTATTTAATATCATGCAAGTTGATACGGCATGTGCATATAAAGTCCCATTTTCATTTCGAAGGTCAGCTTCTACTAATGCAGTAGTTCTTCCCAAATGAATTAACCGACCTTCAGCGTACATTTTTCCACTTTTAAGGCTAACAGATTTGATAAAATTTACTTTTAATTCTAAAGTGGTATATGCAACATTTCGTGGTAGAACAGAGTGAACAGCACAGCCCATCGCAGTATCTAATACGGTAGAAATTATCCCGCCATGCACACTTCCTATCGGATTATAATGGAATTCGTAAGGTGTAAATTCAAACAAAACTTTTCCTTCTTCAACTTTTGAAGGATGAAAATCTAAAGTTTTTGCAATAGGTGCTGCTGGAAGTTCTCCGTTTAATATTCTATTTAAGAGCTCTAATCCTGAAATTTCTTTTGCAATTTCAACGGTTTCTAAAGGATTTTCCCATTCATAAGCTCGCTTTCTGTCTGTATTCATATCTGTCTTTAATTAAAATTTATATTCTCTATGACGATAGCAGATGATCCACCACCACCATTACAGATAGCTGCGACGCCATATTTGCCTTTTTCTTGTTGCAATACATTTAAGAGTGTTACAATAATCCTTGCTCCACTTGCTCCAATAGGATGTCCTAATGCAACTGCACCTCCATACACATTAACTTTATTTAAATCAAAATCTAAAATTTGTTGATTAGAAAGGATAACGGATGCATAAGCCTCATTTATTTCGAAAAAATCTACGTCAGTTAGCGACAAATTCGCTTGTTTCAAAGCTTTTGTAATTGCTAAACTGGGAGATGTTGTGAACCATTCCGGTGCTTGTGCTGCATCGGCGTATGAAACAATTTTTGCTAAAGGCTTAAGGTTATATTTATTAACAGCTTCTTTGGATGCGAGTAACAGAACTGCTGCACCATCATTTAAATTACTTGAATTAGCTGCGGTTAAGTTTCCGTTAGTTTCAAATGCAGGTTTTAATAAAGAAACTTTTTCAGGAACAAGTTTGTAAATATCTTCATCCTTGTTCACAATTATATTTTCTGCATTTTTTCTAATCTGTATTGGGACAATTTCAGATTTGAATTTACCTTGTTCAGTAGCTTCTTGTGCTTTTTTATAAGACTGTAATGCGTAATTATCTAATTGTTCACGCGTGAGTCCATATTTCTTAACTCCTAATTCTGCTGCACTTCCCATATGAAAATCGTTGTAAACATCCCACAGTCCATCTTTAATCATACCATCAGTGAAGTTCAAACCTCCAAGTTTTGTCCCTTTGCGTAAATATGCATAATGCGGAACATTACTCATACTTTCCATGCCTCCTGTAACCACTATTTCGTCAACGCCAATTTGGATTTGTTGTGCGCCCAAAATTGTTGCTTTCATCCCAGATGAGCATACTTTATTGATAGTTGTGGCATCTTTAGTGTTGGGAATTTTTGAAAATATTGAAGATTGTCTTGCAGGTGATTGACCAATGCCGGCACTCAACACATTTCCCATATATACACTATCAATCCATTCAGGATTTAGAGAAATACTTTCGTAAGTATTTTGAATTGTTATAGCACCCAATTGAGTTGCTGAATATTCGGACAAGCTTCCTAATAAACCACCTATAGGAGTTCTTTTAGCCGATACTATGAATACTTCTTTCATACTTAATTGTATTAAATTATACCGTTCGGTATATTATTGGTCAAAAAAAATTTTATACCTTCAATTCAGTTTCAGCAATTTTTTTTATTCTGTTTACTGCAAGCTGAAAATATTTGGGATCATTCATTGTTTTTGCTAACAATATATTGCCTTCCACAATGCTAAAAATTAGAGTAGCATATTCTTCGGCATTTACATCTTTTGAAAACTCATTTGCAGATTTCCCTTTTTCAATAGTTGAGGTAAGTAAATCAATAAATCGTTTTACACTTCTGCGAACATTTTCTCTTAAATAATCTAAACTATCATCGGCTTCAACCGCAGCATTAAGCATAGGGCAGCCACCTTTATTGAAAACAGTTTCCCATTTTTCTACATAGTAATTTCCATAAGCAATCAAACCTTCTGTTGCAGTTGATGAGTTAGCTAATATCGCCTTTATTCGTTCTGTAATTTGAGAACAACTATACTCGAAAGAGGCAGCCGCTAATTCATTTTTGTCTGAAAAATTACCATAAATAGCTCCTTTTGTCAACTTAGTAACTTGCTGTATATCGGACAAGGACGTGTTTTCGTAACCTTTGATATTAAATAAAGGTGCCGATTTCTGAATTATAAATTCCCTTGTTCTTTCTGCCTTTGACATGGTTTCTAGATATTAAAGTAATGTAATCTAGTGCAAAGATATAAATAATATACCTTTTGGTATATTTTAAATAATATATTTCTGTATCTCCAGAACTTTAAAAATATTATTCAGTAATCAAACACGTACTTCATAGGGCGGATACGTAATAACTTTATGTCCTGTCGCTTCAATCGCTCCAGTTTCATTTGCAGAAATATGTCCTGTCTTTGCACTTATTACCGCTTCGTGAACCCTTAGAAGAAAAGATATAGCAATCAGATTAGTTTGTGTACCTCCGGACAGAAAGAAAATTTCAGCTTTAGGATTTTTAATTTTTTCTTTCAGCAAATCTTTTGCTCTATGGATTAGTCATCATCTCCATATCCCAATTGCGGAATAAGATTAGTATCTACTAGGCTTTTTAGAATGTTGGGATGTGCCCCTACTGAGTAGTCATTTTTGAAATTATAAGTCATTTTTAAATTTCTATTAGTTGTTATATATCTTAGAGAGAGTTGATCTGTATTGCTGTTTAAAATCAGATTAGTCTGTCAACAATATCTTTAGCTCTACCAATCATTTCTTTGCTTTTCTGAAAACTTGCTGTAACAGTAGCTCCCTCAGCTAGCATATAAATGGTATCTGCCAATTCTTCTTTTGTAAACAGGTCATTTTGAAGCGTGATATCATTTAGCAGTTCCAAAATGTAATCCCTGAATTTCATTTTATTTTTATCAATGATTTCAAATGCTTTCTTGTCATCTTGAGGTACTTCAGCATTGGCTTTAATAAAAGGACATCCTCCGAAACTGCTCTGTGTCTGTCTTTTAATTCGAAAATCAAACAAGCCTAAAATTCTATCTTTAGGATGTTTTATTTTTTTAATGTAACTGTATAATTGCTCAAACCAACGCTCATTGATTTCTTCTAAGTAAGCATAGAACAATTCGTTTTTTGATTTGAAATGATTATACAGTGAACCTCTTGCAATATCTGCTTCATCAATAATTTGATTGATTCCTGTAGAGTTATAACCTTGTTTGTAAAACAAATCAGCTGCTGTACTCAGAATGTTTTCTCTTACATTGTTTGATGATTTCATGCTTTATTTTTTTAATATATATACACCCAAAAGAATAATTAAAGCCCCCATAATATCTGAAAAAATGATAGGCTCTCCTCCAATAAAAGCTCCTATGATTAAAGCTACAATAGGAGGAATATAGGTTACGGAAGCTGCCTTTACAGCTCCTAATTTATCGATGATAAAATAATAGATAAGAAATGCTAAACCTGTACCTAACAAGCTAAGTCCTACAACGAGTCCTAATGTTGCTTCTGTATTATTGAAAATATTAGTAATACCATCGTAGGGCGTTATAAGGCATAGAATGGCTGTAGCACCTATAAGTTGATAAGCTGTCAATGCCAAACCCGAAATCTTTAATGGACTAACAATTTTTTTTGCATAAATAAATGATGCTCCTAGACTTATCGATCCTATTATCATATACAAAATCCCTTGCCAAGTAGTATCCGTAATGCTTGCATCAAAAGGTTTTGCCAGAATTATTACTCCTAAAAAGCCAAGTATTAATCCGATAATTTTCCTAAGACTTACTTTCTCTTCATTTAGAAATATCGCAGCTAATACAAAAGAAAATAAAGGAGATGAACCACTTAATGCACCGGCAATACCTGAGTATAATAAATGCGATCCTACTACAAAGCAATAGTAGTAAACGACAGCTGCCAGTAAGGACATTATTATAAAATGATACCAATATTTTAGGTGCTCTTTTTTAAATGATCCTTTTACAAATCCGAATAGTATGATTGGAAACACTGCTAGTACAACACGTAGAAAAACAACTTGTATCGGATTTATATACTGCGTTGCCAATTTCATATAGAGAAAATTACTTCCCCAGATTAACCCTAGACAAACAAATGCCAGATTAGGTAAAAAACTCTTTGCATCTATATTTTTCATTTTGCATCCTTTTGCATCAGCAAAGATAAATGAAATATTAATAGATAGACAAATCTGTCTAAATTTTATTTTTTAAAAAATAAAATTATCTACCGCATTATCTAACTCTTCACTCACGATCTTAGCATATACCTGTGTTTGTCGGATAGAGGAATAGTCAAGTAACTTGGAAACATACTCGATACGCATACCATTGTTTAAAGCATTAGTAGCAAAAGTATGACGGCTCAAATGAAAATGAAGTTTGAAAGGCAATTTGATTTCTTCTCCCATTTTGTCCAGATGTACATCACCCAAACGGATTTTACCCCGAAGCTTTAAACTCTTGAACTGTTCATCTACAAATATTCTCTCTGGGTTTTCTAATACCGAGAATATAAAAGCATCAGGATTTGGGTTCTTTGGTTTATACTTATTGATGATTTCAACGGCTTTTGTTCCTATCTTGAAAGTATGTTGTTTCTGTGTTTTCTGAATAACTTTGGTAATTTTTTGAGTTTCTTCGTTATAGCTTTTCCATTGTAGTAACAGGACATCACTAATACGCAAACCACCTGCATATACACTGAACAAAAACATATCCCGATGAACGACAGCGTGAGGCTTCTGGCTTAAATCCAGGTTTTCCAAATCTTCCAATTGTTGCTTGTTGAGGTACTGACGTTCTACATTACTTTTCGGAATTTTGACTTTCTCAAACGGAGAAACGGCATAAGGTATCAGCTCTTCTTTCATCGCATCGTTATAGAATATCCGAAGGATTTTCAAAGACATATGTGTAGTAGTGTTTCCGTTCTTCAAGGTCTTTTTACAGTAACTCGCATAATCTTTGAGCCGTTGAAACTCCGTGATAAGATAAAGTTTAAATTCTGGAGATATCCAAGAAGCGAATTCAAATGCGATATCCTTATGCGCAAAAGTACCTCCGTACCTTCCTGATTTAGAAATTAACCCGACAGCATGAGTTTCATCAGCCCATCGTTGAGGAGAAAGTGTAAAATAATTGCTCCCTGCCTCGTTTTTAAACCTATCGAATTCGATAGGTTTAAAATCAGGATTGTTCAGTTTTTCCCATAGCCCCAAATATTCGATTGTACTGCGTGATCTTAGCCAGTTATTAATAACCGAAAAAGGTTCCAATTGATTTCTATATCTTGCAATATCGGTTAAGGATATAAAGTCTTTATTGTCAACTGTCTTTAATCCAATTGATAGATCATTTACTGTTAGACGTTTTGTAATAGGTACTTCAACAACACCGAATAGAGTTTTTGCACCGTGTAAAAAGGTACAGGCCAAAAGTCTCATAATCTTTTGGTCCCTGGTTCGAGCCCAGGTGGGCGCACTGAAAATCCCTGAAATCGTTTGATTGTCAGGGATTTATTTTTTTTAGGGGGCTAAAAGGGGGGCAGGATTGTAACAAAAGCTTAGTTATAAATAGGAAGTTTCTTCCAATCTGAATGCTTTCAGGCAATTACTTCTAGGAGATTTTGGGGTCGACTTTAACTACCTAACCTATTCTTTTTAAAATTCTCTGCTTGTTCCAATACGTTTTTATATACGTCATCTTGCGTGATAGGAGGGTAGCCGTATTCGTGTAGTTTGACGATAATGTCCATCTTTAGTTGAGCTTTGATGTCGTCACGATCAGCCCAGTCGGGATATTTGGCTGTATTATCTACGATTTTTTTTATTTCACGAGCCAATTCCAGCATTTTATCTTTGTCAAACTCAAAACCGTATTGCTGGCAAATCATATCCAAAATATCGTAGAATGCTTTTTCTTCGTAGTCAATTCCCAAATCCTGAAAAGAACCCATTTCTTCACGAAGCTTGACAATTAAATCCAACATTTGCTCTGCTGTATCCGTTTGGATTCCGTCATAATCCAGAATATCACGTTCGCTACGTTCATTGTAGCGGTTGACGACACTTTGCAAACGTTCTGAAAACTCCTGTCCTTTTACCTTATTGACTTTTTTGAAATCGTTAATCGTTTCTTTGAGCAAACGTTCCAAAATTTTGATTTTGGTATTCGGCAGTTCTAGATTACTGATGCGTTCGATGAACTTATCGCTGAACAAATCAATGGAATTGGCTTTGTTGTCGTCCAGCTTAAAAATCTCCTCCACACCTTCTGAAATAATGGCTTCTTCTACCATTTTGGCCACTTTGGCGTTCATTTGAGCCGTGTCAGGAGCATCGCCCTTGGTAAGTTTTACGACAATGGATTTTATCGCAAAATAGAAATGAATTTCGTCGACTTCTGAGGGGGTAAACAATTCCGAACCACTGACCAGATTGTAAGCCGATTTTAGTTTCTTCGTTACATTGACAAAGAACGTTTCGGAATCCTCCGTTTGCAAAACCAATTCAGAAGCACGATTTAGGCATTGCAAACGTTGGACAGGCAAACCATTGTAATAATCACCCGTGTCAAATTTATGGAAGAACTGTCGCAACAAATCCATTTGGTCACGAACAATGGTTTCGGATTGGTTCAGGTCTTCAAAATCGTCTTCAGCTGTATTGTTATTGAACAAACTCAAAGCATGATTCAGATTCTTTTTGATTCCAATATAATCCACGACCAAACCTCTGTTTTTGCCCTGATATTTTCTATTGACACGTGAAATCGTTTGAATTAGATTGTGCGTTTGCAAAGGTTTGTCAATATAAATCGTGTCCAAAAACGGCACATCAAAACCTGTGAGCCACATATCGACCACAATCGCAATCTTGAAATTCGATTTTATCTGTTTGAACTGACGGTCTAATTCTTTGCGTTCTTCCTTATTACCCAGCAAATTCCACAACTCTTCATCATCATCTTTGTTGCGGGTCATGACCATTTTCACACGCTCAATTGGCTTGATTTCTTTCTTCTCTTTTTCGGTTAAGCTTTCAGCAATGGTAATTTCTCCCCATTCGGGACGAAGTTCCAAAATCTCCTTATACAACTTATACGCAATCCCTCTCGAAGCACACACGAACATGGCTTTTCCGGCTACAGTAGCTTTTTCTTCGATTCTCTTTTCGTAGTGGTTGATAAAATCTTGTGCTATGGCTTTAATTCTATCGTTATCGCCCAAAACCACTTCCATATTGGCGATGGCTTTTTGGCTCAATTCGACGTGATATTCCGTTGCACCTTCAGCTACAGCTCTCTCGTAATACCGTTCTATTTCATCAACTTTGTTGTAGTCCAAGTTGACCTTCGCAGACCTACCCTCATAGACCAGACGAACCGTAATCTCATCATTGACCGATTCAAACATCGTGTAAGAATCCACCACATCGCCAAATACATCCAACGTTTTATCAATCGGCGTTCCGGTAAAGCCTACATACGTGGCATTGGGCAAAGAATCGTGTAAGTATTTCGCAAATCCGTAAGATTTGGTCACACCTTTTTCATCATCAATCTTCACTTTCAAATCCAGATTGACCTGCGAACGGTGGGCTTCGTCCGAAATACAAACAATATTCGTTCTGTCGGATAGGATTTCATCATCTTCGGCAAATTTCTGAACCGTAGTTAAGAATACACCTCCACTTTCTCTACCGCGCAATTTCGCTCTCAAATCGGCTCTCGATTCGATATTGATAATATTCTCATCACCGATAAAATCCTTGGCATTGGTAAAGTCTTTCGACAATTGGTCGTCCAAATCCGTTCGGTCAGAAATGATGATAATCGTCGGACTCGAAAACTTGGTCGAACGCATCAACAACCTTGTCAGGTACAACATCGTAAAGCTCTTGCCACAGCCTGTTGCTCCGAAATAGGTTCCGCCTTTTCCGTCGCCTTCGGGTTTGCGATGTTGCAGGATATTAGAAAACAATTTATTTGCTCCGTAATACTGCGGATAACGGCACAATATCTTAGCCTCGTTTTTGGACGTGTCGGGAAACAATACAAAATGATGAATAATATCGACCAATCGCTTTGGATTCAACATGCCGTGAACGATAGAAGTCGTGGTCTCGATACCCGATAAGGCTTTCTTTTCGTCTCCCGTAATTTTGTTCCAACCATAGAAAAACTCATAAGGCGAAAAAATCGCTCCTGCTTTGTTGTTCACGCCGTCACTGATGACACAGAACACATTGTATTTCAACAGTTCGGGGATATCCCTGCGATAACGGATTGTGAGCTGTTTGTATGCGTCATAAATGGTAATTTCCTCCTCAATAGCTGTTTTGAACTCAAACACGACCACAGGAATACCATTGATATATAAAATCAAATCGGGAATACGCAATTCCGAACCCTGAATCTCTAATTGATTGACTATCTTAAACGAATTATTTTGTTCGTTCTCGATGTCAACATAGCGAATATGCAAATCTTTTTTGTTCGGATTGTTTCGTTTGAAAATCAACCCATCTGCCAACAGCTTACAGATATATTTATTTGATTCGTAAAGATTGGAAGCCGATTGAAAAGCCAGTTCGTTGATGATACTTTCCAACTCGATTTCCTCCAAATCGGGATATCGCTGAATTAAAAATGCACGCAAATCTTCCTTGAGCAACACTTCCTGATTGGACGAACGTTTTAATTTCTTCCCATTGATATACTGATAGCCCTCTGTTTCCAAAAGGCTGATAAAAGCTTGTTCTAATTCAGATTCGGTATATTTCATATCTACTTATTCGTTGCTAACGTTTGCTTTTCCCTTTTTCGGTCAAGTAATATCTTTGATTTCGGCTTGTAGGTTTATCAGGAATAGTCAAAGCTACTAAACCTGCCTCAACTGCCGGTTGTAAATAAGTTTTTCTAAAATGGTCTCTATTTGCCAAATCTAACATTTTTTGTAACTCCTCTCGGGTATGTACGCCCGTAAAGACCTTCAAAAGCTCTCCAACATGCATGGTATCTTGCATGGTATCTTGCATGGCATCTTGCATGGTATCTTGTTCGGAACGAGTTACAGGTTCAGTTGAAAGCAATGTAATTCTCAAAAAGTTTTCAGAAAAATCAAAACTATCTTTAGAATAGGCTTGTAAAATCCTCGGAATACCGGAACCTAATTGTTCTACCAAATCCAAATCTTTGAAAATTCGCATCAATTCTTTGTTGCGAATAATGGAATACCCTTCAAAAAACTCGGATTTTGAAAGCCCGTCAGGCAAACTACCGTAAGAAGTAATTTCCAAACGATCGTCGAAAATTTCAAATTTAGGAGCGACTTCTTTCGTGTAGTCATTGTGTACAAAAGCATTGATAACAGCCTCACGCAAAGCAATGGCATTCCATAACCGCTGTTCTTTGCGCTCTTTCGACGTGATTTTGGTTAAGGTGCGATTTTCTAAATTCAATTTATCCAAAACCTGATGCGTGGCTTTGACTAATGATTCATACCCATATTCGTTGCTTTCTACCAAATCAACCCGATTTAAGCCTTGATAACGAGCTACTTTTATAGAAATATTGTTGATATCGTTCATCAAATACGCAACATAATTGTAACTTTCATCATCTGTAAGCAATTCCAGATTTCGGGCAAACTGTTCGTTCAAAGTTTTCCCAATAGATTGGTAATAAATATGCAATTGCTGAAACTGTAAAGCCTGTTTGGGCGATTTCATATTTCCAATCGAATTTCGGATTCGTTTGCTAAAAAGCTGTTCGATTTGTCGGGTAGGCATTGGTTCTGCCGAACTACCTACACGGATAAAAGCACCTTTTTCAGAAAGTCCGTATTTCTTTACATAATACGGTTTTTCATAACCTCCGGCAACAATGATTTTAATGATCTCTTTGCCTTCTTTCTGCTCGATGACCAAATCGAACAAACCCATACAGGATGGCAAAATATTATTTTTTAAACGGTCTTTGATAAGTAATTGTTCGTTATCGGCATCACTCACACCAACAGGAAGACCATTTTTATCTATGCCAATATAAATCACACCGCCTTCATTGGAATTTAAAAAAGCGACCACTTCTTTTTCCAATTCCGGCGTTACCTTTTGCTTGAACTCTATGTGTTTATTTTCGCTTATCATTTTTTAATATTCCTTTGTTTAGTTAATCGAAATTTTCGAACAACTAATTTTTTTGTATTTCTCAAGTTGAGTTTTTTCGATTTTTGTAACCTATAAAAATAACGTGTTACAATTTTGGCGTTTTTGTAACATATAAAAATTTACAAAAGCTCTAAATCCTGCAATTTTCTACCCAATTCATCATCAGAAGCTAATTTCAAAAAATCGTCTTGCAAACCCAATACGCGCAATACATTGAAGTACGCTCCCATAGCTACACTGGGTTCACCTTTTTCGATTAAACTTAAGGTAGAACGAGAAATATCGGCTCGTTCTGCTACTTGCACCGCGGTTAATTTACGGCGTTTGCGCGCCAATTTTATCTGTTCGCCCATTTGAGCTAATGCGTTCTTATGCTTGGGTAAAATAACTTGCTTTTTCATAAAATGTACGTTATTCTATACAAATAGAATAAAAATGACTGAAATAACGGACAATATAATTCTTACGCGATAGAAAATCTTCTTGAAAAATTCTGCAATTCCCATTGCGCTAAGCTTAGACCTTCTGCTGAAGCTTTTTCTTTTGCGAAATTTATAATTTCCTTATACTGCTCAACATCGTCCATTTCTGTCCAGGCAGTTATTGGGATTTTTAACTTTCCTTGGATAATTCGGTCAACGGGAAAATGAGGTGGACACTCAATATTACCCAAACACCAATGGTATTTCAAAAATAGATTAACTATCTTTTGAGCTACACCAAATCTCAATCTATTCTCTTTTAATAATTCTGCTTTTTGATTTGCATGAGCAATTAAACTTTCAATGTTTTGGATATGTGCATCTTCGTTGACTACAGTCTTATATTGAGGTAATAATTCTGAATCAACATAGCCCATCAAAAACTCTCGAAATTCCTTTCTTTGGTTTTCGCTTATATTCTCCTTATAGACATTGGCACGCTGAAAGGCTCCACCGAATACCAGAATCCAAATTTCAGAATTAATAAATAAGGCTTTTTGAGGCATGTTTTAATTTCTTTTTGATGTTTTGTAAACTATCTATATATTTAAAAGGCTAATAAATGCTGTTCTAGTTGTGATTCGGTGTATTTCATTGGTTGATTTCTTTTTCCCACTTTTCTCTATATTCCAAAAATTTCTTTTCTATGTTTTCTTTATCTAATAGTCTTTTATAAATAATTACTAGTGATCCTATTAATAAAGAGGTTGGTAGTAACCATAGCCATTCACAATATTTTTTCTGCATAGAACCTTCATCAAGAGAATTTGCATAATTAGTATAAACTGATACCATATTCCAAGATTTGTCTTGAAATAAAAAAACTAACAAAATAAAAACAATACACATTATTGCGACGGGAATACAATAGTAAGCTTTACGTTTATACTTAGTTAAATCAAGTTTTGCTTTTGTTTGAATTAGTTCTTGACGTATTTGATTGTTTTTTTCGATTTCTGCGTTTTTCTGTTCTTTCTCTACGTCTTTACTTTGTTTTAATACTTCAATAGCTGAAGTCGTCTGTTCTTGATATTTCTCAAATTTATTTTCTAATTTTTCTTTAGATTTTTTTAATTCTTCAATTTGCAATTCTAGATGTGATTTGGCGAATATTTTTGATTTTTCAATCACTTCCTCATCTGAATTATTTTTATCAAGTATACCTTTGAATCCTATATTAATCATTTCAGAAACAATACTACTCTGTTGAGTAAAATCTGTTGTTATCTCTGAAATACCATTCAATATCAATTGAAGATTTTCATTTGAAACACCTTTCTCACCATTACTAATATTTAAGAAACTAACAAAGCTTTTAAAATCATCATTAGTTCTATTCAAATAACGTAATAAAATACTCATCCACTGAGATGGTAATAATACTATAGGAATTGATTCATTTTGAGTATAATCCCATTTTCTTAACAATTGGTCAGCAGAAATAAAATAATATTTACAATCAAAAATATTGGAGTAATGACCATTTCGTTGTTTTTCAATTGAATAAATATTCTTCGCATCAATTATACTAGCTTCAATATTAGAAGGCTTTACATCTGATTTAAATGTATTTATTTTAGACGCTATGTTTAATACTAATTCTTCTACTTTTGAATCTTTAATATCAAAATAATCTTTATAATCTTCCTTGATATCAAATTTATTTTTTAATTCTTCAATCAATGAAAAAATATGTGCCTTGAATAGCTCTGTCGAATCATTAGTTCTTTTCCTTCTCCAATTATGGTAGTAATCAATAAAGTCTTGACTCTTACTAAAGAGAGTAAAAACATCTGAATTAATTCTAGCAGTATTGTACCTTGACATTTGTCCAATATAGAAATCTAAAGTTTTCTTTATCTCGTCAATAGTATATTTAGAAATAAACAATAATTCTTTTGCTTCTTTAAATTTTTCAAGAAAAGTTATAGTTCTATTTCTACGATTTTCGCCATTAATTCCAATAGCTCTGAAAATCACGTTTGTGTCTAAATAAAAACATTTGTTTTTTAAACTCTCTAATTTAAAATTAGCTCCTTTTTTATTTGTAATTAAACAGTATTCAAGTGCTAAATTTGATATATCAAAAATCATTTTATTCTTTTCGTCATTTTCCCAATTCAAAAAAGTATTTATAATTTCGATTTCTATATTATTTAAATTATGATCATTGATATTAATCAAATCTTCTATTTGAACTGAAGGATCAACTAGCTTACTAAAACTTAATATATTGGTTTGAAAGATTTCGTATAAAAAACTATGAATTATAGATTTTAAAACTTTTAATTCATATTGACTATTAACCTGATGGAATTCCTCAATAAAATAATCTAAATTGCTATGAACAATTTTATTTTTTATAGTATCAAATCTTTTTGCACTCAGAGTAATTTTAATTTCTTCAATTTTACAGCTCGTAATATTAAAATTATCAGTATCAGAAATTACGTTCTTAACTTCTTCTTCTGTAAAATCTAAATTATATTGTTTTTTAAGTTTATCAATTAAAGAATGTAACCCAACAAAATCATTATTATTATCTATAAAAATTGACTCTATTACCTTTTTATGAAGTGTCTTAGAGCTAACCTCATAATTATTATCAGCATATAGTACAGCTGCTAGTCTAAAAATATCTTCTTTCATTTAATTAAGTTCCCTTGGTTAATAGTAGTTTAGTTTTTGCACCTCCAACGTTGCCAAACGGGACAACAACAAACTTTGGAGTTGTATGAGGTTTTTATTTATTTATAAAATTTGTTAAAGCATTTATAATCTCTCTAGCCAATTTTTCTGATTCATTTGTATTCATTAATTGAAAAACCTCATGTCTTGAAAAATCGAAAAAAGCATAGTTTTTATCAAATAGTATTTGAAAATCAGCTTCTGTTTTATTATCTACATGACGACCTATACTAAATCCGTTTTTATCGTTACAGACATAGTATAATACATCCTGAAGTTTAAATGTTAGTAGGGTTGGAGTTTTAGAATTAAAATGGGTTACAGCAGTAATTTTTTCTTTATCTACTTCTGTTACCTCCACTTTAAATTCTTCATGGATTCTATTTGTCAATTTTGTATAAAACTCATGAACCGTGTGCCATTTGATATGGATAAACTGTTCTCTTATTAATTTTAATTCTTGGCTTTCAGCTACAGACTTATTGTTCCAAAAAAGAAAGGCGTCATCTAAGTTCTCTTCTCTACCTGAAATTTTTTTTAAATTCAATGCCAATTGTACATCATTTAAAAATTCGTATCGTGCTTGTTTATATTGCTGGATACTCCTTCTTAAATTTGAATCTTCGTTAAGTTCTTGCAAGCATAAGTCCAACCACTTCGCTATATCTGACAAATGATCCTTTTTACTAATCAAAGCCTTAACCTCAATAGGGAAATCACCTAAATCTTCTGGTTTTTTTCCATCAATAGTTAGGTAAATTATTTTAACAACATCATACTTAATGTAGTCTTTTGGTTTAATAACTAAACTATGATAGTATCTAGACAATTGGTATTTTAAATATGGATCGTTTTCTTCGGGTCTTGTCTGATCCTTTGCAAAGAATTTATTTTCAACAATAATGGCTTGATTTGAAGCATTTTTAATCAAAATATCAATATTGTAGATTTCACCTCGCTCTCTTTCATTAGGATTAACACTTACTCCATCTAAACTAAAATTAGCGATATCCATAACTTGCAAGAATAACTCTAAAAACAAAGTTCCTTGCCTGTGAGAACCGTTAGGATCTAACAAAAAAGCGATAAAGCGAGAATGTAAATATTTCTCGTCATGTGGTTTAAACATGACGTTGAAAATATTAAACCTATTATAATTAAATAGCTGATGCTCTTCAGCTAATTGATGTACCTGTTCTTCAAAATTCATAGTTTCCTTTAGTCAATAGTAGTTTAGTTTCCTCACCCCTCCAACGTTGCCAAACGGGACAACAACAAACTTTGGAGTTGAGTGAGGTTTTGGTTTTCAAAAGTTTTAAGTGTTTTAAACCCTTCTATATCATTTAATTTTATTCCTAATTTTATCGAAATTGATTCATTATTTGGAAAGCAAATTTTCATATCAGAAATAGATTTAGTATTTAAAACATCTTGCACTGATCCTGAAACTGAATTTTCAATTTGATTTATAGAATTTTTAGATGTTAAAAAACAATATAATAGTTTAGAATTTGCTATTTTTTGATTAGGTTTAATTATTATAACATTTAAGCAGTTGGCTTCAGTTTCGAGATTAAAAATTGAAGGCATCCCATTTGATCCATGTCTTGCAACTAAAATGTCCCCCTTTGTTAGTTGAGATTTTTTATTTTTATTATGAAATTCTTTAGAAACATACTTTAAATTGGAATAATCAATTCCGCTTAAATTAAGATCAGTAGTTCTAATTAAAGGTATTCCAATGTTTTTTTCACAATAATCATCATAAATACTACCCACAAAACCAACACAGATTTGTTTAGAAATATCCGATAAACTTTTCACCTCCCAACCCTCAGGGATTTCTTTTTCGAGTTCTTCGTTGTAAACCATAGCACCGCCTGAAGATTTATAAGGTTGTCCTTCTTTATTAGGGAATTCAAAATCCACAAACCAATGTTTATACAAGGCTTGTGCAGTGGCTTCTAATTTCTCACAAATGGCTTCGTTGACTTTTATTTTGTTGGCTACCGCTTCGTATTGCGCTACAATTTCACGTTGCTTTTCGATGGATGGAATGGGTAGTTCTACATCATTCATTTCATCCATATCAAAGAATTCATGCGCACTACCATGAGATTTGAATCGTGCATAACGATCAAATTCAGGTCGTTTAAACCACATTAATAAATAATCTGGATTTAATATATTTTCATCAGCTACTTCAAAAATTCTATAGGAAGGAGATACTATACAAGTTTCCCCTTTTCGTAAAGCAATAGATATTTTATCCCCATTTCTTGTGGTTGCTCTGTTAAAAACGAATTGATTATGATGGGCTACACGATATTTAGACAAATCAACACCAATAGTATTTGTTTTTGCCTTTTGAAAATATTTGTTGTTACTAACCCCTAGTAGTAAATCGTATTTATTTCCCTCATTGAATTCAACTTTTTCAATGATGTAATCGCCAAGACGCTTATAATTCATATCCTAAAGATTTAAATACGTTCACAACATCTTGCTTCAAGGCGGTTTCTTGCTCAAATAATGAAGACAATTCCGTTGTTATTTCAATCATCTTTTCATCGAAATTGAAATTCTCCTCAACATTTTTAAAGTCAATGAATTTACTTGGAACTAAAGAATAATCTTTTTTACGTATTTCATCTAATGAAACGCTTTTACAAAATTCTTCTATATTAGTATAGTTTTCTTCAAAATCAACTTGTTGCCATGCATGATAAGTTTGAGCGATTTTCGTTATCGTTTCTTCATCAAATTCAATAAATTTCTTTTCAAAAGGAACTCCTTCTCGTCTTAAATCAAAGAAAAGAACTTCGTTACTTCTATCTCTATAATGTTTAGTAATGTCATTTAACTCAACGGTTCTTGCCTTTTTATTTCTATTTACAATCCACATAGAAACACTAATATCCGTAGAATAGAACATACTTCCTGGTAAGATTAAAATCGCTTCTACCAAATCATTTTCAATAATTTGTTTACGGATCTTATATTCTTCACCACCACCCGAAAGCGCTCCATTCGCCAAGATAAATCCAGCCACTCCGTTTTGCGATAGTTTGGAAATCATATTCAAAATCCACGCATAGTTGGCATTCGATTTTGGTGGTACTTCGTAACCTGCCCAACGCGGATCGTCGGTCAATTCGTTTTCGGCACGCCAATCTTTTAAGTTAAACGGAGGATTTGCCATGATGTAATCGGCTTTCAATTCCTTGTGCTGATCGTCTGCAAACGTATCGGCCGCTTTGTTTCCTAAATTGGCAGAGATCCCACGAATTGCCAAGTTCATCTTCGCTAGTTTGAAGGTTGTATTGGTGAGTTCTTGCCCGTAAATGGAAATATCTTTTTTATTTCCTTGATGCTTTTCGATAAATTTTAAAGACTGTACAAACATACCACCCGAACCACAAGAAGGGTCATAGATTTTACCTTTGTAGGGTTCGATCATTTCAGCAATTAAGTTTACAATCGATTTTGGTGTATAGAATTCTCCTTTTCCCTTACCCTCTGCAATGGCAAATTTGGATAGGAAATACTCGTACACACGCCCTACAATATCCTGAGATTCATCTTTCAACGTATCGATATTGTTGATGGTATCTAACAGCGCCGAGAACTTGGATTGATCTAAACCTAGACGTGAAAAATAATTATCTGGTAAAGCGCCTTCCAATGATTTATTGGTGCGTTCAATGGTTTTCAAAGCAGAATCTACCTTTAAAGTGATGTCTTCTTGCTTCGCATTCTCCATAATATATGTCCAACGAGATTCTTCCGGTAAATAGAATACATTCTCCGCTTGATAGAATTCTGGAATTTCTAAGAATGCTTCTTTGCCTTCGGCTATCAATGCTTCCCTGCGTCTGTCGAACTTATCACTCGCAAACTTCAAGAAGATTAAGCTCAACACCACGTGTTTATATTCTGACGGCTCTACCGAACCCCGTAATTTATTAGCTGCATCCCAAAGGATTTCTTCGGTTGATTTTGTTACTAGTTTTTTTGCCATGAATTATTAATAATTTGCTGGTTGATTTACTTAAGCAAATCGCCATAAATGTACTCAAAAAAGCATAATTTTAATACGGAAAACCGTATTACACACTAATAAAGAAAATAAAAGTCAAATAGCATATTGATATAATTATAATTATTATTACTATATTTGTACCATAGTTGGTGCCCCTCTATACTCTATAGCTATAGAGCAGCACTTTAAAACAAGAGTTTTTTAAACCCAGCCCTTTTGGCGCTGGGTTTTTCTTTTTTACCTTGTAAAGTGTGTAAACATATAGACACAAGGATACTGATATCCTACGGTAACAAACTCCACCACATCAAAAACCCACCCAGCCTTGTCGTTCGCTCCTCACTACATCAAGCACATACCTCCGGAGTGATATTATAGCAGTCACAGACTACCTGTTATTATTTATTATGACATCCTTAGTGACCGCTACGCTGAACACTAAGGATAGGAGGGAGAATATCCCCTATATTTAGATATTTCAATAAGCTATCTCTTTTTGCTATTGATGAGGTCGCTTATGATTATTTCTATCTGCTCCAAGATTTTGCGGTTAAATTTTATACTGTCAATTAATTTCTGCTTAGAACTAATTTTGGTTTGGTAATACGATCAATAATACTTATACATAAAATCTCTTTTCATTTCCGTTTTGATGTCTTCTTTCTTCCACGCTATGAGTTGTTCAAAGTAAGCTATGTGTTCGGCGTAGTCAAGAATATCAGGGAGAGTGTTTATCATGTTTATGATGCTTTGATAAAAGTCTATTCTGCGCTGATATACCGGAACCCAACTTCCATTCGTGCTTTCACTTCGGCCGAAGTCAATTTTTTTTGTAATCTCTATATCCTTACGCAGCAGCAGGAAGTCCCTGTAATAAGGTATTATCCATTCGTTATAATTGTTAAAGACCATCTCAATCAGTATCAACAATACTTTATCATTTTGAGCGTGCGTTTGGGTCAATTTAACAATCAGTGATTTCGCTCTTTTCGTATCGCTCTCGTCAGCGTTTTTTAATCTAAACAAATTGAAGATTGCTTGTTCGTAAGTCGAACTGAACAGTTCTTTCTCTACTACATCTAATAATAGGTCCTCCACTAGTTCCTCATATTCAGGATATTCCCATAGTACGCTGGTGTTGATACTACTAAGTTCTATCTTGGCGGAGTATCCTACGCCTATAGCGCCGTTGGTAAAGCTCTCGTGGATGAAATTTCTATCCAGATCCAGCATTGCCTTTAATTCCTTGTCTTCATAATCAAAATCGGGCTCAATTTCATGCTGTTTCCAATACGCACTTTGTAGTAGCTCAATATGGTTGGAAAAATACGATGCGCATTCTGAGAAAAAATCGTGCCCAAAAGGATTACTTGTACGATTTTCTCTCGAGAGTATAAGGCTCGTGAGATAAGTAATGATATTGTGGTTGCCTAATTCTAGGTCTTTCGTCTTATAGTTTTCAAAAGCCGTCCGGTATTTTAAATAGTCATGCATGTGATTAACATCGACAGATTTATTGCCGTTGCTAAAGAGTGCCAAAAGGAGTTTTAAGAAATGCTCGTTTATCTGTTGTTCTGGTAATGACGTCACCAAAACAGATTCCCAGAAAAACCTGTCTTCGAACTCGTAGCTTTCCACGATTCTGAATAGCTCTTCTCCTGTGATAATCTCTTCCTGTAGCGGAATATAGAAAACCAGTGAACTCAATGGGAAATGGACTTTTCCGCTAAAGTGCAGTTGTAGCGCATTTTCAAATTGAGCTTTATCCTTTCTTGCTATAGCGATATAAATATTTGTCGCAGAGGCTTGTATATACCCGGCGAAATTGCGTTGATCTTGATCGTACAACGAATTAACATATAGGAGCAGTTGTTCTAAATCTGGCCAATCACTCCCGTTTACGACATCACTGATTTTGTTTAACCTTTCTTTTTGGCGTTCTTTAAAAGATTTACCTTTTCTGTCTTTCCAATCCGGCTTTAAAAGATCAGACAATTTCTGTATATCCGAATTGATGAAATCTTTCCAGCTTTCAGGAATTGCTGTTGCTACTTTTTCCAGATGTTCGGAGAGTGATGATACAAACTTACAGTGGGAAGATTGCCTATGGTCCAATTTATCGGAAATAATTTTTTCATAAATCGGCAGTTCCTCTGCGTATAAACTTTTATCTATATCTCCTCCAGGATGAACGATTTTCATCAGTAATTTATCACACTGATTATTTTCAATTTCAAACAAATCATATAATTGAGCAAGAATGCACATTCTTAAATATGATAAAGCCTCTGATTTGTATAGATTGAAATTGTAATAGGTGAATTCATGCCCTTTGGTAGAGCCATATTGCGTATATTGCCAGCCTAGTAAAACTTCTGATAAACGAAGGAAAATACCATTTACAATTGTTTTTTGCGTATCATTCCATTTGTCGTCCAATAGAACATCGAAAAGCATATTCTGCCTTAAATATTGGTGGTCTAAGTCTTCTATCTTATATTTGAAATCTTCATTAATAGATTTTGAAATTTCAGGCAATAGACTTGGTTGCCGTTCTGCAAGTTCTAAGGTCAGTTTCAGAGACGGGTTTAAATACTCGTTAGGATGGTTCCAGAAGCGTTTTAAAAGTTCGAAATGTCTTGTTTTAGGTTGAAGACTATTTACGCTATCGAAGTTAAGAGTGTCTGGATGCTCTTCCTGAGGCAAGCTCAGGATCCACTTTCTCAAGTACAGGAGGCAATCCAAATTTTTATAGATCCAAAATAAATCATAGAAAGCATATTGCTGCTCTTCATCGGATTTAATTCCTTCGCTTACCTTATTCAGATGAGGCAATACCAATTCCTTAATATGGTGATAGGTGAACGTGTTATTTACATCGACCAGCGTAATACGGATTCTGTTGGCATGCTTTTCAATAAAAGTGGCAATCCAATCCCCATAATTAATCACAGCGGTCTGGTCATCGATAAAGCATTTATAGAAAGCGTAGGTTGATAAAACCTGATCTGAGACCTTTACTATTTCATCAGCATACACATTTACCAATTCGTTGTTGTGCAATTCAAGGATAGCAGACCAGAGTTCATTCCAATCAATTCCAAATTTATCTTCAAGATCAGCCTTCAGTTTTTCGTTATTTCTGTCCAGAACACCAAAGAAAGAAACAATAGCAAGAGATTGGAGAACTATCTTATTATCAAAAATGCCAATCTCCTCCGATATCTTTTTGAAATACTTTTCATATAGCAGTACAGGGCTATTCAGATAGTTCGTTTCCGCATCAGGCGTAACTGAATAGGTGGCCATCAGGGCTACTCTCGCATTTCCTTTAGCCAAATCCACTATTTTTTGCTTTATCTCACGATGATATTGGAGCTTGGGGAACGCTGCAATAATGATGTTCTCTATCTCCGCGTCCTTAAATTCAGGTATGTTAAACTCCTGATAGGACCAATCTTGCAGCGCTGCTGATACCTGTTTTTTCACGTAGTCCCGTGACGTAATGACCACTTTTGCTGCGTACGATTTTGACTCCCTGAGTTTGCTGAGCAGGTAGTTTAGATTGTTGACCGACTTGTTGGCATCGTCAAATAATATAATGTACTGCTTGCCCGGTAAAAAAAGATGCTGATAGTCGTCCCACAGCGGTACACCTGAACTTTGAATGACTATGGGTACGTGGTCTGCTTTTGAAAGCTCATCAAGTATCTTTACCGCCAATTTCGATTTCCCTACACCGGCACCGCCTGTCAATAGTAAGATGTCGTGCTTTTTTAGTGCCGCAATACTGTTTTTTATTTCTTCTTCTCTGCCAATAAATTCATTGGTGAGTGAGGGCTGCAGTCCGGTATTTGTTTTTAGAAGAAATTCTTCAAGTGGATAAATATCCCCCTTTAAAATTGGAATCCCTAAGTACTTGTCCGCCAGTTTAGGAAATTCATCGATGAGCATGGGGAGATTCTGAATATTTAGAACCTCAATTTCAGCCCCGGCATGGTATGTCTTTACTTTGGTATCTAATAAACTATATTCTTCAGCGGTGATTTTCTGGTTACATGCTAAAACTACTTTAGCTACCTTTTCTTTAGGGATGGCTGTCTTACCTTCATCAAAACAATGGTCTATATCTTTGCTGAGCTTCTGAAAGAAAGATTTTGCTTCTCCGATCTTTTCTTGCGTTGTACATTCGACAAACAAGTATTTGTCGCCATCAACGAAGAACGCATCTGGGCTTCCTTTGCTTGTTTTCTCCTTGCCCACGACAGCACCAGGTGCACCTATGAATTTATTCCCCTGCAAATACAATAGGTGATTTACTAGCATTTGAAATTTTGCTTGATCTATTGCCTTTAAAGCATTTTCAATCTGGGTAAGGGTGTTCATAAAGTACGTTATATTATTTCCATAAAGATACAAAATACGATGCTCTTTACTATGCGAACAGTAAAACTAAAGCGCCACTTTAGAGGTAAGTCCCTACTGCCCATAAGTAGCACTAAAGATTATTTCATTATCAATAGATGTGTCAGTGCCAGATCACTTAGTAAACACTACAGATCAGCGCTGTATCTACCTGAGAAAACACCATCTTGGACGGTGATTACCCCAAATATCCAATATCTTCCAATCCATGTCAACAAAATATACGATTATTTGGCTTATAGCCTATAGGGGATATTTGAACATTTTATCTCAACTCCTTCATAATTATATTTTTTCAATAATTGATTGATGCCCAATTTTATAAGTTCGAAATCCAATGATGGGCCTACAATTATTTCCTTAATCGGTAGCTTGTCTATCACTGTTTGAGGTTTGGGATAATCTTTATCGATCCATGTTCTTTCATATCTTTTATGTTCTGTTTCCAAAATAATGAACGGGATTATAGCCGTTTCCGAAGTACGGAAATGAATTGGTTCCTCCTCTCCATAGAACTCATTGTTTGGCACCGAATACTCAAAACGATATTCCTTTTCTTCCTTAAAACTTGCACTTTTGTATGAGGAGATAATCTCTCCTAAAAATCCAATAACTGCTGTTGTGATCATCCACTCATAACCATAATCTTCCCATTCTATTAAATCTTTCCTTTCTTCGAAGAATGCTATAGACACTCGAATTAGCTCTTCGATTACTTGAAGCTGATACTTCTCATCATATTCAACGTGAGTTGCTTTAACTGATTGATATAGTGATCTAGATAGCTTACTACTGTCAAATCCTATAGAAATACCCTTCCCTTGATTTGCGTATGCTCTCCATTGACTTAACATATCTCCACTTTTTGAAAAACAGGTTACAAATCTTTCGCTATTGACGATTTTGTCTATATGTTTTTCAAATTTCTCAACTATATTTTGACTAAAACCTTCCTGTTTAAATTTCTCTAAAACGGACTTGATTTGCTCAATCCCAAACTTATACTCTTTTTTGTCATTCAAGAAATTTAAGTTTGTGCAATAGAGAGACTGACTTTCAATGATTGAGATGAAACTATGTAATGAAGTATAATGGTAAATTATATCGTTACGATCATGCCATTTGTTCATCTTCTTGTTTAGAATGGCGTGAGTTAATAATTCGTCTCCCAATTGCATTTGTATCCCAGCCCAAGTATCTGGAGTTATTTTTATCTTACTACTAAGCTTAGTCATATTAATAATCTAATTGTTGTTCATCGATAATATTCGCGTGAGTTGTATAAATAATCAATCAATTCTTAACATTAGATGCCGACAATTTCTGTGCTCCATCAATTAATATAATATTTTCAAGATCATCAAGATTCAATTCTCGTAGAATTTTAGTTAGATTCAAGTATTCTGTTTGATTAAAATAGAGAATTGCTATGACTGCTTTATTGGTATCATTAGCTTTCTTGTAGACTTCTACTTGATGCTGTAGGTTTCGCTTTAACGACGAGCTTTTCGCTAATTTAAACTCTATAACCGTTTTGTCCTTCGAACCATTTGATACTGTAAAATCTACTGCACCTCGTCCGTTATTTACTTCTACATTAATATCCCAAGCCGAACCTTCTTTGACAAATTTAAAAAGCTGCTGAAGCATAGCTTCATTTTGATTTTCTTGTATTTTGAAAACGCTGAATCCACCTTTATCTTCTATAACAGACTTTAAGATTCTTACACGATATATGGCTTCTTCGTAGGAACTGTGAATCTCTTTGCTAGTTGAAGAGTTTAATAGTTGCTTAACTTCACCCTTTAATACTGATAGCTCTTCTAACATACGACTAGTCTCTACTTCTTTCTGAGTTGGGGAGGCATTAGACGTAAGAAAAGATGAGGGGAGTGTGAAGCGAAAGTTTCTTTTGGGAGAGTTAGTATAGAGGTGGAGTGCTTCTTCAATACTTTTACATTCTATAATCTCTGGCTCAAACGATTCAAATTCGTTTTCATCGGTATCCTTAAAGAAGTCAAATAATTCCTTTAATATTTCATCTAAGTTTGAAAAGACAAAGGAAAGACAAAGGAAATCGCTATTAGTTTCAGTTCTGAAATTTAGATATTTTTGTTTGTAATGAAAAATTTGCTTTATGTCTGCCTCTGAAAAATTTCTTTTAAAATCTGATATTTCGGAAATGTTATTGTTCCAAATGCTTGTATAAATTTCATCACCAGCCCAAATTCCTAATTCTTGTAGCTTACTTGTGATTGGTTTGTAAATGTTTTCTGTAATAGGTATAAACTTTTCCTTAATTTCCTCTTGAATGAAGTCATAAGATAGTTTATCTTTATAATTTTTGTTTGGTTTTAGTGAGCTTCGTTGTTTATCAAGTTCTGTAAGCTCATTGCATAGAGGAATATACTTTTGAATGTAATGCTCTTTGTTTTTGTCTAAAAAATCAATGAACTCAAATAATGCTTGTATTTTTTGTGGAATCATTTTTCGTCAACTGTAGTTTTGGTGTCAAGTTGTACTGTCTTTATCGCTAACTACTTTTTTATCTCAACTTGTTGCGCCAATCAATCTCTATGGTCGCATCGCGTAAAAACGTGTTGGCTTGGTCAATAAGCTTCTTCTCCAGAAAATTACAAAAACTTCAGCATAAAACCAAGTTTTTCATTGCTTTACGCTAATGTTTGCCACTTCTTCAAAACTATCAAATAGGAGTGAATAAAAAAATACGGGAAACCGTATCTCGATAATATATCTGAAGGAATGATAGTTTTTTGGATGCGATGCTATCGCATTTCTCATGCATCCTCGTTACACAAACGAGGACGAGGGGGGGTATTTGATGGTTATTTGATTTTCAGATGCCTTTTTATTGTAAGTAGCTGTAAATCAGTCTTATTTTTATTTGATGGTTATTTAATAATTCTGTCAATTTTGAAGAAAAGGAATAATAGAATATAGATTGAAATGGAAGGTATAAGGAATTTTGATTTTGAGGGGACAATCGATTCACCAAGTAAATTGTGGCTTTCTAATGGTTGCTACTGATAGGCATAGCACCAAACCCGACCCAACTTTGTCGTTTGCTCCTTGCTATGCCGAGTACACGCAGTTCGCGTACGATAGGAACGGTATATTTCAGTCTCACCTCTTGCCCCATACTCCAAAAAACCGTATCTTTAACCCATTGAACCAAAACCTTTGTAGGTAACAAATGAACCTTGCATCGATTATTAAACAACCAGAAGGTAGGCGCTTAGAATTTAAGCAACAGTTACCCAGTCCACAGGATCTGGCCAAGACTGTCATCGCCTTTGCCAATGATGCGGGAGGTGATTTGATTATCGGAGTGCAGGACGATCCTCGTGCATTGGTAGGTTTGCCCGAAGAAGAACTGTTGTCTATCGAAGAGCAGATCAGTAGTATTATCTATGACCACTGTTATCCCGTCATTGTTCCGGAGATATCGTTTCGGGAGGTTGACGATGCTAGGCTGATATGGGTTCATATTCACAGGGGAAGCAACTTTCCGTACTACCTCAAATCAAAAGGAAAGCTCCATGGTACCTATATCCGTGTCGGTTCATCCAATCACTTGGCAGATGAGGAGATTATAGCAGAACTGGAACGGCAAAAGCGCAATGTGTCCTATGACGGGGAACTGATTCTTGATTGTAGTATTGAAGATATAGATATTGCCGACTTCGCAACGTTCTATGGGGCACGTATAGGAGAGATCTTGGATCAGACAGCTTTGCGCAAGCTCGAACTAATTAAGCCTCACCAAGGGAACTTAGTACCGACCAATGCCCTCATCTTGTTTTCGGATGGTGATAATCGTAGAACTTACTTCCCTTATGCCAAGATTGAATGTGCTCGGTTCAAGGGTACCGATACAGGTGTCTTTATTGACCAGAAGACCATCGACACCAATATCGCTACACAAGCAGAGCAGGCATACGAATTTGTGTTACGCCATATCAATAAATCAGCTGTCGTGGAGGGAGTATACACCAATACCCGATGGCAGTACCCTGTCGTGGCGGTTCGCGAGGCGATTCGTAATGCCGTAGTGCATCGAGATTATGCACTTTCGGGACGGGATATCAAGGTCGCCATCTTTGACGATATGATCGAGATTACCAGTCCGGGTAAGCTGTTGCCATCCATTGATTTTAATGAATTGGAAGCCCGTCAATCGGATATCCGCAACAAGGTGATAGCACCGGTGTTCAAGAAGATTGGACTGATTGACCAATGGGGCAACGGGCTTAAACTGATAGCCGATGAATTGAAAGCCTATCCCGAAATCGAGTTCAAATGGTTTGAGCGTGGAGGGTTACAGTTCCAAGTACAGTTTATTAACAGAGGCTTCGTGGCACAGCAGGAGTTACAGCAAATTGACGGTGCAATTGACGGTGCAATTGACGGTGCAATTGACGGTGCAACCAAAGCCTTGAAGAGAAAATTAGCTATACTTGCTAAAGCCATCATGAATGCCGAAGGGAAAAACGCAATAGATTATGCTGATGCAACGAACCTTGGTAGCAAACGGACACTCGAACGCTATATACAACAGCTTCGTCAGAGTGGTCTCGTTGAGTTCAGGGGGGATGCAACACAGACAGGAGGGTATTACCTGACAGAGACATTCTGGTCTAAGTTGTCCCAAGAATAAGAATCTTCGTTTCTTCCAATATGTTTAGGATTAATGATGACGATAGAATTGAGGGGAGTAATTCGAGCGAGGTGGACTACAGTTCCAGGTACAGTTTATCAATAGGGATTTCGTGGTACAGCAAGAGTTGGCAGAACCAACATTGTACAGTAGGGTACTAAAGATTGTTGACGAAAAGGCACGATCTAGAAAAGAGATATCGACAGCACTGAACCAACTAAGCATTTCGGGCCAATTGAATGTCACTATCAACTCTCTGCTGGATCATGGGCTGATCGAATGGACTATTCCAGATGTACCACATAGTCCTAAGCAACAATACAGGATTACGAGAAAAGGACAAGGGTTCTTGGACTTGTTGAAGTAATCCGCTTGGATTGTTAGGCAGTTCCCACCACATCAAAAACCCACCCAGCCTTGTCGTTCGCTCCTCACTACATCAAGCACATACCTCCGGAGTGATATTATAGCAGTCACAGACTACCTGTTATTATTTATTATGACATCCTTAGTGACCGCTACGCTGAACACTAAGGATAGGAGGGGGTACCCACTATTGTATATAGGCTAATATACCATAGTTAGTGGTAGGTATAGATACTGGTTCTATAATCGTTAATGCTGATTGAGATAGGTGTGGTAGCAAATCCCCACCATACCAAACCCCGCCCAGCTTTATTGTTTGCTCATGGCTATGCCGAGAACACGTGGTACTATTAGATGGATACTTTTACTTCTTCAACTTCTTCACCGTTTTATTCTCCAACAGCGACCTCATCTGCGTAATCGCTACCCCGTTCAGCTGGATAAGCCGGTCACTCTGCGACAACCCCTGCTGTATAAGAAGCGCATTGATACTTTCCAGATTGCTCAGCACCACCAGCTGTTCCAAAGTAGCGTGATCCCGTACATTACCTTTCTTGTCGGTATTTGCATCGCGCCATTCTTTTGCTGTGAGGCCAAATAGAGCGACGTTCAGCAAGTCTGCTTCTGTAGCATAGACCAGTCCCGCTTGTTGTTTGGTGATCTCTTTAGGTATCAGATTTTCTTTGATGGCATCGGTGTGTATATGATAATTGACTTTTGCCAAGGTGCGCTGTAGGTTCCAGTCTAATTTTAAGCGATCATTTTCATCCTCTTTGAGACGTTGGTATTCTTTGACTAGCAGTAGCTGGAATTTCGGGCTAATCCACATTCCAAAATGAAATGCAATGTCTTTGTGTGCATAAGTTCCTCCATATCTTCCTGCCTTGGCTGTAATTCCAATCGCGTTGGTTGCTTCAATCCAATTTTTTACTGACAAAACGAAATTATTGCTCCCCGCAGAATTTTTAATTGTACCGAATTCGGTATAATTAAAATTAGGATTGTACAAAGCTTCCCATTCGCCAATATATTCTATAGTGCTTTTGAGTGTGAGCCATTTTATGATAATGGCTTCCTGCATTTGGCTTTTAGCCATATCAGTAAGTGAAATGTAGTCATCTTGCTTTTGCGAAATGATGCTAATTTCTTTACCTCCGATCTCTATTTTCTTACTCTTGCTCATAACTCAATCAGTTTATAATCGATTCTTTAAACCTGTAATCTTTACTCCAAATATAACTAATATTTTTTAAAAACTAAAAATATTAGTTATGACTATTATTCTTAAAGAATCAATTGCTTAGCTTTGATATTGGCAAGATTAAGCCTACGCCCCAGACGTACTCTACGCTGAACACTAAGGATAGGAAGGGAGTTTGTTGCTGCTTCACTCCGTACTTTCAAACATAAGCCGTTGGAGCTATATTGCAAGTTAAATAAACTTGCTTTATCTTTTCTCCCAAATTACGCTAAGCTAACCGACCGGAAGGAGCTATCCGAAGGAAAACCTGAGAGATGGGGGCAGACCAGCTTGATTTTTAGTTATGGAGAGTTCTCCATAATTAACATAGAGTAAAAATAAATTCTACTTACGAGATTCTCCCTACAGATAAATATTACGGATTCCCGTATCTCTGTTTAAAATATTTGTCCAAACTTTACACTGCACAGTAAATAAGCGCTTGACCTATGTTATTTCTTAAATGAAAATATTTTACTATCTTAACCCTTGTAATCTAACTCGATTAACCAATTGGGTTATTATTAGCCGAGATATACAATTAGATATTTAATTTTTATTACTGACAAAATTTAATATAAAAAATTATTAGATAAATTATGAATACACTTTCAATAGATCTTGAGTATTGCTTTGGAATCGGAAAATTTAAACATGATTTTGATTTTGAAGCGAAGCAGTCAAATACATTTTTAATTTATGCACCTAATGGCACGATGAAAACGTCATTTGCGAAAACGCTCGATTTAATTGCTAAAAATGAACCAAAAAATATGCCTCGGGATAGAGTTTATGTAGATAGACAATCTAGGTATGATGTTTTAGTTGATGGAGAACCAATTTTACCTGGAAATATATTAGTCATTAATGCAGAAAATGAAACTTTTGATGCTTCAAGTAAGTTGAGCTCTTTTATTGCGAGTAAGGATTTGAAAGAACGTTATGATTCTATATATAAAGATCTCGAATACCAAAAAACTGAATTTATTAAGAAATTAAAAATTGTATCCCAGAGTACTGATTGTGAGGGAGAGATTATGGGAGCATTTTCGGAGAGCATTAGAGATTCTTTTTTTGACGTTATTGTAACTGCATCCAAGTCTTTATTAGATAAGTGCGATAAATACGAATTTAAATACAACGATATTTTTGATAAGAAAGAAAATGTTAAAAAATTCTTGGACAAAAATGAAGCTGTGTTAGATCAGTATATGTCGGACTATAAGGTATTGATAACTAATTCCAAATTCTTTAAGGAGACAGATGGAAAATCTTTTGGAACATATCAAGCGAGTGAATTATTAAAATCGATCGAGGATAACTCCTTTTTTGAGGCTGGTCATAAGTTTGTTTTGGAAGATGGAACGGAGATAACTGATTCTCAAGCCTTAAAAGATGTTGTTAAAACTGAAATAGATAAGATTGTTAATGATGTTAAACTGAAAGCCTCTTTTGAGAAAGTTGATAAGGCCATTGCTTCAAATGTAGAGTTGAGAGCTTTCAAAAGAGCTATTGAACGAGATAATTTGCTGCTAGTTGAGTTGAAAAATTATGATGCTTTTAAAAAGAAAGTGTGGGTTAGTTTTTTGTCTGAACTTAAATCAGACACGGAACTATTGGTTGGATTTTATCTGTCAAAAAAGGCAGAGTTAGAACAAATTATAGAAGAAGCAAAGAGAGAAGTTGAATTGTGGAAGCAAATTATCACCACATTTAATAGTCGTTTCTATGTGCCATTTAAAGTTGGATTAACTAACCAAGAAGATGTAATATTAAAGCAACAAACAGCAAATTTAGAGTTCCATTACTTCGATGGAGTAGAACCCCCAGTTCTGAAAGGAAGGCAAGATTTACTAGACGTGTTGAGTAGAGGTGAACGGCGTGCGTATTTTATCCTTCAGTTTCTTTTTGAAATTGAGTCAAGAAAAAATAGTGGTATTAAAAATCTTTTAATATTTGATGATGTAGCTGATTCTTTTGACTATAAAAACAAATACGCAATAATCGAGTACATAAGAGATCTTAGGGAATCAGACAAATTCAAAATGATTCTTTTGACACATAATTTTGATTTTTATCGTACTATTATTGCTAGGCTATATTTGTATCAACCTCACTGTTCATATTATATAGCAACTAAGAATAGTAATAAAGATATCTATTTATCGGAAGGATTCAATACCAAGAATGTGTTTGAAGATTTTGTCAAGGAGATTGATCAACCCAAGGCGTTTGTTAGTTGTATTGCTTTTGTACGTAACATTATCGAGTTTTCAGATTCAAGAAAATGTGATGACTATAAGCTGTTAACAAACTCTCTACATCTAAAGGAGGCCTCTAAAACTATTAAGGCTTTAGATGTATTTAGTGTTTTTCAAGGACGTCTCACTGGAGTGACAGATAAGACTATTAGTTTTGCAGAGGAGAATATTGTTGATTTGATAGGTACTACCGCTGATAGTATCTTAGCAGAGGAAAATCCTAGCGAGGTTGACCTATATAATAAGATTGTTTTAGCTATAGCTATAAGAATTGAGGCAGAAAGATATTTACTAAGTAAGCTGCCTGAGGCTAAGGAAAAAGATCACCCTAATCCAACAAACTATTTGTATAATAAATATCGGGGCAAATATCCCGATAGCTCAAACTTAGGAGTATTGGATCGTGTTAACTTAATGACCCCAGAAAACATACATATCAATGCATTTATGTATGAACCTTTAGTGGATATGTCTTTTTATCACTTGTGTGATTTGTACACTGATATCAAAGCTTTAGTTTAAGAAATTTAAGATAATTTATAGGATTGATTTAATGTAACAAGATGGGATGGTTAAAGTCAATAATAGGTAGTTATAAATCGACATTATCGAGAGACATGAAGATAAACAATCAGATTGTGATTTTTTCGGGATTGTTTAGTTATAGTGTATGGGAAAAATCATTGATTCAAAAACGAACATACTATAAAAAAGCAAAATTCAATACTGACCTAGTTGATATAATTAAAAGTCAATACTACCCAGTCTTTGGGAAATTTATCTTAAATGACTCTCCGAATGATTACTTAGAAATAGAGTCATCTTCAACTTACACATTCGATGTTGTTGATATAAGTGGAACCGAAAATAAACAAGTAATACTTGAGGATATAAAACTGTCTTTCTTTGATGATACGATTGGCTTGGGGATATATAGCTTTAGTGTCAAATTACCCGAGAATATATCTTTTGCTGAAGATATTCGAATGTTACGTATACTTCGTGATTTTGAATCAGAAGTGAGGGTGAGGTCTACAAGTTATTCTTTAAGGGAGTTTATTCAGTTAAATATATTGAGATGTGAAGATAATGTTGATACGGCATTTAAGATGAACATTGACAGTAATTCAGATGTTTTTGGTTATAGTGGTTCAAAACTAAAATCATTTATAGCCGTAGAGATTGACGAGTTTGCACCAAGATATACAATAGAAGAGGCTCTTTATGAATTAGGAACTTTCACTGAATACTTAACTTCCAAACAGAATGTAGGATCTCATTCTCCTTCCTCAGAATACTTCGATTCAATATTGTCGAATCAAATTTCAGTTTTCCAAAATTGGTCGGCGTTGGCTTTATTTGATTCTTTTATTTTAATTGGAAAGCAGGGATATTTGAAAAAAACTAATACTGTTAGTACGATTCGAGGTTCATACTTCAAAATTTTCCTTTTTAATTTATATTCCAAATTCTATCTTTTCAAAACAAATTCTGATATAGAGACCAACAAAAGAAAGGAGATTACTCATACATTGTATTCTTTTCTAAGAAATTATGATATTTCGTATATATCTTTCAATTTTCTGCCAAACCTCTTGCACGAAAAGATTAGAACTGCTTTTCAAATACATTCAGAATTAAATTCCGTTCGATCAAAAATTGAACTTATGGAATCTCAGAAAAAAGAAAAGGAAACAAATTTGATTAATGCATTACTCTTTTTTATTGCTGCATTGGGGATTGTTTCGGTACTTGCTGATCTTCCTGCTGTATTAAAGAATGTTTTTAATAATTTTAATGAGAGAGAAGCAACATTTTTAGGTGTTGGTCTTGTTTTCATTGCCCTTATGGCGTTGGTTTGGTATTTTAAGATTTTTAAGAGTAAACGATAATGTTAAGCTTTAAGTATTTCCGTCCATTTTTTTAAAACTACTGCTCCCCCTACTAAAATATTTGTAATAATATGAGTATATGTCTTATCTACATAACCCAGTTTGTGCATTAGCTTATCGTAATCCTTATCTTTATTATGAGCGACACTTCTAGAGCGGATAGACTGAATAGTTCTCAAGATTGCAACGAATTCCTTTTCATCTGATAAGTGAGTTCTAGTAAACTCTTCTAAAGCATCAATTTTATATTCGTAATGCTTTTTAACGAAATTATTGATTGATTTAATATCAATGGCATCACATAAAAGCTTACTTAGGTTTAGGATTATTTTATCAAACTCGTGTATACTTTCAGTCAACGGTACCCTGACCGTAACTAAATAGGCCTGATCCAATTCATGTAAAGGTTTAAATAGTGAGAATTTAAATTCTTCCTTAAATTTTTCGGAAAATATTACATAGTACTTTCTGAAAAGCAAATCAGGCATTTCTGGATCAAGAAATGGGACTGCCAATACATCTCGTTTATATTGTACATCGCTTAAATCCTGGGATGAAGCTACGTTGTGTGCCAACCAATGACTCTGCTCAGATTTATCTAAACAACCTAAATCGCCGAGGTATACCTTAACTAAGTGAGGGTTATTGTTATCTATGTTTAGGCGCCAACTTCCCATTTTGATTATCGTTCCATCAGTAATGGTATACAGATTTGGAAGCTCATAGTACCGTTGTAATACAAGTCGGTTAAAACTAATTACTTTATAGTAATTAAGATCATATTTCTTGGTATTGGAAGATTCTAAAATTTCTTGTCCATTTTCGTCAATTTCTGTTATAAAGGATAAATAATCACTTTCACACCTGTCTAGGAAAATACTGAACTGATCTTTGTGTTTATAATCCTTATATCCAGAGACAAAACATTTTCCCAGTAATCTACTATCGTAGGATTTTGACGGTATTGAATAATCATTAAAATTGATTAGGAAGTTTCCATTTGTAGTTTTTATATTATACTCTTTTTCGATATCAATCCCATATTTAGATAGTGGGGTCACCGTACTTCTATAAAAATCGTATTGCACCGCTAATACATAGTTTTTTACAGATAGGAACTGTCTTAATTCATGGGTTCGAACTCTGAAGGTGGTTGTTTGGCTGTCATACTGAATGACCAGATTTTGGTCGGAGTTCATATTTACACTATAGAAATGTCCATTTCGACTATCTTCATGTAGATTAAAGAATAGAATAAACTCTTCCAACACTTTGTACTGAGTAGGGTATATATTATTGTAGAATCTTTGATAAACAAGTGGGACTATACCACGTTCATTTCCCCAGCTATAGTATTTATCTTTTTGTTTTTCAGAATATCTGACAAATCCAGGTGTAAGATGAGCGATATTGGATATCCATTGATAGTCGTTATGGTGACTGTTATATACATTAGGAATAAAAACGCTTTGTATTGTGTCTCTGTAGGTTATTCCTTCCTTAAGGTATTCGTTTTCCGCAAATACGGTAATATAGTCGTCCAAAGCTAAGAGTTCAGTGTCAGCTATCTTTTTCTCGAACATTAATATTTCTTTCATGAACACCTGTTTATAATTCAATCATGTAAGCTAGGGCGTCTTCTGTTCTTTGTTTTAGTAGCGATAACTGTGTAGTATTGAATTTGCCTGAATTTCCATGTGTGCCATCATTCAGTGTGCGGAAAAGTGATAGAATTTCATTTATATCAGCATCGAGAAAGCTGATTAATTCATCAGAATGTATCGAGTTCTCAGTTAATACATATTTTATTTTAGTGCGCCTAGTAGGTGAGCTATTATATAGCTCACAATCAGGGAATCGGTTTAACACCATCTGATCAGGGGCTTTGATATCTAGTAATAATGTGAAAATTTCTCTTACGCTTGTACAAAAGTGGCGACTGGCATCAGGGTTAGATGGGTTCAGGGAAAACAAGGCACCTTTCCACCTGTCTCCCAAATCAAAAGAAATATTAGTAAGCTCTTCATGAATATAGCTGTTTTGGAGACTTTCTGTAGGCGTGATTTCAGCGTGATGTGGATTGTTAAGTGCATTATATAACTCCAAGCTATTTTGGGTTTCTTGGAGTGGATAATCTACAAAGATATTAGAGTTCCTTTGATTGGACTCATTGTAGTAGTTAAGGTTGTCGTAACTTTTCTCTAATCTTTCAACGCTATTGGTATAGCTAGTCGAAATATTTGACGAGTGCTTAATACTATTAAAAGAGGAAATTGCGTGATTCAACTTTTGTCTTCTAGTTCTTTGGTCTGTATTGAATTTTCTTACTGCACGGTTATAGTTTTCAATATTTCTTTTTACCTGCGTATTATGTTGTTGAGCTAAACGATTATAATCATTAACAGATTTTTTAACAGCAGAGTTATATTTTCTTACTGCCTGATTGTATTTGTTGATTGCTTGACTAAGTTTAGCTGTGGATATACGTTTTGCCATGTTAATTTTGATTATTAGTGATATAAACTGAAACTGCTTGAAAAGAATTAATGATCGAATTTATAATCAGCTTTGTTCTACCAAAAATATTATATTAGTTCCTGTCAGATTGAGAGCATAACGTGTCATCTCGTCGTCAACCTTTTGTGGAATCTTTCCCTGTCCATGTCCTCCAAGATTATTGCGTAGTGTAGGTATGCCGCTTTCTAGCAAACTTCGGAGTGAAGTAAATTGATTTTGTGTGAATGTTGGTATCAGTCCATTATCAAAACATATTTGTATTAGTCCTTTTGCTGTAATATTGGGTGCGAACGACCATCCTTTTTCTTGGCAGATTATTTTTAGGGTACTTTCAAATGCTTTTAAGCATTCTGTGAGACACTCTTTGTTTCGTCCATTTTTGTAGTGTTCATGTGCTTTTAGATATTCTTCATTTGCACCTTTGAATTTGCCTCTGTTTAGTAAATTTAAGGTAGGTTTGGTTATTTCAGAATGAGTGTATGTCGAATCTATACGTATGATATGACCGGACTCGTACGAATATCCTATACCGTTCTCTTTAAATCTAATGTTCAAATCTTGAATAGCCTGATCAGGATGTATTTTACTATGATAGAGATGTCGAAAATCATGGTGCTTTGGTAATATAATTTTCTCAATAACTTTGCAAGCCAGTTCAATTACGTCTAAGGCTTTTTCTACATCATCTGTTTCTAAGAAAAAATCTAGTAATTCATCTTTTGCTTCTCCCCCATATAAAGAGGTTGTTGTTCTTAATTCAAAAACACCGTACTCTCTACGTAATATATCTCGAATGTGCTGATAAATATCGCTAGGGAGATCTTCTCTGAAATCGTGGTCGTTATAACCGAAGCAATCCTTTATAATATGCACGATTTGTACTTTTAATGTATTAGGTAACACATCATATGTGAATATATCTAGTACCTCACCACGAAGTCTTTTTTGCCGTTTAGAATATAAGTCGATTATTGCCATACCAAGTCATATTAGTTTTTTTAATGTTTTTAAAGTATAAGTGTTTCTTGAAAGAATTTTTTATTTGTCGGGGTGCCTTTTTTTTAGCAGAAACCCCGACAAAACTCTTACCTTTTGCTTATTTCTTGATACAGTTCTTTTGTTTTGGTTTCATCAACCAACAGTTCTAAGAATTTTTTGGTTTCGTCTTTTATTTCAGGCTTATTTAACAAGATGTCTCCCAAAGTTCTCAGTCTCCTTAATTGTTCAGTACCAGATATCCTAGATTTTAACGTGTTATTTTTTTTAATTACACCAACAAATTCTTCAGCGGATTTGTTATCAAAGTTTTCAAACATCCTAGAAATACGAGGAGCAGCAGCATTTGAGTAGAATGCTGTTCTGTTAAAACGATAGCTGTTTCCTTTATATCCGACAAAAGTTAAGGTTAATGCTGACACGAGACGGCCAATATATTCTTCAGGAACAACTGAACCATACGATTCAAGGATCTTAACAACCTTAGCTTCTTCGTTCCAATCATCTAAATTGTCTTCTAAAAACTTAATTTTAGGCTCATAAATTAGGCGTCGTGTTGTTGTACTTGTGTATCTTAAACCATCAACTAGAGAAAGTAATTCTACTGATTTTTGATTTTTTGGAGCATCTCCTTCTAAATATGTTTTATCAAACCTTTGTCCAATCTGCTGCCTTATTTCTCTAGGGGAGACTTTCCATAAAATCGGAAAGCTGAATTCAATGTTGCTTCTAAACCTTGTGGATATTGTATCACTTGTATAATAAGTGAATAGCTTATTGCACATTTCTCCCTTATATAATTCAGGTAAATCAATAAATGCTTGTTCAACTGCCAACTCATGCTTATCATAAGTGTCAGTATCCATTTTCAAGAGATAATCATTTACATTGATAATAGGAATTGGATATTCTTGAGAAAGAACGTACTGGTTGCAGTCAGCGATCATATTCAGAACCTTAAATAAGCTAGGATCGGAACTATCTGGATGTCCATCGTAAATATTTCTTGTTTCCCTTGCTTGATGCATTATTTTCTTTGCTTCCCAACTTAATGCCCCAATTTTATATGCTCCTTCGATGAGGTCGTTGTCAGTAACATGGGTTTGGAAGTCTTCATATGTTTTGACATTTTTGTTCATCTCCTTGTTAAATAAATCAAGGCTTCTATGTATCACTTTTCGTCTAAGATCATCACTTACGGCGTTCCAGTAAGATCCTATAGCACTTCTTAAACCGCCCGCCTGTAAAACTCTTCTAGCTTCTAGAATGTACTTGTTATCGGTAAGCTCGTGCCTTACATTTGTTAGTTCTCTTTGTAGATATTCCAATTTTTCCTGAGGTAGAACTATTTCCTCGGTAGTTTTATTTAATATTGTTGTCATTTATATTAATCACTAAGTTGTCAAATATTTTTTTTTAATAGAGCAATCTGTAGAGACGATATACTAAAGAAAGCTTTATGCTTGGTTTATCCCTTCCCCTTAAATAGGGGAAGGGGAAAGATGTTAAAGATTATTCTTTAACCATTCATTTGAGCATTCTACGTTTTGCCAAGCAGCTTCTTTTCCTGACTTAACAACGAAGATGCCGTCATCGCTATCCATAACAGATAGTAGATGATCTCTTACTTGTTTAGCAGGTTTTGTCGTAACCACCGCCCAACACGATTTTAGAATTCTTGCCCATGTTCCATAAGATTTTATAGCCTCGTATAAGCTTTCGTAATCCTTGGAGTTGTTTAGATCATAATTGATAATGTAACAATTAGCCATATACACATGATTATCCGTCTCAACAAAACAGGTGAGATTGCATTTCCTGTTGTTTGAATTTTCTAAAAGTGTATATTTGCGACGCTAATTCGAATATTCCTTCGGGTATTCAAACTTTAAACCATTCTAGTCATATCAATAAGGATACCTTTTAGGTAAAAATATGACAGAATGGTTTGTTTTTTTTGTGTATGGAGAAATGTCTGTGATAGAACTGTCATATTGACGTAAAAACTACTTTTTACGATTGGTAATATGTCATAAAATAGTTTCGAATGTCAGTGTTGTGCATATCCACTTCTCGTATTACCACCATCAGCCACACGGATGACCTTTCCTGTTATGGTTTGGCTTAAACAAGCTTGAGAAATGAAAAATAAAGCTATAGATATTATTGTCTTCATATTATTTGCCTGTATTAACTATTGGTTTTGATTTCAAGGTATCACAAAGTGTGATACCTTGTTACTTCCTCTTATACCAATGCGTTCCTCCCTTAGTAGAGTGAGGTTCAACTTGAACCTTTGGATGCTTTTTCAGCTCGTTTTGTAGGTTGTCCCCAACATTCTACACACTCGGTTATTTATTTTTTCTTGTATACATTCACTTTATTTCCATCAACTATCTTAGTGCCTGCAACATATATTTGTTTTTTATGCCTGCTCATTGAACTAGATATGTATGAGCTAGAATACTCCCACCCTAAGGAATTGAAGAAATCGTTGATCTTGTCTACAATCATACCTGATGTTTGAAATTCGTGGTATTCTAATAAATAGTATTTTATAGCATAAGTTATAGTTGGACGTTTTTCTAATACAGCATAAAAAGATGTGTTGGATTTGTGGATATCTTTGAGTTTATTGCGATAGTTTTCTTCGAATTCAACTTTTATAGTATTTAATTCATCTAAAGTCTTATCGAAGAATTGTGTTGCAATGTTAATACTTTCAATAGTAAATAACGCCTCGCCCTTACGTATTCTAACCATCGTTCTTGATGATTTCTCAATGAGGTTTGCAAAATCACTATCCGCAACTCCACTATAATCGAGTAGTTTAAGGATGTTTTCTGTAATAAATTTTCTGTCAATACTAGTCATTAATCAAAATTGACGCGTATTCGAATTACAAAAAGTGACATTTAATTCTTTTTTTGTAATTAGGTTTTTGTATATTTGTTTTATTAATAGAGGATTAATGATCTTCTTTGGTGTTTAAACTATAGAGTCTTGCGGCTACAATTTCTGAGGTCACGGCGCAAGGCAGCAGATTAAACACCCATGTCTATGCTTTTATGCTATCTTTGCATATCAGATAGATGTGGGGCTGCTGTAATTCCGTGTCGTGTAAAGCCTCAGAAACTTTTGTAGCCACGGTTTGTAGCCCCACATGTATCAAATATGGCTACTTCCAAGAGACTCGCTAATCATAAGCGAGTATGAACCATAAAAAACAAATTCTAAAAAACAAAATCTCAGCCCCCGAATAATCTCGGTAGGGCTTGTCTGCATTTGCGGACATTCCTAAAATCGGTAAATGCTTCAAAGAAAACCGTTTTAAAAGTTATGAAAGAGAGTAATAGCATTCCGATAAGTAATCAACAATTGTACTAACTGTGTGACCTAAGCAAAGCTTAGGAGCATAGATGTTTTGACAGCCGAAAAAAGGTAAAAAGCACAGACTTAGGTCACACCCTAAAAACCTTAAAAACCGAGTGAAACGAGCTCTTTCATTCCATTAAGGTTCAATTAAATCCATGAAAAAATGAAGAATTTTTACAAGGGTGGGAGAGGTCTGTGCCTTTTACAAAGTGACAAACATAACCATCCTACTAAGCAAACCACAAGATTAAAAAGCTTATGGCTTAATGCATATGGCTTACTGCTGATATTTGTTTCAATGTTTAGTTTATCTGACGCCTGGGCGCAGTCGGGTCGTACGCTCTCCGGAGTGGTACGCTCGGCTGCCGAAGGGCAACCTTTGCAGGGTGTATCCATTCGAACCGATCAGCGACAGGCCATAACCGATAAAGACGGCCGATTTCAAATCCCAACATCACAGCAGGAGGGAAGCTTTGAAGTAAAGCACCTTGGGTACAAGACACAGCAGATTGCTTTTGATACGCGTTTTACCGTCTTCGACATTCAGCTTGAAGCCGATGAAAGTTATATCGAAGAAGTGGAGATTGTCAATACAGGTTACCAGTCCATCCCAAAAGAAAGAGCGACAGGGAGTTTTGTGCAGGTGGATAATGAGCTGTTTAATCGAAGGGTATCGACAAATGTCCTTGACCGTCTGGCAGATGTAACACCGGGTTTGATATTCAACAACGGTAAAGGAGCAGCTGCGCAAATGCGTATTAGGGGGCAGAACACCATCCGATCGGACGCATCAGCGTTAATCATCGTTGACAATTTTCCTTATGAAGGTGATATCAGCAATATTAATCCCAATGATGTCGAAAGTATAACTGTGCTTAAAGACGCGGCAGCAGCAAGTATCTGGGGTGCGCGTGCTGGCAATGGTGTGATTGTCATTACCACAAAAAGAAATAATATAACTCAACAGCCAAAGGTCACTTTGAATGCGAATACTACTTTTGGACAGCGACCTGATCTACATTATCAGCCGTTGATATCAAGTGCAGACTTTATCGATATTGAGCAGATGCTTTTTGAAAAAGGTTTTTATACTACGTATGAAAACTCGCTGAATAAAGTCCCACTTAATCCTGCCGTGGAATTATTTATAGAAAAGAGAGATAATCCCGAACGTGCAGAAGAGATAGATGGAAAGATTGCGCTCTTAAAGACCTATGATATCCGTTCGGATTATGAAAAATTCTTATACCAATCTCCTCTGATGCAACAGTATGCATTACGTATGGAAGGAGGTAATTCCAATAATCAGTACTATGCTTCCATTGGGTTCGATAAGAACCGTACCGAAGTTATACGAAACAACAATGATCGGTACAGTGCTACCTTGGGCAATCGCATTGTTTTCTTTGGTGACAAGTTGCAGCTTTCTACGCAAGCTGCATTCTCTCAACGGAAAGTTGAAAATAACGGATTTGGTAGCCTAACTTACAGTAGCCATAGAGGAGTACCTTCTACACCATTATTTCCCTATGCTCGATTGGTGGATGAAGATGGGAACCCCTTGGCCGTAACCAAAGATTATCGTGTCAGTTATCTGGAATCTGTATCGAATGATGGTTTATTGGATTGGTCTTATATTCCTCTGCTCGATCGGGACAACAACGACAACACTACTATTGGAAAAGACCTTCGACTAGACGCAGGGATTACATATAAATTACTGGATGCTGTGACATTAAGCGCCCAATACCAATATTGGAGTGGTAGTACGGTAACTCGTGGGCTGAATAACTTAGATAGCTATTTTACCCGAAATGAGATAAACAGGCTGACACAGCGAGATCCGTTAACCGGAAACCTGAGTTACGCTATTCCAATGGGAAGCATATTGGATATAAATGATGGAAGTACCCACGCACACAACTTACGTCTACAAGCCGATTTTAGCCATAGACTACAAGATGTACATGAGATTAACGGACTTGGGGGGTATGAAATTCGTGATCAGCAGATGGTTGGCGTACAATCGCGTCTTTACGGTTACGATGAACGTGTTGGAGTAAGCCAATCTGTAAATTACAAAGGAAGATTTACATCTTATTTCAATCCTTATAATACGTATAACATTATTCCGTATGTGGATAGGGAAATAGGAACTGTAGACCGATTCCGTTCTGTTTTTGGGAATATAGCCTATACCTATGATAGGCGTTATACGGCAACTGGAAGCCTGCGTTTTGATGAGAGTAATTTATTTGGCGTGAACACAAATCAAAAACGTGTACCGTTGTATTCCGTTGGTCTGGGGTGGAATTTAACAAATGAACGTTTCCTTAAGGTTAATGGTATAGACAGGCTTCACCTACGGGCAACGTATGGCAAAAGTGGAAATGTGAACAGAAGTATGACTGCCTATACAACAGCCTATTATAATATGCAGGATTACCTGACAGGTTTGCCTATGGCTAGCATTGCAACGCCTCGGAATCCTGATTTGCGGTGGGAGAAAATTACGACCTATAATGTAGGTCTTGATTTCTCTTTACTTAAATCAAGAATTTTTGGATCTGTCGAGTTCTATAATAAAGACGGAAGTGATGTCATCAGCCAGATGCCATCTCCGGGTACAAGCGGAATAAAGCTTTTGACAGGCAATTTCTCCGCGACAAATACAAGAGGGGTAGAAGTCATGATCAATACCCGACCTATTGATAAAGTTATCCGGTGGAGCAATCAGTTTCATTTTAACACAGTAAGAGATAAAGTGACCGATTATAACGGACCATCGTTTACAGCGTTAAATCTCATGAGCAATTCAGACGGTCTGACGGCCTATCCGATTGAAGGACGACCACTATGGGCTTTGTACAGCATGCCGTGGGGTGGCCTTGACTCCGAGAACGGTGATCCAATTGGATACTTAGAAGGGCAGCCCTCGAAAGACTATACTGCGATTATGAGAACACTTTCTGTAGACGGTCTAATTTATCATGGATCGGTTAGGCCGACATGGTACGGTTCATTTCGTAATATGTTGGAATGGAGGCGGTTTATGCTTTCTTTTAATATCAGCTATAGGGGCGGTTATTATTTTAAGAAACCCACGGCAAGCTATTATGATCTGCTAACTGGGATATCAACACATGGTGATTTTGAAAGAAGTTGGCAAAAGCAGGGTGACGAACAGCATACACAGGTGCCATCTTTTCAAGAAACTATAAATACACCAAGGGCACAGGTTTATACCTATTCTTCTGTACTTATTCATCGGGCAGATCATATACGTTTGCAGGATATACGAGTAGAGTATGAGTTGCCTTTGGAAAAGCTCCGTACGGATCGCAATATGCGATTGCGGGTATACGGTTACGCCAATAATTTGGGACTGCTCTGGAAAAAATCTAAAACTGAATATGACCCTGATTACGCTAGTGTCAACTATTTGCCAGTCAAAACCTTTAGTATCGGGTTAAATGCAACGCTCTAATTAAATAGTTCTAATTTAAAAGCATTCACATGAAAATTCAATTTATCTATTTATTGCCTCTGGTTATTTTGTCAGCCTGTTCTGCTGAATTCCTCGAGGTAAAGCCACAAAAGCAACAGGTTATAGTCGAAACGCTGAATGATGTCACAGCATTATTAGACAACTCAAGTTCGGTAATGAACCTTATAGATTACTGGCGGTTGATTTCCGATGGTGATTTATATTATACCGCTGATAAGTTATCCTCTATGTATGATTTTGATAGAAATCTATATCTATGGAAAAAGGATTATGACCCCAGTGGACTGTATACCTCGGCATGGGATTTACCTTATCAGCAAATCTTTTATGCCAACATAGTCATAGAAACCATTGATGATATAAAGAAAAGAAAGGGTAATGAGTTGAATTGGGAAAATCTGTATGGTAGAGCCTTATTCCATCGAGCATGGGCGCATTATCATGCACTACAGGACTTTGCAGAAGGTTTTGATATGGAGGTTTCTTTTCAATTGGGTATTCCCATTATTAAAGATAGCAGTTTTCCAAAGACTACTACACGAAATTCATTAATGGAAGTCTACGAATTTATTCTAGATGATCTTGATAAGGCGGAGGAATTACTTCCTGAACAGGCGGAGATAAAAACCAGAGCTTCCAGACAGGCGGTCTATAGTTTGAAGGCTAGGGTATACCAGAACTTAAACGATTACGGTTCATCATTGGTGAATGCAGAGAAAGCTCTAAACATAAGTAATCAATTGTTAGATTATAACCAAGTTTCTTTGACAGGAGGTTTACCCTTCTCAGGGTTTACTTACAATACCCACCCTGAAATTATCTTTTTTGCCAGTTCCAATATGCCATTTGTGGGCATCGTCGGAATAGAAGTAGCCGAGGATATTCGATCTTCCTATGAAGAAGGAGATATACGTAAGCTTGCTTATTTTGATGATAAAGGACTTTATATAGGTACCTATTCTGGAAATGCACAATACCAGTTTACTGGTTTGTCCATTGACGAGCTTTATCTAGTAAAAGCTGAGTGCTTGGTGAGGTTGGATAGGGTGGACGAAGGTATTGACGTGTTAAACACACTATTGAAGAACAGGTATAAAAGCAATCAATTTACACCTATTGGACATCTGCAAGCCGATAAGGCGTTGCAACTGGTGCTTAAAGAACGTCAGAAAGAACTGATTGGAAGAGGAACCCGTTGGACGGATTTGAAGCGTCTTAATCAGATGGAATCGACTAAAATCGATCTTTATCGAACCTATTTAGGAGAGACATATATGCTGCCAGCGAAAGATAGCCGGTATCAATTTGAGATACCAAAAGATGAACTGGAAATGTCAGGTCTTGAACCAAATGTCAGATAACAAGTATGGAAAAAATCAATTTAAAAAATACATCGTTCCTTTTTTTACTACTACTGAGTAGTTTAAGCGGAGTATCGCAAACCGAAATGCGAAATATCAATATCGGGCATGACGTTTCGGAAATCATTATAAACGGTATTCACGATGCACCATTCGAAAGCGTTATACTAGCCGATTATACCAAGGATAAATTATTAGTATTGGATTTTTGGGCTACTTGGTGTGTATCGTGTGTACACGAATTACCGAAGTTAGACACGTTGCAGAAGGAGTTTGCTGGTCAGTTGCAGATTATAACGGTCACATCACAAAGTCAAGAGGTCGTTAGAGGTTTTTTTGATAAAAGAGCAGTTAGGGGGCAATTCGTGTCGAAGTTGCCGAAAATATTTGCTGATACTACTTTAAAACAATTATTTCCGCATAATATAATACCCCATTATGTCTGGATTAAAGACGGTAAAGTTGTGGGAATTACAGAGAAAGTTGAAAAAAACAACATCCTAGAAGCACTAAGGGGCAGGACAATCAGCCTGCAAGAAAAAGTGGATATCCGGAAGGCAGACTATGACAGATATAAAACGTCGCTACTGGAGTTTTTTAACGGTCGAGGGACATCTTCACATCTTATGACAAACTATTCTTTTTTAACGCGGTTTGTACCTGAATTAGGCTATAACGGAGGTTATTCATCTATTCGTGATTCTACTGGGAACAGACGGATTACTGTGACCAATTTGAATCTGTTGAGCTTGTATAGAATAGCTTATGGACGAATGAAAACTTTTATCAATTTTGGCGCAATAGATGTATTGTCTACGGATAGTTTGGTGAAAATTTTTGATGTTTCTGGCCTAGTAGCGATGCCGATAATAGAAAACACATCGCTGTGCTATGAAGTTGTTTGGAAAGATGATCCAGAAGGCACTATTTTCGAAAAAATACAACAAGATATTAAAGTCGCATTTCCGCAATTTGAAGCAAGTTTAATTCCTGCAAATGACACCTGTTTAGTGATTGAAAGACTTAACGAAAATTTACTACATTTTACTTCTGTCAACACTTCAGATAAGACAAAGTATACTTTCGAAGAAGATTGTATTGTTATAGAAAATTGTCCAATGGATGGATTTCGTACGGCATTAGAATCATTGGTGTTTCAAAATAGTATGTTGCCTGTCGTCGATCAAACAGGCTTTACTGGCAGATTTGACATCAAGTTATGTGGGGATCTGAAAAATCTAGCGGTGTTAAACAAATCGCTCTTACCTTATGGACTGCAAATTGTGAGAAAAAAAGCAGAACATTTACGGCTCGTAATAACCCAAAAATAAAAAAAAGGGAGCATTTACAATGCTCCCCTTTTTTACAAACCAGGATAATTACCTCGTTGAACTTCTTGAAATTCGTTATTTGAATCTAAGATGGCCTTACATGGTCTGTTGGGATTTGGGGTGCAAGTTGCACTTCCAGCCCCTCCGGGAACAATTGTTTCCCAATTTGGTGTTTGGTCCTCGGCATCTGTTGGGGTAGTATTATAATGCGTTGCAACTTGAGTACTTGTCGCTCCGACATAACCTACTCCGGCGGAGAGCATAACGGCTGCTGCAGCCATTACTCGCCATAAATTGAATTGTTTTTTCATGATTCTTTAATTTTTATGAAATAAGATTTTAATGCCTACTCTTTTCTAGGTTTTCGGCTTTCCCCTTTATTCTATCATATATGATTAATCCTAATATGGCTATCAGTAACATGCTTATATTAAAAAAAAGATGGGTCTTGTGTCCCATACCCTGAAAGATGCCTCCACATGAACAGGGAATGTCTCCAAAGACGTGTAGTAAAATCAACCCGATATATAAACTAAAAGCACTTAAAAGGGTGATGGAGAGTAAGAAACCTGTTCTAATTCGAATCAATAGGAATACTACAGCCAAGAGTTCCGATATGGGTACAGTGTAGGCAAGTATGTTGGCAACGGGTTTGCTAAAAATCTGCTTCTGCATGGCATCAAAGTTTGCTTCCATATTCCCTAACTTCACAAAAGCAGCATAAACCCATAGCATAATTAATAATAGCCTGATGAGCTCAATGCTCGTATAATTCATTTTATTTTGAGTAGTAACTATCATCTTGATCTTAAACTTTACACCTCAAAGTTCGTGGCTAATAATTTCCAAAACGTACGCTATAGCGTACATTTTAAAAAAGTTTTGAAAACTATGAATGACGAAGATAATAGGCCAAAGCATGGTAATACTGACGGGTCGTGCTGTACCCTAGAAGGCTGCTGATCTGTCTGACGGTGAGTCGGGTCGCTAGGTTTGGAAAGTGTGTATGGAAATAAGCCAATCGCTCTTCCCGCGAAATCTTGGCCAGCCGTAAGAAATGCCGAAGCCTATTGAGTTGCTGTTGTTTCAGGATATGGTAGAGGTGTTGTAGCTCTGTGAATTCCTCGATAGCCTTTCTAAAATGTATGTGTGGAAGTTCGTAGATCGCGCTTTGCTTGTAGAACCTGATGTGGGTCTGTTCCGCACTTGCGCTGAAAGGATGCTTGCTGCCGTTGAAATAATCGTTTTCGGCAAGCACCTGCTCAATCTGGATATTGCTCGATGCGTCATGATGTTCCATTCCGACTACGCCCTCGAGGATAAAGCACCAATTATTTTTGACTTCATCTGCATGCAGATAGGTGTCTTGGCGATTATAGACCATGACCCTGCCTCGGTTCCTCAGGAAGTCCTGCGCATCTTCGCTTAAGATACCATAGCGTCCAAAATATTGAAACATCCTTACCATTTCCGAAGGGCTTATTGGCTTTTATGGTCAATATCTGCATCACTTAATAAACAGCAAAATAAAAGCGCAAACAGGGAGAAACGAGCGTGAACAGGGCAGTTGATGGCGTGAACCTGCCCTCTTTAGGCCAAAGTAGCCCTAGTTGCACCTTTTGTTGTTTTCTGTCTTTTTACTTTTCCATCTTCGGGCTATTGATTCAATAACCTCTGTCGACGGAGTCTGGGAAATCCAACCCTGCGATGTTTGGATACAGATTAAACAGTATAAACTAAACAATAATGGCCAATACAGTATCATTGGAAGAACTTGTTCAGGATGTAAGCATTTCGTTGGAGGCTATCTCCTTGTGTGAATTTGTAGCGCTGTTTTATGGCGGCGATGATGACAAGCAGGAGCCTGTTGACAAATGTGATATCTGGACATTTTAGCTACATGACGATCCCCGGCTCCGTGCCGGGGATCTTAAAATTTTCTGGAATAAGCATATGAAAAATGAACATTTAAATTTTACGTTTTTTAGCGCCAATATTCACCGATTCGCTCCCCATATCGGCTGGGATAAACATGAAGAACTGTACAAACAGTTTAAGGCATTCCATACCGTGGCGGATAAATGGGAGACGAAGGTGAACATAAAGACTTCTGGTGACCTGAAAAAAGCGGGTATTTTGACTGTTTTTCACTTGGGAAACCATGAAATATTACCTGTTGCGCTGGCCCGTTATGGCCTGGATTTCGACATTCTCCTGAGCCGGGATGTGTACAAACGCTTTGCTGCAGTATTGCAACGCCATCAAGCATACTTTCAGAGGCAGGGGAAGTCCGTGAATTTTCTATTTGCGGAAGAAAATGGGGTTATTTTTCAGCTCAAGAAAAGTATTCTGGAAAACCGACATATTCTCATCTTTGCGGATGGTAATCTAGGAAGTGGCGATCATAGGGCGAAGATGCTCCCTGTATCTTTTATGAATGGAAAGCTCTGGGTAAAATCAGGAATTGCATTTTTATCCTATCTCTTGCAGATTCCTGTATACGTCCTGTTGGACGATATGCGAAAAGAGGAATTGGTCATCGACATACAAAGCCCCATTGAAATCCATGCTGAGGAAAAGGGAGAAATCTTTATCCAACGCTGTATGCAAGAAATCTATGATAGATTGGCCACCCGTTTGGAACAGAGACTGTTTCACTGGGCTTGTTGGGCTTCTCTGCATACCAACGGTATGTTTAAAGAAGAAAGCCAACCGGCAGAAGTAGAAGCTGGTGCACAATTGGTTTGTTTGGAAGTTGGGAACGAGACATACCTTTTTGATAAAAGCAGCTATCGGTCCTTTAGGATAGAAAGGCAGATACCTTGACAACATACCTTGAAATTATGTAAATTTAGGCCTAAATAATCATTCCATAATTGGCCAATGTGGAAGACTAGCGTACGATATAGACCTCTTTTTGTGGTTTTTCTTGTAGTAGGTGTATTGTTGGTAGGCAATTACCTTACCTACGGCATTTTGCTGACTTTGCCGAAGGTGGGGGCGGTTCTATGTCCGTTCATATTGTACTACGGTTTGTTGTATAAGGTATTGTGGATGTTTTTGGATGATGGTACTTGGGAGAAGAACAAAGTTGTTCTGTTGTTCATAACAATCATCGTCAGTGTATATCCCGTATGTTACCTATTGATCTATAAGCTATACCCCATGTTGGGCGTTGTATTGTACAAGGAACACATTGTGTTTAGGTGGCCGGCTTTTTTAGGAAAGATAACATCAAGCCTTGTCACGTTGGTGCTTTTTAGCTTTGGGGCGGTTATCCTTTCTTATACACGGAGCAAGAGGCAGACGTGGAAAAATGAATTGGAAGAGGCTAAGGTACAACTGGAGGATATGAGTTATAGGCTAGGCCTGCGCGACATTAATCCACATTTTGTACAGGCGGTGATGATTACTGGTATTGGACGGACATTGATGGGGGCGGGTAAGCAGAACCACACCGCCATTATAAAGCTGACGGAGGTGATGCGGTATGTTTGGAATCTGGATGATGTGGGTATGCCCGACGTGATGCTTCTAAGGGAATGGGAACAGGTGAAAAACTTATGGGATATTCTGCTGTGGAAATATGGTCAGAAAAAAGTGAAACTGATACAGGAGGGGGATCCCGACAGACAGATAATGGTTGTCTCTATGTCCTTGCTGACTTTGATGGAAAATGCGATTAAGTATACGGATTTCCAGAAAGAGAATGCTTTGGTGATTTCTTTGTCATGCTGTGGACAAGGGTTCCGGTTTGTCTGTCAGAATTATTATGACCCACAACAGCGGATGCAACAAAAGTCTTCGAGATATGGCCTACAAAATCTTAAGCAGCGGTTGAAGCGATCTTCCTTGCCACTCGATCTGATTATACAAGAAGGGCAAGGATATTTTAAAGCCGAACTAAACAACATCAACACACATGGAAAACAAAAAGACATATACTGTAGCGATAATAGATGACTTCTTGGAGGAAATGTTCCTGATACAGAAATATGTGGAAGATCTGCCTTTTCTGAAACTACAGATCGTTGAGTCGGATCCTGTATTGGGGTTGGAGGAAGTGGAAAGAAGGACCGTTGATATACTGATATTGGATATGCAGATGCCCCGTCTTAACGGTGTGGCGTTTCTTCAAGCTTTGGAGCATGTGCCGGTATTGATCGTATGCTCCAATTATACGGAATACGTGTATGATACGGCTTTATACCAGGTGGCTTATATTCGTAAGACGATCGGAAGGCTTGACTTTGAAAAGGTTATTCAAAAGGCCATTCAGGAATGTGACGAACGCCGGGCGGCTTTAAAGAAAGAAGAAAACGTCATTTCGGTAAAGGCAGTCAAAGCTGCAGAGGGCAATATCTTAGTAGATTGTGATAAGCTCGGATATGCCGAGATTAGGGACAAGGTGATGCATTTCTATGGCGATGGTTACTTCTTGTCTGGGCGGATAACCATGCAAGAATTGAGTGAAGTGCTGAAGGCGCCACCTTTTATGCGCATACATAAGAGCTTTTTGGTCAATCTCGATTATATCGACTCATTCAACAGCAGGGTGGTCGTCATGAAGAAATCCAAAGAGATAATCAACATAGGGGACGAATATTACCCCAGTTTTAAAGAAGCTATGAAAACGTGGCAAACTAAGCCACAGACATAAACCTATTTTAATTTTGTTTTTAATTGTATGTAGCTATCAATTTTCCAGAATAGATACTGGAATGGTCATGCCCTGTTAAAAATGATGAAACGTAAGATTAATCAGTTAATTGAAACAGTAGCGACCATGAAAGATTTATTAGAACAGATTTCGGCAGTTCTTGTGCCGACTGACACCCCTGTGCAACAGCATGCGCTGATGACTGCAAAGGAAGTGCAGCACTTATTCGGCATTGTGCACAGTACGTATTACAGGTGGATTGAACGAGGTTATCTAAAACCCATTATTCTCGGCGGGAAGCATTATTATCAAGCGAAAGATATCTATCTGCTCTTAGAAAAGAGGAAATATCGGGAAAGGGGAGGCATGGAACAGGCTCCTTGATTTCTTCGACTTCTGTTCGAGAGTTGTTCGAGAGTTGTTCGACTATTGTTCGGCTGTGCTTCGGGACATGTTCGAGACAGCTTCGGGACAGCTTCGGGTTTTCTTCGACTGCGCTTCGACAATCCTTCGACTACGACTCGAAGGATTGTCGAAGCGTTCCCGAAGAGTTGTCGAACCCGAGTCGAACATGATAGGGAGAAGGTCGGGAGCATATCCGAAGAAATGCAGACCCATTCCCCGAAAATTATTCGAACAATATCCCATCTTATCCCACTTTATCCCGTATTGTCCCTTTAATTGTTGAACCGCCTCAATAGCGATAGTTTAGCTCTCGATATCAAAAAAAAGAGAGTTCGTAGCGCGCACGACGACAATGGTTTAACAAGTAAAGTAAAAAAGAAAATGGCAAGATTTTTAAAAGGAATCAATGGTGCCTACTCCGGGAAGGTAGGCAGTGTAATCGGAAGTAGATGGCGCAGTGTGGACTATGTACGTTCACTTTCTCGTCCAAGTAACAAATCGGCCTCTGATCTTCAAGTGGCACAGCGTGCAAGATTTAGATTGGCTATCGCTTTTTTATCCCCGATCAAGGATCTGCTGAATCTTGGTTATTCCGACAAACTGGAGGGACGGGCAACAGGCTACAATAAGGCTGTTCAGCATGCGATTAATCATGCGATTGTAGGCGACTATCCGGATTATGAACTGAACTATGCGGCTGTCCAGATAGCAAAAGGAGGGTTGTCCAACCTGTTGGCTGTACAATGGGAACAAAGCGCTCCGCAGGAAATATCCCTAACCTGGGATACCAGTACCAATAGATTCAATGCTTTCTCGGACGATACCGTGATTCTGCTCACGTACAATACAAACAAATCGTTTTTCAGCATCTTGGAGTCGGGAGAAAGAAAAGATGGAAGCTTGATAATTAACCTGCCGGCAGCCTATGCGGGTGACCATCTAGTCGGATGGGTGTTCGCAGGGCATCGGAATGGAGTGAAAACCTCCATGAGCTATTACCTGGGTGAAATTCTTCTCAATTAATCCTGTACACAGAATAGCCTAAGCGTAGAGGCACGATTAAATCGTGCCTCTTATTCAAAGAGCGCCTGTAACACAAAGACGAATCTGTTACATGATGCATCGCTTAACAAGAAGGATAGATAGAAAGAAATCTAATATCTCACATCTAATATCACAATACGCAAATCTCAATACCCAATACTAACAAAATGAACACACAACAATTACAACTCCCTCGGTCTATCCAGGATATCACCAAGGAAATAACCACAGCGCATAAAATAGGTCTTACGCTTACCTTCCTGTTGGGGCTGTTCCTCTTCTCGGGTACGCTCTTGCAGATCCTTGACCCCGCAGCAGGCGTGCTGGACATCGGTATGCTGTCGGTGCTGCTGTTCGGACTATTGGCCGGACTGGTCGCCGTTTTCGTTAGCCTATGGCTGCAGGAGATACTCTGGCGTCCGTTCAAATACTTTCGCAAACAGTTCTTTCACCATTTTAATCAATTGACATCATGGCAACAATGTATAATCTATTTTTCGGTATTCTTTTTATTGCTGTATGCAGCGCTGTATATGTTAAAAATTATGCTGTAGGGGCAGATGTGTCTATCCTTCGACAGGCTCAGGATGACAACTTTCGACAGGCTCAGGATGTCAACTCGGGCATTGTTAGGCTGAGCATTTTTAGACCTGTCACGTTGAGCCTGTCGAAACGCAACAGGTCTACCCCTGCGGATCCCAATATCTACCGTGAAAAAGATGTTCCCCCTTTGGCCTGTCTCGCCCAAGGCGATGGGCGTAGGTGGACTATCCTCCAGATCGCTACTGCCGAAATCGGCGTACACGAGGCCACGGGAAACAACGACGGCAAAAGGGTAGAGGAATACCTTGCCTACACAGGTTTGGGCAAAGGTCACCAATGGTGTGCCGCCTTCGTATCGTGGTGCTACGGACAGGCAGGGCTGTCCCGGCCCCGCAACCCCTGGAGTCCTGCATTATTTCCAAAGGAAAAGACATATCGCAAGGGCACCCACGAGGGGCGCCCCTACGAAAATCCTATCCAATCTGCAGATGTCTTTGGCATATACGGCATATCCGCAAAACGCATCAACCATGTCGGCTTGGTGAAATCCGTGCAGGGCAAATACCTCATCACGATCGAAGGCAACAGCAATGATCGCGTCGAATCCCGCCGCAGGCATCTCTCCACCATTTACGCCCTGGCAGATTGGTTGAAGAAAACGTAGGGGCAACCCTTGTGGTTGCCCTACTATCCGTAGAGTTGTCAGGGATTTGGAAGGGGCTCTCTACGGATTGCCCATAAAGGGGAGTCTTTGACTCCTGATGTCACATTGATTGGGGATATCCAAAAAGGTTGTTAATCATTAAAAAAACGCGTTCCCGAAAAAGCATTCGGGACGAGGAAAAATGACGAAGCCTGCCTACCGTAGGCAGGCTCATATCTCAATACTCATATCTCAATACCCAATACTATTAGACAATGAAAAGAATAATCTATATTATCCCGCTATTCACCATCACGGCCTGCCTCTCCACCAAGGAGAAAGCACAATGGTCAAATAAAACACAGAGTACACAGGAAGTAAGCAATGACAAACGTTACGGTTATACTTGGCAACAGGTGGACAGCTTCGGTCGTTGGTGGCATTTCCAGACCGATAGCAGTTTTCGTTACCATGCCGATAGCGGTATTACCGCAGGCTCCGGTTCACTATGGCTATGGGAAAAGGGGAGCAGTCTTACACAGCAGCAGGAACAGCTTGACCAACGGACAATCGAGAAGAAAGAACAAGCCCGTAAGGAGCAGTACAGCCAAAGGCAGTCCTTTAGGATGGAAGTCTATTGGCTGTTCGCGCTGCTGGCTATTGGGATTGTCGTTTGGTTAAAAATCAGGAGGCGAGTTTAAGAATTTCCCATATCTGTAGAAGAGTCAGCGAAAATACATTCCCATCGCGATCACTGATTATTCACCAGAATCGTTATGAGATGAACTTGATCTTTTATCCGGTCTCCGTCCGCGTTTGTAGATAATCAGTCCGTTGAGGAAATTGCGGAGAAACTGGTCACCACAAGGCTTGAAGTTCGGGTGGTCGTCTTTGCGGAATATTGCGCTCAGTTCAGTTTTCGTCACCTTGAAATCCACTAATTCCATGACCTTGATAATGTCGTCGTCCGTAAATTTTAAAGCCACACGGAGCTTTTTCATGATATCGTTGTTACTCATACTGTAAAAGTAGTGAAAACTCTGAAAAAATAAGATGCGTTTGGCCTGATTAGTTGATGTGCAATTTATTTTATTGCGTCTCTACGTCGTGGGGGATAGAAAAACGTATAAAACAAAAAAAGTCCCGCTCATAGAGCAGGACTTCTTACGTATTTTTAAATACTGTTGTTCGGATTACTGAACGTTTTTCAAAGAATCAGCGATAGAATCACCTTCAGCTTTGATTGAATCAGCTACATTGTTCAATGAATCAGCGATTGAATCAGTAGTGTTTTCGATTTCGTTAGCCAATGAATCAGCAGTCTCTTCTGTTTTAGTTTCTGCACCACCACAAGCAGCGAAAGCAACTGTCAAAGCTAAACCTAAGAATCCGAATTTGAATAAATTTTTCATTTTTTTAATTTTCTATTTAATTGAAACAAATTTGTTTTACATCCCTTTATACCTGTTACACGAACAAGGTAACCCAACTTTGTAAAAATATTTTAAAAACGTTTTGTCATATCTTTTTTACAAAGCCGGCGCAAATATAGGATTGTTTTGTCAAACTGCAAGAAAAAAAATGTTTTTTTTATGACTTTTTTAATTTCTCTCTGCTGTCGCAAGCTTAATGTCGTTAAAAAGCTTCCCCAACTCTCTCGCAAGATTGAGCGTAGCGGTATCTTGTGAGTATAATATAGCCTAAGTTTTCAACTTAGAAACGATGAGGTGGCAAGTTGAAAACTTGCTTTATTGCCCTTCCAAGTTACACTTCGTTAACCGAACGAAGTGAGTTCTGCGAAGTAAAACTTGAAAGAGGTGGGAGGCAACGAAGTCCCGCCTGAGGCGGGAATGATGTCAAAAACGCAGATTGGTTTCCTTCGGAGCTGCTTCGCGGTCGTCGCTGCGCTTCTCGCAATGACGCGTTTTGCGAACCTTTTTAGGCATCCTCCTACCGCTGGTGTAGGCGTGTCGCGTGTACCTCTATTTATAAAGCCACATCTGTTACCTTACCTCAGATTCCAATCACTCCCTCCACTTTCTCCCACGCATAGCTGTAAATACGCATTGTTGGCGTGAATTTATCCCTGCTTGATTGTCCTTTTATATATAAGGTACATATTACTGCCACGAAGGGTAATCGGATGAAAAGCCGTTTTAAGTGATTGTAGGCTATGTTTTTCTAGTAATTTGTAGCTTTTCTTCTATGTGGAAAACTTTTTTGTGTGATATTGTGGGGGAAAGTGGGAGAAAGTGTATACTTTTACTTTAAATTTAGTTAGGTATATAGACTAATGAACTATTTGATCGGAGAATACGAATGCAAGCTGGACGCCAAAGGAAGAATGGTGGTTCCTGCAGCGCTCAAAAGGCAACTGCCTGATGTTGAGCGTGAAGGGCTTGTTGTGAACCGTGGCTTCGAGCAAAATTTAGTGATTTATACCCGTGCGGAGTGGAACAGGATTCTGGGGCAGTTGTCTAAGTTGAACCAGTTCCAAGCTAAGAACAGAGAGTTTGTGCGCAAATTTACAAGTGGTGCAACGGAGCTGTTGTTGGACTCGGCGGGAAGAGTGTTGTTGCCTAAAAGTCTATTGGCGTATGCTTCTATTGATGCGGAAGTGGTGTTGATGTGTAATCTGGAGAAAGTGGAAGTGTGGTCAAAAGCGAAATATGAAGAGCAGATGGGTTCGTTGTCAGAGGAGGATTTCTCGGATTTGGCAGAACAGGTGATGGGTGGTCTTAATTTAGATGGAGGTGAAAATGGCTAACGAAATCGTATATCACGTGCCGGTGATGTTGCAGGAATGCATGGATGCTTTGGCTATTAAGCCGGATGGTGTTTATGTGGATGTGACATTTGGTGGTGGTGGGCACTCGCGGGAGCTGTTAAAGCGCCTAGGGCCAAAAGGACGTTTGATTGCCTTTGATCAGGATCCGGATGCGGTGCGCAATGCGATAGATGATGAGCGGTTTACCTTAGTGCATCAGAATTTTAAGTTCTTGAAAAACAACCTTCGCTTGTTGGGTATCAAAGAGGTGGATGGTATTTTGGCAGATTTGGGAGTTTCTTCCCATCAGTTTGATTCGCCGGGTCGTGGTTTTTCCATTCGTTTTGATGCGGATCTGGATATGCGGATGGATCAGATTTCGGATTTGGATGCCAAACGTGTGCTGAATACGTATGCGGAGGAAGATCTACATCGGATTTTTGGTATGTACGGTGAGATCCAGAATGCCAAGACGCTGGCCAAGACGATTGTAACGGCACGTCTGAATGGATCTATCGAGACAGTAGAGCAATTGAAAGAAGTGGTGAAAAGGCATGTGCCGAGAGGGAAAGAGCATAAATATCATGCGCAGCTTTTTCAGGCGTTGCGTATCGAGGTGAATCAGGAGCTGGAGGCTTTGCAGGATTTTCTGGAGCAAACGGTAGCGGTTCTGAAACCGGAAGCGCGTTTGGTGGTGATGTCTTATCACTCGTTGGAGGATCGCCTGGTTAAGAATTTTATGCAGAAGGGTAAGTTTAAAGGTGAGGTGGAGAAAGATTTTTTTGGAAATGAAATCAAGCCCTTCAAGGTGATCAGCCGCAAGGCGATTACTGCGGGTAAAGAAGAGCTTGAGGTGAATAATAGGTCGCGCAGTGCGAAACTGCGTATAGCTGAGAAAATGGCTTAATTTTTTTTGAAGATGTCGGGCAATACGATTAAAAATAAAGAATTGAGCGAAGAGGTCCAGAAGAAAATGGACGATAGCGTAGAGCAAAAGGTTGAAGAAACGCAACATTTCCTGCGCAGTATCTTCTCTGCAAAAAAAGTATCGAGTTATCTGGTTGCCAGAAACCTGCCTTTTGCGGCTTTTGTGGCTTTGCTGGGATTGTTGTATATCTCCAACAGGCACTTGGCAGAACGTACGGTACGGTCTATTGATAAGTTGGGAAGAGATGTGAAAGAGTTGAGTTGGGATTATAAATCGCTTTCGTCGGAATTGATGAAGCTAACCACGCAAACGGAGATTGCAAAGCGGGCGGATACCTTGGGTTTGAAGGAGCGCATGGAGCCGCCTATTAAGATAGAAGTAGTAAACGAGAAAAAATAACGCTTTTTGTCAATGAATATTAGGAAATCTATACTTATACGAGTGTACCTGGCGTTCGGGCTGATGGTGTTTGGGGCTTTATTGGTCTTCGGGAAGTTGCTGCATCTGCAATACGTGGATGGTGGTGAATGGCGTGCGATGGTGGATAGCTTGACTATACGCGAGCGTGTTATCGAAGCGGCGCGTGGTAATATTTATTCCAACGACGGAAGCCTTTTGGCTACTTCGGTGCCGGAATATGAGCTGCGTTTCGATGCAATGGCTATTCCGGAAGAGGAAAGTGATGTATTCAATATGAAGGTGGATTCTCTTGCGGAGCGATTGTCTGCGCATTTCAAGGATAAATCTTCGCGGCAATATCTGAATGCGCTGAAAGAAGCAAGGGCTAAGAAGCAGCGTTATATGCTGATTAAGCGGAATGTTTCGCACCAGGATTTGAAGGTTATCAAGACCTTTCCGCTGTTTCACACATTTAAAGAAGGAAAAAAACGGTATTCGACCAGTTTGGTGACGGTAAGGGAAAACAAGCGTATCCTGCCTTTTACCAACTTGGCGGCGCGTACCATTGGGTATAAAAATACCAAAGGCGATACGGTATTGGTGGGTCTGGAAGGAGCTTACGGTTCGTATATCGATGGAAAGAGCGGTTCGCAGTTGATGCAGCGCATTGCCGGTGGTGTATGGGTTCCGGTGAACCGGGAAGTGGAAGTTGCTCCAGTGGATGGTTCGGATATCATTTCCACTCTGGATGTTAACATGCAGGATATGGCGCAGCGTGCGCTGGAAAAGCAGCTGATTGCCAGTGATGCGGATAATGGCTGTGTGATTTTGATGGAGGTGGCGACGGGGGAAGTACGTGCGATTGCCAATTTCACGCGCGATAGCGAAGGTGTATTCCGGGAAAAATTTAATTATGCTATTGCGCAGGGTGCCGATCCGGGCTCTACGTTCAAGCTGGCGAGTTATTTGGCCTTGCTGGATGATGGTAAGGTCGATACTTCTTCTACGGTAGATATTGGAAATGGTACATACAAAGTGCCATCGCATACGATTAAAGATTCACATGCACCTAAAAAATCGGTTTTGACGGTTAAAGAAGGTTTTGAGGAGTCTTCTAACGTGGCGATTGCCAAGCTTATCAATACGCATTACGGTAGCAATCCCGCAAAATATACGGCTAAGTTGCATCAGTTTGGTTTGGGTAAGCCTCTTGGTCTGCAGATTCCGGGCGAAGCGACGCCTTGGGTGAAGACACCGGACAGCAAAACCTGGAGCAAATTGTCGTTGGTGCAGATGGCATATGGTTATGAATTGCGCTTGACGCCATTGCAAACCTTGACTTTGTACAATGCAGTAGCGAACGATGGTAAAATGGTGGCTCCTTTATTTGTAAAGGAAATCCGTCATTTGGGCAATACGGTACAACGATTTGAAGCGAAGGTGATCAACGGGCAGATTGCTTCTAAGGAAGCGATTAGCAAAGCGCAGAAGATGCTGGAAGGGGTGATGCTGGAAGGAACGGGCAAGCGTTTGCGCTCGCCGTTGTACAGTTCGGCAGGTAAAACCGGTACGGCACAGATGAATGATGGCGCACGTGGTTACGGTGCAAGACGTTATCAATCTTCTTTTGCGGGTTATTTCCCGGCTGAAAACCCGAAATATTCCATGATCGTGGTGATCCGTAATCCACGCAAAGGTTATTACGGTGGAGCGATTGCGGGTCCGGTATTTAAGGAACTGGCAGATATGGTTTACGCGAATGATCTGTCTTTGCACGGTACGTTGGCTAACCGGAAAGTAAATGTGGCGGGAGCGAAGGCGCCTTCTACATTGCAGGGCTCTAAAGAAGCTTCTTTAAAAGTGTATCAGGCGCTGGATCTTAATCCGACGAACCTGAATGCATTGATACAGCATAAAGATACGGCTGCAAAAGGTGTTCCTTTTGTGGAAGTGCAGATCAAGGAAGGTGTTGTTCCGAATGTAGCGGGTATGGGCTTGACCGATGCTATCTACGCGATGGAAAATGCTGGATTTAAAACGAAGGTAGCGGGCAAAGGTCGTGTAGTGAGTCAGTCATTGGCTGCCGGAGCGAAAATGAAAATGGGGTCATCTGTTGAATTGTTATTGAATTAAGTATGAAACTCAAAGAACTATTGCATGCGGTTCCTGTAAAACAGTTGGAAGGTCAGCTTGAAGTTGACGTTCTTTCCGTTTGTTTCGATTCACGTAAGGTGGTCGAGGGCAGTATGTTTGTTGCGGTGCGTGGAGTGCATACGGATGGGCATCTGTATGTGGACAAGGCGATCGGGCTGGGCGCAAAGGTTCTTTTGGTGGATACACTGCCGGAAAATGTAAGCAAAGAGGTGACTTATGTGCTGGTAGATGATACGGCTTATGTGCTGGGATTGGTCGCAACAAATTTCTATGGCGATCCTTCCAAAGAGTTGAAGCTGGTCGGGGTGACAGGCACAAATGGTAAGACCACGGTGGCAACCCTATTGTTCAACTTATTTGCAAAATTGGGCTATCACGTAGGTCTGCTTTCTACGGTTGAAAATAAAATTGGTGACCGGGTGATTCCGGCTACCCATACAACGCCAGATCCTATTGCGCTTAACGCATTGTTGTGCGAGATGGTGGATGAAGGCTGTGATTATTGTTTTATGGAGGTCAGCTCGCATGCGGTCGTGCAGCAGCGTATTGCCGGACTGCGTTTCGCAGGTGGGATCTTCACGAACATTACCCATGACCACTTGGACTTCCACGGCAGCTTTGACCATTATATCAAGGCGAAGAAGAAGTTCTTTGATGATTTGGACCGCTTTGCTTTTGCCTTGACCAATGTGGATGACCGCAATGGTTCGGTGATGTTGCAGAATACCTTTGGCTATAAAAAGACCTATGGCCTTAAAAATATGGCCGACTTCAAGGCGCGCATTGTGGAAAGCCACTTTGACGGAATGTTGTTGCAGATTGATGGGCATGAGTTGTGGGTGAAATTGGTAGGTGGTTTTAATGCCTACAATTTGCTTGCGGTGTATGGCACGGCAATTTTATTGGAACAGGAAACCATGAAAGTGCTTACGGCAATGAGTGAGATCAGCGGTGCAGAAGGGCGTTTTGAAACGATCCGTTCCAAGAATGGGGTTGTCGGTATCGTTGATTATGCACATACACCGGATGCAGTGGCGAATGTATTGGATACTATCCGAAACTTGCGCCAACCGACACAGCAGATCATTACCGTATTGGGCTGTGGAGGCGACAGGGACAAAACCAAACGGCCAGAGATGGCTGCTACAGCGGTGAAATTGAGCGATAAGGTTATCATCACTTCGGACAATCCGCGTACGGAGGATCCTATGCAGATTATCAAAGATATGGAGGCCGGGGTTGATGCAAAGGACAGAAAACATGTATTTACCATAGCTGACCGCAAGGAGGCTATTCGGGCAGCTTGTCATCTGGCGCAGGAAGGGGATATTATCCTGATTGCGGGCAAGGGACACGAAAAATATCAGGAAGTAAACGGTGTGCGTCAGCATTTTGACGATAAAGAGATTTTAGAACAAACATTTAACGAACAATAAAAGAAACGATGCTGTATTATTTATTCACTTGGTTGCAAGAGCAGTTTCACATTCCAGGAGCAGGATTATTCCAATATATATCCTTCCGTACGGCTATGGCTGTTATTGTTTCGTTGATTATTACCACGGTCTATGGTAGCCGATTGATTCGCGCCCTGCACAATAAACAGGTTGGGGAGACAATTCGTGACTTGGGCTTGGAAGGCGAGAAGCAAAAAGCGGGTACGCCAACCATGGGTGGTTTGATTATCATTGCCGGTATTTTGATTCCGACCTTGCTCTTTGCCAAGCTGGACAATATCTATGTCATCATCATGATTGTGACGACGGTATGGATGGGGGCTATCGGTTTCGTGGATGACTATATTAAAGTGTTCCGTAAGAACAAAGAGGGTTTGGCTGGCCGTTTCAAGATTATCGGTCAGGTTGGCTTGGGAACCTTGATTGCCATTACCATGTATTTCCATCCGGAAATTGTCGTGCGTCAGCAGGTCAGTAACCCGACTTCCATGAAGGCGGTGGAAATCATGACGGACACCCAAACAGGACAGCACTATTATGCAGAGAATGTGAAATCGACCAAGACGAACATTCCTTTTTATAAAAACAATGAATTTGACTACGCGAAAGTACTAAGCTCTTTCGGACTGAATGGAAACTTGGTTACGTTCTTGGTGTTTTTGGTGGTGGTGGTGTTCATTGTCACGGCCGTATCCAATGGTGCTAATATTACCGATGGTATCGATGGGCTCGCCACGGGAACCTCGGCTATTATCGGGATTACCTTGGCGATACTGGCGTATGTATCGGGTAACGTTATCTTCTCCGATTATCTGAACATCATGTACATCCCGAACTCGGGTGAGCTGGTGATTTTTGCGGGGGCATTTGTAGGGGCCTGTACAGGATTCTTGTGGTATAATGCCTTCCCTGCACAGGTGTTTATGGGCGATACGGGTAGTTTGGCGATCGGTGGTATTATTGCTGCTTTTGCGATTCTTATCCGCAAAGAATTATTGATTCCTGTATTGTGTGGTATTTTCTTGTTGGAGAACGTATCGGTCATCTTGCAGGTGTCGTATTTTAAATACACGAAAAAGAAATACGGTGAGGGGCGAAGGATATTTTTGATGTCGCCGTTGCATCACCATTATCAGAAGAAGGGGTACCATGAATCAAAGATCGTTATGCGTTTTTTCATTGTATCCATCATCTTGGCAATTTTAACAATAGTAACCTTAAAAGTAAGATAGTATTATGCCCAACATCGCTCATACATATTATCCGCAGCAAGGCTCTTTGGTTGTCTTAGGGGCAGGAGAGAGTGGTGTTGGCGCTGCTATCTTGGGTAAGGACAAGGGGTTTGATGTATTTGTTTCTGATAAAGGAGCAATTGCGGAGAACTATAAAAACACTTTATTAAGTGAGGGGATTGCTTTTGAAGAGTTGAACCACTCGGAAGAGCGTATCCTAAAGGCGGACTTGGTGGTGAAAAGCCCGGGGATTCCGGAGAAAGCGCCCTTAGTGAAAGCCTTGCGTGCAGCAGGGGTGCCGATGATTTCGGAGATTGAGTTTGCGGCGCAATATACCGATGCCAGATTGTTGTGCATCACGGGATCAAACGGGAAGTCCACCACGACGATGCTGACATATTACATGTTGCAAAAGGGTGGTGTGGATGTAGGATTGGCTGGCAATATCGGAAAGAGCTTTGCCTGGCAGGTGGCTCGCGAAAAGCATGCCGTCTATGTCTTGGAGATCTCCAGCTTCATGTTGGACGATATGTACCACTTCCGTGCGGATGTGGCGGTATTGTTGAACATCACGCCGGATCACCTGGATCGTTACGATTACAAAATGGAGAACTATGTGGCCTCCAAATTTAGAATGATAAGAAACCAGACAGCAGCGGATTATTTCATCTACTGCCTGGATGACAGTGAGATTGTCAAGGGACTGGAAAAATATAGCACCAAGGCTGTGCATCTGCCTTTTACACAGGAGCAGATTGTTAACGTTGGAGCTTATTTAGACGAACAGAAAGATATACAGATAAACGTACCAAATAAAGAAACATTCGCCATGAATATTGAAGAGTTATCATTACAGGGAAAGCACAATGTCTATAACAATATGGCATCGGGTTTAGTTGCCAAAGCGCAGGAATTGCGCAATCAGACGATGAAGGAGAGTATGGGCTCTTATGTGAATATTGAACATCGTTTGGAACATGTGGCCTGTATTGGTGGCGTGAACTATATCAATGATTCTAAAGCGACGAATGTCAATTCGGTATGGTACGCATTGGAAAGTTTTTCGCCGGACATCATCCTGATTATGGGCGGGGTGGATAAAGGCAATGATTACGAAATGCTGCGCGACCTGGTGAAAAGCAAGGTAAAGGCTATCGTGTGTATCGGTGAAGATACAGTACGCATCCATGAATCTTTTGAAGAAGATACGGATGTGATCGTTAACAGTTCGTCTATGCAGGATGCTGTAGAAATGGCTTCCCACTTAGCGCAGAAAGGGGATACGGTGTTGTTGTCTCCGGCATGTGCTAGTTTCGATTGGTTTAAGAATTACGAAGAGCGTGGCGATAAATTTAAAGAAGCGGTAATGGAATTGTAGTAGTGCGATAAGCGTATTGCGATGTGCGATATGCGAGTTGCGATAAAAGAGATGTTTAAATGGATAAGTAAAAAGGATTTTAGATAAAATTAGATGTTAGGCAGGTTATCTCAATACGCAATACTAAAATCTCAATACTAAAAAAATAAGAACAAATGAGTAAGGTATAGCGAGGTTATCTCAATAAGCAATACTCAAATCTCAATACTAAAAAAATGGTTGAACAAATTTTTAACAAACTAAAAGGCGATAAGTGGATCTGGATTATAGTTATCATCCTTTCTGGTTGGTCGTTGTTGGCTGTTTACAGTTCGGTGGGTACGTTGGCCTATAAAGAGGGTAAGGGTACAGAATTGTATTTGTTCAAACACTTCTCCATTGTTGCCGTGGGATTGGTGCTGATGTATCTATCGCATAAGCTGGACTACCGCTATTATGCCGGTATCTCCAAATTGCTGATGATTATCACAATTCCGTTGTTGCTGTACACCTTGATTTTTGGTAGTTCGGTCAATGATGCCTCCCGTTGGGTGACTATTCCGGTTATCAACCAAACGTTTCAGACTTCGGATTTGGCAAAATTAGCTTTGATTACCTTCTTGGCAAGAATGCTGTCGCGTAAGCAAGAAGAAATTAAAGACGTGAAGAAGTCCTTTGCGCCGATTATGGGAGCGGTCTGTATCGTGTTTGTGCTTATTGCTTGGGCGAACCTTTCGACAGCGGTAATGCTATTCGGAACAAGTGTATTGTTGTTACTTATTGGGCGTATTTCTTTTAAGCAGATAGCACTGGTGTCTTTCGGAGTTGGTCTATTGGGCTTGATTGTAATCTCCGTTGGCCCTCGTCGTGCGACTTACTTTAGCCGTGTGAAAGGATTTTTCGCTACGGAAGAGGTGCATAAATCGAATGTGCCTTTTCAGGAGGATAAAAACTATCAGGCCAATCTGGCAAAGATGACCATTGCATCCGGCGAACTATTTGGTAAAGGAGCAGGAAATAGTGTTGGCAGGAATCTGTTGCCTCACCCGTATTCCGATTTCATCTTTGCAATCATTATTGAGGAGTACGGAACGATTGGCGGTGCAATCTTATTGTTCCTGTACATCGCGTTGATGTACCGCTGTATACGTATCGTAACATTGAGTCCACGTGCATTTGGGGCCTTCCTGGCTGCGGGATTGGGCTTCAGTCTGACGATACAAGCATTGGCCAATATGGCAGTAGCGGTAGGTTTAGGGCCGGTAACCGGGGTGCCATTGCCATTGGTGAGTATGGGAGGAACATCGATTTTGTTTACAAGCGTTGCATTGGGCATTATTCTCAGTGTGAGTAGAAATATTGAAGAACTTAAAGGCAAAGAAGAACTAAATGAGGTTCAATTGCCGAAGAAAGTAGTTGTGGGGACGATATAGGAGAGCAAAGAGCAAAGAAGAAAGAGCAAAGAGTAAAGAAGAAAGAGTAAAGAGTAAAGAAGAAAGAGTAAAGTTTAAGGAGGTTATCTCAATACGCAATACTCAAATCTCAATACTAAAAAAATAGGAACAAAAGAGTAAAGTTTAAAGAGGTTATCTCAATACGCAATACTCAAATCTCAATACTAAAAAAATAAGAACAAAAGAGTAAAGTTTAAAGAGGTTATCTCAATACGCAATACTCAAATCTCAATACTAAGAAATGGCGCATAAAATAATCATAAGCGGAGGGGGTACAGGAGGACATATCTTTCCTGCCATTGCGATTGCTAATGCATTGCGTCGCTTGGATCCTCAGATTGAAATTCTATTCGTTGGGGCAAACGGGCGGATGGAGATGGAGCGTGTGCCCGCCGCAGGGTATGATATTGTTGGGTTGGATATTCAGGGGATTTCCCGCGGTTCTATATTGAAAAATCTGCAATTGCCATTTAAGTTGCTGAAAAGCCTTAGAGAGTCAAAGCGTATTATTAAAGAGTTCAAAGCAGATGTGGCTGTTGGTGTGGGTGGTTATGCCTCGGGGCCGCTTTTGTGGGCTGCCGGACGAATGGGCGTGCCTACACTGATACAGGAGCAAAACTCATACGCTGGTGTGACGAATAAAATATTAGGAAAGAAAGCACGGAAAATCTGTGTGGCATACGAAGGTATGGAGAATTTCTTTTCTGCTGAACAGATTTTGCTGACCGGCAATCCGGTACGCAGAGCATCTGTAGAGATTGAAGGAAAACGCAAAGAAGCGTTGGATTTCTTCGGATTGGAAGAAGGTAAGAAAACCATTTTCGTTACCAGCGGAAGTCTGGGCGCAAAAACGGTGAACGCATTTATGTTGGAAGCCATGGACGAAATCCGGGAACGCAACGATTTACAGGTTATCTGGCAGACCGGGCCAACTTACTACAACAACATGAAGGAGGTGCTGGTCATGGATAAATTGATTCCTGCGCATGTCAAGGTTATGCCTTTTGTGGATCGTATGGATTATGCGTATGCAGCGGCTGATCTGATTATTTCCCGCGCAGGTGCAGGGACGATCTCCGAGTTGTGCATTGTCGGTAAACCGGTGATATTGGTGCCTTCGCCAAATGTGGCTGAGGATCACCAGACCAAAAATGCAGAGGCATTGGTATCCAAAGGGGCAGCTGTGTTGGTAAAAGACGATGTGGCGAGGGATACATTGTATGAAGAAGCGATGAAATTGTTTGCCGATGAAGCAAAATTAGCTTCCTTAAGTGCAGCGATAAAGAAAATGGCCTTGCTGGATGCAGATGAGGTCATAGCAAAAGAGGTGTTAAAATTAATTAAGTAGATAGGATGAATCTTGAACGTATAAAGCGGGTTTACCTTTTGGGTATCGGTGGTATAGGGATGAGTGGCCTGGCGCGTTACTTCCATCATTTGGGATGTGAAGTGCAGGGATATGACCGTACCGAAACTGAGCTGACGCAAGCTTTGGTTGCTGAAGGTATTGCGGTGTCGTATCAAGATGAACCTGAAAATCTTCCGATAGATTACCGAACGCCATCGGAAGAAACGCTATTGATTTTCACGCCTGCGGTTCCTAAAGATTTGAAATTGAAAAATTTCTTTCAGGGGCAGGGATGCAGATTGTATAAGCGTTCGGAGGTGTTGGGTATTATCAGTGGTAGTCGGTATACGATTGCTGTAGCGGGCACGCATGGCAAGACGACAACCTCGAGCATGATAGCCCATCTGTTGAAAGCGACAGGATATGATTGCTCAGCCTTCCTGGGTGGTATAAGCGCCAACTACAACAGCAATGTGCTGTATGGTGATAATAATGTGGTGGTGGTTGAGGCCGATGAATATGATCGTTCGTTCTTGACCTTACATCCCAATATTGCGATAGTGACTTCGACAGATGCAGACCATTTGGATATCTACGGTGATGAAAGTCATCTGATTGAATCTTTTGAGCTGTTTTTAGATCGCGTGATAGAAGGTGGAAAAGCCATTGTGAAGAAAGGTTTGCCTTTTTCGGGTGAGATAACTTATGCGAAAGAAGAGGAATGTGATGCCTATGCGCAGCATATTCGTGTAGAAGATGGTGAATTCTATTTTGACTATGTGTCGGGTGAATTGCTGATTTCGGATATACACCTGGGGATTCCGGGTACGCACAATGTGGAGAATGCAGTAGCAGCGATCACTGTAGCGCTGCTATTGGGAATTGAAGTAGAGAAAATCAAAGAAGCGTTGTCTTCTTTCTGTGGGGTAAAACGGCGGTTTGAGTATATCGTGCGTCAGGCTAATCACGTTTATATCGACGATTATGCCCATCACCCAGAGGAATTGCGCGCTTTCTTGTCATCGATGCGGAAGCTATATCCGGAAAAGAAATTGACGGTAGTATTTCAACCGCACTTGTTCAGCCGTACACGTGATTTTGTGGATGGTTTTGCTGAGGTGCTGGCTATGGCAGATGAGCTGCTTTTGATGGAAATCTATCCGGCTAGGGAATTGCCGATTGAGGGCGTAAATTCTACATGGCTATTGGAGAAAATAGCGTTGGAAAATAAACGGGTTGTGGCTCCAAACGAGGTGTTGGAGCTGGTGGAAGCCGAGAGACCGGAGTTGATCGTGACTGTTGGTGCAGGTGATATTGACAGATTGGTGAAACCGTTAAAAGAAATATTGTCAAATGCTTAAAAAGGTGCAAAACATACCGTGGAGAATAGTGGGTTATGTATGCTTGGCTTTCATAGCCTTGGTGGGGATAGGTATGTTGATGGGATTGGTGAAGAAAAAGGATGTCAACCAGCCTTGCACGGCGATGAAAGTAGTGGTGGAAGGCAAAGAGACATTCATCGACCAAAAGGATATTTCAGAATTGGTGAAAAACAAGTTTGGTGCGGTAGTGGGCAAGCCGATGATCGATATTCCGGTACAGCAGATGGAAGAATCCTTGACAGAATTGCCTTATGTATCTTCGGCAGAAGTGCATACAGACATGGATGGTGTGCTGCATATTGCGGTACAGCAACGCGAGGTGATTTTGCGGGTGATTAATAGAGATGGACAGGAATATTATATCGATACAAAAGGGGCAAAAGTGCCTGTCACGCTAAAATACGTGCCACATGTATTGGTGGCGAATGGAAATATCGCAGAAGGTTATAAGCAGGCTCTGGATACAATACATACGCAGGTGGTAAAAGACCTGGTGAAGATTGTGGACCATGTCCGAGGTGATGCGTTATGGGAGAATCAAATTGTGCAGCTTTATGTGAATGATAACCGTGATATCGAAATCATCCCACGCTTAGGTACGCAGCAATTGATCTTAGGGGATGCGAACAACCTCGATGGTAAGTTGAAACGTTTGACGATATTTTATAAAAATATCCTACCAAAAGTAGGGGAAGGGGCTTACGAGAAGGTCAATGTGAAATATGACGACCAGATTATCTGCGAACGCAAAAAAGGATGGTTTTTGGACAGCTTGCAGATGACAATGAAAATGAATTAAAGTAATACAGGAAATATACAGCAACAAATACACAGCATATGAAACCAAGATTAGCAGAAAACGAAAAAGAGAATCCAATCATCGTAGGATTGGATATCGGTACGACCAAGATTTGCGTAACGGTAGGACGCCGTAGTGGTACTAACAAGATTGAGCTTTTGGGTGTAGGTAAAGCCGAATCGTCTGGGGTGAACCGTGGGGTGGTAGCTAATATCCAGAAGACGGTAAGCAGCATCCGGGAGGCGGTCTCTATTGCGGAATCGCAGTCCAATGTAGATATCAAAGTTGTAAACGTAGGTATTGCTGGCCAGCATATCAAAAGTATACAACACCGTGGTATCTTGACTAAGCGGGATTACGATGAGGTAGGCCGATTGGATGTCGAGCAATTGATTTCCGACATGTATAAGCTGGTGCTCCCTCCGGGAGAAGAGATTATCCATGTCTTGCCGCAAGAGTTCACCATCGATAACGAGCCGGGAATCAAAGAGCCTATTGGTATGGCTGGTCGTCGTGTTGAAGCTAACTTCCATATTATTTCTGGTCGTGTGACCGATATCCGTAATATTAAGCGTTGTGTAGATAATGCGGATTTGGAAGTGTCTTCTTTGGTTTTGGAACCTCTTGCTTCATCCGAGGCTGTGTTGGATGAAGAGGAGAAAACTGCTGGTGTTGTTTTGGTTGATATCGGTGGCGGTACAACGGATGTGGCTATCTTCCATGAGGGAATTATCCGCCATACTGCTGTTATTCCATTGGGTGGGAATATCGTGACGGAAGATATCAAGCAAGGTTGCTCTGTATTGCGTAATCAGGCTGAACAGTTGAAAGTGCGCTATGGCTCTGCTTTGGCAGATGAGAATAAAGATAATGAGGTTATCTGTGTGCCAGGGATCCGTGGCCGTGAGGCGAAAGAGATTTCGGTGAAAAATCTGGCTTATATTATTCAGGCACGGATGGAGGAAATCATCGAGCACGTATACTACGAGATTAAATCTTCAGGTTATGAGGATAAGCTGATCGCTGGTATTGTGATTACAGGTGGTGGTGCTCAATTGAAACATCTGGTACAATTGGTGGAGTATATCACGGGCATTGGTTGCCGCATTGGTTATCCGAACGAATATTTGGCTAAAACCGAAATGTTGAACCGCCAGGCATTGGAAGAACTGAAAAGCCCGATGTATGCGACTTCGATCGGTTTGTTGATTAAAGGTGTGCAGACCCTTGAAGAGGAAGAAGCAACGCAGCAGGAGGTGGTTTTGAAGAAAACGCCTGCAAAAGATAAAGATAAGGTTGCGGAGATCGCAAAAGGAAAAGATAAAAAGGAAAGCTGGTTTACAAAAATCCTGTCGGATTTCATCAAGGATGATGCGGGAATTGATGACGATACGTTTATCGGTAAGAAGTAAGTTTTCCACAAGGGGTAATTTTTCCACATTCTAACAATTGTGGAAAACTCTTGTTAAGATTTTGGTATAATTACATTTGTATTGCTGAGCCTAAGTTGGTTTTGTAAGTGGTTTAGCAAGAGTTAAATAGGGTATTTTTATGTCGATACAATTTGAAATGTTAAAGGAAAACTCATCAATAATTAAGGTTATTGGTGTGGGAGGTGGTGGCGGCAATGCCGTAAACCACATGTACAAGCAAGGAATCAGCGGGGTCGATTTTATCGTTTGCAATACAGATGCGCAAGCTTTGGAGCTGAGTCCAATCCCGAACAAGGTACAGTTGGGCGCGAGCTTAACCGAGGGTATGGGAGCTGGAGCAGATCCTGATGTTGGTGAGAACTCGGCTATCGAGAGCATCGAGGACATCAAGCGTATGCTGGGGACGAATACCAAAATGCTTTTTATCACTGCTGGTATGGGTGGTGGTACAGGTACGGGGGCAAGCCCTGTATTGGCCAAAGCAGCAAAAGAATTGGGTATCCTGACTGTGGCTATTGTGACTACTCCTTTTACGTTTGAAGGTAAACGACGTCGTTCACAGGCGGAAGAAGGTATGGCCGAACTACGTAAATATGTAGACTCATACTTGGTCATTTCCAACGATCGCCTACGGGAGATTTTTGGTAACTTGACGATGCAGGCCGCTTTTGCGAAAGCAGATGATATTTTGACAACTGCAGCCAAAGGTATTGCCGAGATTATCACCATTCCGGGTTATGTGAACGTGGATTTTAAAGATGTGCGTACGGTGATGAACGATAGTGGTGTGGCTATCATGGGTAATGGTGTTTCTACAGGTGAGAACCGCGCGATAGAAGCCGTTACTGGTGCATTGGCTTCACCGTTGTTGAAAGATAACGAAATTGAGGGTGCACGCTATATCCTATTAAACATCACTTCGGGTAAAAACGAAGTAACAATGGATGAAGTAGCTATTGTTACGGATTATATTCAGGAAAAAGCAGGCTTATCTGCGGATCTTATCTGGGGTAACTGTATTGATGAAAATCTGGATGACGAGTTGTCTGTAACGATCATCGCTACAGGATTCCAAACGGCTGAAGAGCGTGTTAAAGAGAAAGAAAAAGAGAAAATTGCTTTGCCTTTGACACCTGAGCCTACAGCAACACAATTTGTTAAACCGGTTGCGCAAAATCAGTTTGTGGCTAAACAAGAGCCTGCTGCACAGCCTTTCATCAAACCGGTTGAAAACACAGTAAACAATATTGTACCTCCGACGCAACCTGTGGATTTGTTCACGACACCAAAGCCCATTCATGCGGCAGTGGTGAAAAATGAGGAACCACAAATCATCCGCCACACGCTGAATGTGGAAGAGCAGGAAGAAGAGCAACAGCCGGAGCCTGATAATTCTGGCTTTGAATTGAAGACTTCGCCTTCGATGTTTGAATTCAAACTGCCATCGATGTTTGACGCTTACGGAGCTAAAGAAGAAACGAAAGAGGAGGAGTATCCATCTTTTGAAGATAAACAAGAAGAGGAAGTTGTTGCGTATGTTGCGCCAGAGCAACCGAAAGAGATTGATTTCGAAGATCAGCTGATGAAGACCAAGGAGCGTATCTTGCGTCTGAAAGAGTTGAGTATGAAATTGAAATCGTCTAACGGATTGCAGGAATTGGAGAATGAGCCGGCATATAAAAGAAGACAGAAGTCGTTAGAAGATGTGCCGCACTCTTCGCAATCGCAGATTTCCAGATTCACTTTGTCCTTTGATGAAGGAGAAACTGAAATCCGCCCGAACAACTCGTTCTTGCACGATAACGTAGATTAATCTTATCCTATTTAAATAAAAGGAGCTGTTCATTATTGGACAGCTCTTTTTTTGTCCTATCCTTGGCTCTAATAAAACCCTCCATTTTACCTCAACACAGATTCCATTGAAAATAATTTATGATGTGTTTACCTTGGGAAGTCCGGGGATATCCACTATTTTTATAGTTGTTTTTTTATATATTTACATGTGAAACTAATCCTAATAAAAAAATATGTCAGCTAAATTGAATAACCCGATTTGGGTCATGAGTTCGGCCTACGATAAATTATCTTTGGACGAATTGATTGATACAGCGAAAGAAGTTGGTGCCCAAGGTATCGATTTGTGTGTGTTTAGAAAAGACGGAACACGCGAGGATCATACGGCAACTCATTTAGAATACGAAAACTTTACGGCAGAGGACGGTAAACGACTAATTGAGAAGTTTAACCAAGCGGAGCTGCGCTTATCCTTAGGTGCTTTCGAGAATATGATCGGTGGTGATCCAGAGCAACGTGTTAAAAACCAAAACCACTTGTTGCGTTTGATCCGTATTGCGTATTTGCTAGGGGGCGATGCTAACGATGTTAAAGTAGGTACTTTTGTGGGCTATAACCATGAACTAGGCAATGAGATTGATGGCTTCCAGAAAAACTTAGATGAATATAAGCGTGTTTTTGAGCCTATTGTTAAGTATGCGGAAAGCTTAGGGGTGACTATCGTATACGAGAACTGTCCGATGGAAGGCTGGCGTTCATCCCGCTATTCTTCTACTTATAATAATTTACCTGCGGTATTGGCTGCACGTAAACTGATGTATGCCATGATTCCGAGCAAGGCACATGGAGAGATATATGACCCGTCGCATGATATTTGGCAAAATACCAATCCAGTTGATGTTATGGAGCAGATGGATATTAGCCGGTTAAAGCGTATCCATGTGAAGACCACACGCAACTTGAAAAATGAGGCACGTGTAGCATGGGGCGGTATGTACCCGATGCAGCATGTGGATGTTGCACTGGCAGAAAAAGCAGGAGTAGACATTCCGAAACATGACTGGGATCGTCATCACTATGAAGCGATGTTGCCTGGCTTTGGCGGAACGGATAATATGGATTGGAACGATTTTGTCTCGGTGTTGCACAGACGCGGTTTCGATGGCGCTTTTGAAATAGAAAACGAAGCGAAGAACTCGAAAGATACGGGTATTTTGGCAGCGACCAATCAAGGCTTTAAAAACTGCATCAACTTCTTAGCACCTTTGCTGTGGGATTTGGATGCAAGCGAAGGATATGTGTATAAGTCCTATAAGGCCTTAACTATTCCTGATGTGCAGGATATTCCGGAAGTAACGGTAGGGGAGTTATAAGCCTTAAGTTAAGCCATGGCTCAAAATAAAATTATCATTTTGAATGAGCGGTAAAGAAGAGAGCCTGAATCTAATCTGCAGATTAGATTCAGGCTCTTTTTCTTTCCTATAGTATTCGAGAAAATATCTCGAAAATGTTGTGTCGATTTGACTTATTGTTCTTCTGCGTGTAATTTGAATAGCTCAATCAGTTCAGGAACGTTGTGTACATTGAGCTTTTCGAAGATACGGCTCTTATAGGTGCTGACAGTTGAAGAACTTAAGTTTAGTAGACTGGACATCTCCATGATACCAAGTCCCTTGATAAGGTGCTTAGCGACATCCATTTCCCGATTGGATAATTTGTTAAGCTGGTTGCTGCCATCTACCGATGATTTTGTTGTGGTGAGCTTCTGTATATAAAGGTCTTTTACCGCTTCTGACATATATTTACCACGTAGCATTATGCTGCTAATGGCATTGTTCAGCTCAGACATGGCAGTGTTTTTATTTAGGTAGCCGCTGGCTCCGGCAGTAATATAACGAAGAGCGTATATATTTTCTTCATACGAGGAGAATACCAATATTTTGGCGTCTTCTTGGATTTGAAGAATTTCCTTGATGACCTGTATATTATTACCGCCTGGCATGTTGATATCCAGCAATAAGAGGTCAAACCTTTCTTGTTTTAAATGCTGATAAACTTCGTCATAGCTCTGAGCTTGTAGAATCTGCACATCAGGAAAATTCTCTTTAATGACTATGGACGCTCCCAATATCACGATGCTATGGTCGTCAGCTATTAATATCTTTTTCATGTAATTGCGATTAACTCGTTCAGTTTCTGGTGTTTGAAAATTAATTTAATGGTGATGTAGCTTACCTATTAGAGGCAAATATACATAAATTGATAAGAAAATCTAAGCCTATGGCAGATATTACGGTTTTTTTATGGATAGATGTTAAAAAAAAGTTTTAATCTTTTTGAATATTGCGCTTTTAATTATCATTTTTGTTAGGAATTATATAATTTTAAGGTATGGGGTTTTTAAAAGAATTTAAGGAATTTGCGATGCGCGGCAGCGTTATCGATTTGGCTGTCGGTGTGGTTATCGGCGGTGCATTTGGTAAGATAGTGACTTCCTTGGTGGATGATGTCATTATGCCACCTATTGGATTCATCACCGGAGGAGTAGATTTCTCCAATTTGCAATATGTCTTGACCGAAGCTAATGAAGCAGAAGGTGTTGCAGAAGTAGCGATTAAATATGGTAACTTCATCAATGTGATCATCCAGTTTTTGATTATTGCTTTTTGTATCTTTTTGGTAATTAAAGGGATAAACTCGTTGAAGAGAAAAGAAGAGGTTGCGCCTGAGCCGGAAGCTCCTGCAGAACCATCGAAAGAAGAAGTGCTTCTTGCTGAAATACGTGATATCTTAAGAAGTAAATAATCGAGTGGTTATCTTTTTTTAAGATTATTTTGCTTCTTTTCTAAAATAACTGTACTTTTGCGTTCCCTTGTAGGGAAACATATAGATTAAGAAAAATTAAAATAAGCATATTAGCGTCATGAAAAGAACATTTCAGCCTTCGCAAAGAAAAAGAAGAAATAAGCACGGATTCAGAGAGCGTATGAGTTCTGCAAATGGTAGAAGAGTATTGGCTTCTCGTAGAGCTAAAGGAAGAAAACGCCTTACAGTATCTGACGAATACCGTCATAAAGGATAATAATCTTCGCCGGTGACTAACTATCCGAGCTCACGAGCCGGCACGCAGTCATCCATGAACCATAGATTTTCAAAAGAAGAACGGTTATGTAGCAAAAGACTTATTGATAGTCTTTTCCATAATGGTTCTTCTTTTATTATGTACCCCTATAGGGTGGTGTTCTTGGTTATTGATGAACGTCCTCATAAGGCGGAAGCACCTGCACAGGTAATTATATCTGTGCCTAAGCGCCGCTACAAGCATGCGGTAGATCGCAATCTGTTGAAGCGCAGGATGCGGGAGTGCTATAGACTTCAGAAATCAAAGTTATATCCTTTTCTACAGGAACATTCTTTACATTTGCTTATTGCCTTTCAGTACGTAGGGAAAGAAAAATTACTTTCTTCCTACCTGTATGAACGTATGGACGGTGTATTGACAAAGATAATTGATGAGCTTGCTAAAAAATATGTGGAACAAACTGATTAAGCAGCCGTTGCAATGGCTTTTTGTGCTTATCATTCGCATGTATCAGCTTTTCATATCTCCATTATTGGGAGCTAATTGTCGTTATACACCAACCTGCTCGCAATATGGGAAAGAGGCTATCTTGAAATATGGTCCGTTTAAAGGCGGAGCAATGGCTATTAAGCGAATATTGCGTTGCCATCCTTGGGGTGGTCATGGGCATGATCCTGTCCCTTGATTATTTATGGAAAATAGTTATATACTACATATCGAAACGGCAACGCCTGTTTGTTCGGTTGCCTTGAGCTTGAATGGAGAAATCATTGCGTTGAAAGAGGCCAATGAGCAAAACTTGCATGCAACCCATCTGACCCAATTTATAGCGAAGGTAATGGAGCTAGCTGGGGTAGAGTTATCGGCGCTTAATGCGGTGGCAGTGAGCCAGGGTCCGGGTTCCTATACAGGGCTTCGTATTGGAGTGTCTACGGCTAAGGGGTTATGCTATGCCTTGGATGTTCCGTTGATTGCAGTGCCTACATTGGATGCTATGGTACAAGGTTTCTTAGGTAAGAATCAAGGGGAAGCGTATAACGTATTATTTCCGATGATAGATGCACGCCGCATGGAAGTGTATACGGCTTCTTATGATATACAAGGAAAGCCTTTAAGCAGTACCGTGGCCAAGATTGTGGATGAAACCTCGTTTGAGCAGTGGAGTGGACAGCAGGTAGTATTGTTCGGAAGTGGTGCGGATAAGTTCAGCGAACTATTTCAGCAGACACCTTATGTCACAGTACATCCGGCGTTTGTTGCTTCAGCAGCCTTTTTAAGCAGCATAGCTTTTCAGAAATTCCAGGCTAAGGATTTTGAGGACGTTATTTACTTTGAACCTTTCTACCTCAAGGACTTCATACCAACGACGCCGAAGAAAAGAGTTTAAAGCCACTTTTTCCGTTTGAACCAAAAGTAGATCAATAGCGCTAAGAGCATCATGAAAATCATGATCGCTGGATAGCCGTAATACCATTCTAATTCGGGCATATTTTTGAAATTCATCCCATATACCCCGACAATAAACGTCAAAGGCATAAAGAACACGGATATGATGGTGAGTGTGCGCATAATATCATTCGTGTGGTTGGACTCGATGTTGAAATATACACTGAGCAATTGTGCGGTGTTCTCCGCAATGTTACGGTATAAGGTGGCTGAGCGGGCATAGATGTCTTTCAGGTCCTGCGTATATATATTCTGGAATGCGGGTAGATGGAAATAGTCAACAATATCCCGGTATAGGGTCAATATGATGCGGATAACATCGATTTGCCGTTTTATATAATACAATTGACGCAGGAAGCCTTTCTTGCGTTTGTTGAGAAATACCATTTCCTCGTAGTTGTCCAATTGCGGGTTTAGCTTATGGATAACAAAATTTTCAAATGTCTTTAGTGCTTCTGATGTGATATGATTGATGAATGTTCGACTGGATTGTAGCTTTGTTGTGGGGTAACGGTCTATCAGGCGTTCTAAATAATCTACTTTTTCGCGATGAACGGTGATGACAAAACTTTCGCTGAAAAACACGGATACACGTTCTGTTATCTCCGTCAGCGAATCAGAGAAATTGTCAAAATCCGTCGGAATGGAACGCAGGATAAGAAAGTGGTAGTTGTCGAACTCTTCAATTTTTGGCAGTTGTCCGGTTTGAAGACAGTCTTTGATAGAAGCTTCATTCAGATTGAAGAGCGGTTTTAATTGTACGAAGTCTTCTTCTGTTGGATTCGTGATGTCATACCACTCAAAAGTACTGTTCGTTTTGTCCAAGATGTGCCTTACCATAGCCTGTCGTATTTATGTTTTAAGTAAATGTAAAAGCCCGCATCTGCGGGCTTTTACATTTACTTAAAAAAAGTCTTATTTTTTCTCTTTCGCTTTTTTGTCTTTATATTCTTTGTTCAACGATTCGATCACTTCGTTTGTAATTTCCAGTTTGGAGTCAGCGTATAATACTGTTGGGTTAGATTTTGAATAGGTTAACACTAAGGTGTATCCCTTTTCTTCCGCATGTTTCTTTAAGTATTCTGTGATGCTATTGTACACATTGTTGAACTCGGTAGCTTCGTCCTGTGCTAGTGAAGCGGAAGCATTTTGATCTAAACGTCCCAATTCATCTTGCTTGCGAGCCAATTTTTCTTCCGTTGCCTGACGCTCAGATGCACTCATAGACGGGGCTTTTTGCTGATATTCTGCTACCTCGCGTTGGAAAGCCTGACCTTTAGACTGCAAATCGTTCTGTGCTTTCTTTACTTTAGCTTCTAAGTTAGCTCTGATGTCTTTGAAATATTCATATTTTTCAGAAAGGGAATCTGAATTGATGTACACAATCTTTTCCTCCTTAGCAGACGGAGATGTCGAAGTGTTAGATGAATCATTGGTTTTGTTTGCTGCTGTATTGGCATTTTGATTACATGATGCAATGCTTGCCACTACGATCAACCCGAAGGCTGCTTGTGATAAAGTTTTAAATAATTTATTCATTCTTTCTATTAATTTTCCAATTTTTGAATTTCAAGCAACAAACCTACTATAAAAAAATTAAATTTCCTTAGCTTCCTCCGTAATCTTGATAAAAATCTATTTTATCTTGCTTTGGTTCAAGGCAAAATATAGCATTCTTGGTTTGATTTTTATGGATAAAATTCGTATTTTTGACTGTTAAACATTCTCATTTTAATTTAGTTTCATGAGCGAAGAAAAGAAGAACAATTCCACGTATTCAGCCGATAATATTCAGGTTTTAGAAGGGTTAGAGGCGGTACGTAAGAGACCTTCCATGTATATTGGGGATACGGGTGTCAAAGGTTTGCACCACTTGGTATATGAGGTGGTTGACAACTCGATAGATGAGGCGGTCGCAGGCTATTGTACGGATATCCAAGTGACTATTCATGAAGATAATTCTATATCTGTAAAGGATAATGGGCGTGGTATCCCAACAGGAATAAACAAGAAAGAAAATAAATCGGCTCTGGAGTTGGTTATGACCGTTCTACATGCCGGAGGTAAATTTGATAAAGATACGTACAAGGTTTCCGGCGGTCTGCACGGGGTAGGGGTATCCTGTGTGAATGCACTCTCTACGCTCCTTTCGGCAGTTGTGCATCGTGAAGGCAAGATATTCCAACAGGAATATGAGAAAGGTAAACCATTGTATGAGGTAAAAGAAATCGGTGTCAGTGATGTTACCGGGACGATTGTAACTTTCCATCCGGATCCCGAAATCTTTACCATGACAACGGTTTATAACTACGACACCTTGGCAAACCGCTTGCGTGAGCTTGCGTTTTTGAACAAAGGTGTACGTCTGGTATTGACCGATGAACGTGAGAAAGACGATAATGGTAACCTTAAAACTGACGAATTCTACTCAGAAGACGGTCTGCAAGGATTTGTAAAGTTCTTGGATGGCACGCGTCAATCGCTTATTCCTACACCGATCTATGTAGAAGGGGTAAAGCAGGGCGTTCCTGTAGAATTGGCTTTGCAGTATAACGATACGTATGCGGAGAATGTGCACTCCTACGTCAATAATATCAATACCATTGAAGGTGGTACCCACGTGGCGGGATTTCGTCGCGGATTGACTCGGACGTTGAAAGCGTATGCGGACAAGTCTGGTTTATTGAAAAATCTGAAAGTAGATATTACGGGTGACGACTTCCGTGAGGGCTTGACTGCGGTAATTTCTGTGAAAGTTGCTGAACCACAGTTTGAGGGTCAGACCAAGACCAAATTGGGTAACAATGAGGTAATGGGAGCTGTCGATGTTGCGGTAGGAGAGATCTTAGGCGTCTATCTGGAAGAGAATCCGCGCGAGGCCAAAGCTATCGTGCAGAAAGTGATTATCGCTGCGCAAGCGCGTGCAGCAGCGCGAAAAGCACGTGAGCTGGTACAGCGTAAAACCGTGATGGGCGGCTCTGGACTTCCGGGTAAATTAGCAGATTGTTCGGATAATGATCCAAAAACATGTGAGATTTTCTTTGTCGAGGGAGATTCTGCGGGTGGTACAGCCAAGCAAGGTCGTGACCGTCGCTTCCAAGCAATTATGCCGTTAAGAGGTAAGATCCTTAACGTGGAGAAAGCCATGGAGCACAAGATATACGAAAACGAAGAGATCAAGAATATGTTCACGGCTCTTGGTGTGAGCGTGGGTACGGCAGAGGATTCTAAAGCACTTAACTTAGACAAACTGCGTTACCACAAAATCATCATCATGACGGATGCCGATGTGGATGGTTCGCACATTGCTACCTTAATTTTGACCTTCTATTTCCGCTATATGAAAGAGTTGATCGAAAGAGGGTATGTGTATATCGCCACTCCACCTCTTTATATGGTGAAAAAGGGTAAAGAATTTGAATATGCTTGGAATGAAGACCAGCGTATAGCTGCCATTCAGCGTCTGAAAGGGGCTGGTAGAGAGGATTCAGTACACGTACAGCGCTATAAAGGTTTGGGTGAGATGAACGCGGAACAATTGTGGCATACGACAATGGATCCTGATCAACGTACCTTACGCCAGGTAACCATCGAAAATGCTGCGGAATGTGACCGTATTTTCTCGATGTTGATGGGTGATGAGGTTGCTCCTCGTCGTGAATTCATCGAGCGTAATGCAAAATATGCGAAGATTGACGTGTAAATGTTATTCTCAATATTATATAAAAAGCTCCCAATCAATTTGATTGGGAGCTTTTTTATTATAGTAAGATATTATTCCTCAATTTTTATACTGATGTTTCCAGAACGGGCATTGACTGTAGGGTTGTACATACCTATTATCTGGGCGATTCCGCTACTGAATGAACCACTATTATTCGTTTTTACTTCATACTCATACAGATGACGACCTGGGGGTAGGAAATCGAAGAAATAATTAGTGGATGCATCATTTATAGTAAAATAATACCCTTTCCAAAACTGATAACCTGATGACTGATAAACTGGTTCGAAACCTGCGGCTCTGTCGTCTCGTAGATGAACATAGTGCAGAGGTTCATTGTTAACCACCATTAATTGTACCTTTATCTTATCGCCTGTCTTGAACGATGTGCTTTCAATCCATTCCGCTCCTTTCTGAACGAATACCTTTTTAGAGATAGAAAGCTCTTTTTGCGTTGATCGGACATCTTTCAGTGACACAAAGTATTGATGATAAATACCACCATATATTTTTCGGTTATTATTGTTTATGATATTGATCGCTTTATCTGTCCTCAGTTCTGCTGAGGTTAATACTTTACTGACTTGTCCCAAGACCTTATCATCGGTTATTACAGGTTTATTATCTATGGCTATGCTGACGTTATTATCCAATGTGAAGTCCAGAGGATTATTCGTTAGCAACAGCGCATAAATGGCATCGACTGTGTTCCAGGTGGTTTTCCAGTGTTCGTTTTGTTTGCTATAGTAGACCCATTGGGCAATGTAATCCAGTTTGGTTGAATCAAGTTGTTTGTAGGCTTCGATCATATAGCTCTGCATGCTCATACTATTATAATATCGTGCATTGCTTTCCCAATACATTCCCCGCTCTTGATCGTATATGGCTTCTTGCAAAATTCTGTTTTTAACTTCTACGCTCGCAATGCAATAGTCATATTGCATGTTGACCAACCAAGCTTTGGCAGCGAATCCTGCCGGTTGATCTGCTGTATAGGACGAAGTTAGATCGATATGCTTGCGTAGGTGCTCGATTTTTTCAGTAGATAAAGGCTGTTCGTTCCACAAGGAGCGTGCATAAAGATAGTCCAATGCTATCTGCGTAGAGGCATGTGTTCCATATACTGTGGTATCTTGATCTAAGAAATGGATTAATTGTCTCCCTATATTGCGGATGTCGTCTGTTATTAACGCTTCATCGAGTTTACCTACTTTCCCAAATATTTCCAGAAGACGTATGGATATATTTGTGTCTGATTTCCCGCCTGAGAACCAACTGAAAGCACCATTCTCCAATTGTGCTTTTTGAAGTTTCTGTTCTAATGTGTATATCTCCGAACGGAAATTGGTTTTAAATAACCGAGCTAAAGATTTTACCTTGTCTTTATCGTTTTGAATTTGCTTCACCCATGGCATTTCTGCTATAACCAATTCACTAAGCGTGCTGTTTTCCTCCAGTTTGGTCGTTGCTTTGTCCGGATTGATTCGGTCAAAATAATTGTGTATTGAAGGATAATGTGATTGTATGTATTGGAGCATTTTTAACGCATACCATTTGCTTGCAATCTGTTCGTTGCACTCATAAGGATAATTTTTCAGGTAATCCAATGCGGAGATAATTTCCAGTATTGGATTGCTCTGTATCTGAATTTTGGCTTGCAGATTGTCTTTTGCGGCAGCAGGAATAGTAAATGTATCTGATTGATCAGATTCTAATACGATTTTCCTACTGTCGGTAATCAGAATACGGTTAGGCAATATAGCCAGTTCATGTACTTCGCCGTCGGAGAACTCTTCGGTCGCCCCAACCACTTTAATCTGTACAATAGGGTAGTCTTTGGGTATTTGCAATTTCCATGATACCATGGTGTTCCCCTTGGCCTCGACGGAGAAATCACGTAATTCCGTGTCGTTAAAAAATGCAGCAGAAATTACTTCGTTATTTTCTGGATTTATAATTTCAAGCTTGGCTGTTCCTGTTTGGATAACCGTGCTAAGGTTTTGGATTTGTGACTTAATGACAATTTCATCCCCTTCCCGTAAAAACCGAGGTAGGTTTGGTCGAACCATCAGCTGTTTTTGTGTTTGAGTAAAGAAAGAAGAGGTCCCTGCTTTCAGATCTTCTGTATGGGCGAACAGCATCAATTTCCATCGCGTTAAGGCTTCTGGACTTTCGAATGTAAAGCGGATATTTCCTTCCGCATCTGTGTGGAGATCGGGCAAAAAGAAAGCTGTTTCCTGCAAATTGCTACGTGTTTGAGCCTGTGCAAGTTGGTTCACTTTGTGTCCCTCTTTCGTAATAATGAGGATAGCACCATTCGCGGCATCTGCTCCATATATCGCCACAGCTTCTTCGCTTTGTAGAACAGAGATGGTATGAATGTCATCTGAGCTTAATGTGTTTTGCTTAAAATCAACGATGATGTTTCCATCAATGATGTAAAGAGGCTGTTGCTCACTATTTGTTGAAACAGCTCCTCGGACTGCGACACCCGATGTATTGCTTTCTAACCGATCTGTAAAATCGCCATCGTATCCCACAACGACAACTTCATCTAAAGTCCCTTCTCCACCAATAAACATGAGGTTAGTTTCTCCTAATCCATAATTTCTGAAGGTGGGAGGACTTGGAGGACGCATGGAAATCTGTCTGTCCCAATTGTTGGAGAATAGGTTATGAGCTGGTATATAATGATTGTAGTTGTACATTGACCATCCGCTTCGTATTTGATGCCAATATGAGTTGCGTGACAAAGGAAAAACACTTGGAAAAGTATGTTCTCTGAATTGATCCAGCGCTGTATCGTACATAGAGGCTAATACCTCGATATTATCGGTTTTGTTCTCTTTGTTTTTGATGGTAAAGCTCCATGTTTCTTTTTGACCGGGGGTGATTTTATCCCGAAATGTATTTGTTTGGATAGCAAGGGATTTATCGGTTCGTATTATCGGGATATTTTTGCGTCTGGTTACCATCTTATTCTCTTGCATCATCATGATTTCGAACCAGGTGTTGTGCTGGAAATCTTCTTCTGATATGGATTGGGTATATGAGGTGTGTCCACCTTTAAAAGGAAGAAATACAACTGGACTTTTGGTGTCCCCTTTTACTTTCCAAAGATATATGCCTCCCGCTTGCTCAAAGTCGGTTTTGAAGTCCATTGTAACTTTATCTCCGATCGCATAGGTGGATCTGTCCAACTGGACCGTCAGAAACTCTTTGTCCGTTGTTTTCTGGCTGTTTTCTATAAATAGCTGTATTGTCCGACTTGCTTTGATGGTGTCGCTTCCTTGGATACTATGGGCTTCTATGAGATATGAACCATAAGTATAGTGTTTGCTGTCAATACGAACGGTGTCTATACCTGTACTTTCAAAAGCGAAGGTGCCGACCAAGGTTTTCGGTCTTTCCGTCATGATGTCCTGCTTGTCAAAGTCGTGGGGGAAATAAGTCTGATAATCGGCAGTATCCAAGATATGGTATTCGCTTTTGAAGTCGAAAGCTTTGCGGTCGCTTTGAATGATGGTGGGACTATCGTATTTGTAAACGTGGAGGATGCCTTTGGCTGATAAAGGAAATCCATTTGGATTGGTAGTTTTGACGATTATATTTTCCCATTTTTCTGCGGCGATTGGACTTGGTGTAATAATCGCTATGTCCAAAGGTTGGTCTGCGTAGTTATAGCTCCCGTATCCTTGTTGAATTTCTCCAGTTTCATTGATTGCTTCTGCGTAAAATTGTAGGGAGATCTCCTTTTGGCTATGAAAGATTGGATCCGTCAGTGGAATGTTGAACGTGAATTTGCCGTTAAGATCGGTGGTTGTTATGCTGTCTACATAGTCGATTTGTTTATAGTGTTCCTCATCATAAAATGAAACTTTGTACTTCACAGAGGTATGGGATAGACTGGCTCCTGATAAGGTCTCTACAGTTCCAGTAAATCTGGCCGTGTCTTGCTTGGTGTAGGTATTCTTATTCTCGTTAAAGCTCACCTTAAAGGTTGGGCGTTTGTATTCTTCGACAGAATAATATTTTTCAGCCAATAGACGATTGTTTTGGTGGATCTCTAGATGAAATGAACCGTTTAGTGTCTTTTGAGGGATTTGAAAACGCCCATCAACTGATCCAAAAGCATTGGTTACGAGGTTCAGTGTGTCTATGGGTTGATCGTTAGCATCTTTATGTACTATTTTTACAGATTGGTTTGGTATTACCTTGCCTTTTAATGCATCATCAATATAAAGGATAGCTTTAAAGAAGACTTCTTGTCCGGGACGATAAATAGCTCTATCGATAAGAAGCAATGCATCATTCTGCGGTGTTTTAGTCTCTTGTTCGCGTATGTGATTGGGTATATTGTTTAGATAATCCAATGGAATAAATTGGTCTTCGGAAGGGATAAACAGCAGCTGGTCTTCCAGCTCATATCGGTTTTTATGATAATCTGCTAGGTAATTGAATACACCATTTTTGTCTGTTTTTAGCGTACTTATCTGTGTAGGTTTGTCTTTTTCAAAATAGTAAAGACTTATGTTTTCGTTGGCATAGGGCAGACCTGTTTTACGATTGACAAGTAGCGTAGTATAGAGATAATCGGTTGTGTGGTTCCCTTCTGCTTCAATGACTGGAGAAACAAAGATATTGCTTACTATAAAATCTATCTGCGATACATCGTATTCTTGTCCGTTATCAAGAAAATCAGGATTGTTGGCAATGAGCACTTTATAATTTCCGTAAGGCAAAGGGTTGATTTTATAATTGGTAATATGCGAATTATAGTCGTCAAAGGACTTTAGATATACTGTTTCTTCATAGGATAAAGGCGCATTTATGTTTACTCGATGGCTTAGACTGTCGTATTGGGTTTTATACTCTTTGTAGCTTTGGGGTGTATTCGTAATGTTGTAAACCCGAATAAATACTTTGTCTGTGTTTCGCGCGTGCAGTTTGACGGGCGTGTATTTGTTGGGCAAAGCAAAGTTCGATATTTCCATCGTAGCGGAGGCTTGGGTCAATTCATCGTACAACTTCTTCACATCGTCCGCCCACGGGGAGGTAGGGTAGTCTTGAAGTGCTTTGTTTAGGTATTGTATTGCTTTCCGGTTGTCGTCGTGTATTTTCCAGGCATTGGCCAAGAGCAAGAGTATGTGGGCATTGTAATCACTCTGATGGTCATTCAACAGCTTTTCGATCTGCGTTTCCTGTCTGTGGATTTCCCAAAGATTAGTATGGGTATAGGGATAGAATAGGAGATAGGCGTAGGCATTTGTATATCCCTGTGTCTTGTTTATTTGCTGCAGGGAATTGAATAGTAATGTCCCATTTTTGTTTATTTCTTTCGCAGACCCATAACTATTCAAAAAATCATTGTACGCATACACCAGTAGATGATATACAGTGGGAGCCAAACTTTGGTTTTGTTGGTGGCTTAATAAGGTATGCCATTTTTCGATCGGTTGCTTTAGCAATAAGTCTGGATCATTTAATGAACTGTTGAAAATTGAATCGACAAATGATTTTCGGCGGTTTTCTTCCCATGATAAGAAGTGACCTGTGTTCTCTACTCTGGTCTGGAATATGTTTCTGGACAGAAATTGAGCGTATAGGTTGTTTAAAATATTTTTTTCTATCTTATTTGCAATGGACAGTTGTTCTTCAAAATGTCTTTGAACCCGATAAAATGCCGAATCTGTAGTCATATTTACGGTTAAGGCATGGTGTTCTGCTAAGATGGCTCTAATCCATTCGGGGCTATTTCCAGTAGCTTTTGCATCCCTTTTTATTGCGGAGAGTATCGGTTGTGTCTGTGCATAGTTTTTTATCTGGATCAAACGCTCTACTTCTTTCCATTGTGCCTCAAAGGATTGAGCAAGACCCAATAGGGGGAGTATGCTGATAATTACCGATATAAAAAGAGATTTCATGCTGCCTGTAGGTTTAAAACTATCCTAATTTAAGCAATTTTTAAATACATTAATTCGTTTTTGTTATTGTAAGCGTTGTGCTTTTTTGGAATATCATCATATTATGTGAAAAGTAGTGTTTGCGCATACTGTTATACTTTTATTATTTGCGATCTTTTTAGATTAGGAACTAAATCTATATCAGTTTAGAGCCGTCCTGAATGTTTCGGGACGGCTCCTGCAAAAAAAAGTAATACGATTTAACATGCCATGAAATATGGCATTAAGAAAGGCAAAAGGATAAAATTCTTATACCTGAAAGGTAAGAACCTAAAACTTAAACGTAATGCCGACATTCAGTACAGATACACCATAGCCTAACTCTGCATATCCTCCTATATTTTGACTGAAGAACCAGCGGCCACCTAAGAACCCAGAGAATCCAACTCCGCTACCGTAGGTGTTCGACATGTTCACATCACTGCCATCAGAGCTGTATTTTACTATATTGTAACCTAACATTGCGCCTCCGTATACATCTAAATTAGGTACAGATGTAAAACCATTATAGTGATAAGCTCCGCGGACACCGGCAATGATATAGTTCCACTTTGCTGTATATCCCGCATCGGTATATTTATATCCTGTATTTCCAATGTAGCCTCCCATGCTGATGACGCCAGGACCACCGACTTCCCATAAGCCATGATCCAATGAGGCACTGATGGCCGGGCGTGCTTTCCCGAGTCCCCCTAAAGCTGTTCCTAGACCTATACCAACGTTTGCTGTGGTCGTTCCTTTCTGAAAGGGTTGCGCGTGAGCAGCTACAGCGATAAAAATCGCGACGAGAATAAAGATTGATTTTTTCATTTTCTTGTGTATTTAAATATGTTTATGATGTATTCTTTAGTTTGCTTGTTCGTAGGTGTATGTACGGGTTTCTATTAGGGTATTGGAAGTTTTATCATACACCTCTGCCTTAATAGGATAGCCTGCACTATTATAGGTGAACTCCCAATGTTGGGTTATTGCCGTGCTGCCGCCTATTCCCGATGTAGTCTGGGAATACGAACGGGCATTGTTCACTGAGCTTAACTTCCAGTTCCAAGGGTAGCCTGTATAGCGGTAAGGTTTGTCGTCATAGTCACCCAGGGTCTGGGTGCTGGTCATTGAATTGTTTGCTGCGGTTATCTGCCAGATGAGCGGATTGCCTTTGTCATCAAATGTATAGGTAGAGGTTATCACATGTTCACCATCCTTGTTAAACGATTTTTCTGTAATCGATTTGCTCGAATAGCTGTAGGTAATATGCGTCATGAGCTCTCCTTTTTCATCTTTAAGAGCTCCTGTTGCGGGCTTATTCCCGTTGCCGTAAGTATATTCTTCAGACATCACAAGCTGACCATTGGATTTTCGTTCGATTTTCGTCAGCTTCTCTCCATTGTAGGTGAAATTTTCGACAGTTATGTTTCCCTCTCTGTCATGTACATGGCGTACAACAACCTGATTGCGGTTATTATACTCAAATTTTAATTCTGTTTTACCATTATTCTTTTCTTCGATAAGCAGTAGTTTTTCACCCGGCTTTACTCCTGCATAACAAGGGCTTTCTTCATCGTCGGGATTGCAGTTGTCTTCATCCTTAGAACAGGACGTAATTGCAATGGCTATAAATAGTAGCCAGATTGTTTTTTGGATTATTGTTTTCATCTTGTTTATCATTTAGTTTTATAACTCGTGTTCTTCATGAGAGATGTTATTCATCCACTGTAAGAGCAAAGTTACACGGGATACCGTGCGTGGCTTACCCCCCAAAAGGGGGGATTTGTTCTCACCCTGCCCCTCTCCAAAGGAAAGGGAGTTCGTTTACTACCTATATAACTATAAAGCAATCCTTATACGAGGTGATTATACACCACAGATTCACTCCTTCTTCAAGGTTATTATATGCGCCTGGTCGTCTTTTAGGATGAGTTCACGATCGGTAAGGCTTAATACCGAATAGCCTGTCTTTTTTCCGTTTTCAACAAGTATTAACCGGTTTTCAAGGATGTTAAATGTTCCGGAACTTCCCGACACCGGCGTGCAGTCTTTGCTATACAGTAAATGAGTATAGTTACTTCCCGAAAAGGTGAAATACGATTTTGCCTGACAGTTGTCTTCCGGCTTTCCTGTTTCAGAAACATAGTACCATTTCCCGGTATATTTTGTTACATCTCCGATCTGCGGACTGTTGTTTTCACGCTGAGCTTGTTGTTCTTTTTTGCGTTTTTGCTTTTCCCGTTTCTTTGCTGGATCGCCATCTACCGCCCGGTCAATGGTCTTACCTACTTTTTCCGATGTTTTCTGTTCGGTTTTCCGCAATACGGTACGCTCGGCTGCCTTTTCTGCACTTTTCCCCACTTTCTCGAAGAACTGGGCTTCTGCCACAAAGGCACACAGCAGCATAGCCAGCGCGAACAAATGTTTTAAGGTTTTCATAGCTTTGTTTTTTAGTTGGCTTTTTTATAGAAATATTCGTGTGTTTGTACCGCGACATCAGAACCTCTGTTATAGACTTCGGCTTTCATCGGGTAGCCGGCTTGGTTGTATGTGTATTTATATATCTGGTCTGTTACCCATCCGGGCGAAGTTGTTTTTATCGCTTGTGGGTTATTGACTGCACTGAATTTCCATGGCCAAGGTTGGCTGGCTAAATTTCCGTTCTTGTCATCATAATTGCCATTTTCGATAATGCTACCGGTCGTGACTAAATTCGCATTTATCAGGTTTCCTTTATTATCAAAGGTGTAGGTATTCGTGACTGTACCTCCATCATCCTCATCAATAAAGGTTTGCGTAACAGTGTTTTGGGAATAGGTGTAGCGAATGGTCAGTGGATCGTTGTTATCGTTCGGACTGTACAGAATGCCCGATACAGGCTTATCGCCAGTTCCTCCGTAACTGTATTCTTCTCTCAAATGGACGTTACCCCCAGCCGCTAAATGGTCGAGCCTAATCAGTTTGCCTGTATTGTCTCGGGTTAAATCAAAACCTCCGCCTGTCTCCGGATTACGGACGTCAGTCAGCAGGTTTTGGGTATTATATTGATACGTCTCGATTATTTTTCCATTCACCTTCCACTCGACGAGCAAAAGTTTATCCCCCGGAGATACTGCCGATGGTCCGGCATAGCACGGGCTTTCTTCATCGTTGGGGTCACAATATTCTTTGTCCTTAGAACAGGATGTCACCACAATGGTTATAAAAAACAGCCAGATGGTTTTTTTGATTATTGTTTTCATTCTCTTTTTCTTTAAATCATTCATTATTTTATTCATAACTGATTCGGAAAGGCACCTGTATTTCACCTCCAAAAGGGAAACGGATCGTAATCTCGTGTGTAATATCGCCACTTCCCTGAAAGAGGTTAGGTGAATCGGTGTGGCTTATCGTCCATTCCGTTTGATAATAGATTGCTGTATTGGATAGCAACTTGCCCAGATTACCGAAAATACTGATTAGCTGCCGAGCATCTTTGGCATACATGAATGCTCCTCCGGTCGCTACTGCCTGCTGTTGTAAATGTACCGTATTTACATCGCCCAAACCGACATTATACAAGGACACGTCTTGACTTAGAGCATGCGACGCTACATTATCGGAAGAACCGCTTCCTTGCCCATCTGTAAATGTTAAAACAGCTTTATTGGGTTTGGCGGAATTACTTTTTGTATAGGAGATTGCTTCGTATTGGGATTGGTACAGGGGCGTCCCGCCTCCTTCCTTGCCACGAAGCTTTTCAATTTCCTGTATCACCATGGCGGTGTCGGTCGTAAAAGCCACTAATTCGTTATGTGTCGAACCAGAAAACGACCACAAAGCCACATCATTTCCTGTACCTAAGTTATTGCAGAAAATTTTGGCAGCATCTAGCCGGTAATTCTCTCTATCGGTTGAGCTGATGCTACCACTTTGATCCATTAGCATTAGAGCTGAATAGTTTTTTTTAGCAGTTCCGTTGATCAGTTTGGAGAGGTTATGCGAAAAACCAAAATCATTACCCCGAAACGTCAGACTGTCTATACTAAAGTTTTCAGATTTTAGGTTGTCTTCGATATTTTCTGAATCGCGAAATACCGCCAGATCCAGCCGGAATTTGAGCCTATCATTTGTTTTTTCCAACACCACGACACGTAGAATAGCCGCAGAAGGCAAGGAATTATCATCAATAGGATCGATAATTGGTGCTGGACCGTTATCTTTTTTACAGCCGAAAAGACAGCCCAAGAGTAAAACTCCTGTCAAAATAAATTTAATGTTCGTTTTCATCTTGTTTACCGTTTTGTTTATAAAAATGGGTTCAATGCCTGAACTTTTGATTGCTTTCATGATTGATGTGACTTATATAATTTCACCTGTCTCCCTTACCTCATACTTGCAAAAAGCATCCTCTATCTCCTTTTGTAAAAGCAAAGTTACAGGAGCATGTCCGCCCGACTTACCCCCAAAAGGGGGTTTTTATTGGGGATAAATAACTTACCTTTGTTATAGCATTGCTAACAGAAGTTGTAAACACTTAATAAAGACCATGATGGGAAGGTATCGGAAAATAAGGATAAGGATGGGTGGGTTATTTTGCTGTATTTTATTGGGACTAACTTTTCCTTTGAATCTTTTGGCTCAATCTTTAGATTCTTTGATTTTGAAACATACGGATAGTGCAGGAAAAGTGCATATAAAATTGTTGTTAGAAGATAGTAAAAAGCATATGTATAGCCATCCCACCGAAACTTTTCATTTAGCTGAGCGAGTACTTAATATTGCTGAAATGCAAAAAGATAAATTAGGAAGAGCTCGAAGCTATCAATTTTTGGGAATCTGCCATTTTCAGGTTACGGCCGATTATGATTCGGCTGTTTTTTATTTGCAGAAAGCTGAAAGGTTATTTCTATCCTTACCAAGTAAGGAAGCTATTGAAGGGAATGCCATGGTGCAACATAACTTCGGAACTATAAAGCAGGTGAAAGGTGAATATGCATTAGCGATTGATTATTATATTCAAGCGTTGAAGCTATTTGATGAGGTAGAGAATACAAAATTTTATGCTTATACGCTGAACAATATTTCTACGTTGTACGCCTTGGTGAAAGATAACCAAAAGGCTGAAAAATATGCAAGAGCGTGTATTAAACTCTCTCAACAGCAAGGCGATGCTTTTATGAAAGCAACGGGTAGCATAGCTTTGGCTGACGCATTATTGCAACAAGGGGAGTATAATGAGATAATGCCTCTGTTGGAAGTCATTCTGGAATATGGACAAACTCATAATGACCCATATAAGGTCTTATTATACCACTTAAATTATGGGACTTATCTTATGAAATATAAGAAGGATTATGCATCTGCGGTGAAAGAATATGAGAAAGCACTCGCGTTAACAGAATCCATTGGAGACGAATGGGAATTGATGCGGCAAAACTCTGCCTTATCAGAAGCCTATTTGCAAAATAATCAATTTGACGAAGCTTATTCATCAGCTCAACGCAGTATGCTGCTGAGTGAAAAGTTGGGTGCTAAGGATAAGAAGGAAATTGCCTTGTTTGTTTTGGCACAAGTTAATGTCCATAAAAGAAAATTTGAACAAGCATATCAACAGCTATATTCAGCTTATTTGCTTAAAGACACTCTTTTCAATGATGACAGTCAGCAACATACTGCATTTATAGAAACAGTATACCAAACGGAAAAGAAAGAACTCAAAATCGAAGCTTTGGAAAAACAACGGCAACTCTATATTTGGCTTGGTATTGCCGGGGGGACTATTCTGCTTACGGTACTCGCATTTGCTTTGATACGTTATCGATTAGCGGTTAATAAACGTAAACTGGCCGAAGAAGAAGCCCAACGTTTGCAACAGGAAAAACAGCTGGTGGCCGTGCAGGCCACCTTGGATGGTGAAGCAGCTGAACGCTCGCGCTTAGCGAAAGACTTGCATGATGGCTTGGGGAGTATGCTTTCTTTGGTGAAATTTAATTTGCCACAGATGAAAGGAGAGGCTGCTGTATTGGATACAATTGACGTTACCCGTTTTCAGAAAGCTTTAGGAATGCTGGATGATTCCATACAGGAGTTACGACGTGTAGCACATCATATGATGCCAGAATCATTGCTTCGTTATGGCTTGAGAGTATCCCTGACAGATTTCTGCGAAGCAATTCCGATTGCTGATTTTCATTACTTCGGCGATGAAAGTCGTCTGTCCGAAAAAATGGAAATCATGATTTACCGCTGTATCCATGAATTGGTTAACAATGCCTTGAAACATGCCCAAGCAAATCACATCAATGTGCAACTGGTACAGGAGGAAGACCGTATCTCATTTACTGTGCAGGACGACGGTATCGGTTTCGATCAGGAAAAGGTGACGGAAGGCATGGGCTTGCAGAATGTGCGACAGCGTGTTGCCGCTTTTGCAGGGGAGATGCATATCTATTCTACGGAACAGGGTACTGAGATCCACGTTGAAATAGAATTACCAAAAACCGAAAACAATGATTAAGGTAGCCATAGTTGACGACTTGGACTATCCTTAGACTGTCGCTAGGGAAAGTGTGTTGGAATCTAAGGATTTTTATAATAAAGGTAGTCTGAGACTACCCTGTATTTAAAGGTTCGTAGAGCGCTTTGCTAACTCTACGAACAGTATAGAATATCCCAAACAATATGATTAAAGTAGCCATCGTAGACGACCATAAGATATTAACAGAGGGTTTACAGAATCTTATCGAGGAATCTGGTATAGCCCAAGTAGTCGGCGTTGCACACAGTGCTGTGGAATGCCGTTTGTCACTGGGGTTCTGGAGACCCGATGTACTGCTTCTGGATGTTGGTTTGCCAGATATGAGCGGCTTGGACTTCTGCAAGGAAATCAAAGCACAATTTCCGGAAATCAAGGTTTTGGCACTAACAACGCATAATGAATATGCGGTGGTGCGTCAGATGTTGGATAATGGTGCTTCGGGTTATCTCATTAAGAATGCGATGGCGGATGAGGTGTTGGCCGGTATAGAGGCTGTAACCCAAGGGGAAGTGTTTCTATGTCATGAAGTGGATGTGCTCTTAAAGCGTCCTTCGGAGAAAAATATATGGTTAAGTCCTCGTGAACGTGAATTGCTAAAATTGATTTCTGAAGGACTCACGAATGCAGAAATTGCAGATCGTATTTTTTTAAGTGCAGAAACTATTCGGGGGTATCGCAAAAATCTCTTACTCAAATTAGGTGCGAAGAATACGGCGGTGTTGGTCAAGATAGCGATAGAGCAAAAGTTAATATAAAAAAAGCGGCTGTCCTTTTGGACAGCCGCTTTAGAAAGTTATGGGGTTAAAACCTAATTATTTAGATTTTTTTTCGTCACCTTCCATTTGCTCTTTCAATTGAGCAAGAACATCTAAATCACCTAAAGTAGATTTCTCAACAGAGTCTTTTACTTTTTTCACGGCTGAAGTAGCAGCTTTTGCTTCTTTTTTACGAGCATTGAATTCTTCAATACGCGCTTCAGCTTTTTGGTCTTCCCAAATACGTGAGTGAGAGATTACAAGACGTTTGTTTTCTTTGTTGAACTCGATGATTTTGAATTCGTTAACCTCGTCAACTTTCAACGCAGTACCATCTTCTTTTACAGAGTGTTTAGAAGGACAGAAACCTTCAACACCGTATTGTAAAGCTACGATATCACCTTTGTCACCAACTTTGATTACTGTACCTTCGTGAACTGAACCTTCAGTGAAGATCGTTTCGAAAGTATCCCAAGGGTTTTCTTCTAATTGTTTGTGACCTAAAGAAAGTTTGCGGTTTTCTTCGTCAAGTTCCAACACAACAACCTCTAATGTTTCACCTACTTTAGTGAATTCGTTAGGGTGGTTGATTTTCTTAGACCAAGAAAGGTCAGAGATATGGATCAATCCATCGATACCGTCTTCCAATTCTACGAACACACCGAAGTTAGTCATGTTCTTAACAACAGCTGATTGTTTAGAACCTACTGGGTAACGCTCAGTGATGTTTTTCCATGGGTCAGGAGTCAATTGTTTGATACCTAAGCTCATTTTACGCTCTTCGCGATCCAATGTCAAGATTTGTGCTTCGATTTCGTCACCTACTTTCAAGAACTCTTGAGGTGAACGCAAGTTTTGCGACCATGACATTTCAGAAACGTGAATCAAACCTTCAACACCTGGAGTGATTTCTAAGAACGCACCATAGTCAGCTACAGTAACGATTTTACCTTTCACTTTAGAACCTACTTCTAGTGCAGTGTCCAAAGATTCCCAAGGGTGCTCTGACAATTGTTTAAGACCTAATGCGATACGTTTTTTCTCGTCATCAAAGTCTAATACAACCACGTTGATAGTTTGGTCTAAAGACAATACTTCTTTTGGATGCTCGATACGGCCCCAAGAGATGTCAGTAATGTGAAGCAATCCGTCAACACCACCCAAGTCGATGAACACACCGAAGTCAGTGATATTTTTAACAGTACCTTCCAATACTTGTCCTTTTTCCAATTTCGCAACGATTTCTGATTTTTGGTTTTCTAAATCGTCTTCGATCAATACTTTGTGTGATACAACAACGTTTTTGAATTCATGGTTGATTTTAACCACTTTGAATTCCATAGTTTTACCTACGTAAACGTCATAGTCACGGATAGGTTTGATGTCGATCTGTGAACCAGGTAAGAAAGCTTCTACACCTTTGATGTCCACGATCAAACCACCTTTAGTACGTGATTTTACGAAACCATCGATAATTGCATCGTTCTCCAATGCTTCGTTGATAGCTTCCCAAGATTTTTGTGTTTTAGCACGTTTGCGTGACAATACCAACTGACCGTTTGCATCCTCTTGTGATTCAACAAATACGTCAACTTTGTCACCAACTTTCAAGTCAGGTAAGTCGCGGAACTCAGATAATGCTACAAGACCGTCTGATTTGAAGCCTACGTTCAAAACAACATCTTTATTATTGATAGATACTACAGTACCTTCAATAATCTCACCTTGGTTGATTTGGTTGAACGTTCCAGCGTACTGCTCTTCTAATTTAGTACGCTCAGCTTCGCTGTAGTTACCGAAAGCTTTTTCATCGAAATCCCAGTCGAAGTCACCTTCTGGTGTGCTCCATGTGCTGGATTTGATGTCGTCGATTAATTTTGAATCTGCTTCAGACTCGATTTTCTCAGTGTCTTTCACTACTTTAGTGTCAGCACCTTGTAGCTCTGCGTTTTTCGCCGCTAACTCTTTTTCTGCTTCTTGTTTTTTTGCCATTAATTATTAATTCTCCTTTTCCCTGCATTGCAAGGACTGCAAAGATACGAAAAACTTTTATTTACAAGAGATTATATAGAAAAAAAGTAAGTCGAGAGAGAAAAGTCGTTTGCGTATGATTTGTCTCACTGTTTAAAGGAGTTATACACCCGCGGTTTCACGATTTTAATGCTCTGTTTGGAAAGAGCAATAGCGGCGTTCAGTTCAAAGCCTATCAGGAGAATCAGCGAGTTGAGGTACATCCAGATCATGACGACAATCAATGTCCCGATGGAGCCATAAAGCTTGTTGTATGCCCCGAAATTGTTAATGTAGAATGTGAATCCCGAAAAGGTGAGTATCGCCAAAATTGTCGCAAGCGTAGCGCCGGCATTGATAAAGTGCCATTTCTTAGCATCACTGGGTCCAAATTTATACAGCATGCTGACGGTTATAAAATAAATCCCGAATAGGACTATCCAACGCGAAAGTATGAGGGCAAATGTCCAGAACCAAGAAAGATCATATTCGATATGTTGCTTTAGGTAGTTGATTACCCAGCCAGTACCAGTGAATATACCGATGCCTAAGGTCAGTGCCAAAACGATGGCAAAGGAAAGCGCAATAGCCAGCATCCTACGTCTGAACCAGCTTCTTTTTTCTTTGGAAAGGGAGGCTTTATTAAAGGCAACCATCAGGGTGGCCATGCCGTTGGTGGCAAAGAAGGTAGCCAATAGAAAACCGAAAGATAGCAAGCCGGAATTTTGGTTTTTGATGATGTCTACCAAAGTGGATTGCAGAAACTCGTATGCGTTATCCGGTAGTGCTATCTGTAACAGTTCCAATAGCGTCTCCTGAAAGTTGTTGACAGGTATATAAGGGATTAAAGTAAAGAGAAAAAGTATCCCCGGAAAGATAGCCAACATAAAGTTATAGGCGAGGGAAGAAGCTTTGTTCCAGATGGACTCGCGGGCTATCTCCTGAAAGAAAAATGCGAACACGGTATAGAGGGGGAGCGAGCCAAATCCGGGAATAACAGCGACTTTCGTCCATTCGATGAACTGGTCATAGGGTTTGAACCGCAATAATGTGCTGTGTATCCTCCGCTTCATGTTTTAGGGAAAGAAAGGTTCCATCTTCTCTTGAAAGACTTGCGGGGCACGGCAAGGTTTGTTCTTGGCCATATCCACAAACACCAGTTGAGTGGAGCCGGTGTTGAGTAGAGTTCCCTCTTCATTGAAGATTTCGTATTCAAACTTGATACGTACCAGTGGCTTTTCCTTGATGTAGGTCACGATGGTGATGAGATCGTCATACCGTGCAGGCTGATAGTATTTACAGGTCAAATCCGTCACGGGCAGCATCACGCCCATTTCTTCCAGTTCCCTGTAAGAAATTCCTGTACTGCGAAGCATTTCCGTACGCGCTACCTCATAGAATGAAGCATAGTTGCCGTAGTAGACATAGCCCATTTGGTCAGTTTCTGCATATCGGATGCGTAAGGTGGTTTCGTGTTTGAACATTCTTCTTTAGTATTGAGTAGAGCGTATTGGGTATTGAGATGTTTTAAAATTCTTTTTGTCTCTATACGCAATACGCATATCGCACTACTTTTTAATATTCCTTTCGTCCAATGCGCGTTGGAATTTGCGGGCATTCACTAAGTGCTCTGCCTGTGTTTTGGCAAAGTTGTGGTATCCCGAGAAGTCATCCTTGGCGCACATGTAGATATAATCGTGTTTTTGATAATTAAGCACAGCATCGATAGCGGCAATGCTCGGAAGCATGATTGGTCCCGGAGGTAGCCCTTTGTACCGATAGGTGTTGTAAGGATTGTCAATTGTCAAATGGCGGTTCAGTACCCGACGGATAGTGAAATCCTGATTAGCAAAGATAACGGTCGGGTCTGCCTGTAGCAACATCCCTTTTTGCAGTCTGTTGATATACAATCCTGCAATGGCAGGCATTTCGTCTGTATGTAAGGCTTCCCCGCGTACGATAGAGGCTAAAATACTGACTTCTTGGGGAGTCATATTCAGCGCTTGAGCCTTTTGTTTGCGTTCATCGGTCCAGAATTTATTGTACTCGTCGTGCAGTCGGTCAATAACTTTCTCTGGCGCTGTATTCCAATAGATTTCATAAGTATTCGGGATGAACATACTAAAGAAACTCTCCTTGGTAAAACCGTAAGATTGGGCCAGTGTGTCGCTATGTAGCAAATGTGAAAAGGTAGCAGAGTCTGCTTCAAAATTTTGGGCTAAAATCGCGGCAAAGTTATCTATCAATCTAATGTTCTGGAAACGGAATTTGACGGCTTCTTGATATCCGCCGCGTAAGTTGCCGATAAGCTGTCGGTTGGACATACCTTCGGTTAGTTTGAAACGTCCCGGTTTTACGGCATCAGAGTAGCTCATTGCTTTTGCAGCATAGTCGAAGAGTTGCACATCTTTTACGATATCCTGCTCCCTCAGCGTATTCAGCACATCCTGATAGGTAGAGCCGGTCTTGATATACAGGTATTCCTGTTGTGCTGTTACACTTGGGCCAAGAAAAGCCTGATAAGCTTTAAAGCCTATAAAAGCACCCACGGCAAAAACGATAAAGAATGCTATCGTAAGCCATTTTGGGAAGCGTCTTTTTTTTTCTGTCATCATATTAAAGTTATGGAAGTGAACGAAGTTATGGGGTGAAGGAAGCTGTATCTTACATCACCATCTTTACTACCATTTCTGTCTTCACCTTATTTTAAAGCTTTATTTTAATTTGACAGTGTTATATTGACTGCCGTTCCTATACTCACAATACCAGCCGTTGTGTCCGGTTGTTGGCTTATCACTTTTGCGGAGAGACTGTCCAAGCCAGAGAAAGAAACTGCCCCAAGATTAAGCCCTACTCCTGTAAGTGCAAATTTAGCTTCATTGAGCGAAAGGCCAATCAGATAAGGTATTTCCACTTCGTTGGCACCACGTCCATTCCCCAGCACCAATGTCACAGCAGAGCCTTTGGCAATCATACGCCCGGTTTTAAGTGGTTGGCCTGCGAATTTCACTTCGAGAACGACATCTCTTGCAATGTCAGCAATATATGTCGTATCCGCTACCTTAAGCGATTGATTGCGTAAAATAGCCGTTGCCTCAATCAAAGTTTTGTCAATGATTTCAGGGAAAGCTACTTCCGGTGCTACCTGCGTAATGATGGTCAAATAGATCGTACGCCCGGTTTTAACTTGTGACTGTGGATCAGGATCTTGTTCGATAACCGTTCCGGGTTTCATCTCCATTTGGTATACCGAGTCGATATTATATTCCAGATCTGCACGTTCCAAAACTTTGATAGCCTCATTGATATGGAGTCCTTTTACTACAGGTACTTCAATGGAATCGCCATGTTTGGTGTATATCTTCAATCCAAAATAAATCGATAGAAATAAGACAATGATAAAAATAACAGCACCAATCAGGTTTTTTCTGAACGAATCTGTTTTGAGGTATGAAAAGAATTTCGACATATATTATTCTATATAAACGTAATAGGGGAGCTGTATGGTATATCTCACCTTCTATATCAAAGTATATTATACTTCAAGGCAAACCTACATAAATTCACTTTTATATGCAATATAATTTAAAGCGATCGAGGTGAAGGCATTATGTAGGTGACGGTAGCAATAGCCCTAGTGAGGAAGGCAAAAAACGCATCTGAAACAGAGGATGTATCGTGGTATTTTTTGTATATTTGTGAGTAGCAATATCAATAAGGTATGACAACGATAACTATAAACAAACGGACTAAGGCTGGAAAATTAATTTTGGAAATGGCAAAGTTTCTCTCTGAGAATGCTAAGGGCGTTGTTATTACAGAAGACGAAACACCGCGTTATAATAAAGAAACTGAAAAAGCAATTAAAGAAGCTAAATTAGGTATTGACTTGATAGAAGCGGAGAGCGTAGATGAGTTATTTGAAAAGTTGCGTGATTAATGTATAAGATTGTTGCTACAAATAAGTTTAAAAAAGACTTTAAAAAATCTATAAAAAGCGGTTTGGAAGAACGTTTGTTGAGGGATGTCGTCAACCTTCTTGAGAAGAGCGGAAAACTGCCTGCGAAATATAAGCCACATAAGCTTTCTGGTAATTATCAGGGGAATTGGGAATGCCATATTCAACCTGATTGGTTGTTGGTCTGGGAGCAGAATGAGGAAATAAAAAATTAGAACAGGAACACATTCTGATTTATTTTAAGCTTTCATAAATTAAATTATAAAATAGGAGAAAATAACGAAAGAAATTTTATGGGAAAGGCTCTTTTTTGCCTAACCGAAAGATTTAACATTAATTATGACCATTAGAGCCTATTTTTCCTGCTTTTGCGGATATAGAGGTTCCCCTAAAATAAGGATAAAAAAAGAATGAAGACAAAAGTAGCATTAATCACCGGGGGCTATACCGGCGAAGCGGAAGTTTCTTTTAAAAGTGCAGCGTTCGTGCAATCCCAATTGGATACGGATAAATATGATGTGTATCCAATTACCATTGGTCTGGATGCTTGGTTTCATGTCAATGAAAACGGTATCCGATACAAGGTGAATAAAGAGGACTTTACCTTGGATATGGATGGACATATCGTAAAATTTGATGTTGCTTTTATCATTCTGCATGGCTCGCCGGGTGAAGATGGACGTTTGCAAGGCTACTTGGATATGATTGGACTTCCTTATACTTCCTGTGGAACATTGACCTCTGCCTTGACCATGAATAAGGGCTATACGAAAGCTATCTTAGCGGATATTCCAGAAATGTCTGTGGCCAATTCGGTGTTACTTTTTGAGAATCACCGTGCAGAGGCGGTAAACTTAGTTAGAGAGAAGTTGCAACTGCCTTATTTTGTGAAGCCTAATGCTGGCGGAAGTAGTATCGGTATGAGCAAGGTGAAGGCCTTTGACGAACTGCAGGAAGCTTTGGATAAGGCTTATGATGCTGAAAATACCGGTAAGCAGGTGCTTGTCGAAGAATTTGTGAGCGGTAGGGAATTTTCGCAGGGTATATTTCGTAATGCTGCTGGGGAGCTTGTTGTATTGCCAGCTACAGAGGTGCGTACTACGCGCGAATTTTTTGACTTCGAGGCGAAGTATATTCCCGGCCTTACAGAGGAAATCACACCAGCAGATCTGACAACCGAACAACAGGAGAGAGCTGCGCGTATTATTCAAGAGATTTATATACGCCTTAATTGTAAAGGTATGGTGCGCGTGGATTTCTTTTTGGAAAACGACACCGATAAGTTTTATTTTATCGAAATCAATACAATTCCCGGACAGACTGCCCAAAGTTTTATCCCACAGCAGGTAAGGGCTTTTGGGATGAAAGAAGGCGATTTCTACAGTGAGCTGATCGAGGCAGCTTTGTAAATAGTATAATAGGGATGTCTAAAAGTTCGCCGTCACCGTCATTGCGAGGCAACGAAGCAATCTTGTGACGGCAAAACGCCGATTGCCTGCCTGCGGTAGGAAGGCTTCCTCGCTGCGCTTCTCCATCGCCAGAGGCGAGGCACAATGACGCGTTTTTGCAGACTTTTTTAGACATCCCCCATCTATTTACCTATATAAATTATTAAGTAGGAGCTTAAATGTACCGTGGGTTTGACTACGGAAAGTAATGTTCGGCGTAAACACGGTTAATTTCCCTTTATCCATTTCTTTCTCAAAAGCAACCACACCATCTTTCAGATATTTCTCTCCCCATGACCAACCACTTTTTAAGACTTTGTCGGAAGCGAACCATAACAATGGCTTAATAGAAGTGTCTTTGATCCGATAAACTTGGTCATTACTGAAATATAAGTCCATCTGTTGTCCGTAACCGTAAGTGGAAGCATGGGGTGCTACATCGACCGTAAGGACAGAGCCAGGAGTATAATAGACTTCTCTACGCAGGGGATTGCCACTGTCATCGACTAAGGCATTTTCCACACCTAATTTAAAATGTTCTGCTAAACTCGCGCTATTGCCGATAGTAACGATATGTCCACCTTCACGTACAAATTTTTCCAGTTGAGGAATGGATTTTTCTACGGTTGTACGTCCCCACATCGATTTGTAATTTTCCGGAAGGCTTTCGGGCATTTCATTCGGCACACCGCGAAAAGTAGGATTGCTACTTAGTGAAGGAATTGAACCGCCAACTAAAACAATCACATCAAAACGTTTGTTCAAATCGCCTTTATCAATGTCAGGAGCGTAAAAGACTTCGTAATCGTAGTGGAATTTCTCGAAAAGGAAGCGCATCCATCCCGAAGGCATGCTCCCGCCATACGTATCCCATAAACCAATGCGTAAGGACTGTATAGCATCGGCTCCGTTAGGGATCTGAGCCGCCTCAAGGATGGTTAATCCTGCTGTTTCTAAGATGCTACGTGACTCTTTGTTGTTCAATACGAAGAAATCGCCTTGCGTTTGGTCACGGTAAACTTTCTGTTTGTTCTTTAACAAAAGATTGGCATAGGCAAAGCTGTCATTTTCTTTAGCTGACAGCTGTAAGAACTTTCCGTTGGGCAGTGGCTTGGCAATAGGTGGTATGGGTTCGCCATAAGGCAGAGCCTCAAGCGGTGCTGTAAAGTCATCCATGATGCGGTCGAAATCCACATGCATCAGATAAGCTAATGTCCATCCTGCGGCATCATAAGGTGCGATAGGAGGACCTCCCGGATATTCAAAATCATTAGGATGGTCTTGTGGCTCAAACATGTCCAATACGTGTGGACGAAAAGCCTGATCGGTCTTCACAACAAAACTCTTCGCAGGGTATGTTTTGCCGTTTACAGAGAAAGGCTGTGTCGCCTGGTGTATCTTTACTCCGTTTGCAGATAATGCATTCAGGAATTTGATTGCTGTATTGAGATCGGCTTGTTCTGCGGGGATGATGAATGCCCGAGGGTCACGATATGTCGGATTCTTGAACAGGGAGTCCATAAATTCCCTTGGCATATAACGTTGGTTCGCCAATTCTTTATTTTCCCGTTTAGCCTTATTGAATGCGCTGTCGATGACGGCTATTTTGCTTGGAGACAGTGACCAAGTATCTTTTTGTCCCTTCTCAATGGAGTTTTTGCCCATCCGGTAAATATTGAAAAGCAACTCGTTTTTGTATTTTGCCCCATAGCCCATCACTGCGTAGTTCAATGAAGTGGAATAATCTATGGATTGTTTGAAATGCCAGGTTTGTGGAATGACGGGATTGTGGGTATCGCTGCTTGGTAATAAGCGCGAGGTAACCAATGGAATCTCAAAAGGATTAGGACCACCGATGATTTCTGTCAAAAGACCTATGGTGTTATGGAAGTAGGTTGTGGTACGTAACCCTCCATTATACCAGGTAGAGAAAACAGATCCTCCACGCTGGGTATAACCAGGTTTATTCTCTGCATACAGACGGGAAGACATTGCCGCACCCAAAGATTCAATGCCGCTCATCAATAGCGGGTCAAATACATAATTGAACGGGTCGCGATAGGGGGCTCCTGCTACCACAGCTCCGGCAGGGGCAGTCTGGTGGTGGTTATACATAACCTGTGGATTCCACTCGATGAAAAGCTGGCGTGCCATGTTTTGCGACTCTTTGAGGTTCAGCATGAAGAAGTCGCGGTTGTTGTCATGGCCTGCATATTTTTGGTAGAGAAAAGGGACGTAAGACAAAGAACGTTTTTCTGGCGTTGCCTCGCGCATATACCAATTGGTGATGAGGTCTTGCCCATCCGGATTAGCGTGGGTAAGCAGTACAATACAGTTGTCCAAAATGGCCTGGGTTTCGTCATCGTTGCGGCTAGCTAAAAGATAGGCGATTTCTATCAACTGGTGCATACCTACTGTTTCTGTGGAATGTAGACCGCCGTCAATCCAAATAACGGACTTTCCTTCTTTTGCCAGTTGTTTTGCCTCAGTTTCTGATAATTCTGCACGAGCGAGCTGTTGTGCTATGGATTTGTAACGCTCCAAGTTTTTCTGGTTGGTTGCCGAAGTCACAATCAGCATAGGTTGATCCCGTCCTTCTTCTGTTTTGCCAATGACCGTATAACGGATGCGGTCGGATTCCTCAGCTAGTTTTTTGAAATAGGCTTCTGTTTGTCCGAATGTAGCTAAATGGTAATCATCGCCGATATTAAAGCCAAAGTGGGCTTTAGGCGGCGTAACCTGTGCGAAACTCTGTGTAGACAGTAGCACACAATAAATCACGAGTGAGGAAAATACTTTTAGATAGTTCATGTTTACGAGGTATGTTAGTATTACCTATAAAAATAAGAAATATGGTGGTAATATAAAAAAGAGGAGAGAAGAGGTATTTGTATTGTTACAAGAGAAGGGGGCTAGCGGTGGGTATATAAAAAAACCTATAAGGTTTTCCGAAACCTTATAGGTTTGATTTACTGTTTGCTATCGCGTGTGATTGTGTGAGAGGCAAATCCTAAACATCATCGCGAGGTAATGAAGTCCCGCCTGAGGCGGGAATGATGTTAAAAACACAGATTGCTTCGTCGTACCTCCTCGCAATGACGCGTTTTGCGGTTTGCAAGGCTTCTTAGACCGCCCCGTTTGTTAAGGAGACAAAAATATCCTCGAGTGATTTGCCTGGATATTTGACGGGCATGTCTTGTAGGGTGAAGTGGTCTTGTAGAACGCCTTTGTTCAATATAATAACCTCATCACAAATGGCTTCTACTTCCTGCATGATGTGGGTTGATACCAATACAGTTCTTTCTTTGCCCAATTCTTTAATCAAAGCGCGTATTTCCAGAATCTGATTAGGGTCCAAGCCGGAGGTAGGTTCGTCAAGGATGAGTACCTGCGGTTGATGGATAATGCACATGGCCAATCCTACCCGTTGTTTATATCCTTTGGAGAGCTGGCTTACTTTCTTGTGTTGCTCGGCCTGCAGTCCTGTTTGTCGGATCACCTCTTCCACCCGTCCTTTTTTTTCCTTTAGCTTATGGGTATTGGCTTCGAATAAGAGGATCTCGCGTACGTACATATCCCTGTATAGCGGATTGTTTTCCGGTAAAAAACCTAACAACTTCTTCACGGCCAAAGACTGCTGTTGTACATTAAGATTTTGTACGAAGGCCTGTCCTGAAGTAGGAGGTAAGAGCCCTGCCAAGATTTTCATGGTTGTGGACTTGCCAGCACCATTTGGACCTAAGAAACCAACGATACGGTTATCGCCTATCTCAAAAGAAACCTCATGGAGTGCCTTTTGGGTTCCATATTGTTTGGTCAATTTATCGACTTTGATAGACATGGCTTAGTTGATATACGGTGATGATAAGTCTCTTTTCCGGATATAGAAATCCAATGCTTTAGCAGCCTGCAGTGGTCTGTCTGTACTTAATATATCCGCTCCGTTTTCAATATAGTCGGCATAAACCTGATCTCCGTTCTGTTTAGCCTGGCGGTCAAGGTTGCCGATTGTTCCCAATATACACAATATGCCATGCTGATGAAGCAGATCGGTGACTTGTCTATCTACTTCACTGGTGCCAACAAAAGCAACAAGGCGTGTGTCCGGTACATCGCGGTCGTTGAGGCGTAATAAATCCTCTGTGCTTTTAATCGATGCGGAAATCATCAAATCGGGTGCTAAATTGTGTACTACGGCTGCTTGGTCAGCACTGTAGGTTATAATGACACTATAGGCCTCAGCTTTTGTGTTGCGGATGGCATCGATGACCATGTGGTATGGGACTTCGCGCTTGACATCCAAGGTAAAGATGACTTTACCAATTCCCCAAGATAAAGTTTCTTCCAAGGTCGGTATCCTAAAATTGGTTACATCTCCCGCTTTGTCTTTCAGATAAAGTGACTTTAACTCTTGGTAGGTATGATTTCTAACCCGACCTTTCCCTGTTGTTGTACGATCTACAGTCTCGTCATGCATCAATACCAGAACAGAGTCTTTTGTCAAAGCAATATCGCACTCGATAATTGCGGGTGTTTTATAAGCGATGCGCTGAAAAGTTTCTAACGCATTTTCAGGGTAGCCTATATCCGGCCCGCCGCGGTGGGCGCTGACTAGAGGAACACGTTTCTCCGAATAGGTAAGGAAACGGTACAAATCTTCTACATCTTGGAAATTAAATACTTGGTTATGATTGCTAACCGTGGTTAAATCCGAAGCTGAATTGCTTCTGAAGCAACCTATCGACAGCATCGTCAGAGATAGGCAAAGGAAAAGGTTAAACTTCTTGGTCATGTTGTGCTATAAGTTGACTAAGTCCCTCCAAGGAGATGTTTAGTTGATCTACTTTGATATGTGCTTGGTCGTAATAAGGACTGCGTTCGGTTAATTTTTCTTCGATAAAAGCCAAGAGATGTTCTCCGGTCAATCCCTTTAATGCGGGTCTTTTAGCGATATTGGATTTCTCTAAACGGGAAAATAAGGCTTTGGGTGTTAAATAAAGATAGATAGATAGCCCATTATCTTTTATCCAAGTCATGTTATCGAAGTAGCAGGGGCTGCCACCTCCTGTGGAGATAATAGCTGATTTGCCTTCCATTTCTTTTAAAACCTCACTTTCCAATGCTCTAAAAGCAGCTTCGCCATGTTGTTGGAAATATTCAGGGATGGACATGCCGACACGTTCTACGATGTAATGGTCCAAATCAATAAACTCTTTGTTCAAGTGGTTAGCAAGCTTTTTCCCCCAGGTGGTCTTACCGCTTCCCATGAATCCCAGTAAAAAAATAGGTCTGTTCATGTTATTATTTGTTCATACATGACAAAGTGATGTCATCGTCATTGCGAGGTAACGAAGCAATCTGATGACATAAAAAACACAGATTGCTTCGTCGTAGCTCCTCGCAATGACGTGTTTTTTGTATGTTATTCTTTTTTATCATGTGGTGGAATTATTTTTGCAGATAAGCTTCTTCCAATTCTTCTTTGCTTGGGAAGGTTACTTTTGACCATTTTTTAATAACTACACCATTCTGCATCAACAGTACGCCCGGATTGGAACGCACCATGCTTTTTAATGGCACGGCATCAGCATAGAAAGCCTCCAGTACCAGATCCATTTCTTCGTTAAGCCGGTTGGCTATATCGGATGAACTTGCTGTGAGCAATACAGCACGTAGGTTGTAATCAGAAGACAAATCACGGATGGTAGTGTTGATTCTGTCCAGTGCAATAATATCGGCAGTGGAAAGTTTGTCTACATAGGTGCTGACGACCACGAAATTGTAATAAGGATTCGTGATGATTTCATCCGTCATGTCATTGCCTTCGGCATCTGAAATAAAGAGGTCAGGGATAGGGATCTGATACCCTTTTTTAACTAAGTGGGAACTGGGTTCGCCTATTACTTCCCAGTTTTCATCTTCCCAGATACCACCCATATATTCTTTATCGGTTACATCTTTTGTTTCCCCGGTGCTTGTGTGTTTGATCGTATAGATGAATTCATAAACATCACCTTCTTCACCCTCTGGCAATACACGTAAGGAAGGTATATGATGACCTTCTTTATAAGGTAAGAAGTCGATGAAAGGCAAGAAAAATACGGTATAAATACCAATGCCAAAAGATATGAGGAAAACCATAAAAGTGACAAAGCCTCTTCCGGTACCTTTAGCCATAATCGGCTGGATGTGGTCTTTATACTTGAAAATAATCAAGATAAAGGCGAGTAGTACCAAGTCCTTGATAAACGATTGCCATGGAGTCAGTGGAATGGCGTCGCCAAAGCAACCACAGGAGGTTACTACCTCAAAAAAAGCAGAGTAGAACGTCAGGAAAGTAAAAAAGATAATGAGGAGTAATAGCCCCCAAGCCACTTTCCGTCGATAAAAGCCCAATAGCAGAAAAGCACCTAAGATGATTTCCAATCCACAGATGATAACAGCCAGCCAAGTGCTGTAATCATTCAGAAAATCCATTTTGAATACATGGAAATACTCTTGTAGCTTGTAGCCAAAGCCCATGGGGTCATTTGCTTTTATCAGTCCGGAGAAGATAAAAAGAATGCCTACAAAGATTCTGCTAATGTTTAAGAGAATATCTGCCGTTTGTGTTTTCTTTCGGGTAGGGGTAAAATTTGTCTCCATCTGCTTATTTTTTATTGGCCACTCCAAGTTTAATCAATGCAAATACAGCATAGTTCAGCATATCCTGATAGTTGGCTTTTAGTCCTTCGGACACGAGGGTTTGACCGTTGTTGTCTTCGATCTGTTTCACACGGTATAATTTCATCAGAATAAGGTCAGTGAGCGAGGAAATGCGCATATCGCGCCATGCTTCGCCGTAGTCGTGGTTCTTGGCAAACATCAGGTCGCGTGTTTCATCAACCTTTGCTGTGTATTGTTCATCTACAAAGGCATAATCCAAGTTTTCACCTTGTTCTGCGGGAATTTCCAGTTGCATCATGGCAATTATACAGTAATTCACAATACCGATATATTCGTCCAAAATGCCTTCACCAACCTTGGAAATTTTCTTTTCCTCTAAGGTGCGGATGCGCTGCGCTTTGATATAGATCTGATCTGTAATGGAGGCAGGACGCATAATGCGCCAAGCGGTGCCGTAGTCTTTGGTCTTCTTTAAAAATAAATCCTTGCAATGGCTAATTACGCTGTTGTACTCTGCCGTTGTATCCATATCTGATGTTTGCTGTTAATGAATGTTACAAACCTAAATAAATTCACCTTGATATGCAATATAATAGCGTCAGCATATAATCAGAATATGATGCTGATTGAAAAACCTTTGATGAAAGATGATAAAAATTATCCCTATTTTTGAGTTTGACAGAAATGAAGATGAAAAAGTTTGATACCATAGCTTATCTACAGAAAGGCAGTGCTGTACAGCAACAGGCTTTTCGGGTATTGCAGGATTATCAAATAATGGAAAAATTGGGAAAGTTTCAACCGCTTTTAATCGGCACAGTTCCGATAGATATTGCTGTTGAAAACAGTGATTTGGATATAGCATGTACCACCTTGGATTTGAAAGGCTTTAAAGAGGAAGTGTCAAAACAATTCGGAGGCTTTCTTGGCTTTACTATTAAGGATACGTTTATTCGGGAGGAGATTGCCGTGGTTGTAAATTTTACCATATCAGCATTTCAGATAGAGTTGTTCTGCCAAACTATACCTGTGAAACAACAATATGGCTATCGGCACATGATAAAAGAATATGCTATCTTAAAAGAGCGGGGAGAGGCGTTTAGACAGCAAATTATCAGGTTAAAAGCACAGGGGATAAAAACCGAACCAGCCTTTGCTCAATTATTGAATATATCGGGCGATCCTTATGAGGGGTTGCTTCAGTAATAAGAAAACATGAAAATTTTTAAACCAGAAATACGCGATGTTAATATCACCCGTTATGTGCAACCCTTTCGTGAGGGAGGCTCGTTGCCTGCGTTGGTTGATGCGGATGATGGCTTTAGTTACGTCATTAAATTTAGGGGTGCCGGACAGGGTAAGAAAGCACTTATCGCCGAATTGATCGGCGGGGAGCTGGCGAGGTTTTTAGACTTACGGATGCCGGAAATGGTGTTTGCTGAACTGGATGAGTCTTTTGCCCGAACGGAGCCTGATGAAGAGATACAGGATTTACTGAAATTTTCAGTGGGGAAAAACCTTGGTGTACATTTTCTAAATGGCGCGATTACCTTTGATGCGAATGTGGATAAGGTAGGAGGCGAAGAGGCTTCTAAAATCGTATGGTTGGATGCTCTGTTGATGAATGTAGACCGTACAGTGAGGAACACCAATATGTTGATATGGCATAATGAACTTTGGCTTATTGACCATGGCGCTTCCCTGTATTTCCACCACAGTTGGGATAATTGGGCGGAGCAGGCAACCAAACCTTTTGTGCAGATAAAGGATCATGTACTGTTACGTTTTGCGGATGCGGTACAGCAAGTGGATGATACCTACAAAACCTTATTTACGGAGGAAAACCTGCGTAATGTGTTGTCTGTTATCCCCGATGAATGGTTAGTGGATGAGAGCAGAGGGTTGCAGGCTGCAGATGCACGCGAGGTGTATCTGGAGTTCCTTATGAAGCGATTGGAACATTCGGCAAATTTTATAAAGCAGATTGAAGATGAACGAAAGAACCGTATATGAGTATGCCGTGGTAAGGGTTGTGCCACGCGTGGAACGGGAGGAATTCGTAAACGTGGGGGTGGCACTATACTGCAAGAAAAAGAAATATGCCCAAGTCAAGATTTATGTGGACGAGGCAAAGTGTAGGGCGTTATATCCTGAGATCGATCTGGAGCTTATCAAAAAGCACCTGGACTCTTTCCAATATATCTGTGTAGGTGATAAGCGTGGTGGAAAGTTAGCCGCTTTAGAATTACCGGAGCGCTTCCGTTGGCTGACAGCAAAACGTAGTACCTTGATACAATGCTCTGTTACCCATCCGGGGTTGTGTGTAGAACCGGAAGAGACTTTGCAGGAACTGTTTGATAAATTAGTTCTATAGAATTAATGGATTTTTAAAATCTAATCTTACCTTTATAGGATATTGATTTTAGTAGAATAAAAGTAATGTCGTCGTCATTGCGAGGAAACGAAGTCCCTCCTGAGGCGGGAATGACATTAAAACGCAGATTGCTTCGTCATGCTTCCTCGTCCCGAATGCTTTCGGGAACGCGTTTTATGATTAATAGAGTTTTGTCATATTCTTGAAGCATTAACATTAAAGCCTTCTGCGAAAGGTTTTTTAGAATATAATAAGGAAGATGTCAGCAAAGATGGAAGATTTCTATAAAAAGATATATCAAAAACAGCTTGAGGTACAAGATATGCCCAGCAACAAACGTATTGCGTCTTGGGCACAAAATCTGTTAAACATGTTGTTTCCCGAGCGGAATTCCTCGGCCTTTCAAGGTGTAGAGGATGTGCGTAAAGCGTTTGAACATGCCGAGAAAGAGCTTTTAGAGTTGTTGGAAAAGACCAAAGCTTGTTCTCAATGTGATAACCCATTGATTGCAAAGCGTTTTTTCGAAACACTGCCTGAGGTTTATCAGACTATGTGGACAGATGCGCAGGCTATTATGGACGGCGACCCTGCGGCCAAGAGCATCCGGGAAGTTATCCGTACCTATCCCGGGTTTACGGCAATATGTATTTATCGTATCGCCCATCAACTTTGGGAGGCTAAGGTGCCACTTATCCCACGTATTCTGACCGAGCATGCACACTCGAAGACTGGTATAGATATTCATCCCGGAGCAAAAATTGGCGAGTACCTGTATATTGACCACGGGACCGGGCTGGTGATTGGCGAAACCTGTATCATTGGCAATCACGTGAAACTTTATCAAGGCGTTACTTTAGGGGCTTTAAGTGTAGAGAAGAACCTGGCCAATGTGCAACGTCATCCCATCATTGAAGACCATGTCATTATCTATGCCGGAGCAACTATATTGGGTGGGCAGACTGTGATAGGGCGCCACTCAATTATCGGTGGAAATGTGTGGCTGACTTCCAGTGTAGATCCTTATACAACAGTTTATCATCAGCCTACATCCAAGTTTGTGTACGATAGAATGGAATCGTGAAATTGGTTAATTGTGGAATATCGGTTTAAACCTCAATCGGTTCGTCATTTTGTCGATTAATCGATTCAACAAAAAATAAATATGAAGAACTTAATAGATACCATTGGAAATACGCCGTTGGTTGAAATAAAACATTTGCATAATAACCCAAAGGTAAAAGTCTTTGCAAAACTCGAAGGCAACAACCCTGCCGGTTCTGTAAAAGACCGTGCGGCGCTGAACATGATACGGTCGGCCTTGGAAAGAGGAGAGATTAATCAGCAATCCAAGCTTATTGAAGCTACTTCTGGAAATACAGGAATAGCCTTGGCTATGATTGCTTCGCTGTATGGTCTGGAATTGGAATTGGTTATGCCAGCATCTTCTACCCGTGAACGAACCTTGACTATGGAGGCTTATGGGGCTAAGGTTACCTTGCTGGACAATATGGAGGTTTGCCGGGACTACGCCGAAGAGAAAGCTGCTTCTGGAGAGTATTATATTTTGAACCAGTTTGCCAATCCCGATAATTACAATGCACACATTAAGACAACAGGTCCGGAAATATGGAAGGATACCAGTGGGAAGATCACACATTTCGTAAGTGCTATGGGAACTACCGGGACGATTATGGGTTGTTCTATATATCTTAAAGAACAGAATCCCAATATACAGATTGTCGGCTGTCAACCTACCGAAGAGTCATCGATTCCGGGTATACGTCGTTGGCCGGAGGCTTATTTACCTAAGATTTTCGATGCGTCGAGAGTAGACCGTATCATTGATGTCTCCCAAACGGAGGCTACTGCAAGGACAAGGGATTTGGTGCGTAAAGAAGGAATCTTTGCGGGTATGAGTACAGGAGGTGCTTGTCAAGCAGCAATACAGGTTGCTAATGAGATTGAGGAGGGAGTTATTGTTTTTATAGCTTGCGATAGAGGTGATCGGTATTTGAGCTCAGATTTATTTGGGTAGTTTTTTTGCCCCAGCACAGCTGGGGCAAAAAAACTACTGTGTATCCCTACTCCATATCTCATAAATAGGGTCACCTTTAGAACTTAACCCACTGTGATGCCATTCTCCATTTTTTATTTCGCCATCAAAACTCAAATGTGCATCCACTCGGGAATTATCGCGTGAGAAAAACAGAATATGTTCCCCATATTTTCCATCGATAAATGTGTAATGACCTCCGCCAGTGCCGGAGAACGTCTTTGCCCCCGGATCTATCGCCATCCATTGGAAATAGCCATCGACTAAAAGTTTAATGGTTTTGCGGGTGCCGGTTTGGTGAATCTGGACGATATTATCGCCCTGTTTGCGTCCTGTAATATGCCATAGCCCATCCAAATCTTGGTTTTTAGCAGCTTGTTTGACCAAGGTGATACCCCCGGTTTGCAGATTGTCGCCGTCTTTCGATACAGGAAATGTGAGTTCTTGACCAATGGTTGACAGGTCTTCCGTCATGTCATCATATTCTACTTTTAAAGTAATCTTTTGTCCGTCAAAAGTATAAGGTCCGCCCGTTGTGCCTTTATAGGTGTCATCGGTGTAGTAGATATGGGATAAATAACCATCCACCAATAGCCATAAGACGTTGGTGTCGCCACCTTTTCCTAAGTAGGCTCCTTGTAGATTGTTCGTTTGTTGTGCCAGTAGGAGTGAGCTGGATAAGAAAAATGTCAGTAAGAATGAAAAAAATGTCTTCATGGTTTCCTTTATTTTTGGTTGAACAATAAAAGTAGTAAAAAAACAAACTTATGGTGAATTTGTTTTAATACTCTAAAGGTATTGCTAATTTTGCTGACCAAATGAGATTCATGAAAATACGACATCCTTATATTTTAATATGCTTGTTGAGCGTATGTTTCTTCTTTCCAAGTAAGGGACAGCACATATCGCTACCGGTGGCAAAGGATACGACCTATAAAAGTTTTTCAAGTTATAACCAACAGGACTCGATTTCGGATTTTATCCGTACGGCCAGAGAGCCTCTTCGCCAGAAGAAATTCTGGCGTGCGGGTACTGAATGGTTTTTGGCGCAGGCTTTTCCAGCTACGTTTAATCGTTTTATTACCAAGGATCCATATTCTTATATTTCTTTTAAGAATTTTATTGACCACCAACGTCTGTCTGCTTGGGACTGGGATGATAATCAATTTACAACCAATCACCTTGACCACCCTTATCATGGGCAGCTTTATTTTAACTCTTTCCGGAGTAATGGTTATAATTTTTATGAATCTAGTATAGCGACTTTCGTAGGAAGTTATATCTGGGAAACGGGAGGGGAGACACAAGCGCCTTCGATTAATGACCTGGTGAATACAACTTATGGTGGTATTATATTGGGGGAAATTACGCACCGTATAGCCCGGAATATTTTAGGTCGAGGAAGTCGGGATCCGCGGTCGCGTACGGGGAATGAAATAGGCGCTTTTTTTGTCAATCCGGTTAACGGGCTGAATCGTTTGTTAGATGGAAAATGGGGAAAGGTGGATGAGTATAATGCCGTGGATTCTTCTACGATCTGGGCAGAGGTAAATATTGGAGTGCGAAGATTCGACACGAAAGAAGTAGACCTTTTGGAACGTGGAAAAAATGGGTCTTATGGACGGTTACGATTATGGTATAGTAATGGTGAACATAGTATCAAACGACCTTTTGACCAATTCTATGTGAATCTGGAGTTCGGTAAGGGAGACAGTACGTTTATCAATGCAGTGAATGTACATGCTTTATTGTATGGACACGAATTCTTTAGCACGAAGAAAGGTTCGCATTATGGAGTTCTCTCTGCCAACTATGACTTTTATAACAATGACGCTTTTTTCTATGGTGCGCAGAATCTGATATATAGTTGGAATTCGGAATTTCGTTATAAAAATAATAATCGACTAAATATGAGTGTGGGTGCAGGTGCTATCTTGCTAGCTGGAGTGCCAGACCCTTATCTCCTCTATGGAGCAAGCCGTAACTATAACTATGGCTCCGGAGCTGGCTATCGTTATCGTGGCGAGTTGAGTCTTTTGAATAGATTGCTGGTGACTGCTGATTATAATGGAGGGATTTTCTATACCATAAGTGGTAATAAATCGTATTATTTATTGCATGCTGGTACGTTGGAAGCCAGTCTGCGAATCATTAAGAACTTTTCAGTGAATGTGAGTTCGGGGTACTTTGCCTTGGAAGGGCATTTTGATGACGAACAGTATACCGATTTTAATCGACGATTTCCATTTGGGCGATTGTCTGTTGGTTATAATGTAAGGTTTTAAGAGGTTTGTGCCATATACAGCACAAATCTCTTAGAATTGTAAATGTTCCATATCTTTTTGAAAGATGTGACATTCGTTGACTGCTTTGAATCCTACTTTTAGATAGAGTTTCTTTGCATCGGGATTATCTTTATCGACCAATAGGCCTAACGTTTGCTTGCGCTTGTAGACATATTCATCGATAGCGTAGTGTAAAAGTTTCTTCCCAATACCTTTTCCTTGTGCATTTGTACTCACCGCTATGGTGTCGATATAAATTTCGCCAGCTTGCGTTTCTGCTTCCAGTAGAAAATCTTGTCCGTATTTTTCTTTTAGCTGCTGGAGAATAGGGCTTCGTAATTTATCCAGATCTTCACCCGGATAGAGACAAATCTGCCCCAGTATCTCACCTTTTTCTTCTGCAACAAGTATGTTTTCGTAGGAATACTGATTGCAGGGCTGTTCAATCCAATACTGTAAAAATGCTACTGCTTCCTGATAGTCACGCTTACCAATGAAATAGTAAATTATGTCTTCCATTGCCAGAAGCATGATAGACGCGAGCTGGGTCGCATCTGTAATATGGGCTCTTCGTAATGTAATCATATTCTAAATTATCTCTCTAACTTCTACGCCTGAGAAGCTGTTTAAAAATATAATTTTTACGTCATTTCGACGAAGAACGAGGAGAACCGAACGAAGTGAGTTCTGCGAAGCAAAATCTATGGACAAGAGAATCAAAACACAGATTATCACGTCGCTATCGTTCCTCATAATGACGTGTTTTGAGGTGAAAGCAAAAATTTAAACAGTCTCTAATCCGTTAAATATAAAACAAAAGCGGTTACAGGATATTCCTGCAACCGCTTTCCTTAAGTGAATACCTTAAATTTATTTGTCCAGTTTCTCGAAATCTGTGTATTGGATTTCTTTGCTGTTCAATTTGATGCTCTCTTTTAAGAAATCGAACACTTTTAAAGCTTTTGCTTCTTCAAATAAGCGGTTGGCTTGCTCTCTGTCTTGCAACAACTGCATAGCAAACTGGTTCAATTGCTCGTCAGTTGGTTCATCGTTGATGTTGTACATCTTGATTTGTGCATAGATTCTTTCTTTAGCTAAGTTAACCACCTCATCGTATTTCACTTCCAAGTTGTTTTTGGTAACGATGCGGTTTTCAATGATTGTCCATTTCAAGTTGCTCAAGAAATCTGCAAAACCTTCTTCCAACTCTTCATCAGTGATGTTCGGGTTGGTTGCTTTCAACCATTTTTTCAAGAAAGCTTCCGGGAATTTTACATCAACTTTCTCCATACCGAAAGTATAAAGATCGTTACGCAATTTTTGGTCAGCATTTTGTTTGAACAAGTTCTCTACTTCTTCTCTAACTTTAGCTGTAAAATCTTCTTCTGTAGTCACTTCGCCAGCAGGGAATAGCTTGTCGAAGAACTCTTGGTTCAAATCTGATTCTTCTAAACGGTTAATGTTTTTTACAGTAACTTTAAATTTGGTAACATCAAGATCTGCAGCTTCGTCTTCCGTTACACCTAAGATACGCGCTAAATCTTCTACTTTGAATGCTTTTTTAACATCAATTTTAACGCTATCATCTTTTTTCAAGCCTACCAAAGATTTTTTAATCTTCGCATCCTGGATGATGTCCGTACGTACAGAAGTTGTTTTTTCGATGCCTTCTTCTTTGTCTTGTTTCAAAGTAGCGTAAAGCACGTCACCTTCTTCAGACACTTCAGGGTTGGTCATCTTACCATAACTGCGGCGTAGGTTTTTGATACGTTCAGCAAGTGTCTCATCGTCAGCTTTGATGTCGTATGCTGTGAATTCTGTTTCAGCGGTGAAAGGAATTTCAAATTCAGGAGCGATACCGATTTCATAATTGAAGGTAAAGTTGTCCTTGAAATCCCAATTGTAGTTAGCGTCTGCATCGCTGTCTACTGGAAGAGGCTGGCCTAAAACTTCCAATTTGTTCTCGCCGATGTACTCAGAAATCTTGTCATTAACCACGCGGTTGATTTCATCGAATAAGATAGCTTTACCGTAGGTACGTCTGATGTGTCCTACTGGAACCATACCCGGACGGAATCCTGGTAATTTTGCTTTCTTAGCTTGCTCTTTAATGGCTTTATCTACCGAAGGGTTATAATCTTCTGGTGCTAATTCAACCGTGATGTTCGCGTTGACATCGTCAACTTTTTGGTGTGAAATATTCATACTCTCTTATCGCTTTTACGCATTATTACAAAAAAAATCCTCCCGAGTTATTAAGTTCGGGAGGACATCAAGTGCGGAAGAAGGGACTCGAACCCCCACGCCTTGCGGCGCCAGATCCTAAGTCTGGTGCGGCTACCAATTACGCCACTTCCGCAGTTATTAGGACTTTTATTGTGGCACAAAGATAGTAACCCTAACCTTATCTTGCAAGACTTTTTTAGATTATTTTATAAAAAATATTTTTTTGTCGAAATGTCTTGTATAAATGCTTTGTATTCATTTACTTTGTTTTTCAAAGTTCTTTGGTGTTTGTTTGCTCTCCTTGATGAGAATGGAGCAAAATAGAGCAGAGGCTTTTCTAAAGATAGGTTATACGATATGAATCAGCAGGATTTGATAAAAGAGATAGGTAATATACGCTCCTTGATGGAACGGTCCTCTAAAGTACTTTCTATTTCAGGATTGTCCGGTGTGCTGATCGGAATATATGCACTAGTTGGTGCAGCGGCAGCTTATTATATGGTGTATGGCTTTGATAGCCAATTTGCTTATCGCGACCATTACGTTACAGAGCCCGCTATTATTAGAAATCTGTTCTGGATAGCTTTAACGGTACTGTTGGCTTCGTTAACCACAGGACTGTGGATGGCACGTCGGAAGGCGAATAAGGCGGGGCAGGTCGTGTGGAATGCTTCCAGTAAAGCCATGTTGTTGGCAATGGCCATCCCGTTAATAACAGGAGGCTTGCTGGCATTGATATTCCTGTCGAAAGGCCTGTTCGGATTAATTGCCTCGACCTTGCTTATTTTCTATGGTCTGGCATTGACCTCTGCTAGTGTCTATACGTTTAAAGAAGTACGTTGGTTGGGTCTTTTGGAAATTGTGCTTGGACTTTTGGCATTGCTGCTTCCGGGATATGGATTATGGTTTTGGGTATTAGGGTTCGGGGTGTTGCACATTATCTATGGTTTTATTGTCCATAAAAAATACGAATAACGGTGAGTGTGGATTTCTCTTTATATAACAAGGTTTTCGAGAACCGTATTCGTCTACAGATCATGAGTGTGCTCATGGCCAATGAGGGATATGATTTTAGTTCATTGAAGGATTTGCTGGACGTGACGGATGGAAACCTGGCTTCAAACCTAAAAACCTTAGAGAAAGAAGGGTACATCACTGTGGAGAAAAGCTTCGTGGATCGAAAACCGAATACGCGTTATAAGCGTACGGATAAAGGAGCTAAAGCCTTTGAAAACCACCTCTCTGCATTGGAAAATTTGATAAAACAACAGTATAAATAATTTTTTTTATTCATAAACTTTGAAACACAAAGTACTTTAATAATTATAAAAATGGAAAATCAAAACATCCCTCCAGCATTCAATGCACCTCAACCGTCATTTTTCGAACGGTTGGCAAACTCTGTAATCGTCAAATTAGGTATTATCCTTTTTCTGGTGTTGCTCCTGCTTATCCCTATGGAGCTGATAAAGGATTTAATCGGAGAGCGTAAGGCACGTGAGCGTTCTGTAAGTTATGAAATTGCCAGTAAGTGGGGCAATCAGCAGGTGATTTCCGGGCCTATTATCGGGATTCCCTATCGTTATCAATATAGTGTGAGTACAACCGACGACAAAGGGAAGGTAAAAACGGAAACTGAGGTGGGACAAGATTATATCTTTTTAGCTTCTAAACAATTGCACGTGAAGTCGGTTGTAGAACCAGAATATCTTAAGCGCGGCATCTACCAAAGTGTGGTTTATAATGCTACCGTGGAACTGACGGGTAATTTTGATGAATTGGATTTACAGAAATTAGACATTAAGCCGGAGGATTTGGATTGGGCACATGCTAAAGTGTTCATTGGGTTAAGTGATCTTAAAGGTGTGAAGTCAGTTCCACAACTGACAGTGGATGGACAAAAGCTTGAGTTTCAGGTAGCGAATGGTGAAGTTTCGCTGTTTGAACAGACGATGGCAGCGGATTGGGATTTATCGGGTCAATCTACCAAACAGCGTTTTGCAATCCATTTGGATATCCGGGGATCGAAATCTTTTACTGTTTTTCCTACAGGCAACGAGACCGATATTGCGGTGTCGGGTAAATGGTCAAACCCAAGCTTCAATGGCGGTTTTCTTCCAGAGGAACGCACCGTTTCCGATCAAGATTTTGAAGCGACCTGGCGTATACCAAGTTTCAGCCGTAAATTTCCGCAACAATGGAAGGGAGCGAAAGGCAGACTCTACGAAATAGTGAACTATGAACCGGTCTATACCGAGTATGATTATCCTTCAACCGCTGTCGCAGTCGCAAGTGCAGGACAAAGTGTAGGAACATCAACAGAGCAGGATATGGTACAGGTTAACTTTTTGGAGACGGTGAACAATTACCAGAAAACTACACGTGTGGCGAAGTATGGTATCCTTGTGGTACTCCTCACCTTTACGTCGCTCTTTTTTACGGAGATCATCAAAAAGCAACGGGTACATATTGTACAATATGTACTGATCGGTTGTGCGATGGTGCTTTTCTACTCCTTGTTATTAGCTGTTGGCGAACACATTGGGTTTAACTGGGCTTATCTGTTGTCTGCATTGGCGACAATCTTGTTGATTGCTTCTTTTATTTATGGCATTACGAAGGATAAAAAAGTAGGTTTGGTATTCAGTGCGATACTGGCTACATTCTATGCGTTTATTTTCTTCCTAATGCAATTGCAGGATTATGCACTAATTGTAGGAACGATAGGCGTATTTATTATTCTCGCGGTGTTAATGCGATTTTCCATCAAAATCAATTGGTATCAATTCGAAAGAAAATAAAATCAGGAAACGAGCTGTCGTACCTCTACCAACGCTGTACGGCAGCTTATTTTCTTATAATCTATTAGCTATCATGCAACATTTTATATTTGGTTGGAAGTTCTACTGGACCTTTGTTTATATATTTTCTCGGCGCAGGTTTCTGAAATGGTGAGCGATTTCCTATCTTCGGGGTTAAAACGAGATAATTATGCGTAAAATATCCATTTTAGCGGCAGCCCTTGTTGTGAGTGCTTCGGTATTAGCACAACGGACTCCCGAAAAGATAATTGATAAGAGCTTGATTACAGAAAAATTGACACATTTGGGGAAAGACGTCATGACGCCTGAAAGGCTTTGGGAATTGGGACGGGTGTCGGCAGAGGGATTGTCGGCCGATGGAAAACAGGTAATTTATGGGGTTTCTCAGTATAGTTTTGGCGAAAATAAATCGGAGAAGAAACTCTTTGTGGCGCCTATTTCTGGCGGAGAGGCTACTCCTTTTTTACAGGAAAGCGGCGGCTCTGTAATCGAAATCGCCGAAAACGGTGATGTTATTTATTTGTTAAAAGGTCAACTTTGGTCCAAAAACCTCCATGGAGGCGAAGCAAAGAAACTTACCGATGTAGAAGGTGGGTTGGAAAATGTAAAGTTATCGCCTGATAAAAAACAGATTCTTTTTAGTAGATCGATGCTGGTAAAATCTTACCATAGCAAGGATAAATATGCTGATCTGGACAAATCGGATGTGTATGTTTACGATGATTTGGACTATAGGCATTGGGATAGCTTTAATGACGGACGTTTTAACCACCCTTTTGTGGCTTCTTATGATAACGGAAAAATAGGAGAGGCAATAGACTTGTTGAAAGACGAGCCTTACTACAGTCCGCAAGCACCGTTTGGTGGAGCAGAAGATTTCACTTGGTCGCCGGATGGAAAGGCAGTGCTTTACGTCTGCAAGAAAAAATTTGGTAAGGACTATGCGGTAAGTACCAATACGGATATCTATCGCTATGATTTAGATAGCAAAACGACGACCAACCTAACGGAAGGAATGAACGGCTATGATACCAATCCAACCTATAGCCCAAAAGGGAATCATTTGGCTTGGTTGAGTATGAAGACAGATGGTTATGAAGCGGATAAAAATGATATTATCGTTTTTGACAAAGCCAGTAGCAGACGCTTGAATTTGACAGCGCATTGGGATGGTACAGTAAATGGGTTTACATGGAGCAAAGATGGTCGTAAACTCTATTTTACGGCTCCAGTTCGTGGTACGGTGCAATTGTTTGCGGTAGAAATACCGAGTAACTTTGCACAAAACAGCCAGCCAAAAGTTGCGCAGCTGAGTGAAGGACAATTTGATATTGGAGGTATTGTGGGAGAAGTGGATGGTGGATTGATCGTAACATCAACTACGATGACCCGTGCAGCTGAGATTTATAAATATGATTTTCAGCGAAAAGCACTGTTGTCTATCACCGGTGTTAATGATGCAGCGTACGAGCGTATTGCGGAAACGAAGGTTGAAGGACGTTTCACCAAAGCTTCTGATGGAGCAGATTTGTTCTCCTGGGTTATCTATCCACCTGATTTTGATCCGAAGAAAAAATATCCAACATTGTTGTTCTGTCAGGGGGGGCCACAATCTGCTACCACATTAGGTTATTCCTATCGTTGGAATTTTCAGCTGATGGCCTCACAAGGCTATATTGTCATCTTGCCTAACCGCCGAGGTATGCCGGGATGGGGAGTGAAATGGAACGAAGATATCTCCAAAGACTGGGGTGGACAGGCTATCCGTGATTACCTTTCGGCTATTGATGACTTGGCAAAAGAATCCTATGTTGATAAAGAACGGATTGGGGCAGTGGGAGCCAGCTATGGCGGTTATTCTGTATTTATGTTAGCAGGTGTACATGAAGGTCGTTTCAAAACATTTATTTCGCACTGCGGTCTGTTTGATATGACTTCTTGGTATGGTACGACCGAAGAGCTATTTTTCGCAAATTACGATTTAGGTGGCCCATATTGGGATAAAAAAAATAGTAAGACGTATACCGACTTTAATCCTATTAAGCACATCGACAAGTGGAATACGCCAATTATGGTGATTCAAGGTGGGAAAGATTTTCGTGTGCCTATCGGGCAAGGGTTGGCAGCATTTCAAGCCGCGCAATTAAAGAATATCAAGAGCCGTTTGGTTTATCTTCCCGAAGAAAACCACTGGGTTTTATCGGGACATAATGCCCAAGTGTGGCAACGGGAGTTTTTCGGTTGGTTGAAAGAGACTCTTTAATACACAGATCGCCCGAAGCGCCTATAACTTCGGGCGATTTGTTAATAGAGGAGATAACCAATTCTATATCGACGAAGACACACTTTTTTAAGGATATTTACATTATTCCTATACTATTTACCAACCACCCTAAACACCAAATCCGCAACTAATCGAGCAGTACGGTTATCGATGTCGTATCGTGGGTTTAGTTCGGCGAAATCGATACTTCGGTATTTGGGTGAACGGATGAGCTTTTCGAAAATATGTAAGAAAAAATTGTCTGGAACGATACCATTATAGGCTGGCGCACTGACGCCCGGAGCATAGACGGATGCGAAAACATCCATGTCTATCGTCATGTATAAGTGGTCAATCTGTGCTAAGAACATGTCTATTTCTTCGATTATCTGTTGACGATTTTCACGATTAAAATCCTGCGCTTCTATCCATGTGCACTGTTTCTGTTGCATGGTTTGGAAGAGCGCCTCTGTATTGCTGATACGTTGAATACCTATAGGAAGGTAATGGAGGTATTCTTCCATTTGGGCAATCTGATAGAATCCTGTTCCCGAGGTTGCCTGGTTTTCTTTGGACTGGCGAATATCAAAGTGCGCATCAAAGTTGATGATGCCTATTTTGCCATTGTACGCTTCACGTAGGCCCAAATAGTGACCATACGTCACCTCATGACCTCCTCCCAGTATAATCGGGAGTCCGCCATGTTTTAGAATCAATGAAACGGCGACACCCAAAGCTTGCTGTGCTTCTTCGAGTTGTTCGTCTTCACAAATAATATTCCCTGCATCTATCAATCTTCGATTGTTATCACCTTGCAATGGTAGGTTTGCGCATATTTTGCGAAGTACCACCGGAGCCTCTGCGGCTCCCGTTCTACCTAAATTACGTTGTACACCCTCGTCGCATGGAAAGCCCAATAGTACAAAAGCTCCGTCTAAACTATTGGTTTCCCTTAGGTCAATACAAGATATAATCTGATGCCAACGGAGATGTTCCCCGCTTTCCCCATCTACCCGGCCAGACCAATCTGTTGTACAGGCAGGTATATAATATTGTTGAAATTGTGCGTGCATGTTTATTCGAATAGCTGATCTAATAGTTGATTATCAACTTCATTTGCCAAGGTGACCTGTAATGATTTCGTCCGGTTCAATTCCACCTCTATGGCTTTTCGCGCCTCTTTATTGCGTGCCCATGCCCGTCGTGCAATACCGTTGTTTACATCATAGAATAGCATGTTTTCCAATTTACGGTCAGCATCTTCACTGCCATCCAGCACCAGGCCGAAACCTCCATTAATCACTTCGCCCCAACCCACACCACCTCCATTGTGTATGGACACCCATGTTGCCCCGCGAAAACTGTCACCGATAACATTGTGTATGGCCATATCGGCGGTATAACGACTTCCGTCGTATATGTTGCTGGTTTCGCGATAAGGTGAGTCGGTTCCGCTCACATCGTGATGATCCCTTCCCAACACAATCGGGGCACTTATTTTTGCTTCGCGGATAGCCGCGTTAAAAGCCTTTGCTATCCGAATACGTCCAATAGTATCCGCATAGAGGATGCGTGCCTGCGAACCGACTACGAGCCTGTTTTGTTCGGCTTGTTCAATCCACTGTATATTATCAGCCAATTGCTGCTGAATATCCGTATAAGCATCTTGTTTGAGTTCTTGCAAGACCTGTAGTGCAAGCATATCGGTTGTTTGTAAGTCCTGTGCTTCGCCTGAAGTACAGACCCATCGAAAAGGGCCAAACCCATAATCGAAACACATAGGGCCTAAGATGTCTTGTACATAGGAGGGATAGCGGAAGTTGATGCCATCTGCCGCCATGACATCTGCACCTGCTCGACTACTCTCCAGAAGGAAGGCGTTGCCGTAATCAAAAAAGTAAGTGCCACGTGCAACATGCCGATTAATGGCTGCTATATGGCGGATAAGCGACTGTTGAACGGCTTGTTTGAATTGTTCGGGCTGTTCTGCCATTTGTTTTACAGCAGTTTCAAAGCTTAATCCTACGGGATAATAGCCCCCTGCCCAAGGATTATGCAGGGAAGTTTGATCAGAACCCACCGTCACGAAGATGTCGTGGTCGTAAAAGCTTTCCCATACATCTACAATATTCCCTATATAAGCGATAGAAGTAACTTCCTGATTTTTGACGGCTTGTTTTACCCGGGCAATAAGTTCAGGCATGTCATCGATCAACAGGTCAACCCAGCCTTGACTGTGGCGTTTCCGTGCTGCGGAAGGGTTGACTTCCGCACAGACGGTAATACATCCGGCGATATTGCCTGCCTTTGGTTGCGCTCCGCTCATTCCTCCTAAGCCGGAAGTTAGAAATACCTTGCCGCGGATATTGTCCTGCGGAGCTAACTTTTTGCGAAAAGCATTCATAACGGTAATGGTTGTCCCGTGGACGATGCCTTGTGGCCCAATATACATATAAGAACCTGCGGTCATCTGTCCGTATTGTGTAACCCCTAATGCATTAAACCGCTCCCAATCATCGGGTTGGGAGTAGTTCGGTATCATCATGCCATTCGTAACCACCACACGTGGGGCGTCTTTGGAGGAAGGAAACAACCCCATAGGATGCCCACTGTACAGATGCAATGTCTGCGTGTCTGTCATCTGGGACAAGTATTGCATTGTTAAAAGATACTGCGCCCAATTTTGGAATACCGCACCGTTTCCGCCGTAAGTAATCAGCTCATGCGGATGTTGTGCTACGGCAGGATCAAGGTTGTTTTGTATCATCAGCATGATAGCGGCGGCCTGTTGGCACTGTGCCGGATATACACTGATCGGACGGGCATGCATGGGATACCGTGGACGAAAACGATACATATAAATACGTCCGTAGGTCTGCAGTTCGTATAGAAACTCTTTCGCTAATTCCGCATGCCATGCGGCAGGGAAATAACGTAATGCATTTTGAAGAGCCAGCCGTTTTTCACTGGGTGTTAATATGTCTTTTCGGCGCGGTGCATGGCTGACGGTTTCGTCATATTTTGCAGGAGGCGGCAATGTCGCCGGGATTCCCTGTTGTATTTCTTCTTGGAATGTCATGTTAAGCTCCTTTCGTGAAGATTTGTTTTCCTTTTTTCCATACTTGCTCAGGCTGCAACGAACCTTGCAGGTAAGGGATATTTTGATAGTTGTCGGTTCTGTACAGGCTGAAATCAGCCAGTTCTCCGACGGCTAACCTGCCGCGATCGGTCAGGTTAAGTGCTTTTGCTGCGCGGAAAGTGAGTGCGGCAAATACTTCTGCGTTCGTCAATTTCTCAGCGGCGGCAAGAACGGCTGCTTGCGTCATCAATTGCCCCATAGGTGCAGAACCAGGGTTCCAGTCGGTGGCTATGGCCAGCGAAGCGCCTTTATCCAATAAGCGTCGCGCGGGTGTATACCCGCAGCCTAAGCCAAGTGATGCACCGGGAAGCGCTACGGCTACGGTATCCGATGCGGCCAATAGCGCGATCTCCTGTTCGGTTGACGCTTCCAGGTGATCCGCACTTACTGCTTGATATTCGACCGCTACAGCAGAACCCGAAGTGGAGAACTGATCCGCGTGTACCGTGATGTCAAAACCCATGGATCTGGCGGTTTCAAAGTAGGGTTTTATTTCCGCAGCTGAAAAAGCGCTTTGCTCGACAAAAGCATCAATTCTATTGGATAGCTTTTCTGTTCGCAATATCGGGAAGAGCTGTGTAGCGATTTCCTGAAGATAGCTTGCGGCATCTCCGTTATAGTCTTTGGGTTTCATATGTGCCGCTAAGCAAGTTGGAATTAGATCGACTGCTACGTGTTGCTGTGCAGTTTTTATGGCGCGTAGCATTTTCAGTTCTTCTGCAACCGAAAGCCCATAGCCACTTTTTACCTCGATAGTGGTGATGCCTTGTGCAAGCAATGCTTGGACACGGTTGATGATAGCATCCACGAGTTCGTCCTCGGTAGCCTGACGGGTGTGGCGCACTGTACTCCAAATACCTCCTCCTGCCTCGGCAATATCCAGATAGCTTGCTCCGGCATTGCGAAGGGCAAAATCGTTGGCTCTATTTCCTCCGAAAGCAATGTGGGTATGGCAATCGACATATCCGGGCGTACAGATCCAATGACCTGCTAATTGAAGGATTTCAACATCGGAAGATTGTTGATCCCGCAGCTGTGCAAAATTTCCGATTGCGGTGATGGTTTCTCCTTCAACTAATATGCCCGATTCCGTAATTATGTTTAGGGCACTATCTGTTAACGAACCTTTTAATGGAAGGTCTGTCAGGGATAATATTTGTTTGAATGGCCCTATAAGTTTCTTTTTCATCATCGTTGTTATTTAGCGTGTCCTATTTAAAAATAGAATTAAATACTTACGGTACATGACAAAAAATAATGTCATCGTCCTTGCGAGGTAACGAAGCAATCTGATGACATTAAAAACGCAGATTGCTTCGTCATACTTCCTCGCAATGACGCGTTTTTTTATGACTTATTCAGTTTTTTCATGTACTAAATTAAATACTTGATATTTTTTTCTTTTTGTCACGCTGAGCTTGTCGAAGCGCGATAAAAACAATACATGTTAGACAGGCTCTAAAATACTTTAAAAAGATCCGCATACTTACCGTAATAAGACAGATTGTGTGCCGATGCGGTTTGCTCGGCTATTTGTACTAACCTTCCCGAAGCGACTAAATCTTCGGCAGAAAGTAAGATCTGTTCCATGGGTTGATCCGCCGTAATATGGGGTATGACGGAACGAATCTCTTGATGCACCGCTTCTAATATCGACGACGACTTTAGTGGACGATGAAAATCGAATGCCTGTGCTGCGCAGATAAGTTCAATACTGAGGATTTTGCGTACATGCTCGATAACCTGTAAAAGTTTTCGTCCGCCTATCGATCCCATGCTTACATGGTCTTCCTGTCCCAAAGAGGTTGGAATACTATCCGCACTGGCAGGGAAGCATAGGCCCTTGTTCTCACTCGCCAGTGCAGCGGTGGTGTATTGCAGGATCATGAAACCAGAGTTTAGCCCTGTTTCACGGAGAAGTAATTTCGGAACGTTCGGTGTATCGCCCTCTAAGGACAAATATACCCGGCGATCCGATACATTGCCGATTTCGGAAATAGCCAAGGTGGCATAATCTATCGGTAGTGCTATTGGCTGTCCATGAAAGCTACCTCCGCTAATGGTTAGCTCTTCGTTAATGATAATCGGGTTATCGGTCACCGCGTTGATTTCGGTTTCTATCGTGTCTTTTAGGTGTAGCCAAGCGTTGCGAGATGCACCATGTATCTGTGGGATACAACGTAGGGAGTACGGATCTTGTACGCGGGAGCAATTTTTATGGGAAATGAGGATTTCTGAACCTTGGAGTACATTGTAAATTGTGCTGGCGACGAATTGATTGCCTTTGTGTGGGCGCAGTTGGTGGAGTTCTGTAAAGAACGGTTTGATAGAGCCGTTTAGACCTTCCAGCATCAACGAAGCAATCAAATCAGCATTTGACAATAAATTTTCCATCTCAATCACGGCTTTTACAGCATGCGCTGCCATAAACTGTGTGCCGTTGATCAAAGCCAGTCCTTCTTTTGCACCCAAGGTGATTGGCGATAATCCATAATGCGACAATACTTCTTCCGCGGTGGTAATATTGCCTTTATACCAGACTTTTCCCAGTCCGATCAGCGGCAGGAAAAGATGGGACAGGGGTGCCAGATCACCTGATGCACCAACAGAGCCTTGTTTAGGCACAACTGGGATAATATCGTTGTCAATATGCCAGCATATACGTTCTATGGTGGTCCACTGTATCCCTGAAAAACCCTGTGCTAACGCATGTACTTTGAGGATAAGCATCAATTTGGATAATTCTTTATCTATGGGATCACCGACACCTACCGCATGGCTTTTGAGAATGTTTTCCTGTAATTTTTTGGTGTCAGCCCGATTGATTAATGTGGTGCAAAGTGGGCCAAACCCGGTATTGATCCCGTAAACGACCTTTTCTGCATCGACAATCTGCTGTACGTATCGGGCGCTCCTTTCGATGGCCTCACGCGTCTCGTCTAATAGCGAACCTCTGCATGTCCCTTTGGCTATTTGCATAGCTATGGAGCTGGTTAAATGTTGTATGCCGTATTGGAAGTCTTTCATCTTGTTTCTTGTTGTTATTCCAAATTTAAGGGCTATATTTAATAATTATAAATACCATTATTGTTAATGATTGATTACAATGGGTTATCAAATTGAATTAAGACATCTCTATTATTTTAAGATATTAGCAGAGGAATTGCACTTTAGGAAAGCTGCTGAACGCTTGTTTATTTCACAGCCTGGTCTTAGTCGGCAGATTAAACAGATGGAGGAAATCTATCAAGTGGCTTTATTGGAACGCGGGAAAAGATACGTGCGTTTGACACATGCTGGTAGCTATTTAAAAAAGGAAGTAGACGATCTGTTTTCGCGACTCGATAAAGTTGAACGCGAACTGCGTTTTATGGGCGAACATCATGTGTCGGAGTTACGGGTTGGGTTTATTGGTTCGGCAGTACAATCGGTGTTGGCGCAGTTACTGATTACGTTGCAACAGGAATATCCATTGATGGAGATTGATCTGCAAGAACTTCCGAATGAAATGCAGGTGGCGAAACTGCTTAAGGAGGAACTGGATTTTGGATTTGTGCGCATTGATTATGTTCCGAAAGGACTTCAAGGAATTCCGGTACGACAGGAACATTTTTCGCTGGTTGTCCCCGAGAATTTTAAGGCGGATAGCTTGTCGTTGTATGACTTACGCCAAGAGCCGTTTATCCTTTTTTCAAAAGATTATAGCCATTCCTATTTTGACCTGGTCATGAGTATCTTTAAAGATGCAGGATTTGAACCGAATGTCGCGTTGCGTACGGTGAATGCCTTATCCATTTTCAATCTGGTGGAACAGGGGTTGGGCATCGCCATTGTTCCTGCGTCGCTCCAGAAGGGTTACACAACGAATGTAAAGTTTATTGACTTGGTCGATATTCCGCAACGCACTACGCTATGGCTGATCTGGAATGCGAATCTCAATAATGCGGCGATGAAATTATTCTTAGAAGCCGTGGAAAGAGAAAGACAGAAATAAAGCTGTATGATTATTATAAACCAATCACAACGACAACTACATCCTCGTTGCGATATGACGGGTGATAATTCGCTATCGCACCACTTCTTTTGTAATAGGCCAATTCTTCGTATACGGCCTTGCGTAATATGCCTTTTCCCTTGCCATGAATGAAACGGATCTCCGGGTAGTCCCAATAAATTGCGGCATCAAGCATCTCACGGAGCAAATCGATGGATTCGGCCAAAAGCTCGTCAGCTTCGTATTCATCCAATTGGTGGATAAAAGCATCAGCGTGTAAGTCTACTTCTTTCGGAGGACGGGGTAATTCTCTTGCCATTTTCCAAAAATAATACATAAATTTAGCTTTTCTAAGCACCAATTTAAAATGAAGAATATTCTTTCAGCGCTTGTTGTAGCGGTTAGTTTGAGCGCTCCGCTATATGCACAGCAGGATTCCGCCATGTTAAGTAAGATTTACCATGAATCTTTTTATAACGGACAGGCTTATGATAATCTACGCTATCTTACCAAAGAGATTGGGCATCGGATTGCTGGTTCGCCAAAAGCGGAAGAGGCTGTCCTCTGGTCTAAAAGTTTAATGGAAAAATTATCTTTCGATAAAGTATATCTTCAAGATGTGGATGTTAGACACTGGGATAGAGGCGAGGCTGAAAGAGCAGTAGTTGTCGGAACAAATGAAAAGCTGAATGTTCTTGCTTTAGGAGGGTCAGTTGCTACGCCTGCCGAAGGAATCGAAGCCGAGGTGCTTGAAGTGGAGCTTTTGAGTGATTTGCGGAAACACGGCGAAGAGGTATATGGGAAGATTGTCTTTGTAAACAAACCGTGGGAAGAATCGCTCGTGGAAACGGACGTTGCTTACGGACTGAATAGTGGACAGCGCAGCCGTGGTCCTGTAGAAGTTGCCAAATTGGGAGGGATAGCTTATTTATTCCGTTCGCTTTCATCATCTGCTATTGACGATTATCCGCATACGGGTGGGACACGTTACGTGGAAGGGATCGATAGTATCCCTGCGTTGGCGATTTCTGCTGTGGGTGGCAATAGGCTTTCCGATATTTTGAAGGAAAATCCGAAGACACGTTTATTTCTGAAAAACACTTCATCATGGAAAGGTATTGTTCACAGCCATAACGTAATTGCGGAATGGCGTGGAACAGAAAAACCTGATGAGATTATTACCATCGGCGGGCATATTGATTCCTGGGATGTGGGTGAGGGCGCGCATGATAACGGTACCGGCACGATGGGGACGCTGGACGCGATAAGGACATTGATGCAGTTAGGTTACAGGCCTCGGCATACGATAAGACTTGTATTTTATATGAACGAAGAGAATGGTGTCAATGGTTCGTTAAAGTATGGCGAAATCGCTAAAGAGAAAAATGAGAAAATTATTGCAGCTATAGAGAGTGATTTAGGCGGCTTCGCACCTCGGGGCTTTGATATTAAAGCTTCTGCGGAACATGTCGCCTGGATACAGCAGCAATGGAAACCCTTGTTCGAAGAAAAATTCTGGGTGTCCCGATTCTTGAAGGGCAGTCCAGGAGTGGATTCCGGCGTTTGGGGAAGACATTTTCCGAATACGGTGATGTTCAATTTCCGCTCGGATCCGCATCGTTATTTCGACCTCCATCATACAGCTAAAGATGTATTTGAAGCAGTAGATCGTCGAGAGTTGCAATCAGGAGTCGCTGCTATAGCATCCTTACTTTATTTGGTGGATCAACAGATTGACAAATTACAATAATGGCTTGAAAGGTGATTGGCGGATGTGCTCCAGTTTTATTTGGAAAAGAGCAGCCATTTTATGGCCTCTTGATTTGGCTTCGTCCGCAATTGGGCCCTCGAAAAGGGAATCTACTGTAGCGTCAAACAATTGAAGCCAACGTTCGAAGTGTTCCTGATGGATAGGTAATTGGGCATGGGGAGGAAAGGGGCGACCTTGGTAGGTGTACTCGTCCAGCAGTATGGTTTGCCAAAAGGTGTACATCTTCTCCAAATGCTTCGGCCAGTGCCCTTCCAGTTTCTCGTTAAAGATCGGGCCAATCAAATCGTCTTGCTGTACCGTCCCGTAAAAGGTGTTCACCAATCTCTTTATATCGTCCAGATTCTTAATATCCTGTTTTTCCATAATATCCTGTTTTACCTCTGAGTAGCTTTAGCAGCCCATTATTTCATGTAAAGTTACTCAAGTTTGCAGATATAAAATATGACCGTAGACATATTTGAAGATAATCCGTTGTGCATTGTGGTTTACGGTTGAAAAAATCCTACGTAACATGGAAACAATGACGACATACATAGTTATAAAGACAACATACATTAAAGCAAAGTCAAAAGGAATTAACAATGGGACTGTTGTGTTTTAGATTCGTGCAATGCTCTTTTTCTTGATGATATTTGTCTTTTTTGCATAGTGCATTGGAATTTTGCTGTTGTCATAGTGATTTTGCATGCACGTTATGTGCAGAACGATTATGTCTATTGTCTTTTGTATAGGAACAGTCTACAAGTTGTATTTGTTTGTTTGATTTAAAATGAAGATAGTGTTCTTTTAAAGAAATTTATATTTCGCTAAAGGCATGTTACGTAGCAAAACAACTAAGACACATTACTCTAACTGTATGAGTGTGTAAGTTATCATAAAGTCTATTGTATCTCTTGTTTAGAATATGTACATCACGAAAAGGATTGTCTACACTGTGCAATAAACAGTTGAGTCCGTGAATATGATCTTATACGGAAAGCATAGATATATTCTCATGTTATGGAAAACAGTTGTGTCTGTTGAGTTGTTCATGCGGTTCGGTAATATGTATATGTAGGGAGTTCTCTTGTATAACGTTAGCAAGATAAACTCATCTTTACTTGTGCAATTCTTTGTGCATTCAGAAGTAAAAAGCATCCTAATTTCAGTTTAAGCCATGCGTTTTTTTATTCATTAAATATTGATCACATAGTTAAATACATACATCAATAACTGAGTCGTGAACATTATCAACAAGTGGAATAGAGAAGCGGCTTACAGTTGTCAATCAAATCTTGTACATGAGATATAGGATAATTTAGAGGCGGTAATAAAAAAAATTGCCGCAAAAAGGCTTTTGCGACAATTCGATTATTGAGAAGAGATAATGATTATTTTTATTTAGAATGAATAAAAACAACAATTCAAAGGTAATATTAATCTACAGACTTTATGTTAATAATCGGAAATTAATGTTTAACAATCGGAAATTATTAGGATAATAGGTTTTTATTCTCTGGAAGTACGGTTTGATTTAAACAGGGTGAAGGTGTGGTGATAAATTATTTTTCAATAAATCAATTACTTATGTGTTTATTGTGTATTTAGGTTGTGATAAATAAAAAAACATTTCTATATTTGTGCCACACAAAACAAAGGTGATACCTTTTCGGGGTGTAGCGTAGCCCGGTATCGCGCCACATTTGGGATGTGGAGGTCGTAGGTTCGAATCCTGCCACCCCGACAAAAGCCACTGATAATCAGTGGCTTTTTCTATTTTCGGACATATTTCGGACAAATTATATCTGAATATTGATTATTCAATAACCTAAGCAAAGTTAAGTTAAGCTAGAAGAATAACCCTTCTTAAAGAATGATTGGAGCATAATGCTTGTTTCTATAGAGCGTGAAAAGTTCATCTTATTCTTATAAAAAATCAAGAGGGCTAGGAATCTTTTGCTTGTCTATGTCAGTGATATGAGTGTAGATCATAGTCGTTTTTATATTTTCATGACCCAATAACTCTTTTACAATTCGGATATCGATACCTGATTGGATTAAATGTGTGGCATAAGAATGTCGCAATGTATGTACAGAGCCTTCCGACTGAACATTTGCTTTGACCAATGCTTTTTTCAGAATCAACTGTACACTTCGTTCGCTATACTTGCCACCCTTCTCACCTTCGAAGAGGTACTCCTTTGGCTTGAATGCTTGATAATAATGTCTCAAAGTCGCCAGCAATTTGTCTGGTAATGATACAATCCGATCTTTATTACCTTTGCTTTGATGGATTCTGATAATTCCATCTGAAGATTTTATGTCTTTGATTTTGAGATTCAACAGTTCGCTAAGACGTAGTCCACAACTATAGATTGTCATCAGAATAGCCTTGTGTTTTAGATTTTGAGTGTTATCGAGAATATTTCTTACTTCTTCTTTTGAAAAGAATTTAGGTAATTTAGAAAAGGAGCGTTTCGGGTATAAGTAATCCAGTTGGATTTTTTTGTCCAATATCAGTTCGTACATCTTCTTGATTGCGCCCACTAATCCTTTTTGATAGGAAACACTAATTTTCCCATTTTGAACTTTTTCGTTTATAAACGCCTCAATATCTGACAGTGGAATTTCTTC